>NZ_JBQEOS010000003.1:0-570714 GCF_052045385.1 Microbacterium sp. 22296 | reverse complement strand
TCGAACGCGGCGCGGGAGGCGACGGCCATGTCCTTGGTCTTCATGAACCCCAACGCCCCCGCCAGGCCCGGGCGGCGGATCTCCCGACCGAGGTACATGTTCTGCACCGGGTCCAGGTGCGGGGCGAGGGCGAGGTCCTGGTACACCGTCTCGATACCGAGGGCGGAGGCGACCTGCGGGTTGGACATCTCGATCGGTTTGCCGTCGAAGAGGATCTCGCCCTCATCGACCGCGAGGTTTCCCGACAGGGCCTTCACGAGGGTGGACTTGCCGGCGCCGTTGTCACCGATCAACGCGGTGACCTCTCCCGGGTAGACCTCGAAATCGACGTTGTTCAACGCCCGGACATGACCGAACTGGCGCGACAGACCCCGCGCTTGCAGCACGGGCACGGTCGTGGTGGTGCTCATGAAGCAGCTCCTTCGTGGTGGCCGAGGCCCCCGGCGGGGACCTCGGAGACGGTGATGACCAGATCAGCGCGATGGCGTCCGCGCTCGACGACGGCGGCATTGGCCTCGTCGACATCGCGAACCCACGCGACGGCCTCGTCGTGGGGATGGTCGTGGGAGAGGCGGCGCGTGACGAGCCGCTCGCGGCGCTCGGTGGCGTCGACGTCGAGGAACCAGACCTCGTCGAGACGGGAGGCCACGGCTTCCCATCCGAACCGGTCGTGCAGCAGGTAGTTGCCCTCCGTGATGACGAGGGGCACCTCGGCCGGTACGAGCACGGCCGAACCGATCGACTCCTCCAGACTGCGGTCGAAGCGAGGCGCGTAGACGGTGCGGCCGGCGCGGATGCGGTCGAGGAGGGCGACGTATCCTTCGACATCGAACGTGTCGGGTGCGCCCTTGCGCTCGCGTCGACCGAGGCGCACGAGCTCTTCGTTGGCGAGGTGGAAGCCGTCCATGCCGACGAGGATCGCGTCGTCGCCGAGGGCGGCGAGCAGCGCGTCGCTGACGGTGGACTTGCCCGCTCCGGGGGTGCCGGCGATACCCAGCACGCGACGCTCGCCGGTGGCGGCGAGGGCGCGGGCACGGTCGACGAGGTCGGCGATGCGCACGGTCGCGGCGGCCGGGGTCGCGGCGGTCTCCGAGGGGTGGGTCACGGCTGTGTGGGTCCTTCCGGGCGGCGTCGCACATCGGGAGTGCTGCGTCGGCGAAGCGGTTTCCGGTGGGGTTCACCGGTCGAACTCCGGTTACGGTACGGCCACCATGTCACCGGTGTCAACACCCGTGATCAATTCGTCATGACACCGAAGTCATCCGCGTGATTCTGTGGTTATAGTGGGCCGCGACGACACCGCCGTCGTCCTCGCCTCCAGGACCCGCGAAAGAGCCCACCCATGACCGAATTCACCGACCGCACCATCCTCGTCACCGGCGCCGGTGGCGGCATCGGCGGGGCGACCGTGCGCCACCTCGTCGCCGCCGGAGCGACCGTGCTCGCCGCCGGACGCACCGCCGACAGCGTCGCCGCGATCGCCGAAGAGACCGGCGCCGAGCCCGTCGTCTTCGACCTCGAATCCGAGGACGAGATCCGCTCCGCGATCGAGGGCCGCGATCTGTACGGCGTCGTCAACTGCGGAGGCTGGGGCGGCGAGATCGCGACCCCCATGGACACCGACATCGACGTGTTCGACAAGGTCATGAGCATCAACGCCCGCGGCTCGCTCCTGGTCACGAAGTACGCCTCGCGCGAGATGATCCGCGTCGGCAAGGGCGGCGCGATCGTCAACGTCTCGAGCCAGGCGAGCCTCGTCGCCCTCACCGGCCACATCTCGTACGGGTCCTCCAAGGCGGCGCTCGACAACATCACGCGCGTCTCCGCCCTCGAGCTCGGCGGCCACGGCATCCGCGTCAACAGCGTCAACCCGACGGTCGTCATGACGCCTATGTCGGCCTGGTACTGGGGTCGGCCCGACATCGAGGGCCCTTTCCTCGAGGCCATGCCCCTGCACAAGTGGGCGACCGAGGACGACATCGCCGCCCCCATCGTCTTCCTCCTCAGCGACGGCGCCGGCATGATCTCGGGCGTCTCGCTCCCCATCGACGGCGGTTACTCGAGCCGCTGATCCCGGATGCCGCGGAGCGGCGTCGCGGTGGGCGGCGCCGTTTCGCGGTCGTGGGGTGATGCGTATCCTCGGTGATCCGCGCAAGGTCGGTGACTTTCGGCGCCGGACGGCTGACGTTGTGCGAATCGCTGACTTCGTGACGCGGTGCCGTTTCACGGCCGTGGCGACGGGCGTATCCTCGGTGATCCGCGCAAGGTCGGTGACTTTCGGCGCCGGACGGCTGACGTTGTGCGAATCGCTGACTTTGTGCGCCAGGTACCCGCGCAGCCTGTGGTGCCACCGCCGATCCCCGGGCGACCCTGAGCCTCTGGCCGGCCGTCACGGCGACCGCGACCACTGCCCGACCGGAGCGGCACCCGCAACCGTTACCGCAATCACGACCACGGCCCGATCGCGACCGCGGCCCGATCGGAACGGCGACCGCGGCCCGGCCCGATCGGAACGGCGACCGCGGCCAGCGCCTCCGCTCCCGGTGACGTCGCGGCCCGCACCGCGGGCGAGCGGGCTAGAGGCCCACTGTCCGCCGCAGGAAGTCGTTGCGGAAGACGCCGCGGGGGTCGACCTCACGCGCGGCGGCGAGGAAGTCATCGACCCGGGTCAGGCTCGCCCGCACGGATTCGCCGGGCAGGGTGAACGCCTTGCCCCAGTGCGGCCGCGCGTCGAACGGGGCCAGCGCCTCCTCGATGCTCGGCAGAACCGCGAGCACTCCCGCTGTGTCGTTGCGCCACGTGAAGTGGATGGCGAGCACGTCGCGCCGGTAGGCGGGGCTCAGCCACAGCTCGTCGGCGGCGACGGTGCGCAGTTCCGTGACGAGGAGCTGCGCCTCGAACGCCGGGGCGATGGCTTTCACCGCGGCGAGGGCCTCGCGCGCCGACGCCAGCGGGACGAAGTACTCGGTCTGGATCTCGTCGCCGTCGCTGGGGAGAGCGTCGGCGCGGAAGTGCGGCAGCCGCGTGTGCCAGGGTCCGGCCGTGCCCCTCGGAGTGGTGTTGTCGACGGTGCGGATGCGACCGAGGTGGATGTCGTCGCCGACGGGACGCCCGCCCAGCTCCTCGACCCAGTCGGGAGTGCCGTCGTCGCTCTTCGCCCACACCAGGTCGTGCGCGGGGTCGCCCCAGGTGGTGAAGACGCTGACGCTGCGCGACCCCCCGAGCACCCGTTCGGGGTCACCCGCGATGTCGGCCCACGCGACGCCCGTATAGGCCTGCTGGGTGATGTCGTAGGTCGGTTCGGTTTGCAGCTCGACGGCGGTGACGACGCCGAGGGCGCCGAGGCTGAGGGCGGCGGCGCCGAACCGGTCGTGCGTCTGGTCGATGCGGTGCATGCGGCCGTCGGCATCCATGATCTCGACGGCGCGGATCGCGCTCGACAGGTTGCCGTTTCGCACCCCCGAGCCGTGCGTGCCGGTGGCGGTGGCGCCCGCGACCGAGATGTGGGGGAGCGAGCCCAGGTTGTGCAGGGCGCGACCCTCGGCCTCGATCACGGGCGCGAGCTGAGCGAAGGTGACGAGCCCCTCCACCCGGACGCGACCGTCGACCACCTCGACGTGCGTCGGTAGGCGTTCGAGCGAGACGAGCGCCGCGTCGGTGTCGGCGATGTCGTTGAACGTGTGGCGGGTCGCCTGCACGCGCAGGGAGCGGGCGGATGCCACGACCTCGGCGAGCTCGTCGAGGTCGCCCGGAAGGAGCACCTCGGTGGCGCGGTAACGGTGGTTGCCTGACCACGTGGCTCCGGCATCGCGTCTCTGGATCACGCCTCCCATCCTGCACCGCCCCACCGACATCGGGGTCCGACGCAACCGATCGCCCCGGGCCGCCGGGCGCGCGGGGTCAGCGCGCGGGGAAGAGGGCGATCTCGAAGACCGCCTCGGCCGCTCCGACGAGCAGACGGTCCTCGCCGAGCTCGGCGACGGCCACCCGCAGGCCCTCGGCGCAGGCGGGGACCGTCTGCGCCCGCACGGCTCGGGCCAGGGCGTCGAGATCGAGGTCGGCGAGGGCGGCGAGGAATCCGCCCAGCACGATCACCGCCGGGTTCATGACGTTCGCGGCGTTGGCGAGGGCGGTGGCGAGGATGCGTCGCTGACGTCCGATCTCGGCGCGCACCGCGGCGTCGGTGCTGTCGGCGAGCGCGGCGGCCAGAGAGGTGTCGTCCGCCGCGTCACTGCCCACGACCTCGAGGAGGCGCCCCCTGCTCACCTCGTCCTCGAGGACGCCGTCGACCGCTCGGCGATCGCGCGGATCGACGATGCCGGGACGGTTCTGGCCGAACTCCCCGGCGTAGCCGCCCGCGCCGCTGAGCGGCATCCCGCCGACGATGACGGCTCCGCCGATACCGCTCGCGCCGCCGTTGAGGTAGACCACGTCGTGCGCGCCGCGTGCGGCGCCGAACAGGTGCTCGGCCACCGCTCCCAGGGCGGCGTCGTTGGCCACGTGTGTCGTAAGGCCCGTGGCATCCGTCATCAGCTCGGCCAGAGCGGCGTCCTTCCAGCCGAGGTGCGGGGCCTCCCGCACGAGACCGTCGGCCGAGCGCACGGGACCGGGAACCGCGACACCCGCACCTACCAGGCGGGCCGCGGACAGGGGCCCCCGTCGCCACTCCCGCACCCGGCTGCCGACGAGCTCGGCGGTACGTTCCGGAGTGAGCAGCGCGGTCTGGGGCAGACGTTCGCGCGCGAGGATCGAGCCGTCGAGCGCCACCGCGCCGATGTCGAGCGCGTCGACTTCGGGGTTGACCGCGACGGCGACGACCCGCGGGTCGGGCACGACGAGGGGGGAGGGGCGGCCGACGCGCCCCTGGGCCTCGGACGCGCGTTCGATCACGAGGCCCGCGCGCTGCAGTTCGCCCACGAGATCCGCGATCGTGGAGCGGTTGAGTCCCGTCGCCTCGGTGAGCGCCGCGCGGGAGCGCGGACCCTCGCGGTGGACGGTGCGCAGCACGAGCGAGAGGTTGGCGCGGCGCATGCCGTCGCCCCGACTCCCCACGGTGACCATCCGACCACTGTGCCATGAGCCGTACGATTCCCACCCCGACCACAACCGGGCGGTGCCAGGATCGGAAGATGGACCTCTCCGGCATCCCGATCACGACCATCCGCGGCGAAGAAACCACCTTCGGCGACCTGACCGCCGGTAAGGCGGCGCTCGTGGTCAACGTCGCCTCGCGCTGCGGCCTCGCGCCCCAGTACGAGGCCCTCGAGGCGCTGCACAAGAAGTACGCCGACCGCGGGTTCACCGTGATCGGCTTTCCGAGCAACCAGTTCCTGCAGGAGCTCAGCGACGAGGACAAGATAGCCGAGTACTGCTCCGCGACGTGGGGCGTGACGTTCCCGATGTCGGAGAAGGTCAAGATCAACGGGCGCAGCGCCCACCCGCTGTACAAGGAGCTCACGACGACCCCGGATGCCGAGGGCAAGACCGGTCGCATCTCGTGGAACTTCGAGAAGTTCGTCGTGGCCCCCGACGGCAAGGTGACGCGTTTCAGCCCCCGCACGCTCCCCGACGCGCCCGAGGTCGTCGCCGCGATCGAGGACGCCCTCCCGCGCTGACGCGGGGCGCCGTCCTGTGGGGCCTGACGCCGCGCGTGCGGCCCTCATGCCGCGCCCACGGCGTGCCGTCGCGCGGACGGGCGAAGCGGCGGGCCGCGGACACGCGTGAGGGTGCACGGCCTGCCCTATCCTGACCGGGACCCGACCTGTGAAGGAGCCGCCATGGCTGACGCCGTCGTCCTCGTCTCCGGGGGAGCCGCCGTGACCCCGTACACCGACCCGCAGCACGCGGCCGCCTCCGGCCTCGCGGCGGGCAACACGATGACCGCCCTGCGCGCGCCCCTGCTCGATCGCGGCATCCGGGTCTTCACCGCTCCCGCCCGCATCGGTCCGGGAGAGGTGCGGGAGGATGCCGGGTGGCAGGGCTTCTCCGACGTCCCCGTCGTGCTGCCGGCCGAGGTGACGATCAACGCCGTGGGCCGCGTCGACGACGCCGGGGTCGCGCTCGCCGGGTTCCTGCGACGGCTCGCCGCTGAGGAGGGCGTCGGGAGCGTCGCCCTCGTCGGTCACTCGATGGGCGGGTTGTTCTCGCGCGCCGCGATCCGCGAGCTCGGCGGCGCGGGTCCGCGCATCGAGCGCCTCGTGACCCTCGGCACCCCGTGGGACGGCTCGGTGCTGGGCGACCTGCTCGACGACGAGATCTCGGAGGACGACGCGCACGGCGACCCCGCCACGCTGCAGATCTTCGCCGAGGCGCGCCCGTACGCCGACGCGAACTCCCAGGGGGCGGCGGACGAGGTGTCGCGCCGGTTCCTGCGCGAGTGGAACGACGCCCAGGCGGGGGTGCTCGACGGCATCCCGGTGACCGCGATCGGCGCCGGATACTTCGCCGCGGCGACCGCGCCGGTGCAGCTGTGGCCGCACGACGGCCTCGTGTCGATGACCAGCGGTCGCGCCGACGAGGTGCCCTCCGCGGTGCTGCCCGACGTCGAGCGTCACTCGTTCGCCGACCACGTGCACAGCATCTTCTTCGCCGAGGCGTTCGGGCTGCCGTGGGAGCGCGCGCTGACGTGGGACCCCGCGGTGTTCGCCGTGGTCGACGACGCGCTCGGACGCTGACGAGGGGTCTGGACGTGGCGGCATCCGGGGTATATGTTGTGAGCACCAACAAACCCGCCGTGCGTCACCGCGCACTCGCGCGTCCATGCGAAGGAGCAGGAATGCCCACCCCCACCCGCGATGACAAGTTCTCGTTCGGACTCTGGACCGTCGGCTACAACGGCACCGACCCCTTCGGCGGCCCGACCCGCGAGCCCCTCGACGTCGTGCACGTCGTCGAGAAGCTCGCCGAGCTCGGCGCCTACGGCCTGACCTTCCACGACGACGACCTCTTCGCCTTCGGCTCGACCGACGCCGAACGCCAGACGCAGATCGACCGCCTCAAGGGCGCGATGAGCGACACCGGCATCATCACGCCGATGGTCACCACGAACCTGTTCTCGGCCCCCGTCTTCAAGGACGGCGGCTTCACCTCGAACGACCGTCAGGTGCGTCGTTTCGCGCTGCGCAAGGTGCTGCGCAACCTCGATCTCGCCGCCGAGCTCGGCGCGCAGACGTTCGTCATGTGGGGTGGCCGCGAGGGCGCCGAGTACGACTCCGCGAAGGACATCCGCCAGGCGCTCGAGCGCTACCGCGAGGCCGTCAACCTCCTCGGCGACTACGTCACCGACAAGGGCTACGACATCCGCTTCGCGATCGAGCCGAAGCCCAACGAGCCCCGCGGCGACATCCTGCTGCCCACCCTCGGCCACGCGATCGCCTTCATCGACTCGCTCGAGCGTCCCGAACTCGTGGGCCTGAACCCCGAGGTCGGCCACGAGCAGATGGCGGGCCTGAACTTCGCCGCGGGCATCGCCCAGGCGCTGTACCACGGCAAGCTCTTCCACATCGACCTCAACGGCCAGCGCGGCATCAAGTACGACCAGGACCTCGTGTTCGGCCACGGCGATCTGCACAACGCCTTCGCGCTCGTCGACCTGCTCGAGAACGGCGGCCCCGGCGGGGTCCCCGCCTACGACGGTCCGCGTCACTTCGACTACAAGCCCTCGCGCACCGAGGACGAGTCGGGCGTCTGGGACTCGGTCTCGGCCAACATGAACACCTACCTGCTGCTCAAGGAGCGCGCCGCGGCCTTCCGCGCCGACCCCGAGGTGCAGGAGGCCCTCGAGGCCGCGAAGGTCGCCGAGCTCGCACAGCCGACGCTGAACGAGGGCGAGACCTACGACGACTTCCTCGCCGACCGCTCGGCCTACGAGGACTTCGACACCGACGCGTACCTCGGCGGCAAGGGCTTCGGCTTCGTCCGTCTGCAGCAGCTCGCCACCGAGCACCTGCTCGGCGCGCGCTGAGTCGTCCCGGGCCNGGCATCCGGGCCCGTCCGGGACGAGGCCGCGCTGCTCTCCCCGCTTCCTGCGCGTCGAGTGTCCAGAACACCCCGAGGGGTCCCCGCACCTTCGGGTGCTGAATCACCACTGACAGACCGCGCCGAGGGCGGTGCGGCGGAGAGAAGGGCAGAGCATGGCGCTCGTCATGGGAGTCGATTCGTCGACGCAGTCGTGCAAGGTCGTCGTCGTCGACGCAGAGACCGGACGGGTGGTGCGCGAGGGGCGTGCGACGCATCCCGCCGGCACCTCGGTCGACCCCGAGGCATGGTGGCGCGCGCTGCAGGATGCCATCGCCCGGGCCGGAGGCCTCGACGACGTGGCCGCGGTCTCGATCGCGGGACAACAGCACGGCATGGTCGTGCTGGATGCCGAGGGCGTCGTCATCCGTGACGCCCTGCTGTGGAACGACACCCGCTCCGCTCAGGCCGCGCGCGACCTGATCGACGAGGTCGGCGCCGAAACCTACGCCGAGCGCACCGGGGCGGTGCCCGTGGCCTCGTTCACCGGCACCAAGCTCCGCTGGTTGCGGGATGCCGAACCCGACAACGCAGCTCGCGTCGCCGCCGTCGCGCTGCCGCATGACTGGCTCACATGGCGCCTCCGCGGATTCGGTCCCGGCAGCGCGGTGCTCGAGGAGCTCGTCACCGACCGTTCCGATGCGTCGGGCACCGCCTACTGGGGCGCCGACGGTTACGACCTCGACCTGTTCCGCCGCGCGCTCGGGCATGACGCGGTGCTGCCGCGCGTCCTCGGGCCGTGGGAGAGCGCGGGGACGCTCCCCGGCGGCGCCCTCGTCGGCCCCGGCGCGGGCGACAACGCCGGTGCCGCTCTGGGACTCGGCGCCGGGGTGGGCGATGTGGTCGTCTCGCTCGGCACCTCCGGCACGGTCTTCGCCGTCGCCGACGCGCCCACGCGCGACACCAGCGGCACGGTCGCCGGGTTCGCGGACGCGACCGGGAAGTTCCTGCCGCTGGTCGCGACCCTCAACGCCGCCCGCGTGCTCGACGCCGTCGCCGGACTGCTCGGCGTCTCGCACGACGAGCTCGGCGCCCTCGCCCTCGAGGCCGAACCCGGCGCGGGAGGCATCGTGCTCGTGCCCTGGTTCGAGGGGGAGCGCACCCCCAACCTCCCGCATGCGCAGGCGTCGCTGACCGGGCTGACCCTGGCATCCACGAACCGTCCGAATCTCGCGCGTGCCGCGATCGAGGGGATGCTGAGCGGCCTGGCCGTCGGGCTCGACGCGATCCGCAGGCAGGGTGTCGACGTGCGACGCATCCTGCTCATCGGTGGCGCTGCCGCCAACGACGGAGTGGCGCGCATCGCCGCGCAGGTCTTCGACGCCGAGATCGTCGTACCGGCCGCGGGCGAATGCGTCGCCCTCGGGGCGGCCCGGCAGGCGGCGGGCGTTCTCGCGGGAGGCCCCGTCGAGTGGACGGTCGCGACCACCCGGGCGGTCGAGCCCGACCATCGCCCCGCCATTCGAGAGCGCTACGACGTCGTCGCCGCGTTGCGTGCGGCAGAGTAGACGTGGGGCCGTCGGCATCTTGTAAGGGGGATGCCGACGGTCTCAGCTCGTGGCCGGGGAGACGACGCCGCTGTCGCGCCCCGAGCCGGAAAACGACACGCCCGGTACGAAGAGCGAGTTCGTTCGGCGTTCCTCCCCATGGACCCGTTGTGCGTCTCGACCGTTAGCGGTAACTTCGGCCTTCAGTTAGCGCTCACAGCATCCCCCCGCCCCGCGAGTGCTCTGCTCCGCGGGGAGCGTTTTCTTTCCGGCAAAGGAGCCGCGATATGAAGATCCGTCTCGCCCCGATCACGCTCGCGACCTGGCCGCGACGCCTCGCGACGAAGCGCCGGTGACCGTGCTGATGGGAAACGTCGCCACGACAGGGGCGGCGGTCGCCGGCGGCGACATCTCCTCCCACTCCCGCACGATGTCTCTCGCCGCACCGTCGGACCGTGAGGGTTCCTTCCTCGCCGGGACCGTCGTCGACAGTGCCCCGGTCGCGACCCCGACCCGCACGCCACGCACGGCGCGGCACCGCTGACGAGCGGCCATCCGCCGCTCCCCACGACGTCGCCCGGGGTCGGGCTTCTCCGGCCCCGACGCGACCCACGACTCTTCGGAGTCGACGAACTCCCCACACCATCGAAGGAGAGAGAACGTGCAACGAACACAGACGCGACGCACCCCGTTCCGGGTGCTCGCACTGGCTGCAGCCGGGGTGCTGCTGGCAGCCGGCTTCGCCGCCACCACCCCCGCCAATGCGGCACAGGAAGAACTGATCATCAACGGCGGCTTCGAGGACGGCACAGCGTCGTGGTTCTCGAACAACGGCAACGCCGCCGACGGAGCCGCCCTGGCATCCACCACCGACGCCTTCTCGGGATCGCAGGCGATCCGCGCGACGGAGCGCAAGACGACCGGCTCGGGCCCGATGCAGGACCTCTCCGGCAAGCTGCAGGCGGGCCAGACGTATACGGTCAAGGCCCGGGTGAAGTACGACAACCCCGCCAGCCCCGCGACGAAGCAGTTCTTCGTCACGATGCACTACGGCGGCGGCACGTACACCAACCTCGGCAGCGCCACTCCGGCGCGGGGCGAGTGGGGCTACGTCAACTCCACCTTCACCATCCCCGCAACGCAGAGCGTCGCCACCACCCGCCTGTTCATCGAGACCCCATGGACGTCGGCCGAGAACGCGGCAGCCGCACCGGCGACGCACCTGCTCGACTTCACCGTCGACGACGTCTCGCTCGTCGGAGCGGCTCCGCCGGCTCCGCCGTCGAAGACCATCGAGGTCGTGGGCAAGCTCCCCGGTGAGCACAACCCCCTGATGGGGCACAAGTTCGGCGCCGACGGGTACGGCTTCGCGCACGACGGTCGCGTGTACATGTACATGACCAACGACACGCAGGGATATGCGCCCGACTCGAACACCGGCGTCTCGCCGCAGATCAACTACGGCGCGATCAACCAGATCACGCTGATCTCGTCGGACGACCTGGTGAACTGGGTCGACCACGGCGAGATCCAGGTGGCGGGTCCGAACGGCATCGCCCCCTTCACGGGCAACTCGTGGGCTCCCGGCATCGAGAGCAAGGTCGTCGACGGCAAGGAGAAGTTCTTCCTCTACTACGCCAACGGAGGCGGCTCCAGCAACGTCGTGACCGGAGACTCCCCGCTGGGTCCGTGGACGAGCGAGCGTACGAGCACGCTCATCAACAGCAGCACCCCGGGCGCCCAGGGCGTGAACTGGCTGTTCGACCCGGCGCCGCTGGTGGACGACGACGGCAAGCAGTACCTCTTCTTCGGCGGAGGTCCGGCCTCGACCAGCTTCCCGGCCGAGGAGCGCTTCAACAACCCGAAGAACATCCGCGTCATCGAACTCGGCGACGACATGATCTCGACCACGGGCACGGCGGCCGTCGTCGACGCCCCGGTCGCGTTCGAAGCGGCCCAGGTGTTCAAGCGCGGCGAGAAGTACTACCTGTCGTACTCATCGCACTTCGGCGGCAACGACTTCGGCGGCAACCAGCCCCGCGTGCCCGGGTACCCGGGCGGTGGCGAGATCGGCTACATGATCTCGGACGATCCGATGTCGTGGCCCAAAGAGGCCTACGCCGGCGTGATGTTCCCCAACCAGTCGCAGTTCTTCGGAGCGGGCACCGGTGGTAACAACCACCAGTCGGCGTTCGAGTACGAGGGCAAGTACTACTTCTCGTACCACGCGCCCACGCTGAACAAGCGCATCAACGGCAACACCACCCAGGGGTACCGCAGCGCTCACCTGCAGGAGCTGACCTTCAAGGACGACGGCACCGTCAACCAGGTCGTCGGCGACTACGCAGGCGTCGAACAGGTGCGCGACTTCTCCCCGTTCCGCACGTTCGAAGCCGAGACCCTCGGCTGGACCAAGGGCATCGCGACCGCGAAGATCGACGGCGGATCGACCGAGTTCGGCGCCGCGGCCCCGAACCTCGTCGTGAAGGACATCGACAACGGTGACTGGACGGGGCTGTCGTCGGTGGCGTTCGGTGAGAACGGCGCCGCGAAGGTGACCGCGAAGGTCAAGCCGCTGCAGTCCGGCGGCAAGATCGACGTCCGTTCGGGCAGCGCCACGGGCCAGATCCTCGGAACCATCGACGTGACCGGCGCCGCTGGTCAGTGGACCGAGCTCTCGGCCGATCTGACGGGTGCCACCGGAACGCAAGACGTCTACTTCACGTTCAGCGGACCGGCCGGCGACCTGTTCGAGGTCGACACCTACGCGTTCACCGAGGCCGAGGCGGCTCCGTCGCTCGACGTCGCGGCGACGGCGTCGGTGCGGTGCATCGCCGGTAAGGCGTACGTCGCGGTGCAGCTGACGAACAACGACGAGACGGCCGTCGCGGCCGACCTGTCGTCGTCGTTCGGCACCACGTCGATCGCCTCGATCGCCGCGGGGAAGACGTCCTCGCACGTCTTCACCACCCGCCAGGCGAACCTGAGTGCCGGCACGGTCGCGGTCACCGCGACGGCGACGGTCGACGGACGACAGGTCCAGTCCCAGCTGGATGCCGCCTACCCGGCGCGTTCCTGCGGCTGAGCCCACCGCCTCTCGGTGCGGGTCCCACCCCCGCACCGAGAGGCGTTCCGCGTTCCCAGCGCATCCGCCGTCGGTGTGATTTCCTCCGCGTGGATGGCTCTTTCGACGTCGATCGCCCGCGGTGTCGGTACTCGAGTGCGTCTCGATGGACTCAGCGGGGGCGGAAGGACGTGAGTGCCTCGCGGTAGGAGGCGTCTTCGGCGCGGTCGCCCGCGGTGACCAGCAGGCCCTGCGGCGGGAGTGTTCGAACGTGGGTGCCCTCGCAGGCGAGGACGACGACCTTCACGAGCCCCCTGCCCCACGCCGACGCCAGTTCGGAGACGGCCCGCCGCTCGGGCTGTGCCTCGAGGCTCCGCGGGTGCGCCGAGCGAACCGCCTCGAACGAGCGCGCGTCCCAGGCCCGGTAGGACGGGTCGTCGAACACCTCGTCACCGAACTCGTCGCGCCATGACGGCCCGCTCAGGCGGTGGAGAAGAGTCTCGCGCTCGTCGGGCGGGGTGTCGCGGTGCATGAGGCGGTCCATCGCCTCCCGGTCGTGGAGGCGGCCGGCGTGGTCGACGACTTGCGACCAGAGGCCCGGCCAGGCCGTCGCCCAGTGGTCGCGTTCGGCATCGGTCAGGGGTCGGGACGCCGGCGCGGGGGTGTCGAGCAGCGGCGGCGGTGCATCACCGGTCACGTTCAGTGCGAACGCCTCACGCACCCACAACATCTCGTTCACGGTGGTCGGGCGGTCCTCGACCGTCATGGTCATATCGGGGGGCCAGGGGTCGCCGGGGATCGGATATGACGATTTCATCGCGCGTGGTCCTCGGACCGCGTCGACCGGCTCACGGGCGCCCCACGAGGATGGCGTCCCCGACCCGCTCAGTGGAAGTCGGGTCGGGACTCTGCGATGCCGTGGCGAAGCTCACGGTGGTGCCGTCGTTCAAAGTCCCCAGCAGGCCGCTCCGGCCGCAGAAGCCCGCCCAATCGCCCGCACCCGTGGCGTCAGCGATGATGCATTCCGACTCGTCCTCGAGCAGGGCCACCCAATAGCGTCCACCGACCGAGTCCTCGCCGACGTAGCGGATCGAGTCGGCCACGTACCCGTCGTCGGGGATGGCATCCGGCAGTACGTCCTGATCGGTCTGCGGTCGGTCGAAGATCGGGGGGCGTCCCGGACTGCCGAGGGCGACCGGTCCAGCCGCGCATCCCATGAGGACGGATGCCGTCACGGCGACGAGGGTGATCCCGACGGGGCGTCTCATCCGTCCACGCTAGGGCGATGCCGATGTGGCGGCAAGCACGCCCCGCCCTCAAATCCGGCCACCGATGAGAGGACGCCCTGCTGACGGCTGCAGGCTGGGCAGCGCTCGCGCCATCTTGCGGGGGCTCGCGAACTCTCGGCTCGCACGCGAACTAGCGCCCAAGTCTGCGGCGAGCGCTCTCTGTCCCGCGGAGGGGCCGACCGATCGATCAGCCGGTGGCATCCTTCATCGGACCCGTTAGCCACCGCTCGACCTCCCGCGGCGAACGCAGGCGCACGACCGGGAGGTCGGGGCGGAGGACCCGAATGCGTTCGCGATAGGTGTTGCGGGTCGAGACGGACCATCGGACGATGTGCTCCGGGTCGGTGAAGAACGTGTGCAGTGGCGGCTCGAGATTGCCGTTCCACAGCTGCTCTGCGCGGAGTCGCCGCCGCAGCGTCCGCGACACGACGCGCGGGAGGGTGACCCGCCAGAACGGCAGGTCGAGCCACACCAGCAGGTCGGCGCGTGCGGCCAGCAGGGGCCGCGCTGAGGAATACTGCCACTCGGTCACCCAGGTGTCCCGAGCGACGAGGGCGCGCACGTCATCGACGAATGCCGGCCGGGGCGTCCAGTCCGGGCCATGGAACAGCGCGTCGATCTCGGTGTGGGGGATGCCGGCGACCGCGGCGATCCGCCGCGCCAGCGTCGTCTTGCCCACTCCCGACACCCCCGCGACGGCGACTCGGCGGGGTCGCGCGGGGAGAGGATCCCTGGCGCTCAGCATCCGCCGATCGTAGACGCGTCCCGCCGAGCCGGGGAATACCTCTTCGACGTCCCTCGTTCCCCCGTATCCACCTCGACCCGATCGGGAGAACGCTCTTGACTGACTCCTCACACGCCCTCGTGGTCGGCGCGACCGGTATCGCCGGCGGCGCCCTCCTCGACCGTCTCTCCGACGACGGGTGGGCGGTGACGGCCCTGTCCCGGCGGCCCGGGGCGGAGCGACCCGGCGTCACCTGGCGATCCGCCGACCTGCGTTCGCCCGAGGCGTTGCACAGCGCCTTGCGCGGCATCCCGGTCACCCACGTGTTCTTCACCGCGTGGTCGCGGCAGGCCACCGAGGCCGAGAACATCGCCGTCAACGGCGGAATGGTGCGCGATCTGCTGGCGGCACTGGCAGACGCTCCGGTGCGCCACGTCGCGCTGATGACGGGGTTGAAGCATTACCTCGGGCCGTTCGAGGCCTACGGCCAGGGGGAGATGCCCGACACCCCGTTCCACGAGGACGAGCCTCGACTGGACGTCGACAACTTCTACTACGCCCAGGAGGACGAGCTCTTCGCGGCGGCCGAGCGCCAAGGCTTCACGTGGTCGGTCCACCGCTCGCACACGGTCTTGGGCCACGCGGTCGGCAACGCGATGAACATGGGCCTCACGATCGCGGTCGCCGCCGCGATCAGCCGTCACACGGGTCGGCCGTTCGTCTTCCCCGGGAGCGAGACGCAGTGGAACGGCCTCACCGATGTCACCGACGCCGACCTGCTCGCGAACCAGATGGTGTGGGCGAGCACTCACCCCGAGGGGGCCGACGAGGCGTTCAACACGGCGAACGGCGACGTCTTCCGCTGGCGGTGGATGTGGCCGCGCATCGCGGCCGACCTCGGGGTCGAGGCCGAGGGCTTCGACACCGCACCGCGACCGTTCGAGGAGCAGATGGCGGATGCGGCACCGGTGTGGGCGGAGATCGTCGCGCAGCACGGACTCATCGAGCCCGACATCACCCGCGTCGCCTCGTGGTGGCACACGGATGCCGATCTCGGGCGCGAGATCGAAGTGATGACGGACATGTCGAAGAGCCGCCTGGCGGGCTTCACCGAGCATCACCGCACGCGCGACTCGTTCACCCGCCTGTTCGAGCGCTACCGCGCCGCGCGTCTGATTCCCTGAGGCGGCCCCGCCTCGCGCCGTGGTGTCGGGTTCGGGGCGACATCCGCCGTTCGGGGCGGGGATCTCGCGCCCCACGCGGCGGATCGCGCCCCGAACCAGGGAACTCAGCGCTCGCGCGGTGCGTCCCCGCCGCTCACAGCCGCTGCCCCAGTGCCCACAGCCGATCCGCGCGACCCGAGATCGCCTCCGACAGGGCGAACGCCTGCGCGTCGGTGAGGGATGCCACGTAGTCGATGATCCCGCGGGAGCGGGCGAGCGTCTCGGCCTCGGCATCCGAGGGTCGGCGTTCGGCGGGGAGGGCGGTGTACTGCTCGTGGGCGAGCGCGATGAGCTCGCGCAGGCGTCGCGGGGTGCGGGCGCGATCGAGGTCGTCGTCGAGCCATTCGCCGAGCGCGCGCACCGAGCGGGCGAGGATCCGGCTCATGCCGCGCTGCTGGATCGCGAGGTCGGGGCGGCTCAGCACGAACCGCTTGTGCACGAATTTCAGCACCTCCACGTGGTGCCACGCCCACGGCGAGAGCACGACGGGACCGGCGCGCGGGGTGTCGAGCGGGCGCAACCGCGCCGATTCCTGGAACCGCCGGATCCACCGGTCGGTGAAGCCCGCGAGTCGGCGCTCGGCCGTGAGCGAGCCGTCGAAGGGGCGGGCGAGCAGGTCGGTGACCAACTCGGCATCCACGTCGCTGACGGCGGCGAGGAAGGCCTCGTCGTCGGCGATCCACGGGTCGTCGCGGCGCATCTTGCGGCGGAGGCGCTCCAGCCCTGCGCCGGGCGCGAGCTCGGCGCGCACCTCGGCGTCGTCGCGCGATCGCCACTCGAGCACGTCGTCGAGCCAGCCGCGGAACTCCGCCGCGATGGGCGCGTGGTCCAGGATGCCGGCGCGGTAGAAGTCGTCGACGTCGTGCACCGAGTACGCGATGTCGTCGGCGAGGTCCATCACGGCGCCCTCGATGTTCTGGCGCAACGGCTCGGCATCCACGCCCTGGCGGGCCTCGTCGAGGTCGGCGAGGTCGAGGTCGTACGCCGAATACTTGTGCACGCGGTACGCGCCGTCAGGAGAGCGACGGATGCCACGGGGCGCGCCGATCCGTTCGATCTCGGTCGCGTCGACCGACGGCGCCCACGGGTACTTCGCCGACGCCGCGCGTACCGCGGCGGTGAGGTTGAGCCCGCGCGGAGCGTTCTCGACCACGTCGAGCGCGGTGAGGATGCGGTAGGTCTGCGCGTTGCCCTCGAACCCGTCGTCGAGGCCCAGCTCTGTGCGGGCGAGACGGTCGAGCGTCGATTCGCCGAGGTGTCCGAAGGGCGGGTGTCCGAGGTCGTGCGCGTAGGCCGCAGCCTCGACGACGGTGGCGTTGCACACGTCGCCGTCGCCGGCCCGGCGCGAGCGGGTGTTGAGCTGCAGGGCGACGACCCGCGCGATCGCGCTGACCTTGAGCGTGTGGGTCAGCCGGTTGTGCACGGGGGCGCCGCCGATCGACGGCGACACCACCTGCGTCACGGCCGACAGGCGCGAGAAGTAGGGCGAGAATTGGATGCGCTCGAGGTCGACCGACCAGGGGTCGGTCCGGGCGTCGTCGCGGTCGGGGAAGATGCGGGATGCCGGGTTGCCGACGACACCGTCGTGCGCGGGGGACGCCGCCTCGCCGTGGGCGTCCGCGGCGGGGGGAGCGGTCTCGTCGTGAGGTGTCATCGGGTCCTTCCGCGGCGGCGATGGCGTCGGTCAACGCTAACGCGGATGGGGCGGGCGGTCGCCGCGCGCTCCCGCTCCGCCCATGTCGCGCCGTGCATGCCCGCGTCGCGCCGTGCACGCCCGCACCGCGACGCCTCAGCCCCGCCGCACCTCCACGTCGACCACGCGCGCATCGTCCACGCTCAGCTCGTACACCGCGCCGGTGATCCGCAGCGGCAGAGCGGCATCCACCGACGCGCACGAGGACCCGAGCCGTAGTTCAACCTCGCCCGGCTCGACGACGCGACGCATCGCGCGATCGCTGTAGGCCAGACGCGACGCGGGCACGGTGAAACGCACCTCCGCGCTCTCGCCGGGCTCGAGCTCGACGCGCGCGTACGCCGCGAGCGCGGCGACGGGCCGCGTGACGCTCGCCACGGCCCGATACGCGTAGACCTGCACCACGTCGGCTCCGCGCACCGCTCCCGTGTTCGTCACGCGGGCGGTCACGGTGAACGCGTCGCCCGCGCGGACCTCGGCGACGGATGCCGATTCCCCGGCGCGCATCCCGTCCACCCGCAGCTCCGCGCGTTCGAACGTCGTGTACGACAGCCCGAAGCCGAACGGCCGCACGGGCGTCGGATCGGTGCTCGTCACACCCGAGGGCCCGCCGAGCAGCGGGTGCAGGTACGAGTACGGCTGCGACCCGGCGGAGCGGGGGAGCGAGACGGGCAGGCGGCCCGAGGGCGTGGCATCCCCCGCGATGAGGGATGCGAGCGCCGGCGCCCCCTCTTCGCCGGGGAAGAAGGCCTGCAGCACCGCCGCGGGGCCGTCGGCGGTGTCGAGCGCCCAGTCGAGGGCGTAGGGCCGGCCGGTCAGCAGTACGAGCACGACCGGGGTGCCGGTGGCCATGACGGCCTCGACGAGCTCGCGCTGCACGCCGGGCAGATCGAGGGTGTCGGCGTCGTTGCCCTCGCCGACGGTGCCGCGGCCGAAGAGCCCGGCGCGGTCGCCGACGACGACGATCGCGATCTCGGCCTCGCGGGCCGCCGCCACCGCGGCATCCATGTCGGAGGAATCCGCATCCTCCACCGCGCAGCCGACGGCGTACGACACGTCGCCGAACCGCGCCGTCAGGGCGTCGCGCACGGTCGGCAGCGACACTCCCAGCGGCACCCCCGGGTGGTGCGCGAGCACATGGTTGGCGAACGAGTAGCAGCCCATCAGCGCGTCGGTGCTGTCGGCGTTGGGTCCGATGACCGCGATCCGACGCCCCGGGGCGAGGGGCAGGACGCCGTCGTTGCGCAGCAGGACGACCGACTCCTCCGCGACGCGGCGGGCCAGCGACCGGTGCTCGGCGTCGTCGAGGTCGATCGTGGTCGGGGGCTGCGAGAAGTCGGCGTCGAGCAGCCCGAGCTCCTCCTTCTCGGCGAGCACGCGGGCGACGGCGCGATCGACCACGGACTCGGGGAGGGCTCCGGATGCCACCCGCTCGGCCAGGTGCGGATACGCGTCCGGGCCGGGCAGCTCCACGTCGATCCCCGCTTCCAGCGCGAGCTGCGCCGCCTCGCCGAGGGAGCCGGCGACGCCGTGCATCGAGCGCAGGAACTCCACGGCGAAGTAGTCGGAGACCACCGTGCCGTCGAAGCCCCAGCTGCGGCGGAGCAGGTCGGTGAGCAGCTCCGGGTCGGATGCCACGGGCACCCCGTCGATCTCGGTGTACGAGTTCATGACGCTGCGCACCCCGCCGTCGCGCACGGCCATCTCGAAGGGCGGGAGGAATACGTCCTGCAGCTCGCGCCGACCCACCGAGACGGGGGCGTGATTGCGCCCGGCACGCGAGGCGGAGTAGCCCACGAAGTGCTTGAGGGTCGCGTGGACGCCCGCCGCCTGCAGGCCGCGCACGTACGCGGTGCCGATCGTGCCGACGACGTAGGGGTCTTCGGCGATGCACTCGTCGACGCGTCCCCACCGCGCGTCGCGCACGACGTCGAGCACGGGAGCGAGTCCCTGGTGCACGCCGACCTCGCGCATGGAGCGGCCGATGGCGGAGGCCATGAGCTCCACGGCATCCGGATCGAACGATGCGCCCCAGGCGAGGGGGGTGGGGAAGGTCGCGGCCTTCCACGCCGCGAACCCGGTGAGGCACTCCTCGTGGACGAGGGCGGGAATGCCCAGGCGCGTCTCGGTCTGCAGGCGACGTTGCTCGCCCCATAGCCACTGCGCGCGCTCGACCGGGTCGACCGGCCGCGTGCCGTAGACGCGGGTGAGATGGCCGAGGCCGTGCACCGTGGCATCCGTGTAGGCGGTGGTGGTGACCTTCTCGCCCGAGAGGGGCGCGACGACCTCGTCGCCCTGATCGACCCAGTAGCCGACGAGCTGCGCCAGCTTCTCGTCGAGGGTCATCTCGGCGACCAGCGCCTGCACCCGGGGGGAGGCGCCGGTGGTGAGGGCAGCACCGACGGCGGTGTCGTTCATGGTCATGGTCGATCAGCCCTTCACGGCGCCGGTCAGGCCGCCGACGATGCGCCGCTCGAACACGCTGAAGAACAGCAGAGCGGGGATCATCGACAGCGAGGTGAATGCGAGCACGCGCGCGGTGTCGACGGAGTACTGCGAGGCGAAGGCCTGTGTACCCAGCGGCAGCGTGTACGCGGCTTCGTTGTTGAGGATGAACAGCGGCAGCATGTACGAGTTCCAGCTGTTGACGAAGGCCAGGATGCCGACCGTCACGACCGCGGGCACGGCGAGCGGCAGCACCATGCGCCAGAAGAACCCGAGGCGGCCGAGACCGTCGATGGATGCCGCTTCCTGCAGCTCCTGTGGGATGGCGGCCAGGAACGGCGACAGGATGATGATCGTCAGCGGCAGCGCGAAGGCGATCTGCGGCACGATGACGCCCGCCAACGAGTTCGTCAGTCCGATGTTGCGCACCAGGATGTACAGCGGCGTGATGGCGACGGTCATCGGGAACATCAGGCCCGCCGTGAACAGCGCGTACAGCGCGCCGCGTCCGCGGAACCGGTAGCGGGCCAGGGCGTACGCCGCCATCATCCCCAGCGCCACGACGAACAGGGTCGTCGCGACGGCGGCGATCGTGGAGTTGCCGACCTGGCCCCAGAAGACCCCGCTGGCGAGGACGTCGGCGTAGTTCTGCCAGTTCCACACGGTCGGCAAGCCCGCGGGGTCGACGGTGATCTCGGCGTTGGAGCGGAACCCGCCGAGGATGATGTAGACGACCGGCGCGAGCATCATGCCGATCAGCAGCAGGGCGACGAAGCCGACGGCCACGGACGAGCCGCGACTCGCCCCGGCAGGACGCCGGCGCGGCACCTTCGGCGCGATGAGGGTGGCGGTTGCGGTCATTTCGAGCCTCCCGTGAGGGCGCCGGCCGTGTCGCGGCGCAGCACGAAGCGTTGGTAGACGAGGGCGACGGCGAGCGAGATGAGGAACATGACCACGGCCACGGCGCTGCCGTAGCCGAAGCTGCCGGCGTTGCGACCGTTCGCGACCATGTACGTGGCCATCGTCGAGGTGCCGGCGGTCGAGGCGACGTACTGCCCCCAGATGATCCAGACGAGGTCGAACAGCTGCAGTGAGCCGATGATCGACAGGAACGCCCAGATGCGGATGGTCGGGCCCATGAGCGGCAGCACGATGTGCCGCTGGATCTGCCAGAAGGAGGCGCCGTCGATCGCGGCCGCTTCGCTGAGCTCCTCGGGGATTCCCTGGAGGCCGGCGAGGAAGAGGATGACGGCGAAGCCGATGTACTTCCACGTGATGATGATGAGCAGGGTCCAGATCGCCAACGCGGGGTCGGAGATCCAGTCGGCCCGGAGGGCGCCCAGCCCGATCTTCTCGAGCGCGCCGTTCAGCGCCCCGCCGGACTGCAGCATCAGACCCCAGCCGAGGCCGACGACGACCTCGGAGATGACGTAGGGCACGAAGATCAGCACGCGGATGAGCGACTGCGCCCGCATCTTGCGGTTCAGCAGGAGCGCCAGACCGAGCGCCAGGGGACCCTGCAGGACGAGCGAGCCGATGACGATGAAGGCGTTGTGGCCGAGCGCCTCGTGGAAGGCGGGGTCGGTGAGGATCGTGACGTAGTTGCGGATGCCGACGAAGTCGACGGGTGTGCCGAAGCCCGACCAGCTGTAGAAGCCGTAGTAGGCGGCGAGCACGACCGGCAGGATGACGAAGGACACGAAGACCACGAGGGCAGGCCCCAGCAGGATCGCGAGTTCGCCGCGGATACGCCAGTTCTCACGGCGCCGCCGCACGGGCGGCCGCCCGGCCGAAGCGACGCGAGCGGCGTCGTCCTCGACCGGGTGGCCCACCCCGGCCGTTGTCGCCTGGGAGGCGAGTTGACTGGTCATGTGCGGTGTCCTCAGGAGCGGGCGGCGGCCGCGTTGACGCCGTCGACGATGTCCTGCGGGCTTCCCTTGCCGGCGAACATGTCGACCACGGCGACGTTGAGCGCGTTGCCGATGTTCTGGCCGTAGAGGGTGTCCAGCCACACCGAGACGTAGGGCGCGTCGGTGTAGGCCTGCAACGCCGACTGCAGGGCGGGCGTGGTGACGGCACCGGTCGCCTCACTCGAGGCGGGGATCGTCTGGAAGGCGTCGGCGTAGCGCTCCTGGTTCTCCTGGTTGACCACGAAGTTCAAGAAGTCGGTGCACTGCGCCGGTGCGTTGACCCAGCACGAGTACCCGTCGACGCCGCCCATGATCGCGCCCTCCTCGCCGTCACCGCCGGGGACCTCGGGGAACGGGAACCAGCCGAGGTCGGCGAGCGGCTGCTCGTCGGGGGTGAGCGAGGCGATCACGCCGGGGTTCCACGCGCCCATCAGCTCCATCGCGGCCTGGTGGTTGGCGAGCAGGCCCGCCGACGAACCGGCTCCCTGCTGGGCGGCGGTGGTGAGGAAGCCCTCGTTGAACGGCTGCGTCGCGAGGAACGACTGCAGGTTCTCACCCGCGTCGAGCCAGCAGGGGTCGTCGAAGCTGCGCGTCTCGGCCGCAGAGTCCAGGACGTCCTTGGCGCACGCGCGCAAGGCGAAGTTGTAATACCAGTGCGCGGCGGGCCACGCGTCCTTGGCGCCGACGGCGATGGGGGCGACGCCGGTCGCACGGATCTTCGTGTTCGCCGCTTCGAGGTCGGAGATGGTCGCGGGAGCCACCGTGACATCGGCGGCGGTCAGCAGGTCCTGGGAGGTGAAGATCCCCGAGGGGAGCACGGCGACGGGCATGCCGTAGTTCTTGCCGTCGACCTCGAACGCGCCGAGCGAGGCGCCGAGCGTCGTCTTGGTCTCGGGTGAGATCTTGTCGGTGAGGTCCATGGCCTGACCGGCCTCGACCATGTCGGCGAGCTTGCCGCTGCCGCGTGCGAGGAAGATGTCGGGGGCGTCGCCGGAGTTCAGGGCGGTCTGCAGCTTGCCGTCCAACTCCTCGTTCTGCAGCGCCTGGATCTCGATCGTGACGCCGGGGTTCGCCTCTTCGAATGCGGCCGCGGTGTCTTCCCAGTACTGCTTGCCGTCGCCGGTGGTGGAGTTGTGCCAGAGCGTCAGAGTGACCGAGCCGTCGGCGTTCTGGCCGCTTCCGCCGCCGGCGCAGCCGGCGAGGGCGAGGGTGCCGGCGACGGCGAGGGCCGTTCCGGCGAGGATCGTGCGCGTTTTCATGTGATTCCCGTTTCTCTTCGTCGAGGTGCGTCCGCGGGGGAGCGTCGGTGGTCAGCGGCGGTGCCGTCTCGCGGGGTTGTGCCGTGTCCGCGGGTCTGAGCAGTGTGACCCGGCGCGAGAGGGTCGTCAAACGTTTTCGAAAATGTTTTCCACGCTAGGGTCGGGTGCCATGACCAGACGAGCGACCATTCACGACGTCGCCGCCGCGGCCGGTGTGTCGGTCGCCACGGTGTCGAAGGCCGTGAACGGCCGCTACGGGGTCTCGCCCGCGACGGTGGAGAAGGTTCTGGATGCCGTGCGGTCGCTCGGCTACGAGTCCAGCCTCGTCGCCAGCAGCATGCGGTCCCGGCGCACCGGAGTGATCGGGGTGCTGGTGGCCGACATCGAGCCGTTCTCGGCCGAGATCCTCAAAGGCGTCGGGAAAGCGCTGTCCGGCACCGGGTACGACCTGCTCGCCTACACCGGTGCACGTCGCGACGGCGAGGGGTGGGAGAGACGCTCGCTCAGCCGCTTGAGCGGCACCCTGATCGACGCGGCCATCATCGTGACGCCCACAGTCGTCAACGTCGCCGGGGAGGTGCCGATCGTCGCGATCGACCCGCACACCGGCCGCGGCGACGTGCCCACCGTCGAGTCCGACAGCTACACCGGTGCTCAGCAGGCGGTCCACCATCTCGTGCAGCTCGGGCACCGCCGCATCGGCTTCATCGCCGGCCGTCCCGACCTGCATTCGGCGGTGGCACGGGCCTCGGGCTATCGCGCGGGACTGGCGGCCGCCGGCATCCCGTTCGATGCGTCCCTCGTCGGCGTCGGTCGCTATGAGCAGGACGTGGCGCGCGAGGCCGCCGATGCGATGCTGGCGCTCGCCGACCCGCCGACCGCGGTGTTCGCGGCGAACGACCTCTCGGCGCTGTCCATCGTGGAGGTCGCCCGCGGGCGCGGACTGCGCGTGCCCGACGATCTCTCGGTCGTCGGCTTCGACGACGTGCCCGAGGCGGCACGCGCGCAACCCGGGCTGACGACGGTGCGGCAGCCGATGAAGAGTCTCGGAGCCGAAGCCGTGCGGATGGTGCTCGCCCTCCTCTCCGGCGAAGAGCTGCCCGAGACGCACATCGAACTGCCGACTCGCCTTGTCGCGCGGGGGACGACAGCGCCGCCGCGCGGACGCTGAGCCGACGCCGCGCCGGGATGCCGGCATCCGGGACCGACCGTGTCGGATGTCCACCGTGCGCCGCGAGGGCCGCTGCCGACGCGGCGTTTCGTGCATATTCGATCGGGGGAACCGCCGCCGTGCGCGGCGCGGGCATGCGCCCCGAGTCCCCGGCGCTCCGGTACCGTCGAAGCATGCCTATCGCGAGCAGCAAAGACGACGAGGTCGACCTCCTCATCGACGCGTGGTCGCAGCTGCTGCCCGAGGTCGATCTGACGCCCCTCGACGTCATGTCCCGTCTGCGTCGCGCGGCATTCCACCTGTCGAAGCTGCGTGCCAAGGCCTTCGCGAGCGCGGGCATCGCCGTCTGGGAATTCGACGTGCTCGCCGTCCTCCGTCGCGCGGGCACCGAGCTCAGCGCGACGCGTCTGATCGCGGCCACGATGATCGGCAGCGCGGCCATGACCAACCGCCTCGACAAGCTCGCCGAGCGCGGCCTCGTGCACCGCCGCCCGAACCCGTCGGACGGTCGCGCGATCCTCGTCGCCATCACCCCCGAGGGCATCGAACGGGTGGATGCCGCGATGACCGAGCTCGTCCGCCTCGAGGCCGAGGCCCTGCGCGACGTCAGCCGTGGCGACCAGGCCCTGTTGGCGAGCGCCCTGCGCGTGCTCGCGGCTGGCGAGACGCACGAGGCGTGATCGACCTCGCCGACACCCTCGCGTTGCGCCCGGTCGTCCTCGACGGCGGACTCGGCACCCTGCTGGAGGCCCGCGGCAACGACGTCACCTCGGAGCTGTGGTCGGCCCGCGTGCTGCGCGATGCACCCGACGAGGTGCGCGCCGCTCACGCCGCCTTCGCCGCAGCGGGCGCCGAGGTCGTCATCACCGCCTCCTACCAGGTGGGATTCGACGGACGGATCCCGGATGCCGACGTCGAGACGCTCCTGACCCGCTCGGTGTCGCTCGCTCGCGAGGCCGCGGACGTCGTGGTCGCCGCATCCGTCGGCCCGATCGGCGCGCTGCGCGCGGACGGCAGCGAGTACACGGGCGACTACGGCCTGACCGTCGCGCAGCTGCGCGACGCGCACCGGCGTCGCTTGGACGTGCTCGCCGCGGCCGGCGCCGACCTCCTCGCCGTCGAGACCATCCCTTCGCCGCTCGAGGTCGAGGCGCTCGCGCTCGAGCTCGCCGACCTCGGCGTCCCCGCTTTCGTGAGCCTCTCGGCCGACAGTACGGGGTTCGCCGTTCACGGCTCGCGCGCGGCCGCCCTGCGCCTCGCGGCATCCGTCCCCGGCGTGATCGCGGTGGGCGTCAACTGCTGTGCTCCCGCGACGGTGCTGCCCGCGCTCGCCGAGGTTCCCGGCATCCCCTCCGTCGCCTACCCGAACACGGGCGAGCGGTGGGACGCCGCCACGCGCACCTGGCTCGGCGCCCCCGCGGCGCTGGCCGACGAAGTTCCGGCGTGGGTGGCGGCGGGCGCACGCCTCGTCGGCGGGTGCTGCCGCTCCACCCCCGCCGACATCGCCGCGATCGCCGCCGCCCTGCGCTGATCGCCCCCCGGCACTTCCCGCGGCCCCGCCGACCGCAGCCCCGCGCCCCGAGCCGCGGCCGCGCTGCTCGCGCGGCACAACGCAGGAGATCCACCACTCCGCGGCCGAGGAAACCGCCTGTGACCGCGCCGGCCCGACCGGATCTCCTGCGTTGCGTCGCCGCGCCGCCGACGACCGGAGCCGCCCCGCCGCGCCGCCGACGACCGGAGCCGCCCCGCCGCGCCGCCGACGACCGGAGCCGCCCCGCCCGGGTGATGGCCCCGCCCGCCTCAGTCGAAGTCCGCCGCGACGGCGTTGCGGTGGTACTCGAAGATGATGCTCGTGCGCGTGGAGGCCACGCTGTGCCGCGCGGAGAGATGGTCGACGACGAAGCGGCGCACGGCCGAGGAGTCGTCGACGGCGATGTGCACGAGGAAGTCGTCGGCCCCGCCGAGGAAGAACAGTTGGATGACGTCCGGATGCCGGCGCACGTCGTGCGCGAAGGCGCGGATGCTCTCGTGGCGCTGGCCCGGACGCAGGGTCACCCCCACGATCGCCTGCAATCCGCGCCCCAGACGGCTCTGGTCGACGGCGGCGTGGAACCCGGCGATGAGACCCCGGTCGACGAGGGAGCGCACGCGGGCATGAGCGGTGGATGCCGCGACACCCAGGGCCTCGGCCAGCGCGGCGTTCGTCGTGCGGGCGTCGGCGGACAGCAGCTCGATGATGCGCGCGTCGAGCGGATGCAGGTCGTCATCGATCATCGTAGATCCTTCGTTCGATCTAATGCCGAGGGGGTCATTCTCCCGACGCTAGCGCCGAACGGGTCATAACGTTCGAAGAATCTTCGGAGAAACACCACGGAAACACGACTTTCTGCGATTCTCTCGGCAACGCTCATCCGCTCGAGGAGGAACCCATGCGCGTCAGTGTGCCGGCCGAGATCAAGAACAACGAGAACCGTGTCGCGATGACGCCGGCCGGGGTGGATTCGCTCGTCCACCGCGGTCACGAGGTGCTCGTTCAGGCCGGGGCGGGCGAGGGCAGCGGGTTCAGCGACGAGCAGTACCGTGCCGCCGGAGCGGAGATCGTCGCCACCGCCGATGAGACCTGGGCCCGCGCCGAGCTGCTGGTCAAGGTCAAGGAGCCCATCGCGCCCGAGTACGGCTTCCTGCGCCGCGACCTCACGCTCTTCACGTACTTGCACCTCGCCGCCGACCGTCCGCTCACCGACGCCCTCATGGCAGCGGGCACCACCGCGGTCGCCTACGAGACCGTGCAGACTACCGACCGCGCGCTTCCTCTTCTCGCGCCCATGAGCGAGGTCGCCGGGCGCCTGTCGATCATCGAGGGTGCCCACCACCTGCTGCGCGCCTCGGGCGGGCGCGGCCTGCTCCCCGGCGGCGTCCCCGGCACCCCGCGGGCGAAGGTCGTCGTGATCGGCGGGGGAGTCGCGGGCGAGCACGCCGCGGCCAACGCCCTGGGGCTCGGCGCCCGTGTCACGGTCGTCGACATCTCGCTGCCCAAGCTCCGCCAGCTCGAGGAACGCTTCGGGGGAGCGATCGAGACGCGTGCCTCGACGCGTCTCGAGATCGCCGAGCAGCTCGCCGACGCCGACCTCGTGATCGGTTCCGTGCTGATCCCGGGGGCCGCAGCCCCCAAACTCGTCACCGACGACATGGTCCGCGCGATGAAGCCGGGCGCCGTGCTCGTCGACATCGCGATCGATCAGGGCGGCTGCTTCGAGGGCTCGCGTCCGACGACGCACGACGCGCCCACGTTCCGCGTCCACGAGGCGCTCTACTACTGCGTCGCGAACATGCCCGGTGCGGTGCCGCACACCTCGACCCGCGCCCTGTCGAACGCGACCCTTCCCTACATCACGCGCATCGCCGACGCCGGGTGGGAGGCCGCGGCATCCGCCGATCCCGCCCTCGCCAAGGGCCTGAACGTGCGCGCCGGCGTCGTGGTGAACGAGGGCGTCCGCGCCGCCTTCGACCTCTGACGACCACCGAACGTTCCCTCCCCGCGGCGTAGGTGGCTGAGCTTGTCGAAGCCTCCGGTCTTGTGCCGTGGCGTAGGTGGCTGAGCTTGTCGAAGCCCCCGGTCCCTTCGGCGGGTTCGTCGAATTTCGTTCCGTGTGAGCCTGCAGCGTCGTAGGTGGCTGAGCCTGTCGAAGCCCCCGGTCCCCTTCGGCGGGCCGGGGATTTTCGTTCTGTGTGAGCCTGCAGCGTCGTAGGTGGCTGAGCCTGTCGAAGCCCCCGGTCCCTCCGGCGGGTTCGTCGAATTACGTTCCGTGTGAGCCTGCAGCGTCGTAGGTGGCTGAGCTTGTCGAAGCCCCCGGTCCCTCCGAGACCCTCCAGCGTCACGAATCGGGAAGGCGAGAGCCCGCTGAACTGTTTCGCGACAGCCGCGGGAGATCCCCGCTGCGTTCGGCGATGAGCGCCAGCTTCTTCTCTCGACGCCACCCTTGAAGCTGCTTCTCTCGCTCGAAGGCGAGGTCTACGGTGTCGAACCACTCCGCGTAGACCACCCGCACGGGCCGGCGTTTCCGCGTGAAGGATGCTGCGAGGTCATCGTCGTGGTTGTGCTCCCAGACGCGACTCTCGAGCTCACGACCGGTGCTTCCGACGTAGTACGCGCCGCCTCGGCACTCGAGGATGTATGTCCAGGCCATCCCGAGATTGTGCCCTTGGCATGTCGGTCGCTGTTCGCGGCTGTGGATGAGCGGGTGCGGTGACCATTCCGGCGACGAGCTCAGGGCTTCGTCGGGCGGTCGAATGGGCGGGGGCGATCGTTTTTCCGGAAGTCCCGGTTCCTTCGACAAGCTCAGGTACCTCGGCAAGCTCAGGAACCTCGGCAAGCTCAGGTACCTCGGAAAGCTGAGGAACCTCGGCAAGCTCAGGTACCTCGGAAAGCTGAGGAACCTCGGCGGTCTCAGGAGCCTCGGCGGTCTCAGGAGCCTCGGCGGTCTCAGGAGCCTCGGCGGTCTCAGGAGCCTCGGCGAGCTCAGGAGCCTCGGCAAACTCAGGAGCCTCGGCAAACTCAGGAGCCTCGGCTAACTCAGAACCTCGGCGGTCTCCGAAGGTTCGACGGGCTCTGGAGCTGGGTGGGCTCTTGGAGCCTCGCGCGGGCAGAACGGTGGGCCGACGCCGTCAGCCCCGCACCCAGGCGTACGTGATCTCGGGGCGGCCCTGACCGCCGTACCGCGGTTCGCGGCGCACGCGCCCGACGTCGGCGAGATGCTCCAGGTAGCGCCGGGCGGTGACCCGCGACATCCCCTCGCTCTCACCGACCTCGGTCGAGGAGACGGCCCCGGATGCCGTGCGCACGTGTTCGGCCACGGACTGCAGCGTCTCGTCGCTCAGTCCCTTCGGCATGGCCGGCGGCGCGACCGTGCGGAGAGACCCGAGCAGCGCATCCACCTCGGACTGCGTCGCCTCGCCCGCGGCACGGTCCAGGCCCTCGACGTAGGCGCGGTAGGCCTCCAGACGTTCGCGGAACGCCCCGAACGCGAACGGTTTGATCAGGTACTGCACGACGCCGATCGAGACCGCGGCGCGCACGGTCGCGGCATCCCGCACCGCTGTGACGGCGATGATGTCGACGCGCGAGCCCATCGCCCGTACGCGCCGTGCGACGTCGAGACCGGTGCCGTCGGGCATGGTCATGTCCAGCAGCACCAGGTCGATCCGGCGTTCGGGGTCGGCCAGCGCGGTCAGCGCCGCGCGGGCACCCGACGCCTGTCCGACGACCTCGAAGCCGGGGACCCGCGCGACATACGCCGAATGGAGCTCGAGCGCGAGAGCGTCGTCGTCGACGACCAGCACGCGGATCATGCCGGCACCTGCTCGGTCATGACGGGCAGGAACACCCGCACCGTCGTCGGTTCGGCCGCCACCTGCAGCGTCCCCCCGCGCGCGGCGACGATGTCGCGCACGAGGGCGAGGCCCACACCGCGGCCGCCCGGTGCGTGCGCGGGCTTGGTCGAGGCGCCGTAGGCGAACGGGTCGCGCAGAGACGGATCGAAGCCTGCGCCGCTGTCGGCGACCTCGAGCACCGCGTCGCCCTCGCGGGCGGTGAGGGACACGCGCACCCAGCGCGGTTCGGCGCCCGCGGACGCGGCATCCAAGGCGTTGTCGACGAGGTTGCCGACCACCGTCACCGCTTCCGGCGCCGCCAGCGGAACGCGGGGGGCCGGCTCGGCGACGTCGAGGTCGAGACGCACGCCCCGCTCGGCGGCCTCGTCGAGCTTGCCGAGCAGCAGGGCGACCACGACGGCGTCGTCGTCGTCCGAGACGAGGCGGTCGGCGAGTTCCTGCCGGTCCTCCGTGGATGCCACGATCAACCGCCGCGCCTCGTCGATGCGTCCGAGCTCGAGAAGCGCCAGCAACGCGTGCAGGCGGTTGCCGTGCTCGTGCGTCTGGGAGCGCAGGGTGTCGCTGAGCGTGCGCACGCCCTCCAGCTCGCCCAGCAGGGCTTGCAGCTCGGAGCGGTCGCGCAGGGTCATCACGCGTCCGCGCTCGGGCGCGCGCCGGCCCGCGAGATCGCGCGCCTCCTCCTGGTTGACCAGCAGCACGCGCTCTCCGTTGACGACGGTCTCCTCGACCATGCGGCGGCCCCCGGCGATGGCGTCCGCGAGATCGGCGTCCATGTCGACGTCGTGCGGGTCGAGCGAGACCTGGCCGGTGATGGCCGGCGGCAGGCCCAGGAGGTCGGCGGCCTCGTCGTTGTAGAGCACGATGCGTCCGTCGCGGTCGCTGACCACGAGTCCCTCGCGCAGAGAGTGGAGCACCGTCTCGTAACTCTCGACGAGGCGCGACAGTTCTCGGGGCGTGTACGAACCGGTCACGCGACGCGCACTGCGGCGCACGAACAGCGCCCCCAGGACACCGAAGCCGACGATGGCCGCGGATGCCGCCACGATCAGCGGAACACGGGCGGCGAGGTCCTGCTGCACGGCACCGAGCGTCACGCCCACGGCGACGAGGCCCACGATGGGTCCCTGCTCGTCACCCCCCTCGCGGATGGGCACGATGGTGCGCACCGACGGTCCGAGCGTTCCCACGTAGACCTCAGTGAAGCTCTCGCCCGCGAGGGCCTCGGCCCGTGAACCCTGGTACTCCAGGCCGATCTCGGAGCGGTTCCGGTGGGTGAGACGGATGCCGTCGGGGGTCATGATCGTGACGAACGAGAGGTCGGCGTCGGGGAGGATCTGCTCCACCATCGGCTGCAGGCGGTCGGAGTCGCGGGCGACGACGAGAGCGGCGATCTCCGCCTCGTGCGCGAACGTCTCGGCAACCGAGCGCGTCACCTGCTCGGCTTCGCGCTGCCCGGAGTCGCTCAACTGCACAGACAGGAGCGCGGCGAGCACGCCGGCGACGAGGACGACGACGCCGAGCGACACGAGGGCCAGTCGCCCGCCCACGCTCAGTCGCATCCCTCGCCCTTTCGCGTCCATGCCGTGAACAATACGACCACAAATCGTCGGGGGGCTCGCCGTGGACCACAGTCATGACATCCACCGGCGGCCCCGCCGGAGACAAAAGACATCTCACCCACCCGGCGCTCCGCCGGAAATTAACAATGACGTTAGGAAGAGGGGATAGGCGCTGATGGCTCTTTCACTCCGCACCACTCGCGACGGTCGGCCTCGCAAGAAGATCGACCCGAATCACTGGCTGTACATCTCGGTGATCATCGCCGTCGTCGGCGGCATCATCGTGGGCCTCGTGGCCCCCGCGTTCGCCACGACGCTCGAACCGATCGGCAAGGGCTTCGTCAGCCTCATCAAGATGATGATCGCCCCGGTGATCTTCTGCACGATCGTCGTCGGCATCGGATCGATCGCCAAGGCCTCCACGGTCGGCAAGATCGGCGGCCTGGCGATGATCTACTTCCTGATCATGTCGTCGTTCGCGCTGATCATCGGCCTCATCGTCGGCAACATCATCCACCCCGGTGAGGGCCTGAACATCGCCGGCGCCACCTACGAGGCGGCGGCCGAGCCCACCACCACGCAGGAATTCATTCTCGGCATCATTCCGACGACCTTCTTCTCGGCGTTCACCGGCGGCAGCATCCTCCAGGTGCTCTTCATCGCCCTGCTCGTCGGCTTCGCCCTGCAGCGCATGGGCGACCGCGGCGCCAAGATGGTCGACGCGATCCGCAACTTCCAGGTTCTGGTCTTCCGCATCCTCGGCATGATCCTCTGGCTCGCCCCGCTGGGTGCGTTCGGCGCCATCGCGGCCGTCGTCGGCAAGACCGGCTTCGCGGCCGTCATCAGCCTCGGCATCCTGATGGGTGCGTTCTACCTGACGTGCTTCGTCTTCATCGTCGGCGTCCTGGGCGGCCTGCTCTACGCCGTGACCCGCGTCAACATCTTCACGCTGATGAAGTACCTGGGCCGCGAGTACCTGCTCATCGTCGGCACCTCGTCGTCCGAGGCCGCTCTTCCCCGCCTGATCGCGAAGATGGAGCACCTGGGTGTCTCCAAGCCCGTCGTGGGCATCACCGTCCCGACCGGTTACTCCTTCAACCTCGACGGCACCGCGATCTACCTGACCATGGCGTCGCTGTTCATCGCTTCGGCCATGGGCGCCCCGATGTCGATCCCCGAGCAGATCGGCCTCATGGTCTTCATGATCATCGCCTCGAAGGGTGCGGCAGGGGTCACCGGTGCGGGACTCGCGACGCTCGCGGGTGGTCTCTCGGCCTACCGCCCCGACCTGGTCAACGGCGTCGGCGTCATCGTCGGAATCGACCGCTTCATGTCCGAGGCCCGCGCCGTCACCAACTTCACGGGCAACGCCGTGGCCACCATGCTCATCGGCGCCTGGACGAAGCAGTACGACGGCCAGCGCGTCCGCGAGGTCCTCGCGGGCAACATCCCCTTCGACGAGAGCCTGCTGACCGGTGACGACCACGGTTCGGTCAACACCTCGGCGGACGCCAAGAAGATCGCTTCGGCAGAGGTGGGCGTGGGTCCCGCCCGGGTCGACACCGACACGCTGAACACCTTCCGCGCCAAAGCGGAGGCGGAGGCGGCGGCTCGGAGCCGTTCGTGACCATCGCGCACACCCCGGCGGGGGCGGCTTCGGCCGCCCCCGCCCCCGCGCGTGCGGACCTCGCCCGCACGTGGATGCTGCGCTCGCCTCTCGCGGGCGGCCTCGACACCGCGGCCGACGTCCTCGTTCTCGACCTCGAAGACGGTCTCCCCTCGGGCCGTAAGGCCGAGGGGCGGGAGCGGGCGTATCGTGCCGCCGCCGATGCCCCCGTCTGGCTGCGGATCAGCGCCGCCGGCACGCGCGACGGCGACGACGACCTGGCCCTGTGCCGGGATCTCGAGGGTCGCCTGGCCGGCGTCGTGCTGGCGATGTGCGCCGGCCCCGACGACGTCGCCCACGTCGCGGCATCCCTTCTCCCGGGTGCGCCGATCGTGGCGATGGTCGAGTCGGCCGCGGCGCTCCTGGCGGCTCCGGCGATCGCCGCGCACCCCGCCACACGCCGTCTCGCGTTCGGGACGGGGGACTTCCGGCGCGACACGGGCATGGCGGCTGATCGCATCGCGCTGTCGTGGCCGCGGGCGCAGCTCGTGGTGGCCTCCGCTGCGGCGGGGATCGCGGGGCCCATCGACGGCCCCTGCGGTCCGATCGAGCAGGCTCGGGATGCCGCGCTGCACGCGGTCGACATGGGCTTCACCGGCACGCTGGCGCTTCAGGATGCCGCCATCGCGGGCGCGCACGCGGGCTTCACGCCGTCGCCCGCCGAGGTGGACGCCGCGAGGTCACTGCTGTCGGCGACCCCGGACGGCCCCGTCGACGGTTCGTACGCTCCGACCCTCGCTCGGGCTCGAGCCCTGGTGGAGCGCGCGGAGGCTCTGGCCGCGCTCTGAGCCGGGACGCCCGGTGGCTTCGACGGACGCGGCCCCTTCGAGCGAAGGTCCCTGAGCCTGTCGAAGGTCCCTGAGCCTGTCGAAGGTCCCTGAGCCTGTCGAAGGGATCGTGCGTCAGCGCCGCCCGAACCACCGCCGCCTGCGCGCGGGACTCTCCACGGTCGCGGCCGCCTCGCGTGCACGTCGTCGAGCCGCCCACGCGGCCACTTCGGCCTCCACGTCGACGGTGGGCGTCACCACCGGCGGTCCGCCGAGCAGCTGCCGCCGTGCCTCGATCACCCGACGGTTGAAGTCCTCGACGGCTTCGCGCACGTCGGGCTCGCGCGCGATGGCATCGAGTCGTTCCGCCATCTCGGCGTGCTCGACACGCAGGGTGAGGGCCGGTGGCCCGAGGCCGGTGAGCTTCTCCCTCTCGATCTTGCGGCGGATCCACCAATCCGGGTCGTGCCCGCCCCCGAGGTCGGGCAGGGGCTTTCCCGCGCCGGGCAGGTCGTCGAATTCGCCCCGACGCATGGCCTGCTGGATCGCGGTCTCGACGTAGGCCGCGCGTTCGGCCGACGTCGATCCTCGCGCCGGCCCCGACGCCGCGTCGCGCGCCTCCTCGGCCGCCGGGCGCTCGTCGGTCGACGGGGCGAGACCCGCCTCCCGGAGTCGACGATCGAGGCGGTACCGTTCAGCCGCCTGGCGCGGATCCTCGCTCACGCCGCCTCCCGCTCGAGCCTCCGCAGACGCTTGTACGCCATGTCCTGTGCGCGCGGTCCCGACCCCAGGGCGCGTTCGGTGATGCGCAGGATCACGCGCGTCAGCGTCAGCACCGGCAGCGGCCACCGCCGCACGCCCAGCATCTTGCGGTAGCGGCGGGGGATGGTCGCCACCGCCGCCGCGAACAGCACGCGGTAGGCCACCCCCATGACGCCGGGGAACGGCGGCTTGCGCAAGAACCGCACGACCTCGTCGACGCGATCTCCGCCGCGCAACTCGCCGCGCTCGGAGAAGCCATCGATCTCGCTGCGCAGCGCGTCCCGGGTGAGGGGAGGGTCGACGACGCGCATCAACCGTCCGGCCGTCGCCCAGTCCGCGACGTAAGCGTCGGGTCCGCCGGGGATGGGCTTCTTCGACACCTCGTGGCCGGCGAGGAAGGCGTCGGTGAACGCGAGGTGCACCCAGCGGACGAGGTCGGTCGCCTCCGCCGTGTACGTGCGTTCGGCGCCGTCGCCCGCGCGGTACTCGCCTTTGACGCGCTGGTGGAAGCGTCCGACACGGCGGGTCTCGGCATCCGCCTGCGTCTTCGATCCATACGTGAGCGTGATCACCCAGCGCACCGTGCCGGTGAGACGGCCGATCGGGTCTTCGCGGTAGCGGGACCAGTCGTGCACTCCGGCGAGGGCGCCCGGGTGAAGAGCCTGGAGGAGGAGGGCCCGGATGCCGGCCACGAGCGTGCCCATTCCGGCGTGCACCGTCCAGGCGGGACCGTTCTCGACGAAGTACCCGGTGTCGTCGCCGTCGGCGATCGCCCGCACGTACGGCGCCATTCCGGTGGGATCACCGGCCAGGGCCACGAGGATCTTGCCGCGCAGCGACGTGATCCAGCCGGGCACGGGGGAAGAGGTGGCGTCGGTCACCCTTCCAGCGTGCCACCGTTCGCGCACACGGGCTCCGGGATGCTTCGCCGCCGTGACGACCACCGGGTCGAGGGGTCAGTGCCCCTCATGAGTGACGACCGGGACGGTGCCGTCGTCGCGCAGCAGCACGGCATCCTGCGTCGCGCCGAGGGCGGGGGTGACGAGCACCGCGATCACCGCGGCGGCCACGAGCAGGCCCGTCACGCTCATCGGCTGTGCCGTTCTCGGCGAAGAGGTGCTCCGACGGCGGCGCAGGTGCACGGCCACCGTCGCGCCCACGACGACGAGGAGGACGGATGCCGCGGCCGCGGCGATGATGCTGGTGTGGGCCGGGGCGATGAACATAAGTGCGGTGGTGGCCAGGAGCGCGATCAGTGCGCCCGCGAGCGTCATCCGCGGCACGACGAGGCGCCCGGTGGACAGGGCCGCGGCTCCCCACGCGAGGGAGGCGAGGCCCAGGACTACCATCCCGATCCCGAGGCCCGTTGCGGGGGCCCCGGAATCGGAGCGGACGATCGCGCCCGCGCCGAGGGCGGCGACGATGAGTCCGGCCCCCCACGCGGATACGGAGGGCCACGACCGCACGAAGGTCGCGGCGTTCATGCTCAGACCGCCGCGGTGCGCGGGATGCTGCGCTCGGTGCCGAGACCGACACCCAGCAGCACGACCGCGCTGGCGAGGTGCAGGAAGTGGTCGGCGGTGTTCAGCGCGAGGATGTTGGCGGCGGTGCCGACGAGGAAGAAGCCGACGATGCCGAGCAGCAGGTAGACGGCGCCGACGGTGGTGTTGACGCCCTTCGCGGCACGCGCGTTCGCGAGGCCGGCGACCAGCAGAGCGCCACCGATCAGGAGGTGAGCGATGTTGTGCAGCGGGTTGACCGCGAAGATGCCGAGCAGCAGGTTGCCCTCGGTGGCGATGAAACCGACGCCGCCGGTGACGGCGAAGCCGAGCAGACCGACGAGCAGGTAGACAGCGCCGAAGACGGTGGCCACGATGCGGTTGGGTGACGAGCTCATGATGAACCTCCCAGGTTGTTGGCGGCGACCGTACGGCCGCCTCACCACCTGTTCGGAGGAAGACCGTGCATCGGATTGCCTTCGCGGACGACATCGATGTTCCGGCAGGACCCGTGAAACGACAGAAGGCCCCCGAGTACTCTCCGAGGCCCTCCGCAACGCATCCGAAAGTACGAGGTCGACCTCGGGGGTCCGAGGGGATTGCGCTACGCGCGACTCTCGCCTATGCCGCTCGGGCCCGCTCAGCACGACGCCGGAGGGCAGCGGCGCTGCGCTCGGCGCGGACGGCGTGCTCACGGATGAGGCGCACGGCGTCGGGCGATGCCGCCGCGACACTGATGGCCCGCGCCTCCGCGTCGAGATGACGGCGGAACTCTCTCGGATCGGCGCCGCGGAACAGTGCGCGCGATGCGGCCATGTGCGTCTGCGGACGCGCGGCGAGCCGGGTGGCCATCGCCCATACGGCATCGTCGAGCTCGGCCGTCGGCAGGACGGCGTGGACAAGACCGATGTCGTGGGCAGACGCGGCATCCAGTCGAAGACCGACCGCGCTCATGGCGCGCGCACGCGAAGCGCCGATGACCCGGGGCAGCAGGTAGGACGCACCACTGTCGGGGCTCAGCCCGATGGCCTCGTACGCGGTGAGGAAGAGGGCGCGTTCGGAGGCGAGGACCACGTCCGCGCACAGCGCCAGTCCGAGCCCGCCGCCCGCCGCGACACCGTCCACCGCCGCGATGATGACCGCGTCGATGTCGGAAAGTCTCGCGAGAGCGCCGTGGAAGGTCGTCGCGAGTTCGTACACGAAGCCGCCCAGGTCATCGGCCGCGGCCATCTCGACGACATCGCCACCGGAGCAGAAGGTGCCCCCCTCGCCCGTGAGCACCACGACCCGCGGCGCGATCTCGACGACGCGTTCCACGACGCGACGCAGGGCCCGCGCGAGTTCGAGGCTGACGGCGTTCCCGTCATCGGGGCGGTTCAGGGTCACCCGTGCCACGCCGTCGGAAATGTGCAGTCGTACGGGTTCTTCCATGATCTCAACCAGTCGTCGGTGCGCCCCCACCGGCGGCTGGTGCCGTCCGCATCGCCGCTACGTGATCTTCGGAGCTCGCGGGGCAGCGGATTGCCCGACGCCCCGTCGCCGGGCGCTCGGGAGGCTGAGTGCGGCGCCCCCCGCGGACGATAGCCTGGGAGGGGAGGTGCCGTGGGGCGCACGAAAGAGGCCATCGCCGAGGGACTGTCGATCGCGACGGCCGCGGCGAGGCTCGCCGTGCGCAATCGCATCCTGGTCGAGACGATCGCCCGGGGCGGCCAGTTCGACGGCGACGTCTTCGCCGAGTTCGCCCGCGCGATCCTCAGTGCGCTGGCCGATGAGCAGGACCAGGCCGCCGAGCGGGTGACGCATCAGCGCAAACGCGCGTGGGGGCGGTTCTCCGACTCCTCGGGCACACACGACTATCGCGACCGCGACACCCGCAATCTGCGCCGGCGGGCCAAGCAGTCACGGGGGGTCGCGAAAGAACTCCGCGCCTTCGCGGCCGATCCGGGGCGTGTCGCCGGTCTGGTCGCCGACGCGAGGATCGCGGCCTGGGGCGACGTCGAGGCGAACCTGAGTCAGCGACTCGATGTCGAGGGCATGACCGCGGACGCCGATCCCGAATACGCCCAGATGCGCAAGGCCCGTATGGATGCCCTGCGCATGGTCGACCTCGCCCGACTCGCCTCGCAGGCGAAACGGCGGGCGAAAGACAGGGCCGTCGCAGACGAGGCGGCGTCGGAGGCGACGCCTCCGGCCACCACCGGCGGCGGCAAGACCGGCAAGAAGAAGAAGTCGGCCGCGCGCTGACCGGCCTCGCGCTCCGGCCGCGGTAATCTCGGCCGCGACGGAAGGTGGATGCCATGGCGGAGCGACGGTTCGGTCGGAAGGCGCGGGTGCCGCGTCCCGGTTATGCGCTGGTCTCGGTGAGCGCGCGGGATGCCAACGGCTTCGTGCACCACTACGACGACATCGAGGCGCCGCTCGGCTCGCTCCGCGAGTCTCTGGCGATCCTGCACCTGCACTCGGAGGAGATGGATGCCGCGCATCGCGGCGAGGCGTCCGCCTCGGGCTGAGCCGCCTCCCGCGTGACGTGCCAAGAATTGTCGCTCAAACAGCTCTCGAGGCGACGATTCTTGGCGCCTCACGCTCTCGGAGTGCGGGCGCCGGGAACGAAAAAAGCCCCGGCCGGAGTTTCCTCACGGCCGGGGCTTGTCACTGTCTCAACACAGTGTGCGCCCGAAGGGACTCGAACCCCTAACCTTCTGATCCGTAGTCAGATGCTCTATCCATTGAGCTACGGGCGCAGGACCTCCGCGCGATACGGCGCGCAGGCCGTGGTCAAGCATAGCCGGGACCGTGTGGGACGTCTAATCGGCCCCGAACGTCGCGCATCCCGGGCGTGGCGGGGAGGTGACCGGCAGGTGTCGGGAGGGCGACGTACGCTGGCGGGATGAGCGCATACACCTCCGCGTTCGAGCTGTTCTCCATCGGGATCGGACCCTCGAGCTCCCACACCGTCGGCCCCATGAGGGCCGCCGTCGATTTCGTCAGCCGGCTGCGGGGCGACGACGCCCTCGAGCGGGTGGCATCCGTGTCCTGCGTGCTCTACGGCTCGCTCGGCGCGACCGGTATCGGTCATGGCACCCCCGACGCTGTCGTCGCGGGGTTGCAGGGCCTCGACCCCGAGACGGTCGATCCGGATGCCGTGCGACGGGCGTGGTCGGACTGGCCCGACGGGCGCCCCCTCGTGCTGGCCGGTACGCACGAGATCCCGTTCGCGAAGGCCGACATCTCGCTAGAGCCCCGCACGCGCCTACCCGGTCACCCCAACGCGATGACCCTGGTCGCCCGCGACGCTGACGGCGCGGCGATCGCCGACGACACGTACTACTCGATCGGCGGGGGCTTCATCCGCCGCGACGGCGAGCCGGCGCGCGTGTCGGCGGCGCCGATGCCGCTCGCCTTCGACGACGCCGCCACCCTCATCGCGTTGTGCGACGAGCGCGGCATCACGATCGCCGAGGCGGCGCGGCTCAACGAAGAGGCACTCCGCTCCGACGAAGAGATCGCTGCCGGCCTCGACCGCATCTGGGACGCCATGGCGGCCTGCGTCAACGCGGGCCTGCGGAACGACGGCGTGCTCCCGGGCATCCTGAGGGTCAAGCGCCGGGCCGCCGTCATCCGCGGTCAGCTCGACGCCATCGAGGCCGAGGGGCACCGCGAGCTGCCGGGGGAGTGGCTCGGCGCCTTCGCCCTCGCCGTCAACGAAGAGAACGCGGCGGGTGGGCGCGTCGTGACCGCTCCGACGAACGGAGCGGCGGGGATCCTGCCGGCCGTGGCCATGTACTGGTGGCGCTTCCTCGCCGACTCCGGCCTCGGCATCGGCAACGCCGTGACGCCGCACGGCGAGCTCGTCGGCAGCGCCCTGCTCGGCTTCGACGGACACGCGGTCACGCGCACCGAGGTGTCGGGATGGGATGACGGCGACGTCGCCGAGGCGAACCGTCGACGCGGCATCCGCCGGTTCCTGTTGACGGCGACGGCGCTGGGCTCGCTCTTCAAGGCCAACGCGTCGATCTCGGGAGCGGAGGGCGGATGCCAGGCCGAGGTCGGCTCGGCGTGCGCGATGGCCGCGGGAGGCCTGACCGCTGTCATGGGCGGCACGAACCGGCAGATCGAGAACGCGGCCGAGATCGCGATGGAGCATCACCTGGGCCTCACGTGCGACCCGGTCGGGGGGCTCGTGCAGATCCCGTGCATCGAGCGCAACGCCATCGCAGCCTCCACGGCCGTGACCGCCGCGCGCCTCGCCCTGCGCGGCGACGGCAGTCACTACGTCTCGCTCGACGCGGTCGTCGAGACGATGCGGCAGACGGGCATCGACATGTCGACGAAGTACAAGGAGACCAGCGAGGGCGGCCTCGCGGTCAACGTCATCGAGTGCTGAGGGGCGGGCGGCGTCGCTCGCGAAACCGCATCCGATCAACGAGAACGTATGCGTTCGCGTGCCACGGGATGCTGTCTCGGCGAACGTATGCGGTCTCGGCGGGCGGGGCTGCGGGGCGGGCCGAGCCAGGGGACGCGGCGAGCGTGCAGAGCGATGTGGCAAGCGGGCGAGGGCCGGGCCGGCCGGCCCCGGTGAACCCTCAGGCTCCGTCGCGGAGTTTCGCGGTGAGAGCGTGCAGCTGCGCGAGCTCGTCGTTGTCGAGGCGGGCCATGCGCTCGGCGATCGAACGGCCGTGCGCGGCGGCCAGTCGACGGAACACCACCGCGCCGCTCTCGGTGGCGGAGACGAGCGACCCGCGACCGTCGTCCGGGTCGGCGCACTTGGTCAGCAGTCCGCGCGTCACCATCCGCTCGACCAGGCGCGAGACGCTCGGTTGGCTGATGAGCATATTGCCGGTGACGTCGCGCAGTCTCGCCGTCATGTGCGGGGCCCGTGTGACGGTGAGCAGCACGTCGTACTCGGCCTGCGTCAGGTCGGTGCTGTCGAAGTCGCCGCGGATGTCTTCGAACACCTCATGCTGCGCGCGGAAGAGGCTCTCCCAGGCCTGTACGGCGAGGCGTCGATCGGTCATCTCTTCAGCGTAGAGGCGACGGTGCCCATTCCGGTCCGGCGTTTCGGCCCGCGCGTCGGGTGAGGGAGGGGCGGGCGCGAGGGGAAAGAGTAAGGGCCGGTCGGAGAGGCTTCCGACCGGCCCTTGTCCCTGCACCAAGAGTGTCCTGCAATCACATGTCGGTAGCTGCCACAGCAAAACAACTACCGTTCGAGCACTCTATAACGGTGGGATAACGGAAGGGAAGAGGGTGTCGTTACATTTTCGTGACCGGTTTTCGCCGGGGCTCGACCGAGCCGGATCGTCACCGCCCGCGCACGTGGTTCCACTGCGTGATGACCTCGGTACCGTGCTCGAAGCCCAGCTCGCTCACCGCGGAGGTGCCCAACACGAAGGAGCGGCCGCCGGCGGCGGTGAGGCCGATCCAGGTGCCGGCGAGCGCGCGGAGGAAGTGCCCGTGCGAGAACAGCAGGACCTGCTCGCCGGCCCTCGCCCGGGGCCGCAGCTCGCCGAGCAGGGACTCGGCCCGGGCCGTGACCTCCCCGATGGACTCGCCGGGTGTCTCGCCCGGTGGCGTTCCGTCCCACACCGTCCACGGGTGGCCGAGTCGTTCGACGATCTCGGGCGTCGTCAGGCCCTCGTAGGCGCCGTAGTCCCACTCCACCAGGCGCGGCTCCGGCCGTGCGTCCGGGTAGCCGGCGCGAGCGGCGGTCTCCACGGCGCGACGCAGCGGGCTCGTGAGCACGAGGTCGTAGCGTCGCATCGCGAGCAGGGTTCCGGCGAGCTCGGCCTTGTAGGCGCCCGTCTCGGTCAGCGGGATGTCGGTGAGGCCGGTGTGCCGCCCGCTGCGGCTCCATTCCGTCTCGCCGTGCCGCACGAGCACGATGCGGCCGTCGGGTTCGGTGAGCTCTGCGTCCTTCACGTGTCCATCCTCGCGCCGGGAGGCGGCGTCGTACAGACGAAGACGGGCCGGTCGGGGATCCCGACCGGCCCGGTCCTGCACCAGAGTGTCCTGCAATCACATGTCGGTAGCTGCCACAGCAAAACAACTACCGTGAATGCACTCTATAACGGTGAGGTAACGGAGCGGAAGAGATGGCCGTGATCTTTTCGTTATTCATAGGTTTCTTCCTCCGTCGCAGCCGACGCGCCACAGGACCCGCCTGCGCGAGGGGGGCGACCGCACCGCTTCGGCTGCGGGGGCTCGTGACGTCTGCCGCCCTCGGGGGCCGCACGACCGTCGCCGTCTCAGGCGTCGCGGGGTACCCTCACGCGGCTCGGCGCCGCTTCGCCGTCACCGGGCGCGGCGGTCGAGGCGCGCGAGGTCCGCGCGACGTCGCGGTCGTCGATGAGATGTTCGCGCCGCAGCCAGTCGCCGAGGCCGGGCATCGCGAGGTACGCGTCCGGAGCGCGCCGGACGACCTCGTCATGCGCGCCGTAGGCGGCGAAGACCGAGAGTTTGCGGTCGACCGTCTCGTCGTCGAGGTTCGCCGGCCACGTGCGGCCCGGGTATCCGACGGCGTAGCGGACGATCGCGCCGTCGAGAAGTCCCGCATCGACCGCTGCGGCCACGAGTCGGCCCGCGCCACCGTGATCGGGGTGGTCGCCCTCGCCCGCCGCCGCGAAGTCGGGCAGGGTCGTGATGACCGCCGTCGCTCCCGCGTCGGCGATGAACGCGGCGACGGTGGTGATCAGTCGCGCGGTGGTGAGGTCCTGCCCGGTGTCGAGCGTCGTCAGCGAGGACGCGTTCCCACCGAGGAGCTTGGTGATCGTCCGGTAACCGGTCGCATACCAGCCGCCCCCGGTGAGCCCGCCGTCGGGCAGGCGCAGGAACGACAGCGAGATTCGGGGGTCGTCGTCGGGGGAGGTCGTCGTGACGGTGACGCCGTTCGACAGCACGTCCCGTCGATCCGACCAGGCCGTCGCCGACCCGCGCATGACGTCGTAGGCGGCGCGGATGCCCGTCTCGCGCCCGTCGACGTACGGCGACATGCCGCTGCCAGCATCGGAAGCGGTCAGGAAGAGCTGGCGAACACCGTGACCGGCGAGGATCGCCTCGTCGATCGTCGGGACGGCGAACAGCAGATCGTCGTCGTAGTGCGCCCAGATTCCCGCGATCATCGGCGTCTGCGCGTTCACCGGCGGGTGAAGAAGTCGTATCGGTGGGCGTAGGGGGTCGAGGTCACGACGTGGTCGGCGCCCGTCGCGGGGAGTACCGCGCGATCGAAGCGGACGGCCGCGAGCGCGTCGAGGTCGGGGATGCGCCGCCCGTCCATGTCGTTCCAGCCCACCACGAGCCACCCGCCTGGCCGGAGCACGTTCGCGCACGCCTCGAGGCCGCGCGCGACCTCGTCGGCGGTGTCGAGTCCCCACCCGAAGACGCCGTTGCACACGACCAGATCGAAGGTGTCGGCGGGGTAGACCGTGGCGAGATCGGTCATCGAGAGGGTGTGGTGGTGGCGTCCCGCGATCCGCTGCATCGCGGGGTCGACGTCGATCGTGTGGTACTCGATGCCCCGGTAGAGCCGGGGATACGTGCGCGTGTACCAGGCGACCCCGACGTCGAGCATCCGCCGGATGTCGTCCTTGCCGAGGAACCCGGGCACGATGACGTCTTCGAGCAGCACGCGGTCGGGCGTCGCGAGGCGCCAGCGGCCGTCCTTCAGCCGCAGCCGGCTACGCAGACGCACACTGCGGGGAACGAGTCGTCTCCAGATGGGGGGCATCCGCTCTCCATTGGTCGGCGCGATCGGGCGATCGTCCTCCTCATGATTGCATGCACCCGTGCGAGTCCCGGGGACCTCCCAGGGGTTGGGAGGTTTTCGCACCGCTTCTCCGCGCCTGGAAGGATGGATGCCGTGACCCACGACATCCGCCTGGTCGCCGTCGACATGGACGGTACGCTCCTCGACGGCGACGGGAACGTCCCCGCACCGCTGTGGGCTCTCCTGCCGCGACTCGCGGATCGCGGAGTCGCCTTCGTCCCGGCATCCGGAAGACAGCTCGCGACCCTGCGTGCCACGTTCGGTGCGGCGGCGGATGCCATGACCTTCATCGCCGAGAACGGGGCGTACGTCGTGCGCGCCGGCGTCGAGGTGGCGTCCGACGCGCTCGACACCGAGGTCGTCGAACGTGCTGTCGGGAGGCTGCGGTCGCTCGCGGCCGCAGGGTACGACCTCGGTGTCGTCGTGTGCGGCAAGCGATCCGCCTACATCGAGCGCACGGACGACGCGTTCCGGGCCCGGGCGTCCACCTACTACGCCGCGCTCGAAGAGGTCGACGACGTGCTCGCCGTCGACGACGACGTCCTCAAGATCGCCGTCTACGACTTCGCCGAGGCGGCGCACAGCGTGGGGCGCGCGCTCGACGACATCGCGGCGACGCATCGCGTGGTGGTCTCGTCGCCGCACTGGGTCGACATCATGAACCCCGGCGTCGACAAAGGCGCGGCCCTCCGCCGATTGCAGGCGGCCCTCGCGGTCACCCCCGCGCAGACGGCGGCGTTCGGCGACTACCTCAACGATCTCGAGATGATGGATGCCGCCGACTGGTCGTTCGCCATGGCCAACGCCCACCCGGAGGTCGTCGCCCGCGCACGTCACCGTGCCCCCTCCAACATCGACCACGGCGTCCCCACCACCCTCTCGGAGCTCTTCCCCGAGGCGTGAGCCGAGGACCGCGCCGCCGATAGGCGTCGGCTGAGGCTGTACGCGACGGCCACCCGCGGGCCGACGATTGTCCGGAGCGGCGGATGCCGCCACCCCCGCGGCCGCAGTACCGTCGCGGGAACCGAGAGCCCGGAGGACACATGGAGACGGTCGACACCATCGTCGTGGGCGCGGGAGTGGCGGGCCTCTCCGCGGCCCGGCTGCTCGCCCGAGCGGGACGCCGCGTCGTCGTCCTGGAGGCACGCGGGCGTGTGGGCGGCCGCGTCTTCACCGACCGTACCGACGGACACGTCACCGACCGCGGAGCCTCGTGGATCCACGGCATCACCGACAGCCCGGTCGCTGCGGCGGCGCGGGCCTTCGGGATGCCGATGGTGGAGTTCACGGTCGGCGGCTATCAGCCCGACAGTCGTCCGCTGGCCTATTTCGACGCCTCCGGCCGGCGGCTCGACACCCCCGCCGTGCGGCAGTACGCCGACGACGTGCGTGCGCTGAACGCGACGCTGGTCGATGTCATCGCCGTCGCCCCGGCCGAGGCGACGTACGCCGATGTCGTTGCGACGGCCCTGGGGATGCAGGATTGGGACGCGGAGCGGAAGGAGCGCGTGCGCGAGTACAACGACCGGCGCGCGCAGGAGCAGTACGGCGTCGGGATGGCGGGACTCGGGGCCCACGGCCTCGACGATGACACCGTGAACGGCGACGAGGTGGTCTTTCCGCGGGGGTACGACGAACTCGCGCAGCACCTTGCCGAGGGGCTCGACCTGCGCCTCGCGCACGTGGCGTCTCGGGTGCGGTGGTCGTCGACGGGTGTGGCGGTCGACACCGATCGCGGAACCTTCGCCGCCGCCGACGCCGTCGTGACCGTTCCCGTCGGCGTCCTGGACGCCGGTGACGTCGTCATCGAGCCCGCGCTGCCCGAACGACACCGCCGCGCGCTCGGCCTGCTGCGGATGAACGCGTTCGAGAAGGTCGTGCTGCGATTCGCCGAACGGTTCTGGGACGCCGGGGTCTACGGCATCCGCCAGCTCGGCGACGAAGGGCAGTGGTGGCACTCCTGGTACGACCTCGGGCGCCTGCACGACGAACCCGCGCTGCTGACCTTCGCCGCCGGACCCGCGGCGCAGGCCACGCGCACCTGGGGCGACGACGAGATCGTGGCATCCACTCTGGCGCAGCTGCGACGGCTCTACGGCGACGCGGTACCCGAGCCCACCAGCGCTGTCGTGACCCGCTGGCAGGACGACCCGTTCTCGCGCGGGTCGTACGCGTACATGCTGCCGGGCTCGGTCGGCGCCGACCACGATGATCTCGCGGAGCCGGTGGGAGGCGTGCTGCATCTGGCCGGGGAGGCGACGTGGGGCGACGATCCCGCGACCGTGCCGGGCGCGATGCTCTCGGGCCACCGTGCCGCACAGAACGTCCTGGGGAGGGCGGTCCCGGTCAGCGACCTCTGGGCCTAGCGGGGGTCGGGCCCCGTGGCCACGGGCAGCTCCGGATGGTTCGACCACTGGCTCCACGACCCGGGGAACACGCGCGGTTCGTATCCCGCGAGGGAGAGTGCCACCGCCTGGTGCGCGGCCGTGACGCCGGAACCGCAGTAGACGCCGACCGACACGCCGTCCTCGGCTCCCAGCATCCGGAATCGCGATCGCAGCTCGTCGGGCGAGCGGAATCTTCCGTCGGCGTCGACGTTCTCGCTCGTCGGCGCGCTGACGGCGCCCGGTACGTGTCCCGCGCGCGGGTCGATCGGTTCGACCTCGCCCCGGTAGCGCTCTCCCGCGCGGGCGTCGAGGAGCAGATCCTCGTCGGCGAAGCGGCCCACGGCGTCGAGGTCGAGCACCGGCAACGCCCCGTACGTCAACGAGACCGAGCCCGGCGCGGGTGTCTCTGCATCCCCGTCCTCCAGGTCGAAGCCGGCATCGGTCCATGCCCGCAGCGATCCGTCGAGCAGTCGCACATCGTCGACGCCGGCGTGGCGCAGCAGCCACCAGGCCCGTGCGCTCGACATGTTCTTCAAGTCGTCGTAGACGACGACCGTGTCACCGGCGTCGATTCCCCAACGCCGTGCCGCGGCCTGCAGCGTCTCGATCGGCGGGATCGGATGCCGCCCGTCGGTCGGGTCGCCGTGGGCTGCGAGGTCGTGGTCGAGGTCGACGTACTGAGCGCCGGGGATGTGTCCCTCGCGGTACTCGGGGAGTCCGTCGGGCCGTTCGAGCCGCCAACGGACATCGAGCACCCGCACGGACCCGCCGTCGGGGTACGACCCCCCGGCGAGGGCGGCGTGCAGTTCCGGGGCGGTGGTCAGGATCGAGGTCATCTTCCCAGTCTGGCCCTCAGTCACGCGCCGCGTCGCCGTGCGTCCGACCATCGGCCAGGCGTGCCCGCGCCCGGTCGTGACGCGATGCGATCGGCACGGTCTCGGTGGCTTTGGGCAGGCCCATGGGCGGCGTTGCGACGTAGATGGTCTCGGCTCGTTCGACGACGTGGGTCTCGTGCCAGATGCCGACCGCGCCGGGCGTCTTCCTCGCGCGCTTGTTGAAGCGCGTCCACGCCGGTCGGTGCTCCTGCTGGGGAGCGGAGGCGTACGCGTAGAGCTTGTCGAGCGACGACCAGTACTGCACGAGGTAGGGCCCGCGAGCCCCGAGGAGCATCGAGAATCCGAGCAGGCCCGAGTCGGGGTCGACGCTCAGCTCGCGGAGCATCCGCGGCATGTCGCCCATGAGCGGCATCCACTGGTCTACTCGCCACCATTTGTTGACGGTCATCCCGATGTGGAAGACGACGAGTTCGCCGTCGTAACGGTGGGTCATCCGACCCGGATTGATGGATGCCATGGCACGTCCTCACTCGATAGTGTTGCTATCCAGTGTTGGATAGTATCGCTATCGAGTCAAGGAGGAAGATCGTGCGCATCTCGGAACTGGCGACGCGAACCGGCGTGCCCGTCGCCACGATCAAGTACTACCTCCGCGAGAAACTCCTGCCCGAGGGTGAGCGCACCTCGCCGACGCAGGCGTCGTACGGCACGGAGCATGCGCAGCGTCTCGGTGTGATCCGCGCGCTCGTCGACGCCGGCGTCGGCATCGCGGGCGTGCGCAAGGTGGTCGGCGTGCTGGAGGAGCCGCCCGCGAATCCCTACGACCTTCTCGGTGCTGCCAACGCGGCCGTCACCCCGGTCGTTCCGGCCGGCATCGACCTGACGGCGGCGACCGCGCTGCTCGAACGCATGGGGGGCGACGCCGAGAAGTGCTTCCCCGACCAGGTCGCCGCGGTCGCCCACGCTCTGGCCGGGCTGGACCGGGCGGGGTTCACCGTGCCGGAACGGGTCATGGAGGCGTATCTCTTCCACCTCTCCGCCATCGCCGAGGCGGAACTCGCGGCGACGCCCGACACGTCGATCGAGGATGCCGTGCGTTACGTCGTGCTCGGCACCGCGCTCGTGGAGCCGCTGATCCTGGCGCTGCGGCGCGTGGCGGAGCAGGTGGCGGCGTCGCGGCGTTTCGCGACGGGACCGTCGGACTGACCGGGTGCCGCGCCTCTCGGCGCGGGTTCGCCGAGGGGGCGTCCGCCTGCGCGCGGGATCAGCGGTCGGAGTTGCTCGCTGCCCCGTCGAGCCAGAGCGTGTCGCTCTTGTCGCCGTGCGCACCCGTCTTGCCGACGTGGGTGTCGCTGATCTTCGGCCCCTTCGTGATGACGTGCACGAGCGCCATGCCGTGACCGCGGCCGAGGTCGTAGTCGTCTTTCAGCCACTCCAGGATGGGAGTCGCCTTCGTGCCCGGGCCGAACCCCCGCTCCTCCGCCAGGGCGATGAACTGGCGCGGGGTCAGCCCGGTCTTGGTTTCGATGTTGTCGAGATAAGACTGGAATGACATGTCCGGAGGGTAGCGCGCCCCTGCGGGGCCGGTCCATCCGTGGCAGGGTCTCGATGCTGGACGGGAGGCGGTATCCCGCGTCGGGTCGGTTCCTCGCCCGGCCCGCGGAGGAGAGATGTCGGAGCCGCGGGGTACGGTCGAAAGATGGCCGTCACCCTGCATCGGGCGCCCGTCGCCGCGATCGACCCCCTCACCCTCTACCGCCTGCTGTGGCTTCGGGTCACCGTGTTCGTCGTCGAGCAGCAGGCCGCCTACCCCGAGATCGACGGCCGCGACATCGAGTCCGGTGCCGAGCTCATGTGGGCGGTCGAGGGCGACGATGTGCTGGCCACGTTGCGCATCCTCCGCGAGGCGCAGAACACGCGCATCGGTCGCGTCGCCACCGCCCCCGATGCGCGGGGCCGCGGTATCGCCGCCGATCTCATGCGCGCGGCCGTCGACGTTCTCGACGCCGAGGCGCCCGGCATCCCGATCCTGCTCGACGCACAGGCGCACCTCGCGGGGTGGTACGGGCGCTTCGGCTTCGTCGTGTCCGGCCCGCCCTTCGCCGAAGACGGCATTCCGCACGTTCCGATGCGGCGCACGCGCCTCGTCACGGAGCGTCTCGTCCTCCGCGAATGGACGCGCGACGACGCCGATCGGGCGTTCCTGTTCGACATGTACCGCCGCCGCGAGGTGCGTCGCTACCTGGGCGACGGGCGGGTGATGGTCGACGCGTCCGAGGTCGACGCCCTGCTCGATCGCTGGGCGGGTCTGGCCGACGGCGTCCTCGGTGTGCGAGCGGTCGCGACCCCCGGTGGAGCGCGCCTCGGGTCGGTGCTTCTGAAGCGCATTCCGTGGTCGGCCGGGGCCTCCGATGGGCGTCCCGACGATATCGAGATCGGGTGGCACTTCCACCCCGATGCGTGGGGCGACGGCCACGCGACGGAGGCGGCGGCCGCGGTCATGGGACTCGCTCGAGACCACGGCATCCGTCGAATCGTGGCGGTCACGAACCCGGCGAACACGGCATCCGGTGCCGTCGCCGAGCGGATCGGTCTGCATCCCGCCGGCGAGACGCGCGACTACTACGACACCACGTGCGCGCTTTACGTGTCGCATGACGACGAGGTGTCGCTCTAGCGCTCTTAGTGCGGCGCGTGGTACTCCGTGACGCCGCGCTTCCAGTAGCCCTTCACCACCGTGGCGGCGGGGTCGCCCGCCCACCGGTCCAGAAGGAGCCCGCGCCCTGCGCGCACTACGGACTGCTCGGCGGCGACGAAGCCGAAGACGCATCCATCGGGACGCTCCTCGACGTCGAGGGAGTCGAGCCAGTCGACGAGTTCCTCGCCCGCGGGGCGCCGACCCCGGTGCAGCTGCACCACCTCGACGCCCGGAGGTGCGGCGACGGGGAGATCGTGCGCGGCATCCGGCACCTCGACGGCGATGCGACCGACGGCGTCGTCGTCCATCTGCGCGGCGAACCGACGGATCGCGGGCACCGCCGTCTCGTCGCCGGCGAGCAGCCATGCGTCGGGGCGTCCCACCAGCACCATCGAGCCGCGGGGGCCGCCTACGCCCACCGGTGCGCCGATGGCGGCCGTCTCGGCCCACCGGCTGCCGACGCCGGCCCCGTGCAGCGCGACGTCGATGTCGAGCCAGCCGTCCGTGGCATCCCAGGTCACCGGCGTGTACTCGCGGCTCGGCGCGGAGCGGAGGTCGTCGGCGGCGCGCGACGGGAAGAAGACGCGGATGTGGTCGTCGGCGCCGGGGGAGTCGAAGCCGCTCAGTTCGGGCCCCTCGAGACGCAGGCGCACGTACGACGGCGTCACGTGCGTCCGTCGAGCGAGGATCGCCGAACGGAAGACGAGGTCGTGGCGACGGGGCTCGAGGCGGGCGGAGATGCTCTGGTTCGACATGGGCATGTAGGTAAGGCTAACCTAACGAATTGACCGCCATCCCTGCCGGTGGCGGCTCGACTCGCACACAGCACTGGAGAGATTCGCATGAGCACCCGCCTGTTCCGTCCCCTCGCCGCCGCCTCGCTGGTGGCCACCCTCGCCCTCGCCGGCTGCGCCTCGGGGGCAGCCGCGCCCGCCGAGGAGACCGCCGCGCCGACGACCGTCACCGTCGAAGACAACCACGGATCGATCGACGTGCCCGTCGCCCCCGAGCGGGTGGTCGCCCTCGACAACACCACCTTCGAGACGCTGAGCGAATGGGGCGTAACCCTCGTCGCGGCCCCGAAGCCCCTCATGTACGACCTCTGGCCCTCGCTCTCCGGCGGCGACGAGGTGCTCGACGCGGGTCTGCACCGTGAGCCGAACATCGAGAACATCCTCGCCGCCGAACCCGATCTGATCGTGGGCGGCTACCGCTTCCGCGAGATCTACGACCAGCTGAAGGAGATCCAGCCGGCGACGATCGAGACGAGCCCCCGCGACGGTGAGGACCATGCCTCGGAGCTGAAGCGCCAGACCACGATCCTGGGTCAGGTCTTCGACAAGAACGACGAGGCGGCGCAGCTCTCGGCCGACCTCGATGACGCGATCGCCGAGGCGAAGGCGGCCTACGACCCGTCCCAGAGCGTCATGGGTCTCATCACCTCGGGCGGCAAGATCGCGTACGCCGCTCCCGGTGAGGGTCGTGGTGTCGGTGTGCTCTTCCCGACCCTGGGGCTCACCCCCGCCCTGGAGCGGTCCGCGGAAGACGCCTCGCACGGCGACGACATCAGCGTCGAGGCGATCGCCGCGGCGAACCCCGAGTGGCTGTTCGTGCTCGACCGCGACGCGATGTTCGGCGAAGACGGCTACGTCTCGGCGAAGGAACTCGTCGAGAACGCCGAGGCCCTCAAGAACGTCCCGGCCGTGCAGAAGGGCCAGATCGTCTATCTCGACGGGAGCTTCTACCTCGACGAAGGCATTCAGGCGTACACCCAGCTCTACCGTTCGGCCGCCGAGGCCTTCGCCTCCTGAGCCCATGCCCGGCCCCCTCGCGTGAGGGGTCGACATCTGTCGCCTGTGCTGCTCCGAGGCGACAGAGAATGACCCCTCACGCGCGTGGGGCGGGACGGATGCCATGACTGTCACCGCCACCCACCCGCGCGCACGGTCGGCGCTGCCGCTCGCCGTGATCGGCGTCGTCGCGCTCATCGTCGTGTCGCTGTTCGTCGGCGCCTACGATCTGACCTCCGACGACTTCGGGAGCGAGATGTTCTTCATCTCGCGCGTACCCCGCACCCTCGCGCTCGTCCTCGCCGGCTGCGCGATGGCCGTCTCGGGCCTGATCATGCAGCTGCTCACGCAGAACCGCTTCGTCGAGCCCTCCACCACGGGGACGTCGGAATGGGCGGCGCTGGGCCTGCTCGTCACGGTGCTGATCGCACCGGCCTCGCCCCTCCCCGTGCGGATGATCGTGGCATCCCTCGTCGCTTTCGTCGGGACCATGATCTTCATCGGCATCCTGCAGCGCATCTCCCTGCGCTCCTCGCTCGTCGTGCCGCTCATCGGCATCATGCTCGGGGCGGTGGTCTCGGCCTTCACGACCTATCTGGCCGTGTCGACGAACTCTCTGCAGATGCTCGGCACGTGGTTTATGGGCAGCTTCACCTCCATCGTCCGCGGACGCTACGAGGTGCTCTGGGTCGTCGCGATCGTCGTGCTGCTGGTGTTCCTCTACGCCGACCGCATCACCGTCGCCGGTCTGGGCCGCGACATCGCCACCTCGGTCGGCCTCGACCACACCCGCGTCCTGCTCATCGGTACCGGGCTCGTCGCGGTCGCCACGGGCGTCACGACCGTGGTCGTCGGCTTCCTGCCGTTCCTGGGCCTGGTCGTTCCGAACCTCGTGTCGATGTGGCGAGGAGACAACGCCCGCAGGAACCTGCCCTGGGTGTGCATCGGGGGCGTGGCGATCGTCGTCGTCTGCGACATCGTCGGACGCCTCATCCGGATGCCGTTCGAGGTCCCCGTCTCGATGATCCTCGGGGTCGTCGGCTCCGCCGTGTTCATCACCCTGCTGTTGAGGATGCGCGCCCGTGGCTGACACCCTGACGCGGTCGGCCCCGGCGCTCGCGGCCCGTCGTCCCCGGATCGCCCTGCGCTTCGGCATCCTGATCCTCGTCGTGGCGGTCGCCGCCGTCGGCGTGCTCACCTGGAACGTCCCGGGGGAACCCGGTTCGCGGGCCTTCTGGCTGGCGGTGAACCTGCGCGTGGTGAGCCTGGCCACCATCGCGCTGGTCGCGTGCTGTCAGGCGGTGGCGACGGTGCTGTTCCACACGGCGACGGCGAATCGCATCCTCACCCCGTCGATCATGGGGTTCGACGCGCTGTACGTCGTGATGCAGACCGCGCTGGTGTTCTTCTTCGGCAGCGCCGCCCTGTCGGCCACCGACGGGCTGCTCAAGGTCGCCGTGCAGAGCGTGTTGATGGTCGGCTTCGCGACGCTCCTCTACGGGTGGCTCTTCGCCGGTCGCCGCGGCAACCTCCACATCATGCTGTTGGTGGGGGTCGTGCTGGGCGTCGGATTCAGCTCGCTGTCGACCGTCATGCAGCGCCTGCTCACCCCGAGTGACTTCGACATCCTCTCGGCCCGTCTCTTCGGGAACCTCTCGAACTCGGATGCCGACTACCTCCCGTGGGCGGCGCTGGTCGTCGCCGCGATTCTCGCGGTCGTCTGGCGCGCGCGACACCGCCTGGACGTGCTGGCGCTCGGCCGTGAGGCATCCGTCAACCTCGGGCTCGCCTACCGGCGCGAGGTCATCGGGATGCTCGTCGTCGTCGCCGTGCTCATCTCGGTGTCGACCACCATGGTCGGCCCGATGACGTTCTTCGGCTTCCTCGTCGCGACCCTCGCGTACCAGCTGGCGGGATCGTCGCAGCACCGCGTGGTGCTGCCCTTCGCGGCGCTGCTGGGTATGGCGACGCTCCTGGGCGGGTACTTCGTCCTGCGGCACCTGTTCTACGCGGCCGGCATGCTCTCGATCATCATCGAGTTCGTCGGCGGCGTCTTCTTCCTCGTCTACCTCCTCCGGAAGGGAAGTCTCTGATGCCCACCCGCTCACCGGGACGGCGCGTCCCGTGATCTCGCTCACCGACGTCACCATGACCTACGGCGACAAGACCGTGCTCGGTCCCGTAACCCTCGACATCCCCGCCGGCGGGGTCACCGCGCTGGTGGGTCCCAACGGCGCCGGTAAATCGACGCTGCTCACCATCGTCGGGCGCCTGGCCGCGGCGACGAGCGGTCGCGTCACGGTCGCGGGCGACGACGTGACGTCGACCCCGGGGCGCGCACTGGCGAAGGTCGTCTCGATCCTGCGGCAGGAGAATCATTTCGTCACCCGGCTCACCGTGCGCGAGCTCGTCGGTTTCGGGCGCTTCCCGCACTCGCAGGGGCGTCTCACCGCCGCCGACCACGTCAAGATCGACGAGGCGATGGCCTTCCTCGACCTCACCGAGCTGTCGGGCCGCTACCTCGACCAGCTGTCGGGCGGTCAGCGCCAGCGAGCGTACGTCGCGATGGTCCTCGCGCAGGACACCGACTACATCCTGCTCGACGAGCCGCTGAACAACCTCGACATCAGGCACGCGGTCGCCATGATAGGTCGGCTTCGCCGTGCGGCGGACGAGCTCGGCAAGACGATCGTCGTCGTCGTCCACGACGTCAACTTCGCCGCGGCCTACGCCGATCGGATCGTCGCGCTGTCCGAGGGGCGGGTGGTGCACGTCGGTACCCCCGACGAGTTCATGACCTCGTCCACGCTCGAGGAGGTCTTCGGCACTCCCGTCCAGGTGCGCCGCGACGGGCCGTACCCGCTCGCGGTCTACTACCGGTGAGACCTCAGAGCTGGATGCCGTTGTCTTCGTCGTTCACGCCCACGTTGCGGCCGCGGCTGGACTCGTACGCGATCAGCCAGCCCACCGACACCGCCGCGGCGATGACCAGCCCCAGCCACACGTTCTGCCACACCAGGCCGAACAGGACCCCCAGTCCGAAGAGGAGCAGGCTGCCCAGCACCCAGTACGTGCGGCCGCGCGGCCAGCCGGTTCCCGTCTGCGTCATGTCGCACAGCCTACGGTGCGACGCCGGAGGGGCCGGGGCGCGTCTCGTGGATCGTGCGCGACCATCCTCACGCGACCCCGGGCTCTGCTGTGTCGACCGCGGCGGTCGGGGCGAGCGACGCGGGTGCCGTCGTCCCCGCCTACGCCTGGGTGGCGGGGGAGCAGTCCCTGGTCGCGGCGATGCGCCGGCACTGGGTGCGGGTCGGCGTCGACAAACGGATGATCTCGTTCACGGGATACTGGCGGGCACCACGGGCCCACTGAGGTGTCGTCGTCCACGCGGGGATGGCTCGACAGGGGCGCAGCCGTGCTGCGGAGAGCCGGTGCGGGGCAGCGGTATCGCGACGAACTCGTGTCGCGGTGCTGGCGCGCCGAGACGGGTCAGCGGTCGAGGTGGTCCTCGGGACTGAGCCGCGGTCCGCGGCGCGGCTCGAGCGATGATCCGGCGTAGATCAGGCGGATCACCCGCTGACGATGGCCGGCGAACGGTTCGAGCAGCTCCAGCATGCCGTCGTCATCGGTACGGTGGCCCGTCAGGGCGAAGCCCACCTGGTGCGCGAGGTGGTAGTCGCCCGTGCTCACGGCATCCGGATCGCCGAAAGCACGGATGCGCGTCTCGGCGCTCGTCCAGATGCCCACGCCGCGGATGCTGATGAAGACTCGGTCGCGGCCCTCACCGTCGGCGGCCGCTGTCGCGGCGCGGACGATCGACGTGCCCCGACGCGCGCTCTCGACGATGGTGCGCGACTGCGGAGGCTCGAGTCCGGCGCGGTGCCACGCCCACGAGGGCACATGGCGCCACCCCTCGATGTCGGGCGGGGCGAACATGGGGCGAGGGGTCGGCCCCGGTGCGCGCTCGCCGTACCAGGTGACGATGCTGCGCCATGCCGAGAACGCCTGCATGCTCGTGACCTTCTGCTCCATGATCGCGCTGACGAGGGCGTCGAAGACGAGGTCGGTGCGACCGATGCGCAGATCGGGGTGACGACGGTGCCACTCGGCGACCGACGGATGCGGCGATGGATCGAACCCGTCGGGGTCGTCGTGCGCACCGCACAATGCGGGCAGCTGGTCGAGAGCCCAGGGTGCACCAGGCCCCCAGGCCGCTGCCCGGACGCTTCCCCCCGCCCGCTGGCGGAGCGCGAGGGTGGCGACACCCAGTGGTGTGCGGCTCACACGCCACACGACTCCGCCCGCCCCGAGGGGAGCCGTCGCGACGTAGGTGGGATCGTTGCTGCCGTGGCGTTGCGCCGACACGGCACGCCCGACGTCGACGGGTCGGTCGGGCCGGTAGTCCGACTCGAGGGGTCGTTCGGTCGGCGCGGGGAGATCGCGCGGCGCCTGCCGCGAGCGGACCCCGGTCGATCTCATGGCGACACCTTACGTCGGACCGCCGACATCGCGGCATCCGGGATCCGCGGAACCCGAATCCCCGGCGATGTCACGAGGTCGCGTGGCCGGGTGGCCGAGCCCGACGTGTGCGTCGCGATCAGAAGCGGTCGGGCGACGGCGTGCCGTGACCGTAGCGGATCGAGACGTCCGCGTGACGGTCGAAGCGGTAGCCGACGCCGCGCACGGTGCGGACGATGTCCTCATAGGCCCCGAGCTTCGCGCGGAGGCGTCGGACGTGCACGTCGATGGTGCGCTCGCCGGGGGCGTCGTCGTCGGTGGACCCCTCCCACAGAGACGACACGAGCTCGGTGCGCTCGATCGTGCGGCCCTCGCGCAGCACGAGGTACTGCAGTAGCTCGAATTCCTTGAAGGTGAAGGCGGCGGATTCCCCGTCGATGAGCACGCGCTTGCGCGAGATGTCGACGACGACGCCGCCGGCGGCACGGTCCTCCTCGGCGGGCTCCTCCTTCGTGCGGGCGACGGCGGAGGGTTCGTGCAGAGCGAGGCGGACGACGTCGACGTCGCGGCCGCCCGATCCCACCGGCGCCAGGGCGACCGTGGCGTAGGTCTCGGCGGCGGGGGCGAGTTCGCCGAGCGTGCGGCGGAGCGCCTCGACGAGCGTTCCCAGGCTCACACCGGCGGCGGCGGCTTTCTCTTCATCGATGCCGACGTACAGCGCGAAACCGCGAGGGGCGGTCGAGGCGGCGGCGCGTGCGGGCGCCGGGGCGGCTGTCTCGGGGGCGGCGGGCTGCGGCGAGGGTGCCGGGCCGGCGGCGGCGGGGCGGATGGAGGCGGTCACGGGACGGTCGAGGACTGCGGAGAGCGACATGAGGAGAAATCCTTGGGTGTGTGAACCCGGGCGTCATCGTGAGCGGGGTTCGACGGGAGGTGAGGGCCGAGGGGCCGGAGAGCGGCGCAGGCGGACGCGTGATCGACGCGGATGCCAGGCGACCGGAGGACGACGTCGGCGTTCAGAAGCACGAGGTCGTGACGTTCGAGGGTCGCGGTCAGCGGCACATTCGACAGGGCATGACAACGCGGCCGGGCATCATCATGCCGGCAGTCCCGTTCGCCTCCCGGGCGGACAGAGAACGCGCGAAGTCAGTCATGGCGGCATTATTACCCACCGCGTCGGACGACGTCAAATCATGACCACGGTGCGGGTCTCGCGCATTCTGCTCAGCCCGTGCCCACGAACCTGCGGTGCCGCCGTGCATTCTGTGTCATCCCGTCGGCGGAGATGATGACCGGCGTAGCCTCTCCGCATGTCCGATCTGCATTTCGCCGACGACAAGACGGCGTCCCGTTTCACCCTCCACCGCGGCGACGACCTCGTCTCCGTCCTCGACTACCGCGACGACGGGCGCACGATCGCCCTCACCCGCGCCTTCACCATCCCGACCTTTCGAGGGCACGGCTACGCCGCCATCGTCACGGAGCGCGCGGTCGACGCGATCGAAGGGGCCGGTGAGCGCGAGGTCATCCCGGTGTGCTGGTACGTGGGGGAGTGGTTCGACGCCCATCCCGAGCGCGCCGGCATCCTGCACCAGCGCCCGGCGTCGTGACCGTCTGAACTCGTACGCGCGTGCACGCGGACGTCAACCCCCGCCCGTGGTTCGTCCGACGCGACCAAGCTGGAGACCTCGAAAGGGGAAGTCATGAACGACGACCGCGATCTGCCCGAGGGCGTCATCGACGCCGACCCGCCCGGTGGGTGGGAGAGTGGCGATGTCGCCGACGGCGAAACCGCCGAGCGCAACGATCACGCGAAGGGGTCTGCGCGCCTGAACGACGCCGCACCCTCTGACCCCATCGAAGGCGATGCCGCAAGCCAGGGCATCGACCCCGACCTGAGCACGGAGGACTGATATGTCGGATGCAACCCGGGCCCCCGAGCCTGGTTCCGGTCCCGATGGAGGTGCCGACGCGGCCGACTCGGTCGGCGGTGCCGTGCACCGCGACCGAAAGGCCCCGCGACCGGGCGAGCAGTCCGAACCGGCGATGGACACGCACCCCACAGACGACGAGGCACGCATCCGCGGCGTCATCGTCCAGACGCGGGCCGATGTCGGCGACAAGAGCGAGGCCCGCATCGCCGACGTCCTGCGGCAGCGGTTCACCGACGTCGGGCTCGACCTCGGCGACGACCGTATCCGTGCCCTCGCGGCCGAGGTCGCCGGCGGCTGATCACCCGCAGACGCCCCGTCCCGCCGTCGAGGCGGGCGGGGCGTTCTCGTGTGCGGGGCGTTCGTGCGACTCGCGTCCGCGCGTTTGCTGCGACCCGATGTCGGAGGTGCGACGTACCGTGGCTGCATGCGCATCCTGCACACCTCCGACTGGCACATCGGGCGCTCGTTCCACGGGCACTCCACCCTCGACGCGCTCATCGACGTGCTCCGCGTGCTCGTGGATCAGGTCCGCGAGAACGAGGTCGATCTCGTCATCGTGGCGGGCGACGTGTTCGACTCCGCTGCGCCGTCGGCGGCGTGCTATCCCGTGCTCTCGAGCACCCTCGCCGCCCTCGCCGACGCGGGTGCCCGGGTGCTGGTCACCAGCGGCAACCACGACTCCGCGGCCCGTCTCGGTTTCCAATCGGCCCTGCTCCGCGACGACATCACGGTGGTGACGGACCCCTCGGCGGTCGGCACCCCGGTGACCTTCGCCGACGATCACGGTCCCGTACACGTCTACGGCATCCCCTATCTCGAGCCCGCCATCGTCAGACACCTGTGGACGGGTGTCGAGCTGCGCAGCCAGGCGCAGACCATGGCGCACGCTCTCGATCTCGTGCGCGCCGATGCGGCCGCGCGCGGGGGGCGTTCGATCGTCGCCGCTCACTGCTTCGCCGCCGGTGTCGAGTCGACGCCCGGCGTCGAGCGCGAGATCCGACAGGGGGGACTCGACGTCGTTCCCCTGTCGACGTTCGACGGCCCCGATTACGTCGCGCTCGGACACATCCACGGCCGTCAACAGCTCTCGGACCGCGTGCGATACGCGGGAGCCCCGCTGCACTACAGCTTCGGCGAAGCGGGAAAACCCCGCGGGTCATGGCTCGTCGATCTCGATGCGGCCGGCTTGTCGTCGGTGCGGTGGCTCGATCTCCCGGTGCCGCGTTCCCTCGTCACCCTGCGGGGGCCGCTCGACGACCTCCTGACCGACGAACGGTTCTCCGATCACGGCGAGCAGTGGGTGCGCGCGGAGTACACCGACCCCACCCCTCAGCCCGATCCCATGCGTCGCCTGCAGACGCGCTTCCCGTGGTGTGCCACCGTCGTGCACCTTCCTGCCGCGTCCTCGGTCGACGACGGTGCCGGCTACGCGCGGCGCGTGCGCGCGGCTCGAGACGACGCAGAGGTGATCGACGCCTTCCTCGCGCATGTGCGCGAGGGCGAGGGCGCGTCGACGGCTGAACGCGAACTCATCCGTGACGTGCTCGCCGCCCGCACCGTGGCCGAGGCGCGCGCATGAAACTGCACCGACTCGAACTCGAGGGATTCGGCCCGTTCCTCGACGCGCAAGAAGTCGACTTCGACGCCTTCGCCGACGACGGCATCTTCCTCATCACGGGCCGCACCGGCGCGGGCAAGTCCAGTGTGCTCGACGGCGTCTGCTACGCCCTCTACGGCGGCGTCCCCCGCTACGACGGAGCGGAACGGCGTCTGCGAAGCGACCACTGCGGTCCCGACGACCCCACCCGTGTCACGCTGGAGTTCAGCGCCGAGGGCGAACGCTGGCGTATCACGCGATCGCCGGAGTTCGAGCGGCCCAAGCGGCGGGGCGGCGGCACGACGAGAGAGCCGCACCGAGCCCTGCTCGAGGTACTCGCCCCCGAGGGGTGGACGGGGGTCGCCGCGCGGCCGGTCGACGTGGCGGCCCGCCTCGACGAGATCCTCGGGCTCACCCAGCAGCAGTTCCTGCAGGTCATCCTGCTGGCGCAGAACCGTTTCGCCCGCTTCCTCCTCGCCAAGAACGACGAGCGGCTGACACTTCTGCGCACCCTGTTCGGCACGCGGTCCTTCGAGCAGTACGCCGCCGACCTCGACGAGCGTCGGAAGCGCGCGAACGAGCGTCTGGCCGCCGAGGGCGTCGAGGTGGCGACCCTGCTCGACGAGGCCGAGCGACTCGTCGACGAGCTCGACGAGCGCGAGCACCACGGCCCGATCCCGGGCGACGACGAGGGAGCCGTCCGCGGCATCGCGCAGCGGCTCGCATCGGTCGTCCGCGCCGTCGAGCGCGCCGACTACCGGGTCGACACCCTCGCGCGCGAGAATCACACCGTCGACGCGCGACTCGACGCCGCCCTGATCGCCGAGCGCGAAGCCCGTTCGCTGGCCGAACGGCAGCGCGACCGGCTCGCCGAGCGCGAGAGGCTCCGAAGCCTCGAGGCCGAGGCCGAGGCGATCGCCGCCATCCGCCGAGAAGCCGAGGCCGCCGCCGGCGCCGAAGAGCTCCGCTCCGCGATCGAGACGGCCGAGGCCGCCCGCCGAGCGTGCGCCCGAGCCGACGAGGGACTCGACGCAGCCGACGCCGGGGTCCTCGTCGTGGACGAGGTGCTCGCCGACGACGCCGACCTGGGTTCGCGCGATGACGCGCTCACCGCTCTGCTCTCGCGCGGCGAGGCGGCGCTGACGGTCGAGCGCGAACTCGCCGATCTCGATCGCGACGTGAACCGCCTGCGGGGGCGTGTCGACACCGTCGAGGCCGAGCGGCAGAAGCTCGCCGTCGAACGTCTCGAGGTCCCCGACATGCTTCGCGCACTCGACGATCGCATCAGCGAACTGGCGGGTGCCGACGCACGACGCGACGCCGCTCTCGCGCTTCGCGACGAGACGTCGCGTCGTCTCGCCGCCGCGCGCGAGGCGGCCCGTCTTCTCGAACAGCGCGATCAGGCCGACCTCGCCGCACTGGTGCGCGCCGACGAGCTCCAGCGTGCGATCGACGCATGGATGACGCTCCTGCGTCGCCGCCTGTCCGGTGCCGCGGTCGAGCTGGCACGCGAGCTGGTCGACGGTGAGCCCTGCGCGGTGTGCGGCGCGCGCGAGCACCCCCACCCCGCTCGCGGCTCCGACGAATCCGTGAGCGATGCCGACCTCGCTGCCGCGGAGGACCGCAAGAACGCCGCGGTCGAGGGCGATCAGCTCGCCGCCGACGCCGCGCGGGTCGCCCGCGACGCGCATGCCTTGGCCGCGGCCCTCGCCGGAGGTGAGAGCGTCGACGTCCTGAACGCGCGCCTCGCGACGACCGACGACGCTCTCCTCGCCGCGGCGGCCGATGTCGACGAGTACGACCGGGTCAGAGCTGATCGCACGCGCGCTGCCGACCTCGAGGCGGCCATCGCCCGTCGGCTCGACACTCTGGGCGCTGAGCTCGCCGTCGCCCGGCAAGACCTCGCCCTCGCACGACAGCGTGCCGAAGCGCTCGGCGGCGAGGTCGAGGCCGCCCGCGGCGGCTTCGACACCGTAGCCGCCCGGCAGGAAGATCTCCGCGCACGACGCGACGCCGTACGCCGGCTCATCTCGGCGCGGTCGGCGGTCGCGGTCGCGCGTGACGCTCGACGCGACGCCGACAGCGCCCTCGCCGCTCTCGTCGCCGACAGTTCGTTCGACGACGTGGGCGCGGTCACCGCGGCGCTCCGATCGGCTGCGCACCGCCGGAGCCTCGACACGGCCGCAGCCGAGTACGACGCGGCGCTCGCCGCGACGCGGCAGCGCCTGTTCGATCTCGAACTGATGCTGGTCGACGCCGGAGACGAACCGATCGACCTGGCCCCCTTTGCCGCCGAGGTGGCATCGACGCGCGAAGCCGTGCAGATGATCGCCGCCGCCCATGCGGGGGCACGCGGTCTCGCCGACCGGCTGCGATCCCTCGCTCAGCGCGTCGACGCCGGCCACGCCTCGATCGCGAGCCTGGCGGATGAGTACGCCGTCATCGCCCGCCTGGCCGACACGGTCGCCGGGCGGGCGCCCAACACACGTCGCATGACGCTCGAGACGTTCGTGCTCGCGGCGGAACTCGAAGAGATCGTGACCGCGGCCAATCTGCGTCTCGAGCACATGTCGGCCGGACGATATCGCCTCCAGCACACCGATGCGCTCGCCGCCCGGGGCGCCTCCAGCGGCCTCGGACTCGAGATCATGGATGCCTTCACCGGGCAGTGCCGTCCGCCGCAGTCGCTGTCCGGCGGAGAGACCTTCCTCACATCCCTCGCTCTCGCTCTCGGGCTCGCCGAGGTCGTCACCGCGCGCGCCGGGGGTCTCCGTCTCGACACGCTGTTCATCGACGAGGGTTTCGGTTCGCTCGACGACGACACCCTCGATCTCGCCATGCGCACGCTCGACGAGCTGCGGCAGGGCGGTCGCACGGTGGGTGTCATCAGCCACGTGGCCTCGATGAAGGACCAGCTGCCTGCGCAGTTGCACGTGACCGCGACTCCACGGGGGCCGAGCGTGATCCATCACGACGTGGTGCTGTCCCGCGGCTGACGCTCGGCGGTGGCATCGCCTCTAGGCTTGTCGCATGCGCAAGAGCACACTGTGGACCATCGTCGGCGTCGTCGTCGCCGTGATCATCGCCTGGGTGCTGGTCAACATTCTCTTCTCCTTGATCGCCTTCGCCTTCCGGCTGATCGCGGTGGCCGTCGTGGCCCTGATCGTCTTCTTCGTGCTGCGTGCCGTGTTCGCCCGCCGCGAGGTGGACTGACCCCGGGCGACCCTCGCCGCGGGCGCGACACGGCGCCGCCGGCCTCCGAGCGCAAGCCCGGGGGTGATGTCGGGGGCCCGGAGTAGCGTCCCTCCCGATGTCTGATCAGTCCTCCACCTCCTCGAAACCGTCCGCGCCGATCACCCGCGACATCGACCTGTCGCCGCGGCACCGATGGCGGGCGTACTGGGTGGCGGTCGCGGTGGCGGCGCTGACCATTCTCGACCTGACGAAGGTCAACGTCGCTCTGCCCTCGATCGAGGCGGCGCTGAACGCCGGGCCCACCGAGCTGCAGCTCGTCGTCTCGGGATACATCCTGACGTTCGGCCTTGTGCTCGTGCCGGCCGGGCGTCTGGGAGACCTGCGGTCGCGCCGCGTGCTGTTCCTCGTCGGCCTCTCATTGTTCCTCGTGACGAGCCTGGCGTGCGCCCTCGCGCCGAACACCACCGTGCTGCTGGTCGCTCGCCTTCTGCAGGGCGTGGCCGCCGGCATCCAGATGCCTCAGGTGCTGGGTCTGGTGCAGCAGCTGTTCCAGGGCAAAGAGCGCGGGCGCGCCTTCGGTCTGTTCGGCGCCACGATCGGTATCGCGACGGCGTTCGGACCGACCCTCGGCGGACTCCTCATCGCGCTGGGAGGAGACACCGACGGGTGGCGTCTGATCTTCTGGATCAACATCCCCCTCGTCGCCATCGTCATCGTGCTGGCCGCCTGGCTCCTCCCCGACACCCGCACGAAGTCGCACCGCCGCCTCGATCTCGATCCGGTGGGCATCCTGCTGTTCGCGGCGACGATCCTCGCGCTGATGTGGCCGTTCCTGTTCACCACCGGTAGTCCCGGCGACGATCCGAACCGGTGGTGGCTGCTGGTGGCATCCGTGGTCTTCGCCGCGGCCTTCGTGTTCTGGGAGCGACGCTACGCGGAGCGCGGACGGATGCCGCTCATGCCCTTCTCGATCTTCTCGCTCGCGTCTTATCGCAATGGCGTTCTCATCTCGACGGCGTACTTCTCCGCGATACCGGCGATGTTCCTGTTGGGCACGTTGTTCCTCCAGGGTGGGCTCGGACTCGAACCGGTGTTCGCGGGCATGGTGACGATCGGGTTCGCGGTCGCCTCCGCGTGGAGTTCGTGGATCGGCGGAAACCTCGTCACGCGGCTGGGCCGCCCGCTCGTGGTGTGGGGGATCCTCGGCATGGTCGCGACGGCCGGGGGACTCGTCCTCGTGGCGTTGTTCACGCCTCCCGAGTGGACCCCGTGGGCGATGGCCGCCGTGATGACGTTCGGCGGCTTCGCGGGAGGTCTCGTGATCTCGCCGAACCAGACCCTCACGCTCGCCGACATCCCGGTGCGCAGTGGAGGCGTCGCCGGCTCGGTCGGTCAGCTCGGTCAACGCATCGGCACCGCCGTCGGGACGGCGATCGCCCTGGCGCTGTTCTACGCCACCGTCTACCGCGAACAGGACACGGTGGCTGACACGGTGGTGCTGTACCACGACGCTTACGCGTCCGGCATGATCACCGTCGGCGTCTTCCTGGGCCTCGCGCTCATCGTGGGCGTGGCCGACCTGGCCAAGCGCGCGAAGACGGGATCGCAGACCCCCTGACCGGGGGTGTGCCAGGCGTTCGCGGCGCGATCCTTTCGGGTCGCGGTGGAGCGGGTCGCGCGAGGCGGGGGCTGGAGTGGGTCGGGCGAGGCGGGGACCCCCGGTCAGACGCCGTAGCGGGTGCGAAGTTCGTCGCGCAGTTGGTGACTGCACCGCTCGACCACGACGTCCCACAGCTCCGTGGCGCCGTCCTGCGCGCGGTCCGAGACGGCCCTCAGCACGCGGATGGGTACGCCGAACTGCTGTGCGACCCAGATGAGCGCGTACGACTCCATGTCGACGAGCCGGGCTCCGAGGCCGCGGATCAGGGCTACGGTCTCGGCGTCGTCGACGAAATGATCACCGGTGGCGATGATCAGTCCGTCATGGCCGGTGTCGACACGCGGCGGCAATGAGACGTGTTCACCGAAGGTGCCGTCGAGCCCCTTCACATCGTGCTGGATCGCCGCGGCGATGTCGTAGATCCCGCCCTCCACCGCATCGTCGATCGCGCCGGCGGTACCGACGACGACGATCTCGTCGTACTCGCCCTGGCACAGGGCACGGGTGAGGGCGGACGCGGCCGGGATCTTTCCCACACCGGTCAGCAGCACGTCGAAACCGGGGATGTCCGCCTCGAAAGCGGTGAGTTCGGACACATGGGCGGCGACGAGGAGCTTCACCCCTCCATTCTCGCCCGTCGACGACCGTCGTCCTACCGGGTCGGGCCGGGCCGGCGGATCGGACCCCAGCGGGGCCCGATCCACACCGTCACGCCTGTGCCGGCTCCGACGCCTCCGACAGTCGGGCGATCTCGTCCGACGTCAGCTCCAGCGAAGCCCCGGCCAGCAGATCTGCGACCTGCTCGACCCTCGACGCGCTCGCGATGGGTGCGGCCACCGTCGGCTGAGCGCGCAACCACGCCAGGGCGGTCGTGGCGATCGACGCGCCGTGCGCGGCTCCGACGTCTTCGAGCGCGTCGATCAGGGCGAGGCCCGCGGGTGTGGCCAGCTTCGCGGCGCCTCCCGCGCGCGGCGAGTCGCCCGCGGCATCCGCCGAACGGTACTTGCCGGTGAGGAACCCGCTCGCCAAGGCGTAGTAGGGCACGAGCGACATGTCGTACTGCTGCGCGACGGGCACGATCTCCCGCTCGATCTCGGTGCGGTGCACGAGGTTGTAGTGCGGTTGCACGGCGACGGGAAGATCGGCACCCGCGGCCTCGGCGAGCGACACCCATTCGCGGATGCGCTCGGCGGTGTAGTTCGAGACGCCCACGTAGCGTACGAGCCCGTCACGGACGAGACCGGCGAAGGCGGCGACGGTCTCTTCCAGGGGAGTGTCGGCGTCGTCGAAGTGCGCGTAGTACAGGTCGATGGTCTCGACGCCGAGCCGCTTCAGCGACGCCTCGGCGGCGGCTCGCACGTTCGCGCCCGACAGGCCGCGGAAGTCCGGGTGCGTGCTCACCTTCGTCGCGACGACGACGTCGGAGGGCTTGCGGGAAGCGAGCCACTCGCCGATCAGGGTCTCGCTCTCGCCGCCCGAATTGCCGGGGACCCAGGCGCTGTACCCGTCGGCGGTGTCGATGAAGTCGCCCCCTCCGTCACGGAAGGCGTCGAGCACCGCGAACGACGCGTCTCGATCGGCCGTCCAGCCGAAGACGTTGCCTCCGAGCGAGAGCGGGAAGATGTCGAGGTCGCTGCGTCCGATGCGCGTCATGATGTCCTTTCGGAAGGGGGTCGCTGACCCTGAACACAACGACCCTCGCCCGTGGGCATTCCCGTGACGCGCCGGTTCAGCTTCCGCCGGAGAGGATGCCGATCAGTCCGCTGACCAGGAGCCAGAGACCGATTCCGGCACCCGCTATCCAGATGACGACCGTGCCGGGCGGGAACTTCTTCTTGCCGCCGTCTTCACCCGGGGCGCTCACGAGCGCACCATCATCACGATCGAGACGATCAGCACGGCGAGACCTCCGATGACGGCGATGGCGGCGATGATGGGCCCGCCGCCGGCGAGGAAGGCAGCGACACCGAGGGCCAGGAACAGGACCGCCACCACGATGCCGATGATCTGATACACGCGGTAACGACGACTGTCCGTCGCCACTCTCTGCTCGCTCACGCTGCCCCCTTCCGCCCCAGGTTATCGAAAACGTGTGGGGCCCCCGTGCGGTCATCCCCAGGCGGCCCGCCGTCGTCACGAAGTGATCGGCCCCCGCGGCGCCGACCCGGCGTAGCGTAGGTGCATGGCGCGCCCCGTTCCCGACCCCGTCCGTCCCGGCCAGGAGTCGGTGTGGGACTATCCCCGTCCGCCCCGCGTCGAGCGCGAGAGGCGGCGCGTGCAGATCGACTTCGGCGGCAGTCGCATCGTCGATACCGACGACGTCGTCCGCGTCCTCGAGACGAGCCACCCGCCCGTGTACTACGTGCCGATCGCCGCTTTCACGCTGCCGCTGACGCTCGGGCAGGGCGCGTCGTTCTGCGAGTTCAAGGGCGCAGCGCGGTACTTCGACGTGCACGGGGGCGGGGGAGCGGTCGCCGAGAGGGCCGCGTGGAACTACCCCCGTCCCATGCCCGGGTACGAGGTTCTGCACGACCGCGTCGCCGTGTATGCGGGCCCCATGGATGCGGTCATCCTCGGGGGAGAGACCGTCCAACCTCAGCCGGGCGGCTTCTACGGCGGATGGGTGACGGGCGACCTCGCGGGTCCCTTCAAGGGTGTCCCGGGCTCGATGGGCTGGTAAGGCGACGGCTGAGGGCCCGCCGCGGCCGGCTCACTCGGCGAACGCCTCTGGCACCGCGGCGTGCAGGTCGGCGAGCCACGCGCGCGCGTTGCCGTCGGACGGCGCGCGCCAGTCGCCGCGCGGTGACAGGGACCCCGCGGGCGATACTTTCGGTCCGTTGGGGATGGCCGTGCGCTTGAATTGCGCGAAACCGAAGAAGCGCTGCAGGAACACCTCCAGCCACTTCGCCACGGTGACCAGGTCGTACGCCGGCCGTTCACCCTCGGGGTAACCCGGGGGCCACGCCCCGGCATTCGGATCCGTCCAGGCATGGGCGGCGAGGAAGGCGATCTTCGAGGGACGGAAGCCGAATCGCAGCACGTGGTACAGCGTGAAGTCGTGCAGGTTGTAGGGACCGATGCGGTCTTCCGTCGATTGCATGCGTCCGTCTTGACCGGCGGGCACCAGCTCGGGGCTGATCTCGGTGTCGAGCACGGCCCGCAACACCTCGACGGTGGCCGCACTCAGCTCGTCCGCGGAGATGACCCACCGGATGACGTGCTGGATGAGGGTCTTGGGTACACCGGGGTTCACCGAGTAGTGGCTCATCTGATCGCCGACGCCGTAGGTCGACCAGCCGAGGGCGATCTCGGACAGGTCACCTGTGCCGATGACGATGCCGCCGTTCTGGTTGGCGAGGCGGAAGAGGTAGTCGGTGCGCAACCCCGCCTGCACGTTCTCGAACGTGACGTCGTGTACCGGCTCACCCGAGGCGAAAGGGTGTCCCATGCGGGCGAGCATCTCGGACGCCGCCGGACGGATGTCGATCTCCTCGATCGAGGCGCCGACCGCCTCGGCGAGGGCGATCGCGTTGCGCTTGGTCTTCTCGCTCGTGGCGAAGCCCGGGAGCGTGTAGGTGAGGATGTCGCTGCGGGGGCGTCCCATGCGGTCCATGGCCCGGGCGATCACCAGGAGCGCGTGGGTGGAGTCGAGGCCCCCGCTGACACCGAGGACGGGCTTCGGATCGCCGATGGCCCGGAGCCGCTGCACGAGGCCCGACACCTGGATGTTGAACGCCTCGTAGCAGTCCTGTGCGAGCCGGGCGGGGTCGTCGGGGACGAAGGGGAAGCGGTCGAGGGCCCGCCGCAGCCCGATGTCGCTCGCGGGCGGTGCGAGCTCGAACGGCACCGTGCGGAACGCGGGTGCGGTCGTGCGGCGGTTGTCGTCGAACGTGCCCTGGCGGATGCGGTCCTGCCGGAGCCGATCGAGGTCGACGTCGGCGACACTCCGACGCGGTCCGTCGGGGAACCGCTCGGTCGTGGCGAGCAGCCGACCGCCCTCGTGGATCATCGTCTGGCCGTCCCACGAGACGTCGTTGGTCGACTCGCCCTGACCGGCGGCGGCGTACACGTACGCCGCGAGGCAGCGTAGGGACTGCGATTGCGCGAGCAGGGTGCGATCGTCGGCGCGCCCGATGGTGATGGGGCTGCCCGACAGATTCGCGAGCACGGTCGCGCCCGCGAGGGCGGCGCCGGACGAGGGCGGGATCGGCACCCAGACGTCTTCGCACACCTCGGCGTGCAGCGTGAGCCCCGGTACGTCGGCGGCCTCGAAGAGCAGATCGGGTCCGAACGGCACCGTCTCGCCGGCGACGAGGATGTGCTGCCCCGCCTGGTCGTCGCCGCGGGCGTACCAGCGCTGTTCGTAGAACTCGCGATAGGTCGGGAGATACGCCTTGGGGACGACACCGAGGATGCGAGCGCGATGGATGACCACGGCGCAGTTGAAGAGCCGGTTGCCGTGCCGGAGCGGCGCGCCCACCAGCAGGACCGGCAAGAGGTCTGCGGATGCCGAGACCAGGCGCTCGAGGGCCGCTTCGACGGCATCGAGGAGCGGATCCTGCATGACCAGGTCGTCGATCGCGTACCCGGTGAGGCAGAGCTCGGGGAACACCGCGACCGCGACGCCCTCGGCATCGCATGCGCGGGCGGAGTCGAGTACGGCGTCGGCGTTGGTCGCGGGGTCGGCGACTGCGACGGGGATCGTGCACGCGGCCACGCGCGCGAACCCGTGCCGGTAGACGCTCTCGAACGGCAGGTCGGTGATCACCGGTCCAGTCTGACAGGCCCCTCCGACACTCCGGTGGCGGGATCGCGCAGGCGGGGTCTGTGGATGCCGGGCGGGCGATGTCGGAGGTCGCGGTTAGCGTGGAGGCCATGCGGTACATCGAGCGCGACGCGCGCATCGTCTGGAGCGCCAGCGACCTCAAGGCTGCGGCCGAGTGCGAGTTCGCGTGGCTGCGCGCCATCGACGCCAAGCTCGGGCGCATCGCCGCCGTCGACGACCCGGTGGACGCCACGCTCGAACGCGCCGCACGACTGGGCACTGCGCACGAGGTGCGCGTGCTCGAGGAGTACCGGGCGCGGCTCGGTGACGCCGTCCGCGAGATCCCCGCCGCCCGGTCGTCCGACGCCGAGGCGCTCGCCGAGGCCGTGCGCCTCACCGACGCTGCACTCGCCGACCCCGCCGCCGAGGTCGTCTACCAGGCTGCCTTCGCGACCGACGAGTTCGTCGGCTTCGCCGACTTCCTCGTCCGCGAGCCCGTGCCCGGAGCCGACGGCACTCGGCCGTGGATCGTGCAGGACACCAAACTCGCCCGCCGTGCTCGCGTCACGGCCCTGATGCAGCTCGCCGCCTACGTGGACCAGCTCGACCGGCTCGCAGTACCCCGGTCGGCCGAGGTGCAGCTGCTGCTCGGCGACGGCTCCACGAGCACGCACCGCGTCGACGACCTGCTCCCCGTCTTCCGCCTCCGGCGCGAGCGGCTCCGCACCCTGATCGCCGACCGTGAGGTGGGCCTCGGCGCCGCCGGCCCCGTCATCGGGTGGGGCGATGCGCGCGGTGATCTCGGCATCGTCGCCTGCGGACGATGCGCGAGCTGCGAGATCGAGGTCGTCTCGCACCGCGACCTCCTGCTCGTCGCGGGCATGCGGCCCGTGCAGCGCGACCGCCTGCGGGCAGGAGGCATCCTGACGATCGACGCCCTCGCCGTGGCCACCGAGCCCCCCGCCGCCATGAGCGCCGACACGTTCGCGTCGCTGCGCACTCAGGCGCGGCTGCAGCTCGACAGCCCCGCGGGGGTGCCGTCCGACGACGACCCGGCGCACGCGATCCCCACCTTCGAGGTCGTGGCGCCCAAGTCCCTCGGGGTGCTGCCTCGTCCGGATCACGGCGACCTGTTCTTCGACTTCGAGGGGGACCCCCTCTACACCGAGGGTGTCGGCGAGCACTGGGGGATCGACTACCTGTTCGGCTGGGTCGACACGCGCGAGACCTATGGAGCGCTGTGGGCGCACACCTTCGACGAGGAACGCGCCGCGCTCGAGAGGTTCCTCGATATGGTGGCGCTGCGCCGCACGCAGCACCCCGACATGCACATCTATCACTACGCCCCGTATGAGCCGACCCACCTGCTGACGATGGCCGCACGCTACGGGGTGCGCGAGGCCGACGTCGATCGGCTCCTGCGCGACGGCGTCTTCGTCGACCTCTATCCGGTGGTGAGGCGAGCGCTCCGGGTGGGATCCCGGTCGTATTCGATCAAGAAGCTGGAGCCGCTGTACATGGGCGACGAGGTCCGCACGAGCGACGTCCAGCGCGGTGACGATTCGATCGTGAAGTACGTCGAAGCGCGTGCCCTCTCCGCGGACGGCGACGTCGAGGCCGCGCAGCGGGTGCTCGACGACCTCGCCGACTACAACCGCTACGATTGCGTCTCCACCCGGCGCCTGCGTGACTGGCTGGTCGACCGCGCGCGAGAATCCGGGGCCGTACCCGCGCGCAGCGCCGAGCCCGACGAGCAGGCCTACGAGCCGTCTCCCCGGGCGACCGCTCTGCAACGCTGGGCCGCCGACGTGGCTCGGTCGGGCCTCGACACTCCCGACGCCCAGGCGCTGCGCCTCGCCGCCGCGGCGATCGACTACTACCCGCGTGAAGAGAAGACCTACTGGGCGACCCACTTCCTTCGCCTGCGGGAGCCCGTGTCGGTATGGGAAGAGACGCGCGATGTCGTGGTCGTGGACGCCGCCCGGTCGCGGGTGGTGGCCGATTGGCACATCGCCGAGTCGGGTCGCGGTTCCGAGCGTCGACTCGTCGAGTTGCGGGGAGAACTCGCTCCCGGCACGCGCCTGAGCGTGGATGCCGATCCGTTCGCGATCTACGACCTGCCCGCCCCGTTCCCGATCGAGACCCGTCCGCGATGGATCCACGGCGCGCGTCGCGTGACCGTGCGCGAGGTGCTCGACGACGGTGCGATCGTCGAAGAGATCGCTGCAGACGGTGTCACGTGGCACGAACTGCCGCTTGCGCTGACGCCCGCGGCGCCCCCGCGCGCGGGCAACCAGCAGAAGGCGATCGACGCGTGGGCCGACGCGGTGCTGACCGCGGCGCCGACGATCCCGCACGGGGCCGCTGCCGACATCCTGCGCCGCATTCCCCCGCGCACGCTCTCCGGCGCTCTCGCCCCCGTCTCCGCTGTCGCGGGCGCCGGCGCGGCCGACCCCGTCGGGGGCGATCCCTCCGGCGACGACGAGGTGACCGCGATCGCCCGCAGCGTGGTCGATCTCGACCACAGCTATCTGGCCGTTCAGGGTCCTCCCGGGACCGGCAAGACGTACGTCGGGTCGCATGTCATCGCCCGGCTCGTGGCGGAACGGGGCTACCGCATCGGCGTGGTCGCCCAATCGCACGCGACGATCGAGCACATGCTCGATCAGGTCATCGCGGCCGGGGTCCCGGCATCCCGTGTCGGCAAGGCCCCCAAAGACACGAGCGTCGCGCACGCGTTCACCGTGCTCCCGAAGAACGGAATCGCCGCCTTCACCGCCGAGAACGCCGCGAGCGGGTTCGTCGTCGGCGGAACCGCCTGGGACTTCAGTCACGAGGCGCGCATCCCGCGGGGCAGCCTCGATCTCCTCGTGATCGACGAGGCCGGGCAGTTCTCACTGGCGTCCACCATCGCCGTCTCGCTCGCGGCTCAGCGCCTGCTGCTGCTCGGCGACCCGCAGCAACTCCCACAGGTGAGCCAGGGAACGCACCCCGAGCCGGTCGACACCTCGGCGTTGGGGTGGATCATCGACGGCGCAGAGGTGGTCCCGCCCGAACTCGGCTACTTCCTGGCCCGCACCCGCCGCATGCACCCCGCTGTCGCGGGGCCGGTGTCGCAGCTGTCGTACGAGGGTCTTCTCGCGGCCCACCCCTCGACCGCTCTCCGTCGGCTCGAGGGCGTCGAACCCGGCGTGCATGTCGTCCCGGTGCGTCACACCGGTAACTCCACCTGCTCCGTCGAGGAGGCCGCCGAGGTCGCGCGCCTGGTCGCCGAGCTGGTGGGGCGCCGATGGACCGGCGCCGAAGGCGGCGCGGGCGACAGCGCCACCGTTCAGCAGCCCCGCGCTCTCCGCCCCGAAGACATCATCGTCATCACGCCGTACAACGCCCAGCAGGTGGCCGTCGAAGAGGCGCTCGCCGCTCAGGGTTTCGCCGACGTGCCCGTGGGCACGGTCGATCGATTCCAGGGCAAAGAGGCCGTGGTGGCCATCCTCACCCTGGCCGCGTCGTCCGGACGCGAAGCGCCGCGCGGGCTCGAGTTCCTCCTGCTGCGCAATCGCATCAACGTCGCGATCTCCCGCGCGATGCAGGCGGCGTACGTCGTGTATTCCCCTGCCCTGCTCGACGACCTGCCGCGCACGCCCGAGGGCGTGGCACGGCTGAGCGCGTTCGCGCGTCTCGTCGACGGGGCCGACTGATCGGGAGCCGCGTGCGCCGTCCAGCCGGGCCGGCCGGCGAGCCTTAGGCGGTGCCGTACAGGCGGTCGCCGGCGTCGCCGAGGCCGGGCACGATGTAGCCCTTCTCGTTGAGGCGCTCGTCGACGGCGCCGAGCACGAGGGTGACGTCGTGGCCCTCGACCTGCTTCTCGATCGCGGCGACGCCCTCGGGGGCACCCAGCAGGCAGATCGCCGTGACGTCCTGCGCCCCGCGCGCGAAGAGGAAGTTGATGGCCGCGCCGAGCGATCCTCCGGTGGCCAGCATCGGGTCGAGCACGAAGCACTGGCGATCGCTGAGGTCGTCGGGAAGGCGCTCGGCGTAGGTCGTGGGCTCGAAGGTCTGCTCGTCGCGCACCATGCCGAGGAAACCGACCTCGGCGGTGGGGAGGAGCTTCACCATGCCCTCGAGCATGCCGAGACCGGCCCGCAGGATCGGCACGACGATCGGGCGGGGCTCGCTGATCTTCACACCTTCGGTGGTGGTCACCGGGGTCTGGATCTCGATGGGCTCGACGCGCACGTTGCGGGTCGCTTCGTACGCGAGCAGCGTCACGAGCTCCTCGGTCAGCTGGCGGAACACCGGCGACGACGTCTGCACGTCGCGCAGCACCGTCAGCTTGTGGGTGATGAGGGGGTGGTCGGCGACGTGGACACGCATAGGCTCAAGGCTAACGGCTTCCCCCGTACGACCCCGTCCCTTTTTCCGGAGACCCGTGACCCCCACCGCCCGTGACCTCGCCGCGATGCACCGGGCGTTCGCGCTCGCCTCGGCGGCGGCGGCCGAGGGGGACGTGCCCGTGGGCGCCGTCGTCATGGACGCCGACGGGTCGATCGTGGGAGAGGGACGGAACCTCCGCGAACGGACGAACGATCCCACGGCGCACGCCGAGATCGTGGCTCTGCGCGAAGCGGCATCCCGGATCGGGTCGTGGCACCTCGCCGACTGCACGCTCGTGGTGACGCTGGAGCCGTGCGTGATGTGCGCCGGCGCGATCCTGCAGGCACGGGTCGCCCGCGTGGTGTTCGGATCGTGGGATGCCAAGGCGGGTGCCGCCGGATCGATGTACGACGTCCTGCGCGACCGCCGTCTGCCGTACCGGGTCGAGGTCGTCGGCGGAGTCGAGGAGCGGACGGCCGCTGCTCAGCTCCGGGAGTTCTTCGAAGACCGCCGCTGAGACGAGCCGGAGGAGCCGCGGGATTCCCGTCGCTCAGCGCCGACGGCGCATGCTCACCTGCCCGCGGGGATATCCTCGCGACGCGCGCCGACCGGGCTCGTCACGACAGGACCGACGGACGTCCGTCACCCTGTTCCGACGCGCCGGAGCCGGCCGCACCGGCAGCAGGCCCCGACACGGCCGCACCGCACGACCCGCACGACCGGGCTCAGCGCGGCAGCAGAGGCCGCACGTCGGCGCCGATCTGATCGGCCTGATCGGTGTCGCGCAGGTCGAGGAGCTGGAAGTACACCCGCTCGGCACCGGTCGCCTGCAACCGGCGTACCTTCTCGGCGACCTGCTCGGGTGTGCCGATGATGTTCGCGCCGTTGTCGAACTGCTCGCGGGACTGCCCGACCGCTTCGGCTCGGCGCGAGATCTCCGCGTCGTCGCGGCCGACGATCGTGGGCAGCGCCACCGAGAGCTTCAGCGTCCGCGGGTCGCGTCCGATCGCCTCGCACGCGGCCCGCACGACGGCGAACTTCTCCGCCACGACATCTTCCGCGACGAAGCCGATGTTGAACTCGGTCGCGAAACGCGCGGCGAGCGCGGGAGTGCGCCTCGGCCCGCCGCCGCCCACGATCACGGGCACGGGTGACTGCACCGGTTTGGGCAAGGCCGGCGCCTCGTCCAGTCGATAGTGCTCACCGTGGAACGAGTAGGTCTCGGCATCCGGGGTCGACCACAGTCCCGTGACGACCTGCAACTGCTCCTCGAGCAGGTCGAACCTCTTGGCGGGGAACGGGATGCCGTAGGCGCGGTGCTCACGCTCGAACCATCCGGTGCCGAGCCCGAGCTCGACGCGGCCACCCGACATCGCGTCGACCTGGGCGACCTGTATCCCGAGGATCGCGGGCACACGGTAGGTCACCGACGACACCAGCGTGCCGAGCCGGATGCGCGAGGTCTCGCGAGCGAGCCCGGCCAGGGTCGTCCAGGCGTCGGTCGGGCCCGGTCGCGGATCGCCCTCGCCCATGCGCAGGTAGTGGTCGGAGCGGAAGAACCCGTCGAGGCCATGTCGCTCCGCGGACTGCGCGAAGGCGAGCTGGTCGTCGTACGAGAACCCCTGCTGGGGCTCGGTGAACAGGCAGTACTCCACGGGGACCTCCGGGGGAAGGGACGGCGGCGCCGTGTCAGTCGGCGGAGCGCAGGATGATCGCCTCGGTGGGCGGGGCGGGGTCGGCGGGGCGTCCGACGTAGCCGATGTGCGTGAGAAGTGCCCGACGGAACTGCGCGGGCCGCTCGAGGTGCACCGAGTGTCCGGCTCCGTCGACCGACACCTCCGTCACCTCGCCGCCCGCGGCCGCGTACGCCGCGAGGACGTCGCGCGTCTGCGTCACCATCGGCTGCGCCGGAGCGACATCCGCCCCGGGCCAGCCCGGGACGACCCCGAGCGAGCCCAGGTGGTTGAGGTCGGAGAACGACGTGTCGGAGATGATCGCATCGGCGGTGCCGTGGATCCAGAGGATCGGGGGCTTGGTCGCGAGGTCGACGATCCCGGACACGTCGAAGTACTTGGGGGACAGGGTGTTGAGCACGCCCGTCGTTCCGGGGGCGAAACCGGGCCAGGTCGTCGTCGCGACAGCATCTCCGGGGTAGTTTCCGCCCGCTGTCGAGGTCGACAGCATCGACTCGACCCAGACGTCCTCGTGTTCGCTCGTGTACTCCGGCGCGACGTACGCGGAACGGAACACCGAGCGCGGGGACGTCGGGGCGTCGGCCGTGGTGTCGTGATCGATGAGGCGCTGCACGAAGTCCTCGTTGGCGGCGCCGGCGCCCGTGCCGGCGTCCTCGTCGGAGAGACGTGATCCGTCGCGGCGGGTACCGCCGAAGCCGTACGGCGACACCGGCGCCTGCAGCGTGAGCGAGAGCACCGGGTGATCGAGCGCGTACTGCAGCACGACGCCGCCGCCCATCGACCAGCCGACGAGGTGCGCCTCGGAGACCCCGAGGGCCTGCAGCGTTGCGTGAAGGTCGTCGCTGAAGTCGCGGACGCCGCGGGTGGCGTCGATCGGCGTGTGCTCGGTGCGTCCGAAGCCGCGCAGATCGACCGCGAGCACGCGCAGCTCGCTCGGCAGGTCCTGCATGATCTCCTGCCAGAACAGCGACGAGGAGACGTTGCCGTGCACGAAGACGACGGTCTGGTCGGCCGTGGTGCCGGGGTCGTCGCCGGCACGTTCGAGAACGTTGACACCGAGTCGGTCCGTCTCGACCAGACGCGCGGTGATGCCGTCGAAGAGTGTCATGGCAGGTCCTCCGTGTCGCTCGACAGTGCTCCCGTACACCGGTTTCCGACTCTAACGCGCGCCCCTATCGGCCGCACTCAGGTTGCGCCCTCTGCGCACGCCGCGTGCACCCCCGACATCTCCCGTGGGAAGGCGCGCCGCCTTCGTCTTGCTGGCGCCCGCGCACCGCTCACCGTTCGACGGCGCCGCCGGACGGATGTCGGAGGCGCTTCGTAGACTGGGGGCATGACGGATGCCACGACCTCGCTGCCCCCGATCGCGATCATCGGAGCGGGTTCGATGGGGGGAGCCATCCTCCGCGGCCTCGTCGCCGCCGGACTCACCGGCGGTGGCGTCACCGCGACCAACCGATCGATCGCGAAGGCCGCGGAGCTCGCCGATCTCGAGGGTGTCACGAGCGTCGCCCTCGAGGCGCAGCCGGCCGGGAACGCCCACGCCGTGGCATCCGCCGACATCGTGCTCGTCGGCGTCAAGCCCGCGATGGTGCCCGACCTGCTGACCGAGATCGCCCCGCACCTCCGCCCCGGCGCGGTGGTGGTGAGCCTCGCCGCGGGCGTGACGCTCGAGACCTTCGCGCGTCACCTCGGCGACGACGTCTCCACGCTGCGGTCGATGCCCAACACTCCGTCGCTCGTCGGCAAGGGCGTCACGGGGCTCGCGGCGGGTCCCTCGGCCTCCGACGACGACGTGGCCGTCGTGCGCGCCCTGTTCGAGACGGTGGGGGCGGTCGTCGAGGTGCCCGAGGCGCAGATCGATGCGCTGTCCACCATCTCCGGTTCCGGTCCGGCCTACGTCTTCCTCCTGGTCGAGGCGTTCACCGAGGCCGCCGTTCGCATGGGCTTCGACCATGACCAGGCGCGGCTGCTCGCCGAGCAGACCTTCATCGGCGCGACGAGCCTGATGGCCGCGTCCGACGTCGACCCCGCAGAACTCCGCCGTCGCGTCACGAGCCCCAAGGGCACGACCGAGCGTGCGATCGCCGTGCTGCAGGAGGCGCGTCTCAACGACACATTCGCCCGCGCCGCCGAGGCAGCCCTCGCCCGCGCCAAGGAACTGGCCGCCGGGGGCTGAGCCGTGCGACTGCGGTTCTCGGGTCCGATCTGGTTCTGGCGCGGTCCCGCGCCGTTCCACTTCGTCTCCGTGCCCGAGACCGAGGCGGCGATGATCGCCGAGATCGCGCCCGTGGTGACGTACGGCTGGGGCATGATCCCGGCATCCGTCACCATCGGTTCGACGACGGTGACGACCGCGCTCTGGCCGAAGGACGGCGGGTACATCGTGCCGGTCAAGAAGGCGCTGCAAGATGCCGAGGGTCTCGCGGTAGACGACGACGTCGAGGTCGTGCTCGACATCGACGCGTGACGCGGGTCTTCCCTCGCGAGAAACGCTCGCCGCGGCGAGGAACGCCCCCTCGAGGCGTTTCCTCGCGCCGATAGCGTTTCTCGAGGCCAGGAGACGGCGGGCGGGCCGGGCGCGACGCGCGGAGAGCGCTTCTCGAAGGCAGGAGACGGCGGGCGGGCGCAGTCCGCGGGGGCGAGCCCCGACGGAGTCAGCGGTCGAGCGCCGCGAAACGCTCGATGTCGGAATTGGTTCCCGAGACGATGATGAGGTCGTGATTGGTCACGACCGTGTTGGCTTCGGCGTACCGGAACGGGCGACCCGGGCTCTTCACGCCCACGACGGTGACGTTGTACCTCGAGCGCACGCCCGACTCGTTCAGCCCCACGCCACGCACGAGTTTCGGCGGGTACATCTTGGCGAGCACGAAGTCGTCGTCGAAGCGGATGAAGTCCAGCATCCGCCCGCTCACGAGGTGCGCGACGCGCTCGCCGGCCTCGGCCTCGGGGTAGATGACGTGATTCGCCCCCACGCGGGCGAGGATCTTGCCGTGCGACTGGGACACCGCCTTCGCCCAGATCTGCGGCACCTTCAGGTCGACGAGGTTCGCCGTGATGAGCACCGACGCCTCGATGAGCGAACCGACGGCCACGACCGCGACCTGGAAGTCCTGCGCGCCGATCTGGCGGAGAGCGTCGATGTTGCGCGCGTCGGCCTGGACGGCGTGGGTCACGCGCTCCGACCACTTCTGCACGAGCTCGAGGTTGCCGTCGACGGCGAGCACGTCGCGGTCGAGTCGGTCGAGCTCTCCCGCGCACGCGGCCCCGAACCGGCCCAGGCCGATCACCAGGACGGGCGCGTCGCTGCGAATCCGTTCAACCAACGATCGGCCTTTCCACGGGCAGCGCGTACAGCTGCGAGCGAGAGGCCGCGGCGACCGCCGCGGCGAGAGTCACAGTACCAATGCGCCCCATGAACATCGTCGCCGCCATCACGTAGACGGCGGGGTCGGGCAGCTCGGCCGTGAGCCCGGTCGACAGTCCCACCGTGGCGAACCCCGAGATGACGTCGAACAGGACGTACTCGATGGGGGCGTCGGTGATGCGGCTGATCGTGACCGTGGAGATCGCGACGATCGTGGCGCCCCAGGCCACGACGGAGAGGGCGACCCGCTGCACATCGCTCGGGATGCGACGGCCGAACGCCTGGACCGACGGGCGCCCCTTGGCCTCGGAGAACACCGCGAGTGCCAGCACGGCCAGGGTGGTGACCTTGATGCCGCCGGCGGTGGAGGCCGAGCCGCCGCCGACGAACATCAGCATGGAGCCGACGATGAGGGTGGCGCCGTTCAGGTCGCCGATGTCGATGACGCTGAAGCCGCCCGAGCGCGTCATGGCCGAGAGGAAGAACGCCTGGAACGTCGTGTCCCATGCATCCATGCTCCCGAATGTGAGCGGGTTGTCGTATTCCAGCAGGAGGATGAATCCCGCGCCCAGCACGAACAGGACGACCGTCGTGATCAACGTGAGCTTCGTGTGCAGCGACCACTGCCGGAACCGCCAGTGGTGGCGCCAGAGCGTGAAGATGACGGGGAATCCGATGGACCCCAGGAACACGCCCAACATGAGCACCGTCAACAGGAAGTAGTCCTGCGCGAAGGGAGTGAGCCCGTCGGCGTTGGGGACGAATCCGGTGTTGGTGAAGGCCATCGCGGCGTAGTACGGCGCCTCCCACAGGGCCACGAGGGGATCGATCCCCCCGACCACGAGCGCGGGGTAGATCAGCACCGTCAGGACCGCCTCGATCACCAGGGTCGACAGCGCCACGGTGCGAAGCAGCTGACCGACCTCGCCCAGACGCACGGTCTGGCCCTCGTTGACGGGCCCGCCGTGGGCGCGCAGCGGATTGCTGTCGCCCGCCGCGATGAGCTTGGCGCGCAGCCCCAGTCGCTTCGAGATCACGAGGCCGAGGATGGATGCCAGGGTGAGCACGCCGAGAGCGCCGACGTTGACGCCGATGTAGGTGATCGCGTGTCCGAGCGGCGACCAGTGCGAGTACATGTCGACCGTGGAGAGGCCCGTCACGCAGATCGTCGACACGGCGGTGAAGAGGGCGTCGGCCAACGGAGTGACCTGCCCGTCGGCGGATGCGGCCGGGAGCGAGAAGAGGGCCGTGAACAGCAGGATGAGGGTCACGAAGACCAGAACCGCGAAACGCGCGGGCGAAGCGGTCGTCAGATTGCGCAGACCATCCCATGCCGTGAACGCGATGCGACGTAATCGCACCGGCAGTCGCACCTCGTTCGGCGTCGCCGCCATGCGCCGCTCCCTTCGGTGCCCGAACCCCGATCATGGTACTCGGGCCGGGGCTTGGCTAACCTGATGCCATGGCGGACATCTTCGACGTGATCGCTGACGGCACGCGTCGCGACATCCTTCAGCTGCTCCTGGACCGGGCGACCGGTGGGGAGCGCGGCACCAGCGTGTCGCAGATCGTCGCATCGCTGGGGGTCAGTCAACCCACCGTGTCCAAGCACCTCAAGGTACTCCGGGAGGCCGAGTTGGTCTCGGTGCGCGAGATGGGTCAGCACCGCTATTACAGCCTCACGGTCGCGCCCCTCGACGAGGTCGACGACTGGCTGGTGCCGTTCTTCTCCATGGACGAAGAGAACGAGCCGGCCCTGCCCGAGTCCGCCGTGCATGCCGCCGAGGTCGTCGGCCGCGCTGCGGCGTCGGTCAAGCACTCGTTCTCGACGGCGCTGCGCAAGCTCCCCGGACGCTGATCCTCGCCCGAGGGCGACGCCGGATGCCATCGTGTGCGGCATCGGGAATGCACACGCGTCACAGGCGGCCCACCGGTTTACAGCCGTCGCGACCAGACCCTAGAGTGTGCTCAGCATCAGAGGGTGAGTCCACCCGGAACGAGGGGTGAGCGATGGCCGAGCTGCCGGACGTGCGATTCCTGACGGTCGCCGAGGTCGCCGAGCTCATGCGCGTGTCGAAGATGACCGTCTATCGGCTCGTGCACGCCGGCGAACTGCCCGCCGTGCGCTTCGGACGCAGCTACCGCGTGCCCGAATCGGCGGTCGCCGAGGTCGTGCAGCGACCGGTGTCCGACGTCGGCTAGACTGATCCGAGGCTTTTTTCCATCGCCTGCTGTTCCCGGGGGCCGAAATCGGCACCCAGACCCCGACTTAGTGAGGTTTTCCGTGGGTTCTGTCATCAAGAAGCGCCGTAAGCGCATGGCGAAGAAGAAGCACCGCAAGCTGCTTCGCAAGACTCGTCACCAGCGCCGCAACAAGAAGTAACGCGGCCACCACACCGAGCGCCTGTCCGATGCGACGGGCGCTTCGTGTATCCGTCGCGCGCGTCGGGGGTGCCTCGGCATCCTGTTCGTCGCTTCGCCCGTCAGGAGGGAAAGCATGCAGTCCATCACGGTCCACGACCTGCACGCGGGACGCGAGCGTCCCCTGGTCGACGTGCGCGAGGAGCACGAGTTCGCCGCGGGCCACGTGCCCGGCGCGGTCAACCTGCCGATGTCCACCCTGGGCGAGCACCTCGACGAGCTGCCGGCGGAGCCCTTCGACGTCATCTGCCAGGTCGGCGGCCGCTCGGCGCGCGTGACCGAGGCGCTCGCCGCGCGCGGTCACGACGTGACGAACGTCGAGGGTGGCACGGGTGAATGGATCGCGGCGGGATACACCGTCGAGGCCTGAGCACGTCCGACCCTCCTAGGATGGACGTGTGACCACCCTCACGCTGATCGGCAAGCCCGATTGCCATCTGTGCGATGTGGCCGAGCAGATCGTCGAGACGGTCGTCGCCGACCTTCCCGCGAGCGTCGCCGAGCGCATCGAGATCGAGCAGGCCTCGATCGCCGACGATGCGGCACTGCACGCCGTCTGGTGGGAGAAGATCCCCGTCGTCCTCATCGACGGCGAATTGCACGCCCACTGGCGGGTCTCCGCCGACCGCCTGCGAGCCGCGTTGATCGCGGCCGATTCCGAAGGAGCCCCCTCGTGAGCATCCGTCACATCGTCCTGTGGAAACTGGCGGCCGACGACGCCGACACCCGGGCACTGCACGCCGAGCAGATCGCCGAGAAGCTCCTCGCTCTCCGCGAGGTCGTGACCGACATCGACCACATCGAGGTAGGCCGCAACGTCGTCAATCCCCAGTCGAACTGGGACGTCGCACTCGTGAGCGAGTTCGCCGACCCCGCCGCCCTCGAGCGGTACCAGGTGCACCCGGCCCATCAGGAGGTCGCGGCGTTCATCCGCTCGGTCGTCGCCGATCGCTCCAGCGTCGACTACCCCTTCTGAGACCTGTCCCTCGCGGGCGCCCGCGGAACTTTCCGGTCCGGGCATGCACGCGCTCCGGCGCTGGGCGGCTCGTTCGCGGCGCGAGCCGCCGTCGTCAGTCCTGTGAGAGAACGCTCGCCGGCACCGGGGCGAGGGCGATGCGCACGCGGGCGTCGTGGTCCAGACGCCGCTCGGCGGGATGTTCGACCATGACGCGGCTTCCGTCTGCGGTGAGGACGGTCGCACGGCGGACGCTGCCGAGGAACGTCGTGTCCCGCACGATGGCGTCCACGCCCGGCGCATCGGCCGCGACCAGCATCACGTTCTCGGGCCGGACCACCACCTCGCAGTGACCGTCGTGCGCCGTGCCGGCGAGGGGCAGGCGCTGACCCCAGACCTCGACGACGGCGCCCTCGACGATCCCGGGCACCGTGCTGACGGGGCCCAGGACCTCCGCGACGGCCGCATCTCCGACGCGTCCGTAGACCTCGGTGGGAGAGCCCCGGGCGATGATCCGCCCCTCATCCATCACGACGAGATCGTCGGCGACGGCTGCCCCCTCGGCGGTGTCGCGCGTGGCCCAGAGGGTCGTCACCCCGCGCTCGCGCAGCTCGCGGACGAGACGGTCGCGCGTCTGCGCACGGGCGGTGGTGTGGAGCGCTGCGAGGGCGTCGTCGAGCAGGAGGGCGCGCGGGCGGGATGCGAGGACCCGCGCCACCGCCCAGCGCTGGCGGTCGCCGAGCGCCAACCGGGAGACGGCGGCATCCGGTGCGTCCAGCCCGACGATCTCGCACAGGCGGTCGGTCTCGAGGTCGGGGTCGACGACGCCGGCGTGGCGAGCCACCGCGGTGATCGACGCGCGCACGCGACCGAAGCGCGGGGCTGCCACGCGGTCCGCGACCATCGGCAGGCGCGGGGCGGCAGCGCCCGCGCGCCCCTCCACCTGCACGGTCCCGGCGTCACAACGCTCGGCACCCGTGGCGAGCCGCAGCAGTGTCGAGGCCCCGCACCCCGACGGGCCGACGATCGCCGCGATCCGACCCGCCGCGACCTCGAGGTCGATGTCGTGCAGCACCCGGACGCCCGCACGATCACGGCTGACGCCGCGGAAGACGATCGACCAGCCCCGGGGGCGCGGCGCGCGCCCGACCCCCACGGGATCCACGGGCGTGACGGCGACCATGCGCCCCACGGTAGGGTTCGCCGATGACGCGCGAACGCCCGGGGAGTGAACCCCGGGCGTCGCTCGGTCGAATCGCGGACGTCGGTGCGGACGCGGTGCTTACGGGGCCAGACGAGTCGGTCCGCGGAAGAGGTAGGTGACCTCGCGGATGGAGGACTCGCCCAACAGCAGCATGAGCACACGGGCGAGGCCCATGCCGAAACCACCGTGCGGCGGCGCTCCGAACCGGAAGAAGTCCAGGTAGAAATCGAGGTGCTCGGGGTCGAGCCCCTTCTCCTTCGCCTGCTCGATCAGCACGTCGACACGGTGCTCGCGCTGCGCGCCGGTGGTGATCTCGACGCCGTTGAAGAGCAGGTCGTACGACTTGGTGAGCCCGGTCTCCTCGTCACGCATGTGATAGAAGGCGCGGATCTCGGGGTGGTAGTCGGTGATGAAGACGAACTGGTGGCCGAAGGCCTCGGCCACGTGAGCGGCGATCTGACGCTCGCCCTCGGGGTCGAGGTCTCCGTCGGTGCGGGGGATCTCGTAACCGCGGGCGGCGACGATCTCGCGGGCCTCGGCGAGGGGGATGCGCGGGAAGGGCAGCGACGGCACCTGAACCTCGATGCCGAACAGCTCCTGGATCTCGGCGCCGTGTTTGTCGGCGACGGCCTGGAACGCCGTCTGCAGCAGTTCCTCCTGCATGCGTGCAACGTCTTCGTGCGAATCGATCCAGCTGATCTCGGCGTCGATCGAGGTGAACTCGGTCGCGTGGCGGCTCGTGAACGAGGGGTCGGCGCGGAAGGCGGGCGCGATCTCGAAGATCTTGCCGAAGCCGGCGACCTGGGCCATCTGCTTGAAGAACTGCGGGCTCTGCGCGAGATAGGCCGTCTTGTCCTCGAAGTAGGGCACCTCGAACAGCTCCGCGTTCGACTCCGACGGGGATGCCATGAGCTTGGGCGAGTGCACCTCGATGTAGTCGCGCTCGACCCAGTACGTGCGCATCGCGTGCTCGAGCGTGGTCTGGACGCGGAAGATGAGGTTGTTGCGGCGCTGACGCAGGTCGATGAAACGCCAGTCCATGCGCTTATCGGGGCTGCTGTCCGCCGCGATCGGGGTCTCGGGGTTCGCCGCGGCCGCGATGACGAGCTCGCCGACCTTGATCTCGACCCCGCCGAGCTTGACGCGCTCGTCGTGCTTGAGCTCGCCGCGGACGGTCAGGAAGGTGCCGGTGGCGAGAGCGCCGATCGTCTCGGTCAGGGCCAGGGCCCCGGCATCCTGTTCGGGAGCGGAGTCGCCCTCGGTAGAGGGGGCGGACGGACGCGTCGCCGGGTTCACCAGCTGAACGGCGCCGGTCTCGTCACGGAGGACGACGAACTGCACCTTCTTCTGATCGCGCACGGTTTCGACCCATCCCGACACCTCGACGGCGCCGGCGGGGAGGGATTTCAGCTGGTTGACCAGGACGCGTTCGCTCACGATCGACCATCCTACGTGCGCTGGTCGCGACGCAACGGGCCGCGGGTGCGGGCCATGCGGCATGCCCTCGCTCGGGGGCAACCCCCAGGATTCGCGCCGGCGCGGGCCGTAGCCTGAAAGCGGCGTCCGTTCGGGCGGCCGATCACCGAGCGCGAAGGCACCCGATGACCGACACCCTCACCCTTCCTCTTCTGCGAGCCGGTTCGAACTCCGGCGAGGGGCAATCGTGGCTGACGTCGCTCGCCGACTGGACCGTCTCGCTCATGGAGATCATCGGCCCGGTGGGTGCGGGCGTCGCGATCGCGCTCGAGAATCTCTTCCCGCCGCTGCCCAGCGAGGTCGTTCTGCCGATGGCGGGGCTGACGGCGAGCCGCGGGTCCTTCACGCTCTTCGAAGCCCTGCTGTGGACGACGATCGGATCGGTCGTCGGCGCGTTCATGCTCTACGGTCTCGGCCGCTGGCTCGGTGCCGCGCGTCTGCGCGCCTTCGCCGCGAAGATGCCGCTGCTGCACCCCGAAGACGTCGATCGCACGGTGGCGTGGTTCGAGCGGCACGGGGGCAAGGCGGTGTTCTTCGGGCGCATGATCCCGATCTTCCGAAGCCTCATCTCCATTCCCGCGGGGGTGTCGAAGATGCCGATGTGGCGCTTCGGCCTTCTCACGGGTGCGGGCAGCTTGATCTGGAACACGATCTTCGTGCTCTCGGGCTACCTGCTGGGCGAGAACTGGCACATCGTCGAGGAGTACGCCTCGATCCTGCAGTACGTGGTCATCGCGGCGGTGGGCATCGGGGTGGCACTCTTCCTCTACAACCGCATCCGATCGCTGCTCGGATCGCGCAAAGACGCCTGATCGATCGCGGTATCTCCACGTCGAAGCAACCGGACCGCCCGCTCAGTCAGACCACAGAACCCGCGCCTAGACTCGGAACGTGACCGCCGATCGCCTGCATCTCGTGCGCCACGGAGAGGTCCACAACCCCCGTCGCGTGCTGTACGGTCGGCTCCCCGGATTCGGCCTCAGCGTCGCGGGTCGGCGGATGGCACGTCAGGCCGCCGAGTACGTGCGCGGGCTCGACCGGCCCGTGAGCGCGCTGGTGGTCTCTCCGCTGCAACGCACGCGCGAGTCGTCGGAACCCTTCACCGAGATGTTCGGCGTTGAGGCCTACATCGACGACCGGGTGATCGAGCCGACCAACGTCTTCGAGGGGCGCCGCATGAAGCGGGCGCTGGCCAACCCGCTGAACTGGCGCCACCTGAGCCGCCCGGCCGTGCCCAGCTGGGGTGAGCCGTACGAGCGCATCGTCGCCCGGATGACGGATGCCATGGCCGACGCCTGGGAGCGGGTGCCCTCGGGCGACGTCGTCGTCGTCTCGCACCAGCTGCCGATCTGGGTGACCCACCTCGCCCTCTCCCACCAACCCACCCGCCACGACCCTCGCAAGCGCCGGTGCGCGCTGTCGAGCGTGACGAGTTTCGAGCGGCGAGACGGCGCCGACGGCTCGACGCGCTGGGTCGAGGTGGCGTACGCCGAGCCGGCATCCACCGCCGGAGCCGTCGACGTAGGAGCCGTGTGATGCGCCGAATCCTCACCGCCGCGGGGTCCCTGGCCGCCGCTGCGGGACTCATCGTGGGCCTGGCGGCCTGCACCGCCGACCCGCTCGCCGACCAGTACCGCGCCGGGGACAACAAGGGCTACATCGCCGCGAACGGCTTCCAGACCGCCGAGATCCCGCCGGACAATCGCGGGGAGCCGGTCGACTTCGCCGGCACGCTCGACGACGGGTCCGCCGTGTCGAGCGCCGACTACGACGGCAAGGTGCTCGTGGTGAACTTCTGGTACGCCACCTGCGGCCCCTGCATCATCGAGGCACCCCGTCTGGAGCAGGCGTACAAGACCTTCGAGGGCCAGGACGTCGCCTTCCTCGGCATCAACACCTACGACCAGCCCGCGACCGCGCAGTCGTTCGCGCGCGATCACGGCATCTCCTACCCGAGCGCGATGGCCGTGGGCGACGCCGAGCTGAAGCTCGCGTTCAACGACAAGACGCCGTTGAACGCCACCCCGACCACCCTCGTGCTCGACAAGCAGGGGCGTGTCGCGGCACGCATCGTCGGCGAACTGCCCGAGGCGTCGATCCTCGAGGCGATCGTTCGCACCCTGGTCGCGGAGGACGCGTGAATCCCGGAGCCCTCGTCTTCGACGGGGCGCTGTGGGTCGCCGTGCCCATCGCCCTGGCCGCCGGCCTCATCTCGTTCCTCTCGCCCTGCGTGCTGCCGCTCGTGCCCGGCTACCTGGGCTACATCGGCGGTGCCGTCGCTCCGCGTGGGGGCTCGGCATCCGCCGGTCGTGGTCGCCTGCTGGGCGGGACGCTGCTGTTCATCGCCGGATTCACCGTGGTCTTCATGGCGTTCAACGTCCTCGGGGGAGCGGCGGGAGCGTTCTTCACCCGCTACGGCGACGTGATCACGCGCGTGCTGGGCGTGGTGATCATCCTGATGGGGCTGGTGTTCATCGGCCTGTTCGGCATCGCGCAGCGGTCGGTGCGGATGCAGGCCAAGGGCAACCTCGGTCTCATCGGGGCGCCACTGCTCGGTATCGCGCTCGGCGTCGGATGGACGCCGTGCATCGGCCCGACGCTGACGGCCATCCTCTCGGTGTCGTACAACCTCGGAGACCCCGGTCGCGCCGCCCTGCTGGGGCTGGCGTACTCGCTGGGTCTCGGCATCCCGTTCCTCCTCCTGGCGCTCGGTTTCGGATGGGCGACCCGGTCCGTCGCGTTCCTGCGCAAGCACATCCGCGCGGTCAACATCGTCGGCGGAATCCTGCTCGTCGTTCTGGGACTCGCGATGGTGACCGGCGTCTGGGGCGCGTGGATGTCGTCCCTGCAGGGGGTGATGAGCGGTGTCCAGCTCCCCCTCTGACTCCTCGCGTCCGGAGCCGACGGACGGCGTCCTGCGCCCGTCCGACCACGCCGACGCCGCCGCGGCCTCCGACGCCGACGACATCACCCAGCCGCGGCTCGGTGTCGTGGGGTGGGCCCGCTGGGGCTGGCGTCAGCTCACGTCGATGCGCACGGCGCTCGTGCTGCTGCTGCTGCTCGCGATCGCGGCGGTGCCGGGCTCTCTCGTGCCGCAGCGCACCGCCGATCCCAACGGTGTCACGCAGTACTTCACCGACAACCCCGACCTCGCACCGGTGCTCGACAAGCTGAGCCTGTTCGACGTGTACACCTCGCCGTGGTTCTCGGCGATCTACCTCCTGCTGTTCATCTCGCTGATCGGCTGCGTGCTGCCCCGCACCAAGCACCACTGGAAAGCCCTTCGCTCGCAGCCCCCGCGCACGCCCGCCCGCCTGTCGCGCCTCGACGACCACCGCACCCGCACGGTCGCGGTCGACGGGGATGCGGATGNTCCGCCGCCGTCGACACCGCCGCAGCCCAGCTGCGCAAGAGCGGTTACCGGGTCGCCCGGTACGACGGTCGGGGGACGTTCTCCGTGTCGGCCGAGCGCGGCTACCTGCGTGAGACGGGGAACCTCGTCTTCCACGCGGCCCTGGTCGGCGTGCTCGTCGCGGTCGGTGTGGGCGGCGGATTCACCTACACCGGCCAGCGCGTGCTCGTGGAGGGCCAGGCGTTCGCGAACAGCCTGCTCGACTACTCCTCCTTCAACCCGGGTCGCTTCGTCAGCGGCGACACCCTCACGCCCTATTCGATGACGCTCGATCAGTTCGATGTGAGCTACGTGCCTCCGGGCCAACCCGGCTCGGGGCAGGCCGGCGACTTCGTCGCCCACGTGACCACCCGGGCTCCCGGCGGCGACCCGCAGGACGGCGAGGTGCGCGTCAACCACCCGCTCGATGTGCGCGGAGACCGCGTCTACCTCCTCGGAAACGGGTACGCGCCCACTGTCACGATCCGCGATGCCGACGGTCGGGAGGTGTTCCACGACTCGGTCGCCTTCCTTCCCCAGGATGCCAACATGACCTCGCTCGGCGTGATCAAAGTCGCCGACGGCCTGCCCGAACAGCTCGGCCTGCTCGGCTTCTTCTACCCGACGATGGACGTGCTGCCCTCGGGGGCGCTCACCTCCACCTACGGCGATCTCGAGTACCCCGTGCTGACATTGCGGGTCTACGAGGGCGATCTCGGCATCGACGACGGCACCCCTCGCTCGGTGTACACCCTCGACCCCTCGGGCATGACCCAGATCGCCGGGGGCGACAGCGGCAACCCGGCTCTCCAGCTCATGCCCGGTCAGACCGAAGACCTTCCCAACGGCCTGGGCACCATCACGTTCGAGAACGAGGCCCCGGCCGGTGCATCCGGCTACGACGGTTCGGTCAAGCGTTTCGCATCGCTGTCGATCCACCGCGATCTGGCCGGACCGTGGGTGCTCGCGTTCGCCCTGCTCGCGCTGTTCGGTCTGCTGGCGGCGCTGTTCGTCCCGCGGCGGCGCATGTGGGTCAGGGCGACCCCGTCCGCGAACGGGGTGTCGATCGAGTACGCCGGTCTCGCGCGCGGGGAGGACCCGACCCTCGCCGCCGCCGTCGACCAGCTCGTCGACAAGCACGGCGCCGCTCTGCCCTCGCAGGGCCGGCCCGATTCCGACGCGGGCACGCGACCGGTCGGTCCCGACGCTGGACCGCCCACACCTCCGCAGAGCCACCCCGACACCGGAAAAGTAGACTGAGACCATGCCCGGAACCGACCCTCTTCTCCTCGACGAGATCTCCCTCCTCCTGGTGTGGACGGCGGTCGCCATCTACGTGCTGGCGTTCATCGCCTACGCCATCGACCTCGCGCGCCGCTCCGACCTCGCGCTCAAGGCGAAAGACGAGGTCGTCGCGCGCGAGCTCGTGACCGCGGGCGGCGGGGGAGTGATCTCCGCGGGCGGCGGGTCGTCGGCATCCACTTCCGCGGCGAAGCCCCGCTACCTCTGGGCGCGACTGGGCACGGTGCTGACGGCGCTCGGCTTCGTCTTCCACCTCGTCGCGACGGTGCTGCGCGGGATCGCGGCCGAGCGCGTGCCGTGGTCGAACATGTACGAGTTCGCCATGACCGGCCTGCTGCTGATCATCGCGGTCTACCTCGTCGTGCTGACCCGCTACGACCTGCGTTTCCTCGGGTCGCTCATGACCGGCCTCGCGGTGCTGCTGCTCGGTGGTGCGACGTTGGCGTTCCACGTCGAGGTGGTGCCGCTGGCCGATCCGCTGAAGTCGGTGTGGCTCGTCGTGCACGTGTTCGTCGCGAGCCTGGCGACGGCGCTGTTCGCGCTCGCCTTCGGGCTCTCCGTCGTGCAGCTCGTCCAGGCGCGGCGCGAGCGCAAGCTCGCCGAGACGCCGGCGGATGCCGAGCCCAAGCGCAGCTTCCTGCGCACGGTTCCGAACGCCGACGCCCTCGAGTCGCTGGCCTACCGCTTCGCGATCGTCGGATTCATCTTCTGGACCTTCACCCTGATCGCCGGTTCCATCTGGGCGAACGACGCATGGGGCCGTTTCTGGGGGTTCGACACCAAGGAAGTCTGGACCTTCGTCATCTGGGTGCTCTACGCCGGATACATCCACGCCCGTGCGACCCGCGGTTGGCGCGGCACGCGATCGGCGTGGTTGTCGATCATCGGCTTCACCGCGGTGCTGTTCAACTTCACCATCGTCAACGTCTTCTTCAAGGGACTGCACGCGTACAGCGGGCTGACGACGTAGGGCGCGCGCTTCGCTTTCGGGCCCGTCCGGCTGTCGCCGGGCGGGCCCTCTGTGCGTCGGGCTGCGCGTCCTGCCGCTGCCGAGTGTCCAAAACACCCGGACGGGTTTTGAATCGGTCCGGGTGTTTCGGACACTCGATCGCGTCAAGGACGCCACCCTCGGGAGCGGAGGACGCGCTCGACGGGTGCGACGACGAATCGGACGGGATCGCGGAGATGGTGATCGACGACACGCACCAGCATCCACCCCTGCGCGGCGATGGCCGGCCAGCGGTCGGCATCGCGTCGGAACTGCGTCAGGTCGGCGTGCTGCCTTCCGTCGTACTCGACAGCCACCCGGTACTCGGGGTAGGCGAGGTCGAGACGCGCAACGAAATGACCGCTGTCGTCGCGGAGGTCGCGGTTGAGTTCGGGTTCGGGGAGACCCGCTCGGACGAGGATGAGGCGCACGAGGGACTCCCGGGGTGATTCCGCTCCCGCTCGGAGCAGGGGCAGAGCCGCGCGAAGATTGCTCACTCCGCGCCGCGCGAGGCGATGAGTCGCTTCTTCCAGATTCGCGCGTTCGGCCAGTCGCCGGGTGAGGATGGCGTCGCCGACGGCGACCAGGTCTTCGACACGGGAGAAACCACCTAGCTGGGCCCAGGTCTCGGCCGCCGTGGGCACAGGCAGACCGTGTCGCAGTGTCAGGTGTTCGATCGGCAGGTCGAGGCGGTGCCCCGTGATACCGCGTGTCCGCGGCTCTCGGGCGGGCGGAAGAGCCGAGACGTGCAGGCGCGTCGCGTCGAACGACGCCGACGGGAGGTCCCACAAGGCCGCCGCCGTCGTGTGGCTGAAGAACTGTGCCGACGTCAGGCGCGGCTCATAGGTGCGGCACCGTGACAGAACCTCTTCCGCCATGGCATCCGCACGCGTTCTGATGCCGTGGAACGGCGCACGAAGGTCGCGCGCCGTCAATCGGTCTCGTCGGACTCCGAGGCCCAGCGCCTCGCGCACCGTGAACGCGGGTCCGAGATCGTCGGGGAGAGGCTGGCGTCGCATCCACCGACCACAGCGCATCCGTGCCGGCCGGACAGCGCATTCCACGGCATCCGTGGATCGATCGCTGGATGTGCGGCGTGGGGAGGAGGCGGGCGGGTCGTCGGGTTCGGTGCGCTGCCCGGATCCCTACCCATCGAGTGTCCGAAACACGCGGTCGCCGCGAGAAAACCTCCGGGTGTTCTGGACACTCGATGGGGCCGCAGTGGACGCCGGAGCAGCGGCGCGGTTGCGTCGGCGAGTCCGAGCCGCCGCGCTCGGACTCAGGCGGGCCGAGCGGCCCTGCGCCGAAGGGGGCTGGACGGCGGTGTTCGTGGGGGTCGCGCGGCGGCACGGTGGGCGCGGCGGCGCGCGTGGGCGGGCTGGGCGGCGGCGTTCGCGGGGATCGCGCGGCGGCGCGGTGGCGCTCAGGCGGGCTGGGCGGCGGCGTCCGTGGGGTTCGCGCGGCGGCGCGGTGGCGGTCAGGCGGGCTGGGCGGCGGCCTTCGCGGAGGTCGTGCGGCGGCGCACCACGGCCAACGTCGTGACGATCAGCGAGAGCACTGCCCAGACCACGAACCCCGTGATGCCTGCGGCGACACCGCCCGAAGACGACAGTGCACCGAGCATCGCGTCGTACACCGGCGCGGTGGGCATCAGGGCGGAGGCCGCGGCGAGGGCGGGAGGTACGGTCGACACGATCGTCGCTCCGAGAGCGAGCGCGCCGATGACGGCGGCCACCCAGCGCCCGGCGCCACCGAACACGGCGACAAGAGCCTGATGAACGGCCGCGAAGGCGATTCCCGCGGCGATGCAGATCAGCGCGAAGAGTGCCCAGTCGCCCCAGTCGTAGCGCGATGCCACCTGCACGACCGCTGCGACCAGCAGACCCTGCGCGGCGCCGACGCCGGCCGCTGGCAGGAAGCCCCGCAGGGCGACGAGGGCCGAGGGACGCCGGCTCGTGAGCGCCCGTGCCGAGACGGCCTGGAACGCCACGAACGAGGCGAGCCCGCCGAACCACAGCACCGCCATCGCCAGGAGAGGGACCGCTGCGAGGCCGAAGAGGGAATCGCTCGCCCCGGTCGCGGAGACGGGGTCGGCGACGACGTCGGCGAGGGTCGCCGCCTCGGCGTCGGTGTAGGTCGGGAGCTGGGACACGGCGCTGTCGAGGCCGTCGGCGAGGGATGTGGTTCCGGATGCCACCTGATCCACACCGTCGGCGAGTTGACCGGCGCCGTCGGCGGCGCCCTGGGCGCCCGTCGCGAGCTGGGAGGCGCCGTCGGCGGCCCCCTGCGCCCCGGTCGCGAGCTGGGAGGCGCCGCCCGCGGCGTCTTGCGCGCCCGTGGCGAGCTGGGCCGCGCCGTCACGCGTCTGCGCGAGTCCGCCGGCCAGTTGCGACGCACCCGAGCTCAGTGCGTTCGCACCGGTGCCCAGCTGTCGCGCACCGTCGCCGAGTCCGGTCGCGCCCGTTGCAACACCGTCGATGCCACCGGCGATCGTGTTCAGCCCGCTCTCTGCGTCGCGGGCGCCGACGGCCAGGCCTGCGGCCCCGTCTGCCAGCTGCGCGTTCGCGTCGGCGATGGTACGGACGCCAGCGGGGAGCTGGGCCGCCTGTCGTGCGATCCGCCCGATGTCCGTCACGGTCTGCTGTGCACGGGGGAGTGCGGCGTTGGCCCGATCGGAGGCGATGCGCAACTGCGCGCACAGCTCAGGGCTGGTAGTCGCATCGCAGGAGTCAGCGAGGCGCTGCAGATCGGCGGCGGCCGTGACCAGTGCGTCGTCGACCTGGGGGGCGGCGTCGGCCACGTCGTTCGCTGCCTGCTCGAAGCCCGGAGGAATGGCATCGGCGATCTGTCCGACCTGCTCGGCGAGCTGGCGGTTGCCCTCGGCGATGCCATCGGCGCCGACGGCGAGTCGTCCGACCCCGGCCGCGGCGTCGCGTGTGCCGGTGGCGAGCTGGGCGGCACCGCCTGCCAGCTGATCGGCACCGTCGGCGAGTCCCGTTGCGCCGCTCGAGATCTGGGTGGCACCGCCTGAAAGCGCGCCCGCCCCGGCCGCGAGCTGACCCGCACCGTTCGAGAGGGCTCCCGCGCCGGTGGAGAGCAGACCGACGCCACCCGAGAGCTGGTCGGCTCCCGTGGCCAGCTGACCCACTCCGCTCGAGAGGGCGCCGGCTCCGTCGGAGAGTCGACCCACGCCGTCCTGCAGGTCGCCCGCACCGGTGGCGGCCTGCGAGGCGCCGTCGGCCAGCTGGTGCGCGCCGCCGGCTGCCTGACCGAGCTGGTCGCCGAGCGTGCTGAATCCGAGGAACACGTTCTTGAGGTACTGCGATGACAGCTCGCTGCCGTAGACGCTCGACGCGGTGGAGGCCAGCTGCGCGGTGATCGCACCGTCGACGACGCGCGCGTCGGGGGCGGTCTGCACACCGATGGTCGCCTTGATGGGAGTCTCGCCGGGGCGGGTCGAGAGGGACGCGGCGGTGAAGTTCTCGGGGATCGTCACGACGGCGGTGTACGTGCCGTCCGCAAGGCCCGCCGCGGCGTCGTCGTCGTTGGAGATCACCCAGTCGATGTTGCTGGGCTGGTCGTCGGCGCCCTTGACCAGCCCACCGGTGAGCTGGCGGCCGAGGGGGACGAGCTGGCCGTCGAGCTCGACGGCTTTGTCGTCGTTGACGATCGCGGCCGTGATGTTATCGAGTCGGTCGGTGGGGTTGTACAGCGCGCCCACGAGGATGCCGCCGATGACCGCGGGCAGGAGGAGGACACCGATCAGCGTCAGCCAGGTGACGGGGCGGCGCGAGCGGGAGCGCTCGACGGGGAGAGTCATGCGAACACCTCGGAGATATCGGCGAAGGATTCCGGTTGCGTCGGTTCCGTCGGGTGATGACGGCGCCGGGTCGGGAGGGTGAGGGAGGCCACATCGGGCCGCTGCGCCGCGGCGAGCAGGGCGAGGGCTCGGCGTTCGTCGCGCGCCGAGGCGATGAGGGTGAAGGGCGACGAGGCGTCATCGGATGACTCGCGCGCCGCCGTCGAAGCCCGACGCAGAACCTGCGCGACCTCGTCGCGGGCATCGTCGTCGAGGCGGTCGATGTCGGACACCACGACGATGCGCGCCCCTCCGCCGACCGCCTGAACGACCTCGGCGCCGGCAGTCGCGGAATCGTCGAGCAGGGCGACGCCGACGCGCGCTCGCACGGCGCCGGCGCGCTCGGGCACGAGCAACCCGTCGACGCGCAGCTGTCCCTCGATCTTCGACAGTCGACCTGCGACAGCGAGCAGCAGGGTGCGGGTGGTGCGCGTCTCGCCCGTGACCAGCAGCGTCCCCCCGTACCCCAGGCGCACGGAGACGTCGCGGAAAACGGGCTCCTCGGCATCCGAGGTCGGGACGGTACCCAGAGCGTCGGCCGCGACCGCCATACCCGGCTCGGCGGGCCAGTCGGCGAGCCGCACTTCGCGTTCGACCGCTTCGCCCTCGACGTCGAATTTAGGGAGCAGCCGATCGAGCCAGCGCGGCATCCACCATGCTTTGTCGCCCAGCAGGGCGAGGACGGCGGGCACGAGCGTCATGCGCACGAGGAAGGCATCGACGGCGACGCCGACGGCCAGACCGAGCGCGATGGGCTTGAGGCTCGAATCGCCCTCGGGGACGAACGCCACGAAGACGGCGAACATGATGACGGCGGCCGCGACGACCACACGTGCGGATGCCGCGAAGCCGCTGCGCACGGCTCCGAGCGCTACCTCCCGGGGTGCGCGGCCCTCGCGATCGGCGTGCACGTAGTCCTCTCGCATGCGCGAGACGAGGAACACCTGATAGTCCATGGCGAGACCGAAGAGCACGCCCATCACGACGATCGGCATGAAGCTGATGATGGGACCGACCTTGGCCACATGCAGTGCATCGGCGAACCATCCCCACTCGAACACCGCGGCCACGACGCCGAAGGCGGCGGCGACCGACAGCAGGTAGCCGCCGGCGGCGGTGAGGGGCACCCAGATCGAGCGGAAGACGATCATCAGCAGGATGAGCGACAGACCGACCACGAAGAGGCCGAAAGGCAGCAGCGCCGCCCCGAGCTGGTCGGAGATGTCGATGGTGACGGCGGTGTATCCGGTGACGAGGAGGCGCACGCCGAACTCGTCGTACAAGCGGTCTTCTTGCGCGCGCAGCTCCCGGACGAGGTCGGCGGTACGCGGGTCGTCGGGCGCGGTCTCGGGGACGATCTGCACGATGCCGGTGTCGGCGGTCTCATTCGGCGTCGCCAGCGCGACCTCGGCCACACCGGGGATCTTCGCGATCTCGTCGCCGATGTCGGTCATCAGTGTGAGCGGGTCGTTGCTCGTGACGATGGTGCCGGTCATGATGAGCGGGCCGTTGGCGCCCGGCCCGAAGTATTCGTCGGTCAACTCGTACGCGACGCGGGCCTCGTCGCCCTCGGGCAGCTGTCCGGCGTTCGGCAGGGTGAGGGCGAGCGACGCGGCGGGGATCGCTGCCGTTCCGAGGAGGGCGACGATGCCGACCGTGGTGACCACAGGATGCCGTGTCACCAGCCCCACCCAGCGCTTCGCGGGTCCGTTGCGCTGCGCGCGGATGGCCGCGGTGTCCGCCTTCTCCCGGCTCTCGGCGGCAGCCCGGGCGGCTTCGGCCGGGTCGTCGTCGGCGCCGCGAGCGCGCTTCTTCGGTCGCGTGAACCCCCACCCGACCACGCGGTGGCCGGCGAACCCCAGCAGCGCGGGGGTCAGGGTGAGCCCGACGCACACCGCGATCGCCACCGCGACCGACGCGGCGATACCCATCGTCGTCAGGAACGGGATGCCGGCGAAGCTCAGCCCGATGAGGGCGATGAGCACCGTGATACCGGCGAAGACGACGGCCGAGCCGGCCGTGCCGACGGCCCGTGCGGTCGACTCCTCGGGGTCCATTCCCGCTCTCGTCTGGTCTTGATGCCGCGACACGATGAAGAGGGCGTAGTCGATGCCCACCGCCAGGCCCAGCATGACCGCCAGAAGCGGCGTCGTCGACGAAACGGTCGCGAAGCCCGTGGCGATGAAGATGAGGGCGATCGAGAGAGCGACACCGAGGATCGCGGTGGCCAACGGCATTCCGGCCACCAGGAAGGAGCGGAATGTCAGCATCAGGACGAGGGCGGCGATCACCACGCCGAGGGCCTCGGTGAGGGTCGCTCCGGGGATCTCGGTGGCGAAGAGTTGGCCGCCGAGGACGGCTTGCGAACCGGAGGGCAGGGCGGATCCGAGGGCGGTGGCGGCGTCGCGGAGCCCGTCTTCCGTGGCCTGGGGTACGGCGGTCGCCTCGCCGGAGAATTGGATGCGGACGATGGCCGCGCGATCGTCGTCGGCGATGCCGCCCGCGATGCGCGAGTCGTACGGGTCGGTGACCGCCTCGACGAAGTCGAGCCCACCGACATCGGCCGTGGTCGTCGCGATGGCCGTCTGATATGCCTGGTCGCGGACGCTCGCACCGTCGGCGGCGACCACGATGATCTCGGCGCTCGCGCCGCTGACCTGCGGGAACGTGCGCTCGAGCATCTCGAGGCCGGCCTGCGACTCGGTGCCCGGGATCGTGAAGGTGTTGTCGGTCCCCTTCGCGAAGAGCGCGACCCCGCCGCCGGCGACGACCAGAATCAGGAGCCACGCGGTCAGGACGCGCCAGGGGTGGCGGAACGACCAGCGACCCAGGGTGTACAGGAATGTCGACACGGTGGCTCCCACGATCGGCGAACAGGTCGATACATCACCGTATCGGATACATCAATGTATCGTAGTCGGCGATGGTGGGATCGAACCTGGATTTCACCCGAGGACTGGAGGTCTCGGATGACCGATTCCGCGCCCGCGACGACGCGCCGCCGGGAGAACACCCGCACCCGCCTCATGGACGCCGCAGCCGAAGTGTTCGCCGAGGTCGGAATCGACGCCGCCTCGGTCGAGACCGTGTGCGAGCGAGCGGGCTTCACGCGCGGCGCTTTCTACTCCAACTTCGCCTCGAAGGAGGAGTTGTTCCTGGCGCTGTGCGCGCGATCCGCCGAAATCACCATCGCTGCGGTGAGGGAGCGAGTGACCTCGATCGAGGATCGCGGTCTCGACACCGCCGACGACGTGATGCAGCTCGTGCACGAGGTGCTCGAGGCGACGGGGGAGGATCGCCTCGACGTGCTCCTCGGCGCGGAGACGCGCTTGCAGGCCCTGCGCAATCCCGAGTTCGCTCAGGCCTATCTCGCGCTGAACCAGGGGTTGGGCGAGAGCGTCACCCAGCTCGTCCGCGACATCGCCGAGGCTCGCGGGTTGTCGCTGCGCGTCCCCGCCGACGTCGCGACGGAGCTTCTGCTGTCGGTGTGGATCTCGACGTCGGAGACCGCCCTGCTCCTCCGTCAGGCGCCGGCGCTGTCCCGCTCGGGACTGGCCGAGCGGCTCTCTCAGGTGGTCGGGCTCATCCTCGAGTGACGTCGAGCAGGTCGTAGCACCGGCGCAGGCGCTCCAGCCACCAGTCGCGACGCTCGTCGTCGGCGGCCACGCGGTCGAGGTCGGCGGACGAGGGCCGCGGGCGTTCGAGCGACAGCACGCCCCCGCGCGCGATGAGCGGGGATGCCACGACGTCGGCCGTGAACAACGACGCGGTGCCGAGACCGCAATCGAAGTCGAGCTGCGGCAACGCGGCGGCGAGGGCGACCCCCATCGACAGTCCGATAGAGGTGTCGAGCGCGCTGGACACCACCGCCGGCAGCCCCGCCTGGGCGACGAGGTCGAGTGCCGCGTGGACTCCGCCCAACGGCTGCGCCTTGATCACCAGCAGGTCGGCAGCCCCGGCGCGGGCTACCAGGAGGGGATCGGCGGCCTTGCGCACGCTCTCATCGGCGGCGACCGGGATGTCGAGATAGGCGATACGCTCACGCAGCTCGGCGAGTTCGTCGACCTCGGAGCACGGCTGCTCCACGTATTCCAGGTCGAATCCGGCGAGCGCGTGCACGGCTCGCTCGGCCTCATCGACGTTCCATGCGGCGTTGGCGTCGATGCGCACCCGACCCTCCGGTCCCATGACCTCGCGCACCGCCCGGACGCGGGCCACGTCGTCGGCGAGCGTCTGCCCCGCCTCGGCCACTTTCACCTTCGCCGTGCGGCATCCGTCGTATCGGGCGAGGATGCCGGCCACATCGGATGCCGCGACCGCGGGCACCGTGGCGTTGACCGGGATCTCGTCGCGCTGCGCCGGCGGTGCGGGCTCCCACCCGAAGTCGAGGGCGCCGGCGAGCCAGGTCGCCGCTTCGGCGTCGGCGTACTCCGTGAAGGGGGAGAATTCCGTCCACCCCCGCGGTCCCTCGAACACCACGGCTTCTCGGGTCTGAATGCCACGGAACCGCGCGGCCAGGGGAAGCGCGACCACTCGTGCGGTGGCGAGGACGTCGGCGAGTGGGGGGAGGGGCGTGGTGCTCATGTCCCCATCCTGGCCCCGGTGTCGGTGGCCCGGAATAGGCTGACCGCATGCTCTTCGACACCCCCGTCCGGCTCGGCGTCCAGATCCAGCCGCAGCACGTGCAGTACTCCGACATCCGCGACGCCGTCTTCCGCCTGGAAGAGATGGGCGTCGACATCCTGTTCAACTGGGATCACTTCTTCCCGCTGTACGGCGATCCCGACGGCGAGCACTTCGAGTCGTGGACGATGTTGGCGGCCTGGGCCGAGCAGACCGAGCGCGTCGAGTTCGGAGCCCTGGTCAATTGCAACAGCTACCGCGGCGCCGACCTGCAGGCAGATATGGCCCGCACGATCGACCACATCAGCAAGAAGGGCGGCGACGCCGGCCGCTTCATCTTCGGCACCGGGTCGGGGTGGTTCCAGCGCGATTACGACGAGTACGGCTACGACTTCGGTACCGCAGGATCCCGCCTGAACGCGCTCGCCGCCGACCTCGACCGCGTCGTCGAACGCTGGGGCAAGCTCAACCCCGCGCCCACCCGCGAGATCCCCGTGATGATCGGCGGCAAGGGCGAGCAGAAGACGCTTCGCATCGTCGCCCGGCACGCCGACATCTGGCACAGCTTCGTCACCCCCGATGAGCTGCCCCACAAGTTCGGTGTCATCGAGAAGTGGGCCGAGGCCGAGGGGCGCGATCTGTCCGGTTTGATCGTGTCGAATGAGCTGAAGGATCGCGACGAGACCGTGGCGGACGCGCTCTTCGACGCCGGCACGCGCCTGTTCACCCTGGGCTTCTCGGGTCCCGACTGGGATTACTCGATCATCGAACGCTGGCTCCGCTGGCGCGACGCCAAGAACGCGTGAGGCTGACCGGGTGACCGTCTCCGAACTCTTCGACCCCGCGGAGTGGACCCTGGCCCCCGAGGCCGCGGACTACACCGACATCACCGCCCACGTCACGCACGACGGGCGCGTCGCCCGCATCGCGTTCGATCGGCCCGAGGTGCGCAACGCCTTCCGCCCGCACACCGTCGACGAGCTGTATCGCGCGCTCGACATCGCCCGTCAGGACCACCGGATCGGCGTCGTGCTGCTGACCGGCAACGGACCGAGCGCGAAGGACGGCGGTTGGGCCTTCTGCTCGGGCGGCGACCAGCGCATCCGTGGGCGCGACGGCTACAAGTACTCGCACGACGAGACGGCCGTCCACGATCCGGGTCGCGCGGGACGCCTGCACATCCTCGAGGTGCAGCGCCTCATCCGGTTCATGCCGAAGGTCGTCATCGCGGTCGTCCCGGGGTGGGCCGCGGGCGGGGGACACTCCCTCAACGTCGTGTGCGACCTGTCGATCGCGAGCCGGGAGCACGGTCGTTTCAAACAGACGGATGCCGACGTGGGCTCGTTCGACGCCGGTTACGGCTCCGCGTACTTCGCACGCCAGATCGGGCAGAAGTTCGCGCGCGAGATCTTCTTCCTCGCGGAGGAGTACTCTTCCGACCGGGCGTACGAGATGGGGGCGGTCAACCGCGTCGTCCCCCACGCCGAGCTCGAGCGCGAGGCCCTCGCCATGGCTCGCACGATCCTCACCAAATCGCCCACGGCCATCCGGATGCTGAAGTACGCCTTCAACGCCGTCGACGACGGTCTCGTCGGTCAGCAGCTCTTCGCCGGCGAAGCCACCCGCCTCGCCTACGGCACCGACGAGGCGGCCGAGGGGCGCGACTCCTTCCTCGAGAAGCGCGATCCCGACTGGTCGGGCGTGCCGTGGCACTACTGAGACGAGCGGCACCGCGCATGACGGGTATCGCGTCCGACGGGCGCTGCGCGTGAAGCTCGAGCCTCCGGCATCCGAGAATCCGCGAGACGTCGTGCGGGCGCTGCGTGCGGCCGTGCTCGGGGCAGGTCCCGCGATCTCCCTCGGAGGGGCGGGCCTCGTCGGCGACGTTCCCCCGGGGACCGCCGCCGTCGTGACGACGTCGGGCTCGACGGGGGTGCCGAAGTCGGTCGTGATCAGTCGCAACGCCCTCATCAGCAGTGCGTATGCGACCGCCGCCCGCATCGGCGAGGGCGCCTGGCTCCTCGCCGTGCCGGCGACGTATGTGGCGGGCGTGCAGGTCATCGTCCGGGCGTTGATCGCCGATCGCGAGCCCGCCGTCGTGAGCGGTCCCTTCCGACCCGAACCGTTCGCCGCGGCGGCTCTCGGGATGGCCTCGCACGCCGACGGCGAGCGTGTTCCGAGCTACACCTCCCTCGTCCCGGCGCAGCTGCAGAGACTCCTGGATGCCGCCGAGCATGACGCCACCGTCGCGCAGGCCCTGCGGTCGTTCGAGGCCATCCTCATCGGTGGGCAGGCGCTCGCGCCCTCCGTCAGCAGGCGCGCGGAGGCGCTCGGCGCGCGCATCGTCCGCACCTATGGCTCCAGCGAGACCAGCGGTGGTTGCGTCTACGACGGCGTTCCCCTCGACGGCGTCGACATGCGCGTCGCCGACGGCGAGGTGCTCTTGTCGGGCCCGATGCTCGCCGACGGATACCTCGGCGACTCTGCACGCACGGCATCCGTCTTCCCCCTCGATTCCACCGGCACGCGCTGGTACCGCACGGGCGACGGCGGCGAGATCGTCGACGGGGTGCTGAGGGTCACCGGCCGTCTCGACAACGTCATCGTCTCGGGCGGGGTGAACGTGTCGCTCGATCGCGTCGAAGCCGCCGTCCGCGGCATCCCGGGGCTCGCGTCGGCCGTGGTGGTGCCGATGCCCGATGCCGAGTGGGGCCAGGGGTCGGCCGTGGTGGTGCCGGGGCTCGCGGCCGGAAACGTGGAGACGGTCCTCGCGCAAGTGCGGGAGGTCGTGGGCGACGCGGTGGGAGCGCCCGCGCGACCGGCGCGCGTCGTCGCGGTCGAGGAACTGCCCGCCCTGTCGTCGGGGAAGCCGGACCGAGCGGCCCTCCGCGCGATGCTCGCGCGGAGCCCACGGGCATAGGATGACCCTCCGTGGCAGCACCGTCTCGTAAGCGTTCGACCCCGGCCAAGAAGCGTCGCCCCGGAGGCAACCCGCAGAAGGCGAAGGGTGGCGCACCGCAGGCCGTCGCCCCTGCCACAGCTCGGGATTGGATCGCGGCGGCCCGGCTTCGGACACTGCCCCTCGCGATCACCCCCGTCCTGATCGGAACGGGCGCGGCGACCCTCGTCGACGAGCAGCTCCACTGGGTGATCGCCCTCGCGTGCCTGGCCGTGGCGTTCGCCCTGCAGATCGGCGTCAACTACGCCAACGACTACTCCGACGGCATCCGAGGGACCGACGACGTGCGGGTCGGACCCGGCCGCCTGACCGGTGGCAAGAAGGCGAAGCCCCGCACGGTGTTGATCGTGGCCCTGGCGTTCTTCGCGCTCGCCGCGGTGATCGGCCTGGCCCTCGTCATCCGCACGGGGCAGTGGTGGCTCATCCTGGTCGGGGCGGTGTGCATCGTCGCCGCGTGGTTCTACACCGGGGGCAAGCGCCCCTACGGCTACAACGCCATGGGCGAGCTGTTCGTGTTCGTCTTCTTCGGCCTCGTCGCCACCCTCGGCACGACGTGGCTGCAGGTGCGGTCGCTGCCGCAGGAGGCGTGGTTCGGCGCGGTCGCCGCGGGTCTGTTGGCGTGCGCCGTGCTCCTCGCGAACAACCTGCGTGACATCGACCAGGACCGCCTCGCCGGCAAGCGCACGCTGTCGGTGCTGATCGGTCGACGCGCCACCCAGGTGCTCTTCACGGTGTTCGTGCTCGTTCCGTTCGGCATCGCCGTGTTCCTGGCGCTCGTCTACCCGATCGCGTGGCTCACGCTCATCGCGCTGCTCGGCGGGCTCGCGGCCATCCTCATCGTGTGGACGTACCGCGCGCCGCGCGAGCTCATCACCGCGCTGCAGGTCACGAGCTTCACCTCGGTGGCCTATGGCGCGCTGCTGTTCTGGGCCTTCGCGGGCTGAGCGGGAGGAGTCGCGCCGGAGCGGGACACACCTCGGTCCGATGTCGCGGATGACCCGATCGGGATGCCGTGAGCCTGCGGGATACCCGGGTCGGGCGAGTCGCCTCAGCGCTCCGCGTCGGCCTCGGGGCCGGCGTCGTGACGCGTGGCGTCGAGCACGGCGTCCTCGGCATCCGCATCCGTCTCGGCACCCGTGCGGCGCCCGGTGGCGGTGCGCTGCGCACGACGCTCGGCGAGGCCGCCCGTGACGTTCTCCAGCGGGCGACGCAGGAAAAGCAGCGACAGGCTGAAGCCGATGAGGGCCGCGAAGATCGCCGCGAGCCAGGGCAATTCCTGGAAGACGGGGAACAGCAGCAGGATGCCGAGCGGCACCAGGAACGCGAGAAGTCGCAGCACCGTATAGACCAGAGCCGAACGAGCGCGCATGCATCCAGTCTACGACCGTCGTCCCCACCGCTCTTGCGGGTGGTTCGACGGCGGAAGACCGGAACGCGCCTCGGGGCCGCCGTACAGCAGACGCACGTAGAATCGGCTCATGGCACGGTTGCTTCTCATCCTGGCGCTCGTGGCGACCGTCTTCTGGGTCTACACGATCGTGGACTGCGCCGTGCAGGCTCCCTCACGGCACCGCGGGGTGAGCAAGGGTGCGTGGATGGCGATCGTCATTCTGCTGCCGGTGCTCGGCGGCATCCTGTGGTTCGTGATCGGTCGCGGTCGCGCGGCGGGCAAGACCTCAGCCGTCCGTCGCGCTCCCGACGACGACCCCGAGTTCCTCGGGCGCATGACGGCGTCTGCTCGTGCCGACCAGGACGAGCGGATCCGTCGCCTCGAAGAGGAGCTTGCACAGCTCGACTCCGAGGCCGACGACCCGCAGCCCCCGAAGAAGTCGACCGATCCCGACACCCCTCCGGGGAAGGGCGACGACGACACCCGCGGGCAGCGCGGCGCCGTCGGCTGAGCCGTCGTGGCCTCGCTGAACGATCGCTCGGGCGCGCCCGCGACCGATGCCGCCGCAGCGCTCCTCGCCGGATTCGTCTCGCGGGGCGTGCGCCACGTCGTGGTCAGTCCCGGTTCGCGATCCCAGGCGTTGGCGCTGGTCGCCGCCGACCTGGAACGCGCGGGTCTCATCCACCTCCACGTCCGCATCGACGAGCGCGTCGCCGGCTTCACCGCCCTCGGCATCGGACGTGAGACGGGCACGCCGGCGGTCGTGGTGTGCACCTCGGGCACCGCTGTTGCGAATCTCCTCCCGGCCGCCCTCGAGGCCCACCACGCGGGTGTGCCCCTGCTGCTGCTCACCGCCGACCGTCCGCCGGAGCTGCGCGGCGTCGGCGCCAACCAGACGACCCGGCAGCCGGGGCTGTTCCGCTCGGCGGTGCGGTTCGAGGCCGACCTCGCCGTTCCCGGGACGATCGACGCCGATGGCACCGGCGAGCAGACCGGCGCCCTCGATGCGATGGCGGGCGAGGCGCTCGCCGCCTCCCTCGGCGAAGGCACGCGCGCGGCCGGACCGGTACACGTCAACGTGCCCTTCCGTGAGCCTCTCGCGGGTGCCGTGCCGGTGTGGCTCACCGAGCGGGCGGCATCCCGCGCCATGGAGTCCACCCCGGATCCGAGCCAGGACGCGTCGGGTGCGCTCTACCAGGGGGGAGGGGGGATCGGCATCGCCGACGTCGCCCCCGATCCCGAGGCTGCGCATCGCATCGAGACCGGACCGCGCACGATCGTCGTCGCGGGCGCAGACGCGGGGCCCGCGGCGGAGCACTTCGCCCACGCGGGCGGGTTCCCCCTCGTCGCCGAGATCGTCAGCGGTGCGCGCTTCGGCCGCCAGATCGTGCACGGCTACCGCGCGTTGCTGCGCGAGCCCTCGCTGGGCGGCCGCATCGAGAGGGTCGTGCTGTTCGGGCGTCCGACGCTCAGCCGCGAGGTCGCGATGCTGCTGGGCCGCGACGATGTCGAGGTCCTCGCCGTCCGCGGACCCGGTGAACCCGTCAACCTCAACGGCGCGACCGTCGCGGTCGATTCCGTGCGGGTCACGGGGGAAGCGGATCGCACGTGGCTGGGGGAGTGGATGCGCGCCTCGCGTGACGCGGCCGTCGACCTGTCGCCGCGCGCCCCCGACGCCGAGGGCCTGGCATCCGCCGTTCCGCACGAAAGGCTCGGGGCCATCAGCGCCGAGGTCGAGGTGATGCGTGCGCCGGTGGATCGCGCCGCCCTCGTCGATGCGCTGTGGCGCGCCACCTGGCCGCACGACCGCCTCGTCTTCGGTTCGTCACGGCTCGTGCGCGTCGCCGACGAACTGCTGGGCGGCAAGAAAGTCGCCGTGCACGCCAACCGCGGCCTGGCGGGCATCGACGGCACGATCGCCACGGCGAGCGGAGTGGCGCTGGCCAGCCAGACCGACGAACGGCCGGGTGTCACGCGCCTGCTGCTGGGCGACCTGGCATTCCTCCACGACATGGGCGCTCTGTTGCTTCCCCCCGGCGAGGCGGAGCCTCGGCTGCAGGTCGTCGTCGGAAACGACGGCGGCGGCACGATCTTCGACGGACTCGAGGTGGCGGGGATCGCCGGTGCCGACGCGATGTCGCGCGTGCAGTACACCCCGCACACCGCGCGGCTCGAGCAGCTCGCGCTCGCATTCGGCTGGGAATACCACCGCTGCACCACCCGGGTCGCGCTCGACCAGGTGCTCACGGCTCCGACCGGTGGGCGGCAGCTCATCGAGGTCCCCCTGCCGCGCTGATCCCGTCCGTCAACGGGTGGTGCGCACCCGGATGCCGCGGCACGATGTCGGGATGAGTACGAGCAGCAGATGGTCCACGCCCGCCTCCGACGTGCTCCGTGTCGAGCCCGGCTTCCGCCTCGCCGAGATCGACCCGCGGTCGACGCCCGGGTACGACGGCGACAAGGACGCCGGCAAAGCCGACCTCGAGGCGGGCCGCGAGCCCTTGGAGGACCTGCAGGAGCGGCTCTTCGCGCAGAGCGTGGCGGGCACGGCGACGGGATCGGTGCTGCTGGTGCTGCAGGCGATGGACACCGCCGGCAAGGGCGGCATCGTGCGACACGTCGTGGGTGCCGTGGATCCGCAGGGCGTCGAGCTCGCCTCGTTCAAGAAACCCACCGCTGAGGAGCTGTCGCACGATTTCCTCTGGCGCATCGAGAAGCGCCTCCCGGACGCCGGGCGCATCGGCGTCTTCGACCGGTCGCACTACGAAGACGTACTCATCGGAAGGGTGCGGTCCCTCGCTCCGTCCGATGAGATCGAGCGGCGTTACGGCGCCATCGTGGCCTTCGAGGCACAGGCGGTCGAGATGGGCATCCGAATGGTCAAGGTCATGCTGCACATCTCGAAGGACGAGCAGCGGGAGCGCCTCGCCGAGCGCCTCGACCGCCCGGAGAAGCACTGGAAATACAACCCGGGCGACGTCGATGAGCGGCAGCTGTGGGACGACTACATGGACGCGTATCAGGTCGCCGTCGAGCGCACGTCGACGCCGGTCGCGCCCTGGCACGTCGTGCCCGCCGACCGCAAGTGGTACGCGCGTCTCGCGGTGCAGCAGCTGCTCCTCGACGCCCTCTCCGACATCGATCCGCGGTGGCCGGCGGCCGACTACGACGTCGAGGAGCAGAAGCGCCGTCTCGCGGCATCCTGATCCCGCCGGTCGAACCGGGTCGAGATCAGGCGAGAGCCTCGACGATGGGGCGGAACTTCACGCGCGTCTCGAGCAGTTCCGACTCGGGGACGCTCTCGGACACGATGCCCGCCCCCGCGTAGGCGGTGATCGGCGCCGTCGGTGACGACGGAGCCGCGCGGTCGATCTGCGCGCACCGCAGGGCGATGGCCCACTCGCCGTCGCCGGAGGCGCTCGTCCAGCCCACGGCGCCGGCGTACCGGCCGCGGTCGAACGGCTCGAGTCGGCGGATGAGCTCGATCGCGGCGGCGGTCGGCGTGCCGGCGACGGCGGCCGTCGGGTGAAGCACCGACAGCAGGTCGAGCGAGGATGCATCCGCGCTCAGCACCCCCTCGACGTCGGTGGCGAGATGCCAGACGTTGGGGAGCTTCAGCGTGAAGGGCTGGTCTTCGGCGGCCAGTGAGGAGGTGTGCGGGCCGAGCGACTTCAGCACGCTCTGCACGGCGAAGCGGTGCTCGTCCTGATCCTTCGTGCTGCGGCTCAGACCAACGGATGCCGCGACATCGGCGTCGGCGTCGCCGCCGCGTGCCACCGTGCCGGCCAGCACCCGCGCGGTCACCGTGCCTCCCGACACCGTCACCAGCGTTTCGGGACTCGCACCGATGAGGCCGTCGACGGCGAACACCCAGCAGTCGGGATAGCCCTCGAGGAGCGAGCGCACCAGTCGACGCAGGTCGGAGCCGGCGGGGACGGTGCCGACGATGTCGCGGGCCAGCACCACTTTGGCCACTTCGCGGGCGCCGATGGCCTCGATGGCCTGGCGGACGGCATCCTGGTACTTCTCGGCCGTCTGCTGCCCGGGGCCCAGCGTCGCCGACCAGTGCGGTCCGAAGGGGGAGCGGGGCGGCAGTTCGGGCTCCGGCTCGTCGGGGGTGTCGTCGAAGGCGAGGCGCGTGACCCAGGCGCGGCCGCTGTGCCGACCGACGATCATGCCGGGCACGCGCAGGACGTTCTCGCGCTCGGACCGCGGGTCGAACACGAAGGATCCGAAGGCGACGAGACCTGTTCCGGGCAGCTGCACGGGGTCGTCGATCTCGGCGGCTGCGGCGATCGCCCGCCAGCGCTCCGAGATCGTGGCATCGCCCGGGCGTTCGCCCGAATAGCGCAGCGTCAGGAGGTCGCCGAAGGCTGCGAGCGACTCGCCCCGACGGCTCCAGAACAGGGGGTCGTACGAGGTCGTGTAGGCCAGCACGTCATCCATCGGCGACAGTTCGCGCGTGACCACGCGCAGGCGCGGCACGACGTCATCCGCGGGTTCGAGCACGTCTTTCAGCGTAGACCCGCGCTGATCGGTGCGGAGGTGCGCGGCATCCGGATGCTTCAGCGTCGAGCAGACGCGGCGTCCACGACGCAGGAGACTCGGCTCGCGGGGGCATCGCGGCGCGGGCTTTCCCACGTCGAGCTCCCGAACTCCTGCGTCGTGTCCGCGAGCGCGCGGAGACCCGGAGTCGGGAGCGTTTTAGACTCCGGAGCATGGAAAACCGTCCCGCCCCCGGCACCCGCCTGCTGTTCGAGTGGCGCAAGTGGGACGGCTCGCCGCACTGGGTGCAGGACAGCGTGTACCTCGGCTCCGACGAGTGGGGCGAGTGGTTCGGCCAGCAGGTGGGCTGGCGCAGCGCCCGACCGGGTGCGGAATTCGTGTGCCGCCAGCCCAACGTCACGCTGGTGCCCGCGAGCGGCGATTGGGCCTTCACCCACAACGCCGCTCCCCACCCCGTCGCCGTCTACATCGACCTGGCGTGGGACGTCCGGTGGCATGACGACGGCGTGCCCCGCGGCATCGACATGGACCTCGACGTCGTGCGTCGCACCGACGGCCGCGGAACGTGGATCGACGACCGCGACGAGTGGGACGAGCACCGCGTGCGCTACGGCTATCCGCCCGAGATCGTCGACCACCTGGATGCCACGGCCACCGATCTCGAGCACCGGGTGCGCGCGCACGAGGCGCCGTTCTCGGACGCGGTCACCGGGCCGTGGCTGGAGCGGCTCGCAGCTCTCGCAACCCCCGGCGACCGCCCCGTCGCCCCGGCCTAGACTCGACGGGTGAGCAGCGACCCCAACCGCGCCGACCTCGGCAAAGACCCGCAGCGCGTCAGTGGCATGTTCGACCAGGTCGCCGCCGCCTACGACCGCACCAATTCGGTGCTCAGTCTCGGCAACGACCGCCTGTGGCGGACGGCGACCCTGCGGGCCGTGGCGCCGAAGAAGGGCGAGCGCATCCTCGACCTCGCGGCCGGCACCGGCACGTCGTCGATGGCGTTCGTGCCCAGCGGCGCCCACGTGGTCGCCGCCGACTTCTCGCGCGGCATGATCGCCGAAGGTCGCCGACGTCACGGGAACGTGCCGAACCTCGAGTTCGTGCAGGCGGATGCCACCGACCTCCCCTTCGCCGACGGCGAGTTCGACGCGGTCACGATGTCGTTCGGGCTGCGCAACGTCAACGACCCGCGCCGGGCGCTCCGCGAACTCCGGAGGGTGACGCGTCCCGGCGGGCGCATCGTCGTGTGCGAGTTCTCGCACCCGCCGTCCCCCGTCTTCAACGGCCTCTACCGGTTCTACAACGACCGTGTCCTGCCGATCGTCGCGAAAGCCGTGAGCAGCAACGCCGAGGCGTACGACTACCTCAACGAGTCGATCCGCGACTGGCCCGACCAGCCGACGCTGGCCCGGTGGATGCGCGACTCGGGATGGGATGACGTGGAGTACCGCAACCTGTCGTTCGGCATCGTGGCGCTGCACCGCGGCATCCGTCCGGCGGAGTGATTCCGGCCCCCGCCCGGTGCCTCCTCCCCAGCGGGGCGCTGTCAAGCGTCGAGATACCCGCGGCTGCGCCTCAGCGCGCCAGGCTAGGCTGACAGCGTGACCCCGAGACCGCCCGCGGCCGGCTCCCGCCTGTCGGGCAAGCTGGGCCTGAGTGACCGCATCTTCGCAGGCCTCCGCTCGCGCACCCTTCTCACCACCGTCGAGGCGGGGCTCGCGCTCGTCGAGACCGAGCTCGAGGGCGAGGTGCGAAGCGCCGACAAGCTCGCCGACGTCACCGCGCGCTACCTCTACGAGGCCGGCGGCAAGCGCGTGCGGCCGATGCTCGCGATCCTCACCGCCCAGCTCGGCCGGGGCACCACCCGCGAGGTCGTCGAGGTCGCCACGGCGCTGGAGCTCACGCACCTCGGTTCGCTGTACCACGACGACGTCATGGACGGCGCCGACAAGCGCCGCGGAGTGCCGAGCGCCCAGACGGTGTGGGGCAATAACATCGCCATCCTCACCGGCGACCTGCTCTTCGCCCGCGCGAGCCAGCTCATGGCACGACGCGGTGAGCGCGCGATCCAGCTGCAGGCCGACACGTTCGAACGGCTCGTGCTCGGACAGATGCACGAGACGGTCGGCCCGCAGGAGGGCGACGAGCCCGTCGACTTCTACCTGAGGGTGCTCGCCGACAAGACCGGCTCCCTCATCGCGGCCGCCGCCCAGTCGGGCGTCATCTACTCGGGTGCGCCCGAGGAGTACGAGCAGCCCATGGTCGTCTTCGGCGAGAAGGCCGGTGTCGCCTTCCAGCTGCTCGACGACGTGATCGACCTCTCGCCCGACCCGTCCGAGACCGGCAAGGTTCCCGGCACCGACCTGCGTGCGGGCGTGCCCACCATGCCGTACCTGCTGCTCGGGCACCGCTCCGACGCGGCATCCGCCGACCTCCGCGCCCGCATCGACGAGGGGCAGGAACGCATCGCCGCCGGCGCCGACCCGTCGATCCTCGATGCCGCCCTCGCGGAGCTGCGCGATCACGAGACGACGCACGAGACCCTGCGTCTTGCGCACCAGTGGTCGCAAGAGGCGATCGACGCCCTCGCGCCCCTGCCCGACGGTGCCGTGCGCGAGGCGCTGACGCGTTTCGCCCGCGCCGTGGCCGACCGCTCGGCCTGACCACATTCCCACCCCCCCCGATCCCGATCGAGAGGACCCCATGACGAAGCTGCGCCTCGCCATCGTCGGAGCCGGCCCCGCCGGCATCTACGCCGCCGACATCCTGCTGAAGGCCGAGCGTCGATTCGACGTCTCGATCGACCTCTTCGAGCAGCTGCCCGCGCCGTACGGGCTCGTGCGCTACGGCGTCGCTCCCGACCACCCCCGCATCAAGGGCGTCGTCACGGCGCTGCGCGAGGTGCTCGACCGCGGCGACATCCGCATCTTCGGCAATGTGCGATTCGGGGAGGACATCACTCTCGACGATCTCAAGCAGCACTACAACGCCGTGATCTTCTCGACCGGTGCGATCCGCGACGCCGACCTCGACATCCCCGGTATCGACGCGCACGGTTCATACGGTGCCGCCGACTTCGTCAGCTGGTTCGACGGGCACCCCGACGTGCCGCGCGAGTGGCCGCTGGAAGCCGAGTCGGTCGCGGTGATCGGCAACGGCAACGTGGCCCTCGACATCACGCGCATGCTCGCCAAGCACGCCGACGACCTCCTTCCCACCGAAGTCCCCGACAACGTGTACCAGGGACTGAAGGCCTCGCCCGTCACCGACGTGCACGTGTTCGGGCGCCGCGGCCCGGCGCACGTGAAGTTCACCCCGCTCGAACTTCGCGAGCTCGGCGAGCTGCGCGACGTCGACATGGTCGTCTACGACGAGGACTTCGACTACGACGAGGCCTCGAAGGCGGCCATCGAGACGAACAAGCAGGTCAAGGTCATCGACCGCGTGCTGCAGCAGTGGCGTACGCGCCCGGGGGCCAACGGCGCCGGGGGAGAAGCCTCGCGCCGTCTGCACCTGCACTTCTGGGCGAAGCCGCTCGAGGTCGTGAAAGACACCGAGGGGCGTGTCGCCGCCCTGCGCTACGAGCGCACCCGGCCCGACGCCGAGGGTGGGGTCGTCGGTACCGGCGAGATCCGCGAGGTGGAGATCCAGGCGATCTACCGCGCGGTCGGCTACTTCGGTTCGCCGCTGAGAGACGTTCCCTTCGACGAGCGTCACGGAGTCATCCCGAACCACGAGGGTCAGGTGCTGTCGGCCGACTCGAACTCGCGCGTCCCCGGCGTCTACGCCACCGGGTGGATCAAGCGCGGGCCCGTCGGCCTCATCGGACACACGAAGTCGGATGCCATGGAGACGGTGCGCCACGTCATCAACGACCAGAGCGAGTGGTGGCGTCCCGCCCACCCCGAAGAGGAGGCCATCCCGGCCCTTCTCGCGGAGCGCGGGGTCCGCTGGACCGACCTCGACGGCTGGCACCGCCTCGACGAGCACGAGATGGCACTCGGTGCCCCGCACGAGCGGGCGCGCATCAAGGTCGTTCCCCGCGACGAGATGATCGCGATTTCGCGCGGCGAGTAGCCGCAGCGTTCGAACCGCCCCGTCTTCGGACGGGGCGGTTCGTCTTTCGCGCGAGTACCACCGCGCCCGTTCCCGGGGCAAGCCTGAGATCTCGAATCCACGCCGGTCGGCAGGATGGGGAGACGACGCCGGGTACCGACGCCCCGCGCACGGAGGCGAGGGGGCCGGATGCGAACGGTGAGACGGATCGTTGCCGGAGCGTCGGCGCTGGCCTTGGCGGGTACGCTCAGCGCCTGCTCAGCCGGAGATGGAGTGCCGACTCTCACCTGGTACATCAACCCCGACGACGGCGGTCAGGCCGAGATCGCGGCATCCTGCACGGAGGCGGCGAACGGGGCATACCGCATCGAGACCTCGCTGCTCCCGCGCGACGCGGCCTCGCAGCGCGAACAGCTTGCCCGGCGCCTCGCCGCCAGCGACCGCTCGCTCGACATCATGAGCCTCGACCCGCCCTTCATCCCCGAGCTCGCCGAGCCCGGCTTCCTCGCGCCGGTGCCCGCCGACCTGCAGAACACCGACGGAGTCGTGCAGGGCGCGGTGCAGTCGGCGAGCTGGAACGGCGAGCTCGTGACCGTGCCCTTCTGGGCCAACACGCAGCTGCTCTGGTATCGCAAGTCGGTCGCCGAGGCCGCGGGTCTCGACATGACCCAGCCGGTCACGTGGGATCAGATCATCCAGGCCGCCCAGGACCAGAACAAGCAGCTCGGCGTGCAGGGGGCGCTCGCCGAGTCGCTGACCGTGTGGATCAACGCGCTCGTCGCCTCGGCCGGCGGGCAGATCCTGGAGAACCCCGACGCCAAGCCCGACGAGATGCAGCTCGGCCTCGAATCGGATGCCGGTAAGGCGGCGGCCGACATCATCGGGCGCATCGGCTCCTCGGGGCTCGGCGGACCCGGGCTTCCCACCGCCGACGAGAACGCCAGCATGAACCTGTTCCAGGGCGACAACGGCTCGTTCATGGTCAACTGGCCCTTCGTCTACCCCGCCATGCAGGCCGCAGCTCCCGAGGTCGTCGACGACCTGGGCTGGGCGGTGTACCCCCGCGTGGATGCCGAGACCCCCGCCGCTCCGCCGGTGGGCGGGATCAACCTCGGCGTCGGGGCGTACAGCGAGAACGTCGACCTCGCCTGGCAGGCGGTGGCGTGCATCGTGAGCCCCGAGAACCAGGCGCAGTACTTCGTCACCAACGGCAACCCGCCGTCCAACCTCGCCGCGTACGACGACGCCGAGGTGAACGAGAAGTTCCCGATGGCCTCGACCATCGCGGAGTCGTTGCAGCTGGGCGCCCCGCGACCGCAGACGCCGTATTACAACGAGATCTCCATCGGTCTGCAGCGCACCTGGCATCCGCCGAACGCGGTGAACCCCGACTCGACGCCGCAGTCCTCGACCGACTTCATCCTCGCGGTGCTCAGAGGGGAGCGACTGCTGTGACCGACACGACCGTCACCCGCGCCGAACGGCGCGCGGATCCGCCCGCCCCGACCAAGAAACGGCGCTCCGACCGGGCGCGTGCCGAGGCCCGGCTGGGGTGGATGCTCGCGGGCCCCGCCTTCGGCATCATGCTGCTGGTCACCCTGTACCCGATCGTGCAGGCCCTGTGGGACTCCCTCTTCAGCCTGCGCCTGACCGCGCCGGACGACCGCGAGTTCATCTGGTTCCGCAACTACCAGGTGATCCTGGGCGACCCGGCGTTCTGGCAGTCGATGGGGGTGACGCTGTTCATCACGGTCGTGACGGTGCTGCTCGAACTGATCATCGGCTTCGGTTTCGCCCTCGTCATGCACCGGGCCATCAAGAAGCTCCGCGGCTTCGCCCGCACGGCGATCCTCGTGCCCTACGGCATCATCACCGTCGTGTCGGCCTTCGCGTTCTTCTACGCCTTCGACATCAACTCCGGCGGGTACGTCAACAGCTGGCTGTCGTGGATCCCCGGGTTCGACGAGAACCTCAACTGGTTCGCCTACCAGGGCACGTCGCTCACCGTCATCATCCTCAGCGAGGTGTGGAAGACCACGCCCTTCATCTCCCTCCTGCTGCTGTCGGGGCTCGCGCAGGTGCCGGGCGACCTGGAGGAGGCGGCCAAGGTCGACGGCGCCACCTCATGGGAGGTGCTGCGCCGCGTCATCCTGCCGAACATGAAGGCCGCGATCATGGTCGCGGTGCTCTTCCGTACGCTCGAGGCGTTCCGCATTTTCGACAACATCTTCATCATGACCGCGGGTGCCAACAACACCGAGGCGCTGTCGCTGCTGGCGTACAACACCTCGATCGGTCGGCTCGAGATCGGGTTGGGCTCGGCGATCTCCGTGCTGCTGTTCCTCAGCGTCCTGATCATCGCCGGCATCTTCATCAAGGGCTTCAAAGTGGACCTTTCCGCAGGGAGGAACTCGTGATGGGCGTTCCCGCGGGCTCGCGAACCGGCATCCGGTGTGAAGGAGTGTGCAGCTGATGCGCGCAATGACCTGGCCCCAGCGGATCACATGGCTCGTGATCATCGCCCTCGTCCTGGTGTGGTCGCTCTTCCCGGTGTTCTCGATCCTCATGACGTCGTTCAAGACGCAGGCGGGACTGTTCTCGGGGACGCTGCTGCCCACCGAGTGGACGCTCGACAACTACGCCACGATCCTCGCCCCGGGAGGCAGCGCGCAGGATCTGTTCCTGCCGGCGCTGCGCAACTCGATCGGCATCTCCCTCATCGCGACCTTCATCGCGGTGGTGCTGGCCACGCTCTGCGCCTACGCGATCGCGCGGCTCGACTTCCCGGGCAAGCGCATCATCCTCACCACGGCGCTCGCGGTGTCGGTGTTCCCGATCGTCTCGATCGTCACACCGCTGTTCAACCTGTGGCGCGTCGTCGGCCTCTACGACACCTGGCTCGGGCTGATCATCCCGTACCTCTCGCTCACCCTCCCGATCTCGATCTGGACCCTCGCGGCCTTCTTCCGCCAGATCCCGTGGGAGCTCGAGCAGGCGGCGCAGGTCGACGGCGCCACCCCCTTCGAGGCGTTCCGCAAGACCGTGGTGCCGCTCGCGGCCCCCGGGGTGTTCACCACCGCGATCATCGCGTTCTTCATCGCGTGGAACGACTTCGTCTACGGCATCTCGCTGACCTCGACGGATGCCGCCCGCCCGGTGCCCGCGGCCCTGTCGTTCTTCACGGGCGCTTCGCAGTTCGAGGAACCCACCGGCGCCATCTCGGCCGCCGCCATCGTGGTGACCATCCCCATCGTCATCGTCGTCGTCATCTTCCAGCGTCGGATCGTGTCGGGTCTCACCCAGGGCGCGGTCAAGGGTTAAAGGAGCAGCACCTCATGGCATCCATCACTCTGAACAGAATCGTCAAGACCTACGACGACGGCTTCACCGCGGTCAAAGGCGTCGACCTCGACATCGCCGACGGCGAGTTCGTGATCCTGGTGGGACCCTCGGGCTGCGGCAAGTCGACGCTGCTGCGCATGATCGTGGGACTCGAGGACATCTCCGACGGCGAGCTGAGGATCGCCGACGAGGTGGTCAACGACAAGGCGCCGAAAGACCGGAACCTGGCGATGGTCTTCCAGAACTACGCCCTGTACCCGCACCTCACGGTGTACGAGAACATCGCCTTCCCGATGCGGCTGAAGTCGAGCGACCTCAGCGACGAGGAGATCGACGAGCGCGTGCGCCGGGCCTCGAAGCTGCTCGAACTCGACGAGCACCTCGAGCGCAAGCCCGCGAACCTCTCGGGCGGCCAGCGCCAGCGCGTGGCGATGGGCCGCGCGATCGTGCGCAACGCCAGCGCATTCCTGTTCGACGAGCCGCTGTCGAACCTCGACGCGAAGCTGCGCGGGCAGATGCGCACCGAGATCGCGCGCCTGCAGCGCTCGCTCGGCATCACGACCGTCTACGTCACGCACGACCAGACGGAGGCGATGACTCTCGGCGACCGCGTCGCGGTGCTGCGCCGGGGCGAGCTGCAGCAGGTCGCGAGTCCCCGCGGGCTGTACGACCAGCCGGTGAACCTCTTCGTCGCCGGCTTCATCGGCTCGCCGCCCATGAACTTCCTCAGCGGCACGGTCGACGGCGACACCCTGCGCCTGCCGATCGCCGACGTGCCGCTCGACGACCGCCTCCGCAGGGCAGTCGAGGGGCGTGATCTCGTGATCGTGGGCGTGCGCCCCGACGCGTTCGAAGACGCCGACTCCACGGAGCGCGACCTCTCCGGGGGTATCGCGACTGAGCTCGACATCGAGATGACCGAGTGGCTCGGCGAGGTGCTCTACGCCTACGTGCCGTACGAGACCGACCCCACGGTGAAGGACAAGCTGTCGGAGCTCGACCGCGACCTCGACGGCGAGAGCCTGCGCACCGAACTCGTCGTGGCCCTGGATGCCATGAGCTCCATCCGCGCCGGAGACGCCGCGCGCCTGTGGTTCTCGCCGGATTCGCTGCACCTGTTCGACCCCGAGACGGGGGTCAACCTCACGCGCGACGAGGCGAAGGCCGAGAAGCTCGAAGGGGACGCCCGCGCCGCGCGCAAGCGCGCGCTGGAGCGCGCGAAGGAGCGCGCGGAGCGCGAGGACGCGTCGCCGCGCTGACGGGAAGCGCCGGTCGCGGGCCAGTCGGCGCCACGGGTCGTCTACAACTCCGGAAAATCGGTGGGCGCACTGCCCGGATCACCGTTCTCAAGGCCGTTGCGCAGCGGATCTCCGGAGGTGTGCGCAGGAAGCGGGCCGAGCGGGTAGGAGACCGGACGCGGCATCGCGGCGGCGGATTGCGTCGGATTGCGGCGGCGGTGCCAAGGGCGGATCGAGGCGGATTGCGGCGGCGGTGCCGGGGGCGTGCGTAACTCCGGTGATCCGTTGCGCGCACAGCTTCAGCGGCCCTCTGTCCAGGGTGCTGCCCGATAGATCTCCGGAGTTGTGCACGCCCGGCCCGAGGGACCGGTCCGCCCGCCGTGGACCCGTGCTGCGAGCCGGCGCCGACACGCCAGGAGGGCCGGCCCGAGAGCCGGCCCTCCCTCGCGCGCAACGCGTCAGTCCGCGCGGTCAGCAGCCGCGTACTTCTCTGCGAGCTCCTCGTCCTGCACCGCCGCGGCGGTGACGCTCTTGCGTCCGGCGTAGACGTCACGATCGATCTCGTCGGTGCCGTTCGCCACGAGCATCGCGACCATCGTGTCGCCGTTGACGTTGAGGAAGGTGCGGAAGATCCCGGTGAACCAGTCCACGGCGATGAGCAGTCCGACGGCTTCGAGCGGCAGACCGAGCGACGTGGCGAGGAAGGTCGCGGCGACGGCGAAGCCGCCGGGGACGGTGATGGTGCCCATGTTCAGCATGATCGCCAGCGCCATGCCGAGGATGATCTGCCCGGGCGTCAGCTCGACCCGTCCGGCCTGGGCGAGGAAGAGGATGACGATCGTGTAGTTCAGCACCGCGCCGTAGGAGCCCATGGTCAGGCCGACCGACAGGGTGAAGTTCGCCACGCGCTGGCTGATGCCGACCTTCTCGACGGCGTTCTTCAGCACGGTGGGGAAGGTCACGGCCGAGCTCGTCGTCGTGACGGCGATGACCGTCTGCTCGGCGAGCTTGCCGGGGAGGGCGGCCGGGTTGAGGCGGGTGCGCACGCTGACGACGACGACGAACAACGCGGTGACGATGAGCACGCCCACGAGCGTGGAGCCCAGGTACGACAGCGCTGTGGTCACCACGGCGAAGCCGACGTCGCCGGCGAGGGCGGCCAGGAGGCAGAACACCCCGATCGGCGCGATGCGCATGACCAGGCGGATCATGCCGAGGATGATCTGCTGCAGCTGATCGAGCAGGGTGACGACGAGCCTGTTGCCGGTCGTGCGGACGTAGCCGTTGAGGGCGAGCCCGAACAACAGCGAGAAGACGATGATGGGCAGCATGCTCGCGGTCGACATCGCGTTGAAGATGTTCGTCGAGACGAAGCCGAGCACCGTCTCCTGCCAGCCGGTGGGCTTCGCGGCCTCCTGCAGCGCCGGGTCGACGGCGCCGGAGTAGTCGATACCGGCTCCGGGCTGAACCAGGGTCGCGAGCGCCCAGCCGACGATCGCGGCGACGACGGAGAAGCCGATCATCCACGCGAAGGTGCGTCCGGCGAGACGACCCATCCCCGAACCGGTCATGGAGCCGGTAGCCACGATCACCGAGGCCATCACGAGCGGCACGATCGCCATCTGGATGAGGCGGATGAACAGGTCGCCGACGAACTTGAGGTTGGCGGCCCATTCGCCGGTGGCGAGGCCGAAGACGATGCCCAGCACCGCCGCGAGGGCGATGAGGCTCGCCGGGTGGCGCAGGATGCGCCAGGTGGTCGCGAGACCGCGACCACCGTTCGTGATGTCGTTGTTCGTCATGACCGCTCCTCCGCAGACGTCCCTTGGTCGGTCCAATTGTGGATCGGCGTCGTTTCGAGAACAGTTTTGGCGTGTTTCCATGCCGTTACGGTCTGACCAATCGGGATCCGGTCACGGAAGCCACCTGAGAGGATGAACGCGGGAGGGTCCATGAGCGATCACGCGACGCTCGCGCCGCTGGAGCGGCACGGCGGCTCGGTGCATGAGGAGATCGTGGCGCGGCTGCGCGCCCTGATCCTGGCGGGGGTCTTGAAGCCCGGTGACCGGCTGGCCACCGAGCGCGACTTGGCCGAACAACTCGTGGTCTCGCGATCGGCGGTGCGCGAGGCGTTACTGCGCCTGCAGTCGGCCGGACTCATCGAGCGACGTCAGGGCAGCGGCACACGGGTGAGCGCTCGCGTGCCGATCTCCACCGCGCTCGCCTCGTGGCGCGACGACGATCCGACGTCGATCGCGGCGGCATCCGAGTTCCGAACCGTCGTCGAGCCGCAGATCGCCCGCCTCGCCGCGACCCGCATCGACGCCGCCGAGCTCGACGCCCTCGGCGCGGTCGTCGCTGAGTCGAGCACCGTGCTCGACGGCGAGCGGTCGGTGCAGCTCGACATCGCGTTCCACGCCGGTGTCGCCTCGGCCACGCGCAACCCGCTCCTCGCGTCCCTCAGTGAGCTGACGGTGTCGTGGACGCTCGAGGCCCGGCTCTTCTCGCACGTCGCCGCCGGCGGTCGCCGCCTCTCCCACGAGGGGCACGCCCGCATCCTGCGTGCCCTGCGGGCGGCGAACCCGGATGCCGCGGAGGCGGCCATGCGCGTTCACCTCGACGAGATCGCCGACCTCGCGCAGCACCTCCGCGACTGATCGACCGCGCCCGTTTGCGCGTTCTGAGCATTCCTCCGCGGCGGGCATTGACGAGGCGGGGGCCCGANAAGATCGGGCCCCCGCGGAGAGCCGGGTCAGCCGCCGATCAGGCTCACCAGGAGGCGGATCGACAGCGCGAAGACCGCGAGGAGACCGACCGCACCGGCGAGGTTCTGCCACCAACGGTTGCGCAGCGGTCCCATGAGCGCGCGGTTGTTGGCCATCACGACGATCAGCGCGGCCAGGATCGGCGCGAACAGCACCGTCAGGGCCTGGGCGATCACGATGAGCTGGACCGGCGACGTCCCCGCGAACGCGATGGTCACCCCGATACCGAACGCGAGGATGAATGCGCTGCCCAACCGAGCGGTGAGGGTCTCGGCGGAGGCGCCGCGGCCCACGGCATCCGAGAGCATCGTTCCGCCCGCGATGCAGTTGGGGATCATCGACGAGAAGGCCGCGCCGAAGAACCCCAGCGCGAAGATCCACGCGCCGACCGGGCCGGCGACAGGCTCGAAGATCCGCGCGAGCCCGGTGAAGGCGCCGGGCGTGTCGGCGCCGGTCTGACCGAGCACCGCGGCGGCCACCACGATCACCAGCGCCGTCATGATGCCGGGCGCGACGATGCCGGGGATCGTGTCGACGATGGTGATGTCGCGATATTCGTCTGCGGTGCGCTCGCGGGCCTTCGTGCCGTACGAGGCGAAGAACGCGGCGTTGATGGAGAAATTGGTTCCAACGAGGCCGATGATCAGCAGCCATGCCCCGCCGGGGACGATCGGGATCAGACCTGCACCGGCGGCTGCCCAGTCGGGGTTCGAGGCGAAGGCGGAGACGATGAAGCAGAACGCCATGAGCGCCACGATCGCGATGAGGATCTTCTCGACGACGCCGTAGATCTTCTTCAGCAGCAGGATCGAGCCGACGAGCACCGTGCAGATGATCGTCCACATCACCGGCGAGGTGCCGGGGATCAGCATCGACAGACCCACGCCGGAGCCGACCGCGTTGCCGACCGAGAAGCACAGTGTGATGAGGAAGACGCCGATGCCCGCGACCACGCCCGCCCACGTTCCGAGGGAGTCCTTGATCGACGAGATGAGCGACACGGGCGTACGGATGCCGAGGCGCACGCTCATGTCGGTGAGGAAGATCATCAGGATGGTCGAGACGATGATGACCCAGATGAGGGTGTAACCGTAGAGGGCACCGGCGTTCATCGCGGTGGTGAGGTTGCCGGGGCCGAATTGCCAGGCGCCCGCGACGAAGGCGGGCCCGATGAGGGCGAGCCGGCGCCAGAACGTGCGCCGGGTGCGGTGGGAGTCGACGATGCTGCGCACCGTCTCGGTCGAGATGCGTCCGTGTCCGGTGCCGGGGGTCGCGGGAGGTCGTCTGGTGGTGCGATCGCTCATGGGTAGTCCTTCCGTCGTCGTTGACGTGATGGGTCATGAGGGGCGGCCGGCCCACCGGCCGCCCCGCGGGTGTTACGCCGAGACGGTCACGCTGCCGAGGTCCGCCGAGACGAAGGCCGCGGCGATCTCGGCGTCGGCTCCGGCCGGAAGGGGCAGAAGGGGCTCGCGCACGGTGGCGTGATCCAGGATGCCACGGTTGACCAGGCCCCACTTGAGGGCGACCGTACCCTCCATGTGGGAGCCGCGGTGGTACACGGCCTTGGTCACGGGGAGCAGGCGTTCGTGGATGGCGTGGGCTGCGGCGTAATCCCGCGCCTTGCCGGCCTCGATGAGCTCCACGAGCAGCTCGGGGGCGATGTTGCCGTAGCCCACCAGCAGGCCGTCGACGTCGAACATCGTCGGCAGCAGGTACTCGTCGTGGCACGAGAGCACCTGCAGCTCCGGGAAGGCCGCGCGCAGCGCGGGGATCTCGGTGTACCAGCGGCGCATGTTGCGGACGCCGTTCTTGGTGTGGTTCACGCCCTCTTGGCCGGCGATCTCGAGCTGGGTGTCGAGGTCGTAGGAGGCCTTGGTGTTGTCGGGGTACTGGAAGAGGATCTCCTCGAGACCCGACTCCTCCCAGATGGCGCGGTAGCGGGTCTGCGGGGCGCCGGGCTGGAAGCCGAAGCGCAGCCACCCGTGCGAGGGGTAGACCAGAGCGCCCTTCGCGCCGGCGTCCGCGGCATCCTTCGCCTCGAGCGCGGCGGTGAGGTTCCCCTCCTTGGTGATGCCGGCGATGATCGGCAGGCGGTCGTCGACGGAGTCGCGGAACGCGCGGATGACGTCGAGCTGCTCCTTCTCGGTGAGGAAGGTTCCCTCGCCGGCGTGGCCCAGGACGACGAGGCTCTTCACGCCGTCGATCGAGCCGAGCCACGAACCCAGGCGCTGGATGGCGGCGTAGTCGACGTCGCCATCGGGGGTGAACGGGGTAACGGGGGCGGGGTTCAGGCCGCGGAGGTCGAGGACCATTGTCGTCTCCTTCTCTTCGTCGAGCGTTCTCGGGATGAGAACGTTTGCGGGAACGATTGCAAGTGTGCCTTCGGTGGCGTGAAGATGTCAAGACCGAATGTGAAAACGTTCCCGGGAAGGATCCTTCGCGGCCCGGTAGGCTGGGGCAGAAGGAGGTGCCATGGACGACATCGAGGTCGCCGAACGCCACATCGTCACGTTGAAGGACGTGGCCTCGGCATCCGGGGTCAGCATCTCCACCGTCAGTCGCGTCCTCGACGACCGCACCCCGCCGTCGTCCTCTGCGACGGCGAAGCGCGTACGCGCGGTGGCCGACGAACTCGGCTATCGGCGCAACGTGTCGGCCTCGAGCCTGCGCCGTGGCGCGACGGCGACGATCGGCGTCCTCGTGCCGCGCCTGACGGATGCCGTCATGGCACTCATGTTCGAGGCGGTCGAGCGGGCGTCAAGGCGACGCGGATACTTCGCCGTCGTGGCGACCTGCGGCGACGATGCCGATGAGGAGCGCCGAGCCACCGAGACGCTGCTGGATCGCGGCGTCGACGGCCTCGTTCTCGCCACAGCGCGCTTGGACGATGCCCTTCCGGCATCGCTTCGCGAGCGCGGCATCCCGCACGTGCTCGCCCTGCGCACCGACGACGTCAGCCCGTCGTCGCTCGGAGACGACGAGACGGGCGGCTACCTCGCCGTCCGCCATCTGCTCGACCTCGGGCACCGCGACATCGCCATCGTGACCGGGCCGTGGTTCACCTCGAGCGGTCGCGACCGTCGAGCGGGCGCCGAGCGTGCACTGCGCGAAGCGGGCGTCGATCTCGCAGACGGACGCGTGCTGGCCGTCGGCTATGGCCTCGACCACGGCATCGAAGCCGCGCGTCGGCTCCTCGACGCCCCCGACCGGCCCACCGCGGTGTTCGCCGCGAACGACAACCTCGCCGTCGGGGTCTCGACCGTCGCGCAGTCGCTCGGGATGGAAGCCGGGCGCGACCTGTCGATCGTGGGGTACAACGACATCCCGCTCGTCGCGCGCCTGCCGGTGCCGCTGACCTCGGTGCACACGCACTTCGACCGGGTCGCCGAGGTCGCCCTCGACCTGCTGCTGACGGACGGTCCCGATGGGCGCATCGAGCGCGTCATGCCGACACTCATCCCGCGCTCCTCGACGGCTCCGCTCGTGCGCTGACGCGCGGCCGTCGCCCGGACGGAGGGCTAGCGTAGGACGGGATCGAAGGAGCCCCATGATCCCCACCGACGCGTCCGCGACCGAGCGCTACCGGGCCGCGCGCGACGAACTCCTCGCCGCGCGCACCGATCCCGACCGGGCCGCGCGGTTCACCTGGCCGCGGTTCGACGGGCCGTTCAACTGGGCGATCGACTGGTTCGACCCGATGGCGCGGGGCAACGACGCGCTCGCGTTGATCGTCGTCGATGACGACGGCACCCACCACCAGCGCACTTTCGACGAGCTGGCACACCGCTCCGACCAGGTCGCCGCGTGGTTGGCATCCCGAGATGTCCGTCGCGGCGAGACCGTGCTTCTCATGCTGGACAACCGGGTGGAGCTGTGGGAGGCGATGCTCGCGATCATGAAACTCGGCGGCGTGATCGCGCCGACCACGACCGCCCTCGGCGCCACCGACCTCGGCGACCGCATTCAGCGCGCCGAGATCCGGCACGTGATCGTCGGAGCGGAGGATGCCGAGAAGTTCGACGACCTCCCCGACGGACTCGGCCGCATCGTCGTGGGCGGCGAGCACCCGGGCTGGGCGACCTACGACGACGCGTTCGCGATGGACGCCGCGCCCGCTCGGCATCCGGAAACCACCGCCGACGACCGACTCCTCCTGTATTTCACCTCGGGCACCACGTCGAAGCCCAAGCTCGTCGAGCACACGCACGCCTCCTATCCGGTCGGCCACCTCAGCACGATGTACTGGTTGGGGCTGCAGCCCGGCGACGTGCACCTCGCCATCAGCTCACCCGGGTGGGCGAAGCACGCGTGGAGTCTGTTCTTCGCGCCGTGGATCGCGGGGGCGACCGTGCTCGCGCTGAACTACTCGCGGTTCTCCGCGGGGCGGCTGCTGGCGGAACTCGAAGCGGATCGCGTGACGACGTTCTGCGCGCCGCCGACGGTGTGGCGCATGCTGATCCAGGCCGATCTGACGGGTAGACGCGGAGCGCTCCGCGAGGTCGTGTCGGCGGGGGAGCCGTTGAACCCCGAGGTGATCGCCTCGGTGCAGCGCGCGTGGGGACTCGACATCCGCGACGGGTACGGGCAGACCGAGATGACCGCGGTCGTGGCCAACACTCCCGGGGCTTCGCTCGTTCCGGGCTCGATGGGTCGGCCCCTGCCGGGATGCCCCGTGGTGCTCGTCGACCCCGTCACCGGAGCTCCCACCGACGAGGGCGAGATCTGCCTCGACCTCACCGATCGCCCGCTCAACCTGATGACCGGCTACGTCGGCGATGCCGCCCGCAACGCCGAGGCGTTCGCCGACGGGCTCTTCCACACCGGCGACGTCGCCCGCCGCGACGAGACCGGCAGCATCACCTACATCGGCCGCACCGACGACGTCTTCAAGGCGTCGGACTACAAGATCAGCCCCTTCGAGCTCGAGAGCGTGCTCATCGAGCACCCCGCGGTGGTCGAGGCGGCGGTCGTGCCCGCCCCCGATGAGCTGCGGCTCGCCGTTCCCAAGGCGTACATCGTGCTGGCCGGCGGGCGCGAGGCGGGCGAAGAGGTCGCGCTCGACATCCTGCGGTTCGCGCGCGAGCGGCTCGCGCCGTACCAGCGGGTGCGGCGCGTGGAGTTCTTCGAGCTGCCCAAGACGATCTCGGGCAAGATCCGCCGCGTCGAACTGCGTCAGCGCGAAGAGGCCGTCGCGCGCGGTGAGATCACCTGTGTGGAGTGGACGGATACCGCGTTGCGCGGAAACTGACGTCCCGTCAGACCGGCTCGGTCGTGCGGATGAGCCCGCAGTTCACGCACGACCATGCGACGAGGAAGCGTTCGTCGTCGAGGATCTCGAAGCGCAGTGGATCCCCGCACGTCGGGCAGGTGAGCGGATCGAGCAGGGTGCTCATCGCGCGAAGGTGACGTGCACGACCCCGCTCTCCGCCACCTCGGAGGTGACGGTGAAACGGGTGTCGAGTCCGCGCAGGTCGTCCCACAGTCGTCCCCCTCGACCGAGGATGACGGGGCGCACCGCGACGTGGAGTCGGTCGACGAGGTCCGCTTCCAGCGCGGAGCGGACGGTGGAGAGTCCGCCGCCCACCCGGACGTCGCCGCCACCGGCGAGCTCACGCGCCCGTGCGACGGCATCCGTGATGCTTTCGGACGAGAACTCGAAACGCGTGCCGTTGGCGAAGGCGATCGGCGCGCGCTCGCGATGCGTGAGCACGATCACAGGTACCCGGAACGGCGGCTCGTCGCCCCACCATCCGCGCCAGTCAGGGTCGTCGGGGAAGGAGTGGAGGCCGAACATCGCGGCGCCCATGACCTCGGCGCCGACGCCCGCGAAGTACGCGGACGCGTAGCGGTCGTCGACGCCGGTCGTACCGGCGCCGGAAGTGTCGCCGAAGACGCGCTCGCGGAACGTCCTGGTCGCCATGTAGTCGACGACGAGTCGGCCCCAGTCTTCGCCCATCGGGTTCTCGGGCGTCGGGTCGGCGGGCATCGCCACCCCGTCGAGCGAGATGTTCAGATCGACGCGGACGGCCATGGCATCCCTCCCGCGGGCCGGCTCAGCGGTAGTTCGTGAACTGCAGGTCGACGTCGAGGTCGGCGGCCTTGAGCAGGCGCTGCACCTCCTGCAGGTCGTCGCGCGACTTCGACTGCACACGCAGTTCGTCGCCCTGGATCTGCGACTTCACGCCCTTGGGGCCCTCGTCGCGGATGATCTTGCCGATCTTCTTCGCGTCATCCTGCGAGATGCCCTCCTTCAGCGTGGAGGTGATGCGGTACTCCTTGCCGCTCTGCGTCGGCTCGCCGCTCTCGAGGCTCTTCAGCGAGATGCCGCGCTTGATCAGCTTGGTCTGGAAGACGTCGAGCACGGCGTTGGCGCGCTCCTCGGAGTTCGCCTTGATGACGATGGACTCGCCGCTCCACGCGATCGAGGCGTCGGTGCCCTTGAAGTCGTAACGCTGCTCGACCTCTTTGTGGGCCTGGTTGAGCGCGTTGTCGGCTTCCTGCCGGTCGATCTTGGACACGATGTCGAACGAAGAATCAGCCATGCGTCGATTCTATTCGCGAGGCTCCCGCGCGCAGCCCCTGGACAGCGAGCTGCGGGCAGTGTCGGGAGCGGGTCCTGTGCCCGCTTCAGGCGACCTCGGGCCAGCCCGCTTTGGGGGCGCGGTCGTCGTCGCGCCGCAGCACGGCGGTCCAGGATGCCGAGGGCGCGCCGGTGCGTCCGAGCACCTGGCCTAATCCCGCGCCGGTGAAAGTGAACCCGCACTTCTGCGCGACCCGCATCGACGCCGTGTTGCCGATCACGCACTCCCAGCGGACGTCGTCGCGCGCGGTGCGGGAGAAGACCGCATCGACCACCGCGGTGAGGGCCTCGGGCAGGATGCCGCGTCCGCGGTGCTCGGCGCCGAGCCAGAAGCCGACCATGCCGATCTCCCGCCGCACGCCGATCACGCCGAGCAGGGGAGAGTCGTCACCCTTGCGGATCGCCCACGTCCACTCGCTATCGTCGGCCCATCCGGCGGTGACGTATCGATCGACGAAGGCCACGGCATCCGTCCGGTGGTAGGGCCAGGGGATCGTGAGGAAGCGTTCGAAGACGGGGTCGGAGCAGTACCGGGCGATGTCGTCGACGTCGGCGGAGGTCGGCTGGTCGAGGACCAGCCCCGCGGTGCGCAGGACGAAGGGCTCCATCGCCGCATGCTACCCGTACGCTCGTAGACTCGGATGCCATGCGAGCACTCACCGAAGACGAGGTCAGGGGCACGTTGGTCAACGCCACCCCCGACGAGCTGCGGATCATCGCCCTGCCGCACGACTTCGTGCTGACCGATTGGGACCACCTCGACTTCCTCGCTTGGCGAGACCCCCGCTCCCGCGGCCGCGGCTACATCGTGACCGAGCATCAGGGCGTGGCGGCCGGCATCGTGCTGCGCGCCGCCGAGGGGCAGTCCCGCGCTCGGTCGGCGATGTGCAACCTGTGCCACACGATGCAGCCCGGCGATCAGGTATCGCTGTTCACCGCCCGCCGCGCGGGAGAGGCCGGGGAGCACGGTGACACCATCGGAACCTACATCTGCGCCGACATGTCCTGCCACGAAACGGTGCGCCTGGCTGCCCCGCTCGCGCCGAGCGAGATCCGCGCGAGCGTGGACCGCAAGATCGATGGCACGAAGCGTCGTGCGGAGGAGTTCGTCGCACGGGTGCTGGACACCGCCGACGTCTCACGCTGACGGTTCGCCCCGTGGTTTGAGGCACTGCTCCCGGGATAGTAGAGTGATTTATCGCGCCTCTGGTCGACTGCAAAAGCCGGGCGGGTGCGCATCTGGCGAGTTACCCAAGCGGCCAAAGGGATCTGACTGTAAATCAGACTGCATTGCATTCGGGGGTTCGAATCCCTCACTCGCCACCACCTGAAAAGGGCACCCGATCGGGTGCCCTTCTTCGTTGTATCGACGAGGTCTCAGTCGGCGGCGAGCAGTGCTCTCGACCGCACCTCGAGGAACGACACCAGTGCTGCGAGTACGACGACCTCGTTCCCGAGGTTCACGAGTTCGACGGCGTCGAGCTCGATGGTGGTGTCGCGCGCCTCCATCGTCGCCTTCCAGGCGCCGTCGCCGCCGGCGATCGGCTGCAGGTAGGTGACGGTCTTGGCGCCGCTGAGGTCCACGACGATCAGGCCCGAGTCGGGATCGGTCTCGTCGTCCTGTTCGAGTAGTCGGATCTCGCTGCCGGTGAGGTAGCCGAGACGGCGGAACTGTGCCAGCCAGTCCTCGAGGAGGTCCTTGTCGAGCAGGCTCCGTATCGGCACGGCTCTCTCCGATCCGTTCGCGTGAATATCACGCGGACCCTCACATTATGACGGAGGAGATTGGACCGGGGCCAGAATCGTGCTCACGCGGTGCGCCCGCGCGGGCATGACGGGCGCGCTCAGGCCGCGCGCACCGCACGACCGGCAGCGCGAGCGGCGTGCGCCGGTGCGTGCGCGGCCTCTTCGGCGGCTTCCCACGTGCGCACGTCGACGACGAGACCCGACGCGGCGTTGGCCTGGTCGGCCAGGGCGCGCAGATAGTCGCCGACGAGCTGCTCGGGCTCGGGGGAGTCGAAGACGAAACGGAGGGGGATCGCCGGCTGGAGCCAGATGGTGGAGCGCCCGGGCTCGCCCGCGGTGCCCGTCCAGGTGAAGGTGAAGGATTCGCCGCGTCGCAGTTTCGTCGACGCGATCACCTTGATGTAGCCCATCAGGCGATCCGGAAGCGAGATGGGCGCTACGTCGGAACCGTAGAACAGAGTGGCCATGGTGATCTCCTTCGGTCGTGAATGGGGGGACGGCTAAAAATTAAACTAGCACGTATTTCACAAACTTAATTATTTTCACGAAATATTCATTTTCTTCACTATGGTGGGGGTAGTGGTCGGCCGGATCACGCTGAGGAGGGGGATGACGTTGTCGCACACCTCGGCGTTGATGACCGCACTCGATGACTACGTCACCGCCCGCGACGAGGCCGTCGCCCAGGCTCGCCGTGACCTCTCCATCAGTGAGCTCGAAGCGGCGGCGTTGTCGCACATCGCCGATGAGCCCGGCATCCGTCCCTCGGATCTGCGGGGGCGCCTCGGGGTCACCGCAGCGGGCGTCACGACCCTCGTCGACCGCCTCATCGGCCGCGGGCTTCTGCGTCGCGAGCTCGACGCCGACGACCGGCGCGTGAACCACATTCACCTCGAGGTCGATCTCGACACCGAGCCGTGGGCAGCGCTCCGCCGGTTCCCGCGTGAGGTGGAGTCGGCCGTCCACGTCGAACCCGTCGAGGTCGCCCGAGCCGCCGCCGAGGTCTTGGTGCGCATCACCGAACGGGTGCGCGGGCGGCTCTGACGCCCTCCGGCGAAGCGTGCGCCACGCGCACGCGGCCCGCATCGAGCTCGACCAGGTGATCGGCGTCGGAGATCAGCCGGTCGTCGTGGCTGACGCAGACGACGGTGGCTCCACGGGCGCACTCGTGGGCGATCGCGGCGCGGTTGCGCTCCGCGCTCGCCGCATCGAGTCCCGTCGTGGGTTCGTCGAGCAGCAGGATGCCGGCCCTCCGGGCGAGTCCCTGCGCGAGCAGCGCGCGCTGACGCTGACCACCCGACAGCGAGGCGAACGGGTGGCGTGCCACGGCCGCGATGTCGAGTCGCACCATCGCCGCATCGATCGCGGCGCGGTCGGACGCGTCGAGGCGACGGAGGGCTCCGGCGCGTCCCCAGGCGCCCACCGACACGACGTCACGCACCGTGAGCGGCAGGTGTTCCGACACAGCGGCGCGTTGCGGGACGAAGGCGCGTGAGTGTGCTCCGACCTCGACGGATCCGGACGAGGGCTCTCGCGCTCCGGCCAGCACCTCGAGCAGGGTGGACTTGCCTGCCCCGTTCGGGCCGACGATGACTGTCAGGGATGCCGCGGCGATGTCGACATCGACGTCGTCGAGGGCGAGGGCGCCGCCGAAGTCCACTGTGAGGGCGCGCGCGACGATGGCGGTGAGAGACATGGCATCCATCATACGAGTTTGAGAATCGTTCTCATTCTCGCTACGGTCGGGCATCGTGTCCTGGCTCTCCGAACCCTTCGCCCTCGAATTCGTGCAGCGTGCGCTGCTCGGGGGCGTTCTCGTGGCGATCCTGTGCGCGATCGCCGGCACGTGGGTGATCGTGCGGGGGATGGCGTTCCTGGGCGAGGCGCTGGCGCACGGCATGCTCCCCGGCGTCGCCCTCGCGACCGTGCTGGGCCTGCCGGTGCTCCTCGGAGCCGCGGCGAGCGCCGTCGTCATGAGCCTCGGCATCGGGGCGCTGCAGCGCCGCGCGAAGCTGTCGTACGACACGAGCATCGGCCTGCTGTTCGTCGGCATGCTCGCGCTCGGCGTCATCGTCATCTCGCACGCCGGGAGCTTCGCGACGGATGCCACGGCGATCCTGTTCGGCGACATCCTGGCCATCGGCGTGGGGGACCTCGTCGTCCTCGCTGTCGCCGTGGCCGTCGGTCTGACCGCGGCCGTGATGGCGCACCGCTCGCTCGTCGCCCTCGCGATCGACGAGCGCGTCGCACGTGTGCTCGGTCTCGGGCCGCGTCTCGCGCAGACCGTGCTGGTCGGTCTCGTCACCCTCGCCGTCGTCGCGTCGTATCAGGCGGTCGGATCCCTGCTGGTGGTCGGGCTGCTGGTCGCCCCCGCGGTCGCCGCCCGCCAATGGACCCACCGCATCCCCACGACCATGGTGCTCGCCGCCGCCGTCGGCGCGGCCGCCGTCGCGGCGGGGCTCCTCATCTCGTGGCACGCGGCGACCGCCGCCGGCGCCACGATCGCCGCCGCCGCCATCGGCGCGGCCGGTGTCTCGTGGGCGCTGCGCGCCGGCCGCGACGCCGTGCGCCGCCGCGCGGCATCCCCTGTCCTTCTTCACGCCTGATCCGGAGAGTGCTCATGCCCCACCCCGCCTCCCCTCGGCGGCTCGCTCCCCTGGGGGCGCTGCTGATCGTCGCCCTCGCCGGTTGCGCCGCCCCCGCGTCTCCCGCCGACATGCCCACCGAACCCTCGGCCGACACCCACGGCGAGATCGCCGGCGCCGCGGAGCTCGCCGAACCCGCCGTCGGCCTGACCTCGATCGACGGGGAGGGGCGCGTGTCGCACCTCGACCTGCTCGAGGAGACCACGGCCGAGCTCGGCTCGGTGCGCCCTCCGCTGTCGATGCACTCCGACGGTCGATACCTGTTCGCGGCCGACGAGACGGGTGTCTCCCTCGTCGACAGCGGGGTGTGGACGTGGGACCACGTCGACCACTTTCACTACTACCGCGCCGAACCGCGCCTGCTCGGCGAGGTCGAGGGTGACGGGGTCGCCGTCGTGGCGACGTCGAACTCGTCGACCACCGGGGGCACGGGGCTCTTCTTCCCGGGATCGGGGGAGGCCGTGCTCCTCGACACCGAGGCGCTGTCGAAGGGAGAGGTCGTCGAGACCTTCCGGCTGCAGAGCGTGCCCGGCGCGGGGCTGGTCGTGCCCGCCGGCTCGTTCGCGACGGTCGCCGCGGGCGGCGAGGTGACGCTGCACGCGAGCGACGGCTCGACCATCGGCGAGGCCGCTCCCTGCGCTGACCCCGCCGGCACCGTCACCACCCGCGTCGGCGCGGTGATCGGATGCCGGGACGCCGCCCTCCTCGTCACCGTCGCCGACGAGCGCCCCGCCGTCGAGCGCATCCCCTATCCCGCGGGCACGACCGCGCCGCGCGCCACCGCATTCGCGAACCGCGAGGGACGGCCGACGGTCGCGGCGGTCGCCGAGGGGGTCGGAGTGTGGATGCTCGACACGCGAGAGCGGTCGTGGGCACTCCTGCCGACCCCCGAACCGGTCGTGCAGGTCACGGCGGTCGACGACAAGGACGCGAACCTGCTCGCCCTCACGGCCGACGGTCGCGTGCTCGTGCTCGACGGCGAGACCGGTGCGTTGCGCGCGACAACCGCTGCACTCGTGGGCGCGAGCCTGGCAGGCGGGCAGCCGGTGAGTCTCATCGCCGACCAGCAGCGGGCCTACCTCAGCGGACCCGCGGAGGGCCGGATGTGGGAGCTCGACTTCGCCGACGACGCCCGCATCGCCCGCGAGTTCACGCCCGAGCGCACGCCGCTCTTCGTCGCCGAGACGGGACGCTGACCCATGAAGAAGATCCTCGCCGTCGCGCTCGCGGCGGCTGTCCTCGCCCTCAGCGGATGCGCGGGCCCGGTGGCATCCGATCGCCCGCTGGTCGTGGTGACGACGAACATCCTGGGCGATGTCGTGTCGAACCTCGTCGGCGACGACGTCGAGGTCCTGACCCTCATGCGTCCGGGCGCCGATCCGCACTCGTTCGAGATCTCCGCCGCCGAGGCCGCGCGCATGCGCTCCGCCGACCTGTTGGTGGCCAACGGCATCGGACTGGAAGAGGGACTGCAGCAGCACCTCGACGCCGCGGCATCCGAGGGGGTCCGCACCTTCGTGGCGGAAGACGCCGTCACCGTGCTCCCGTACACGTCGACCGACGCCGGCGGCGCCGACGATCCCCATTTCTGGACGGACCCCGCGCAGATGATCGCGGTCGTCGACGCCCTGACTCCCGTCCTCGAGGAGGTGGGAGGGGCCGCGGTCACCGACCGCGCCGCCGCCTACCGCGCCGAGCTCACCGACCTGGATGCCGAGATGACCGCCGCCTTCGCAGGCATTCCGGCGGAGCGGCGGGCGCTCGTCACCAACCACCACGTCTTCGGCTACCTCGCCGACCGCTTCGACTTCCGCCTGGTGGGGGCCGTCATCCCCGGGGGCACGACCCTGGCCGCGCCCAGCACGAGCGACCTCGCCGATCTCGTGTCGGCCATCGACGAGGCCGGTGTACCGACGATCTTCGCGGAGTCGTCGTCGCCCGACCGCCTCGTGCGGGCGCTCGCCGACGAGGCGGACCGGCAGGTCGCGGTGACCGAGCTCTTCACCGAGTCGCTCACCGATGCCGCCGGCGGGGCCCCCGACTACCTGACCATGATGCGCGTCAACACCGAGCGCATCCGCGCCGGTCTCGCTCCCTGAGGCCGTCACAGGAGCCCCGACACAAGAGCCCCGACACGGCGCGCATCGTCGCCGCGTCATCCCCCGGACCCTCGCCCCGCCGCGGGTCCTCACCCAGAAAGAGAATCACATGCGCAGTTCCTTCCTCCGCGCGGATCGCCTCCGCCGCGCGGGTCTGCTCGCCCTCGCGGTCGGAGCCACGGTCGGTCTCTCGGCCTGCGCCGGCGGCGCCGGCACCGGCTCGGCCGCTCCCGCCTCCGACGCTCCCTCCGCGGGTGACGCCGCCACTCGCGTCGCCCTGTCGTACCCCGGCGGGATCGTCGTGCTCGACGGGCAGAGCCTCGAGACCCTCGGTGACTTCACGTCGGAGGAGTTCACCCGCCTGAACTCCGCCGGCGACGGCCGCCACATCATGGTCACCACGAGCGAGGGCTTCCAGGTCCTGGATGCCGGGACCCCCACCGCCGAGCCCGAGCTCACCGACCTCGTGTTCGCGGCCGCCAAGCCCGGCCATGTCGTCACGCACGGCGGTACCACCGTGCTGTACGCCGACGGCACGAGCGACTCGACCATCTTCGACACCGACGCCCTGCTGGCATCCACCGACGAGCTCCCCGCGGTCGAGACCATTCCCGGTGTCGAGGCGCACCACGGCGTATCGATCGTGCTGGAGGACGGAACCTTCCTCACCACGGTGGGCAACGCCGACGGCCGCAACGGCGTCGTCGCTCAGGACGAATCGGGCGCGACCATCGCCCAGAGCAACGACTGCCCGGGCGTCCACGGCGAGGGCACCGCGAAAGACGAGGTCGTGGTCTTCGGATGCGAGAACGGCGCTCTCGTGTACGACCAGGGCACCTTCACCAAGCTCACCGCGCCCGACCAGCCCTACGGCCGCATGGGGAACGCCTACGTCAGCGAGGACAGTGCCCTCGTCGTCGGCGACTACAAGGACGACCGGGATGCCGAGGGCTACCTGTTGCACCGCGTCGCGCTCATCGACACCGCCGCGAAGACCCAGCGCGTGATCGATCTGCCCGAGGGCGTGGAGTACACCTTCCGTGACATCGCCCGCGGTCCCGGCGACCTCGGTTACATCCTCGCCACCGACGGTTCGATCCACGTGCTCGACCCGGCCACCGGCGAGCTCACGGCGTCCTACCCCGTGATCGACGCCTGGGAGGGTCCGGTCGAATGGCAGGACGCCCACCCGGCGATCAAGGTGTCGGGCGACCTCGCCTACGTGACCGAGCCCGCGAAGAACGCCGTGCACGCGGTCGACCTCACCACCGGAGAGATCGTCGAGAGCGTCACCCTCGACGAGACGCCGAACGAGATCGCGCTCACGCGCTGACGCGGGGCTCGCGCCACCCGTCACCGCTGATCCGTCTCCCGGCCGCCCCGGTCGTACGCCACCTGCAGTGCTCTGCGCACCGCGCGTACGCCGAGGCGGTCGGCCGTTCCGCGGCGCACCGCCGTGAAGACCTCGCGGCGCGGCTCGCCCGGCAGGTCCACCAGGCGGACCGGCGGAGTATCCCCGGCGAAGACGAGGTCGGGGATCATGCCGACCGCGTGCCCGGATGCCACCAGCCGCACGTGCGCGGTCAGGTCGGCCATCTCGAACCGCACATCGGGTTCGAAGCCCGCTGCGCGGCACTGCTGGGTCGCCCACTGCCGGGCGGCGGTGCCCACGGGTTCCATGACCCACGCGCGGTCGCGAAGGTCTTCCAGGCGGAGAGCCGGATCGCCGTGCGCGGCCGCGAGGCGGATGGCGTCCCGTCCCAACAGGCTCCGCTCGATGCCGTCGCGGTGCTCGCGCGTGTGGCCGGGGTACTGCTCGGCGACGGCGAGGTCGAAGCCGCGCGCCGCGACCTCGAACAGGCCCTCCTCCGGGGCGAGTTCGGCCACCTCGATGCGCAGCTGCGGCTCGCTCTCGGCGAGGGCGTCGAGGGCACGGGGGAGCAGGCCGTGGGCGGCGGACTGCATCACCGCGACGCGCACCGGTGCGAGGGAGGGTCGCAGGCGTTCGAGCTCGGCGCGAGCCGCCTCGTCGGCGTCGAGCATGCGCGCGGCGTGCGCGGCGAGGGCAGCGCCCTGGGCGGTCAGGCGGAGGCGCCGCCCGTCGGGCTCGAGGAGCGGCACCCCGGCTTCGCGTTCGAGCAGCGCGAGCTGCTGCGAGATGGTAGACGGGCTGTAAGAGAGGGCCTCCGCGACCGCGGCGAGGGTGCCGCGCATCGACAGCTCGTGCAGCAGGCGCAGACGGCGGAGATCGAACATCGCATCCCTTCGGTTCTGTCGAACATAACCCGTCATCAATCATCGCTTTTCCCGACGAGAAGAGGGCTGCATGCTGAGGTCATCCACGGAAGGACCGCCATGTCGCTCACCGACGCATCTCCCGGCACCACCCCCGCCGAGCCGGGTCCGCCCGCCGAGCTGGTCACGCCCGCAGGGCTGGTCTCGCCCGCCGAGTTGGCCGACGAGGCGATCGCCCTCGTGCGCCGCTGGCTCGCCGAGAGTCGGGAAGAGCCGGTCGACGTCTCCGCCGAGCGCCTCGCCGGTGTGCTGCGCGACCCCCACGGCCTGGACTTCACGGTGGGCTTCGTCGACGGCGTCGTGCGCCCCGACGACGTGCGCGTCGCCGCGCGGAACCTCGCCGCTCTCACCCCTCTGATCCCCGGCTTCCTCCCGCTGCATCTGAAGGCCGCGATCCGCCTCGGCGCCGTGGCCGCGCCGATCCTCCCGCGGGTCGTCGTCCCCGCGGCCCGCACCGCGCTGCGCTCGATGGTGCGCCACCTCATCGTCGACGCGACCGACCGCAAGCTCGGCGAGGCCATCACCTCGATCCGGGGCCGAGGGGACGGCATCCGTCTCAACGTGAACCTGCTCGGCGAGGCGATCCTCGGCAAGAAGGAGGCCGCGCGCCGGCTCGCCGGAACGCGCAAACTGCTCGCGCGCGACGAAGTGGACTACGTCTCGATCAAGGTGTCGTCGACCGTCGCCCCGCACACGCCGTGGGCGTTCGACGCCGCCGTGTCCGACGCGGTCGCCGCGCTTCGGCCCCTGTACCGGGTGGCGAAGGAGACCGGCACGTTCCTCAACCTCGACATGGAGGAGTTCAAGGACCTCGATCTCACCCTCGCGGTCTTCGAGACGCTGCTCGGCGAACCCGAGTTCCACGGCGTCGAGGCCGGCATCGTGCTGCAGGCGTACCTCCCCGACGCGCTCGCCGCGATGATCCGGCTGCAGGAGTGGACCGCCCGCCGGGTGGCATCCGGGGGAGCGCCCATCAAGGTGCGGGTCGTCAAGGGCGCCAATCTGCCGATGGAACGGGTGGATGCCGACGTGCACGACTGGCCGCTGGCCACCTGGTCGTCGAAGCAGGCGACCGACGCGTCCTACAAGGCGGTGCTCGACTACGCGCTGCGGCCCGAGCACACCGCGAACGTGCGGATCGGCGTGGCCGGACACAACCTCTTCGACGTCGCCCTCGCGTGGCTTCTCGCGGAGCGGCGGGGTGCGATCTCATCGACGGGCACGCCCGGCATCGAGGTCGAGATGCTGCTCGGTATGGCCACAGCCCAGCAGGCCGTCGTGCGCCGGACGGTCGGCGCGATCCTGCTGTACACCCCGGTCGTGCACCCGCAGGAGTTCGACGTCGCGATCGCGTACCTCATCCGCCGCCTCGAAGAGGGCGCCTCGAGCGAGAACTTCATGTCGGCGGTGTTCGACCTCGACACCCACGCGGCGTTGTTCGCCCGCGAGCGCGACCGCTTCCTGGCATCCCTCGCCGACATGCCCGAGGGTGTGCCCGCCTCGAACCGCGTGCAGGACCGCACCGCACCCGCCGAGCCCGCGCCGACGCACGGTTTCCGCAACACCCCTGATTCCGACCCGGCGATCGCGGCCAACCGCGACTGGGCGCGTGCGATCGTCGCGCGGATGGAGCACTCGGACCTGGGCCGTGCGAGCATCGCCGCGCACACCGTGACAGACGAGGGCGCCCTGAACGCGCTGATCCGGGATGCGGCGGCGGCGGCCGCGAGCTGGCGCGAGCGGGGCGCTGCGGAGCGCGCCGCGATCCTGCACCGCGCGGGGGACGCGCTCGAAGCCCGTCGTGCCGACCTTCTCGAGGTCATGGGCGCCGAGTGCGGGAAGGTCATCGAGCAGAGCGACCCCGAGGTGTCGGAGGCGATCGACTTCGCGCACTACTACGCCGAGCAGGCGCGCACGCTCGAGGACGTCGACGGTGCGACCTTCACCCCGGTCGGTGTGACCGTGGTCACCCCTCCGTGGAACTTCCCCGTCGCGATCCCCGCCGGCTCGACTCTCGCCGCGCTCGCCGCCGGGTCCGCGGTGGTCATCAAGCCCGCGGCCCTCGCCGAGCGCTCCGGCGCCGTGATGGTGGAGGCGCTGTGGGAGGCGGGAGTGCCCCGCGAGGTGCTGAAGCTCGTGCAGGTGTCCGAGAACGACCTCGGTCGGCAGCTGCTCACGCACCCGGCCGTCGAGCGGGTCGTGTTGACCGGCGCGTACGAGACGGCCGAGCTGTTCCGCTCGTTCCGTCCCGATCTGCCGTTGCTGGCGGAGACGAGCGGCAAGAACGCCGTGATCGTCACCCCCAGCGCCGACCTCGACCTCGCGGCGAAGGACGTCGCGATGTCGGCCTTCGGCCACGCGGGCCAGAAGTGCTCCGCGGCATCCCTCGTCGTGCTCGTCGGATCGGTCGCTCACTCGCGCCGCTTCCGCGACCAGCTCGTCGACGCCGTCACCTCGCTCGAGGTGGGGATGCCGTGGGACGAGGCCTCGCGGGTGGGACCACTCATCGAACCGGCGCGGGGGAAGCTCCTGACGGCGCTCACCTCGCTCGAGCCCGGCCAGCGCTGGGTCGTCGAGCCTCGCCGGCTCGATGACGACGGGATGCTCTGGCGCCCAGGCATCCGTGAGGGGGTGCAACCGGGCAGCGCCTTCCACCGCACGGAATACTTCGGTCCGGTGCTCGGCATCATGACCGCCGAGACGCTCGAGGGGGCGATCGAGATCGTCAACGCTATCGAGTACGGCCTCACCTCGGGCTTGCACTCCCTCGATGCGGCGGAGATCGACACGTGGCTCGCGCGCATCGAGGCCGGCAACGTCTACGTCAACCGCGGCACCACGGGCGCGATCGTGCAGCGCCAGCCGTTCGGCGGGTGGAAGAAGTCCGCGGTGGGGGCGGGCACGAAGGCCGGCGGCCCCCACTACCTCTTCGGGTTCGGGACGTGGACGGATGCCGACACCTCGGCGCCGCGGTCCCCCGACGCGCTCACCGCGCCGGCGTCGGCCGCAGTGCCCGCCTCTGAGCGGGAGTGGCTGGCATCCGCCCTCTCGAGCGATGCCGCCGCGTGGGCCTCGGAGTTCTCGGTCGCCCGGGATGTCACCGGGTTGGAGTCGGAGCAGAACGTGCTGCGCTACGCCGCCGTGCCCGTGACCGTGCGCCTGGAGGACGCGTCCGAGGCGGCTCTGGTGCGCGTGGTCGCGGCGGGTGTGCGGGCGGGGTCGTCGGTGACGGTCAGCGCCGCTCGCGACCTGACACCGGCCGTGCGGGCGTGGCTCGAGGGCGTCGGCGTGCGCGCCGCCGTCGAGGACGGCGTCGAGTGGGGTCGCCGCGCCGCGCGCCTCGCCCGGGTGGGCGGACGCGTCCGGCTGCTCGGCGGCTCACCGGCCGCGCTCGCCGAGGCCACCGGTGGCTCGCCCTCGCTCGCCGTCTACGCCGGCGCGGTCACCCGCGCGGGGTACGTCGAGCTGCTGCCGTTCGTGCGCGAGCAGGCCGTGTCGATCACGGCGCACCGCTTCGGCACACCGCGTCGACACGAGGTCCCCCCGCTCGTCGGGCGGTGACGACCGCGGAGGGCGGGGCCGTTCTATCGGATCGGCCCCGCCCTGGTCATGCGGACGTCGTGTCGCCGTGTCGCTCGCAACTCGTTGCTCCTCGCTCGCGCGGCGTCGATGTGCGCCCTCCGGCCGTGCCGCTCAGATCGTTCCCGACGCGGCGACGCGCCGCGCCGCTCGGCCCACGGATTTCGGGACGGGAACGCCCGCGACGGTCTGGGGCGAGGTCACCGGGTCACCCGCGACGACCCGCAGCGGGAGCATCCCCGCCCACACCGAGCGGTCCTCGCCGTCGTCGTCGCTCTCCACGAGGGAGCCCGCGTTGTCCTTGACGCTCGCCTCGGCCAGAGGGAGGCGCAGCACCATGGTCGCCGCGAGCTCGCGGGCGGTCATCGGGCGTACGTCTTCGCTTCGTCCGGGCATGAGGTGCTCCGATAGCGCGAGCAGCGCGGCCTCCTTCTGCGCCGGGGGGACGACGGATGCGACCCCGTGCACGACGGCGCACCGGTAGCGCATCGAGCTGTCGAAGAGCGACCGGGCGTACTTGAGGCCCAGCAGGTGGGTCACCGTGAGGCAGACCGGGGCGCCCGCGGCGATACGACGGAAGAAATCGCTGCCGGTCGATCCGTGCAGGAGCACGTCGTCGCCGTCGCGCCCGATGCCGATCGGCAGGGCAACGGGCCGGTCATCACGCACGATGGCCAATGTTCCCGACAGCGCGCCGTCGATCACGTCGTACAGTGCGGCGCGATCCGTGCGCTGGTGGTGCGCTCCGCGCCGGACGCGGGTGAGAGCGGTGAGGGGCAGGTCGGTGAGAGGCGGCTCGGCGCGGGGAAGATCGGTGCGGGGCAGTTCGGTGCGGGGCCGCTCGGTGCGGGGCAGGTCGGCCCGGGGTAGGTCTGTCTGAGGCTGCGGGTTGGCGGACATCTCGGTCATGCTCCGATTGCACCCCCTCCGCTGGACCATCCTGTAGTCCACTTCTCGTGCTTTCGCGTGGACCAGTGGCAGACTTCGTGCGTGATCTCCCTCGGCATCCTGGACCGCGGTTCGGCCGTGCCGCTGCACGAGCAACTCGCGCACGGGCTGCGCGCAGCGGTGCTCGCGGGACGCGTGAGCGGGGGAGAAGCGGTGCCGTCGACCCGCGCGCTCGCCGCCGATCTCGGTGTCGCCCGCGGCACCGTCGTCGCCGCATACGAGATCCTCGCGGGCGAGGGCTACCTGCTTCCCCGACCGGGGGGTGCGACCGTCGTCGCCGAGGTCACGGCTCGTTCACCGGCTCTGCGTGAGTGTGCCGACACGAGCGCTGTGGAGGAGTCGCCGCTGATGGACCTGCGTCCGGGGCGGCCCGGCACGACGGGGCTCGCCGACGCGGCGTGGCGTTCGGCGTGGCGGCGGGCGACGGCGGGCGACCCCGATTCGGACGTCTCCGACACCGCGGGTGCACCGGCTCTGCGGGCGGAGATCGCCCGGTACCTCGGTCGGGCGCGCGGGCTCGATGTGGCGGCATCCGAGGTCGTCGTCACCGCCGGCACCAGCGACGCCATGCTCCTGACCCTGCTCGCGCTGTCGCCCCGCGGCGGCGGGTCGCGTTTGCGGGTCGGCTTCGAGAACCCCGGGTATCCGCGTGTTCATCGAATGCTCCGCCGGCTCGGAATCGACGCCGTTCCCCTCCCCGTGCGTCTCGGCGCGGGGCTCGACCTCGAGGCCGTCGAGCGTCACCGTGATCTCGACGCGTTCATCGTCACGCCGCACCACCATTACCCGCTCGGAAGTCGATTGGATGCCGAGGCGCGGGCCCGTCTGCTCGCCTGGGCCGACCGCGAGGACGTCGTCGTCATCGAAGACGACTACGACAGCGAGTTCCCCCATGGCCGTGCGCCCCTTCCTCCGCTGCATCTGCTCGATCCTGCGCGGGTGGTGCTCATCGGCAGCCTGTCGAAGACACTCACTCCCGCGGTCCGTTGCGGCTGGGTCATCTCGACCGGCGTAGTGGGCGAGCGCATCCGCGCGACGCGCGACGATCTCGATCTGCCGGTCTCGCTCGTGCAGCAGCACGCGCTGGCGCTGTACCTCGCGGAGGGCTCGCTCGCGCGACACACGGCGCGGCGGCGGCGCGAGTACCGCCATCGCCGCCGCCTTCTGCTCGAAGCCTTCGCGGGCGTGCCCGGCGTCGAGCTCGTGGCCACGGATGGTGGCCTGCACGCGGTGGCGCTGCTGCCCGGGAGGGGCGAGGACACGGAGCGCGCGATCGTCGCTGATCTCGCTGAGCGGGGCCTTCGTGTCGCGCCCCTCGCGGCCTACGTCTGGGAGGGTGCTGCCGTGTCCCTGCCGGCGGGGATCGTCTTCGGGTACGCCGAGCCATCGACCGTCGCACTCGTGGAGGCGATCGATGTGGTGCTCGCCGTCCTGCGCGCACACGCCGGTGCGGGTGGTTCCGCCGGGTGGACGTCGGCGGAGCATCGAGCGTAGAGCTCCAGGGGTGAGTGGACAGAGCTGTGCCGCGCGTCGCCTCCGAAGCCGCTCGCGAGCTGGTCCGGTGGCACGGCACCTTCAGAGCTGAGTGTCGAGGAACTGCCCGCCTGCGATTCAGAAAGCGGCATCGCCGCGTTACGTGACCACAAGACCGGCGCCGGAAGGTGGACGTGGTCGGAGGGCGCCGTCGAGGGGCGGACCCGGCCGGAGTTCGGGTCGCGGGGCGGACGTGATCGGAGGGTCCCGTCGAGGGGCGGGCCCGACCGGGGGTATGAGTCGACCAGCCGGCCCGATCAGGCGCTGGTGCCAGGGAGCGAACCGCTCAGAAGGGCGGCGATGCTGGTGGAAGGCGCCCCACCCGCCTCAGCCCCGCAAGCCCTCACGCCCCGCCCTACCGATCCAGGATCTCCAGCGCAGCCATCGCCGCGTTCTGCCCCCCGATGCCGCTGACCGCCCCGCCCCGCTGCGCGCTCGACCCGCACAGCAGGACGCGCGAGTGCGGTGTCGCCACGCCCCACCGTTCTGCGGGGGAGTGCGCGGGTGAAGACAGCCACGGCCATGACAGCGCGCCGTGGAAGATGTCCCCACCCACCATGTTCAGCGACTTCTCCAGGTCGCTCGTGGTGCGGGCTTCGATACACAGCCGCCCGTCGGGCGCACGCAGGATGCAGTCGCGCAGCGGCTCGGCGAGCACCGTGTCCAATGACGCCTGCGCCGCAGCCAGAAGTCGTGCCCCGGCGGCGACGGGGTCGGTGTCATCGATCAGGCGATGCGGCACCTGCAGTCCGAACATCGTCAAGGTCTGCGCGCCCGATGCCCGCAGGTCGTCGCCGAGGATCGAGGGGTCGGTCAGCGAGTGGCAGTAGATCTCCACGGGGAGCGGCTCGGGGAGGACGCCCGCGGATGCCGCCACGTGCGCGGCATCCAACTGGGTCATCGTCTCGTTGACGTGGAAGGTGCCCGAGAAGGCGGCCTCGGGGGTGATCGAGGTGTCGCGCAGTCGGGGCAGTCGCGACAGCAGCATGTTCACCTTGACCTGCGCGCCCTCGGGCTCCGGGGCGCCGGTGGTCGTGGAACCGCCCGCGGCGAGCAACCGGTCGAGCACCGCGCGCCCGACACCGCTGAGCACGAGCTCGCCGTGGAACACTTCCGATCGATCGGTCATGGTGTGCACGTCGCCATCGGGTGAGATCGAGATGACCTCGACGCCCGTGACGATCTGCGCTCCGGCCTCGCGCGCGGCGCGTTCGAGCTCCGCCGTGACCGCGCCCATTCCGCCGACGGGGACGTCCCAGTGCCCGGTCTCGCCGCCGATGACGTGGTAGAGGAAGCAGCGGTTCTGCGCGAGTGAGGGGTCGTCGGACGACGCGAACGTGCCGATCAGCCCGTCGGTCAGCGCGATGCCGCGCACCAGGTCGCTGTCGAACGACGCGCGCAGCAGGTCGCCGAGCGGACGCTCCGTCAGCGCCGAGAACAGCGCGTCGTCGCCGATCTTCTCGCGCACCTCGTCGGCGGTGGGCAGGGGCTCGGTCATCGTCGGGAACACCGCGCGACCGAGGGGCGCCAGGCGCTCCCCGAACGCGGCGAACCGCTCGGCCTCCTCGGTGTCTCCCAGGGTGCGGGCGAACGACGCGGCCGTGGCCTCGGCATCCTCGTTGTCGATCAGGATGCCGCGCGACGGGTCGACCGGATCGGGGGTGTAGGACGAGTACCGGCGTCGCCGCAGCTCGATGTGCAGGCCGAGGTCGTCGATGATCTTCTGCGGCAGCAGGCTGACGAGGTAGGAGTACCGCGACAGTCGCGCGTCGACCCCGCGCCACGGGCGTTCCGACACGGCGGCGCCGCCGACGGCATCCGTTCGCTCGATCACCACGACACGGCGCCCGGCCCGGGCGAGGTAGGCCGCGGCGACGAGGGCGTTGTGCCCTCCTCCCACGATGACGACGTCGTACCGGCGAGAATCCGAAGCTGTCATGTTCTCCACGGTATCCACAGGCGCGAATTCGGCGAGAGGGGTGGCGCAGTAGCGTGGATGCCATGACCTCACCCGCGGATCTGCTCGACATCGCCACCCGCATCGCACGAGAGGCGGGGGTGCTCGCCCACCGCCGCCGTCAGGAAGGGGTCACCGTCGCGGCCACGAAGTCGGCCGCCGCCGACATCGTCACCGCCGCAGACCGCGAGGTCGAGGCCTTCATCCGATCAGAGCTCGAGCGAGTGCGGCCGGACGACGGATTCTTCGGCGAGGAGTCCGGAGCCGAAGAGGGCACGAGCGGCATCACGTGGGTCGTCGATCCGATCGACGGAACCGTCAACTACGCCTACGGCATCCCGGCCTGGGCGGTGAGTATCGCCGCCGTCGAGGGCACGGCCGAGACCGCGTCGTGGACGGCGCTCGCCGGGGCCGTCTTCAATCCCGTGACGGGGGAGCTTTTCCGTGCCGCTCGCGGGGGCGGAGCCTGGCTCGGCGACCAACGCCTCTCGGTCAGCGAAGTGGGCGAGGCCGGTGGACTCGTCGCGACGGGGTTCGGTTACAACCCCGAGACGCACGGCCCGGCGCTCGCGCAGCTCTCGCGCGTCATGCCGATCGCGCGCGATGTGCGCCGCATCGGGGCGGCCTCGCTCGACCTGGCGTCCGTTGCGGCCGGGCGCGTCGACGCCTATTACGAGCGCGGGACGCATCCGTGGGACCACGCGGCCGGGGCGTTGCTGGTCGAGGAGGCCGGGGGGCGGGTCGGCGGCGCGCCCGGCGGTCGCCCGGGCAACGGCATGGTGATCGCGGCAGGCCCCGACTTCTTCTCGCGGCTCGAGCCGCTGCTCGATTTCGAGAGGTGACCCCTCCCGCTCATCGCTTTCTCAGAAGACCGGGGTAGGGTGTTTACCAGTTCGTTATCTTCCGCAACCCGAAACTGCGGAGATGGCCAAGCCCTACAGCCCGAAGCCGTCGCCTCTTGCGCGACACGACACGAGAGCCATCGCGCGTTGCCGTCAGAAGCATTCCCGATCGAGCCTGCCCCCACCCGGCGGTCCCGTCGCCACCTCACTCCCGCCAACGAGGTCGCCGTCCGGCCGACCCGAGCCGAGATGCGTCGCCACGGTGCGAGCGACCCGGCTCCGGTCGACTCCGAGAACGCCGCACAGCCCGAGCTGATCGAGAACGTGGCCGCCGCCGTCCTCGAGACGGTGATCGCCGCAACGATCGACGCCACGCTCCCTGAAACGGATGCCACGCCCTCCGTCGGTGACGAGTCCGACGCCCTCGAGGTCACCGTGGTCGACGAGCGGTCCTCCGACGAGGTCTCCGTCATCCTGCAGAGCGCCGACCACGACGTCGCCACGACGCCCGTCACGCTGCCGACGTCGCCGATCACCCTCCCCGGCTCCTCGCGTCGTGCGCGCCGTCGCCCGCAGGAGTCGGTCATCCTCGACGGCACCGAGACGCCGGCCGCCGAGACGCCCGCCGCCGAGGCACAGGCCGCCGACGCCCCCGCCGTCGAGTCGCCGCGCGCCGAGCAGGCCGCCGATGCCCCCGCCGTCGAGTCGCCGCGCGCCGAGCAGGCCGCCGATGCCGCGGACGTCCCCGACGACGACGAGTTCGCGTCGGCCGCGCGCCTCTTCGCGTTCACCGGGGAGACCGCCGTTCAGCAGCACCGTGTCGTCGCCCCCGCGCAGCCCGTCGCCGAGGGTCTTCCGGCCACGGCCACGACCGGCTCGCGCCGCACCGCACGCCGCATCGCGGCCACGTCGTTCTCCGTCGGCGTCATGGGTGTCGTGGGGCTGCTCACGGTGGGCATGACCATGCCGGTGAGCGCCCTCGCCTCGGCGAGCGGCACCGAGAGCGTCACCGCGAGCGAGACCGTCACCACCCGCCTCGCCGTCGGCGGCGACGTCGCGGCATCCGAGGACGCCATCCAGGCCTACGTCGCTCCCGCCGCGGCGCAGGCGGCTGTCGTCGACCGCTCCGACGGCTACAGCGCGACCACCTACGCGCAGATGGCCGCCGACTCGGGTATCACCAACCCGTCCAACTTCTACGTCAACGACCCCACCGCGCCCATCCAGTGGCCCTTCGCGGTCGGTGTGCCCATCACGTACGGCTTCGGCATGCGCGACGGCACCATGCACGAGGGTGCCGACTTCGTGCCCGGCGAAGGCTCGCCCGTGCAGTCGATCGCCGACGGCACCGTCCGCATCGCGACCGAGCAGGGCGGCGCGTTCGGTGTGACGGTCTTGATCGATCACGAGATCGACGGTCAGCTCGTCTCGAGCCGGTACGGACACATGCAGTACGGCTCGCTCCAGGTCACGCAGGGTCAGCACGTGAAGGTCGGCCAGTTCCTCGGCCGCACCGGCAACACGGGCCGCTCGTTCGGTGCCCACACGCACGTCGAGATCCTCCAGAACGGCACCACCCCGATCGACCCGATCGTGTGGCTGCGTCAGCACACCGGCGGCTGAGCCGATTGGTGGGAGGGTGTCGCGGTCTGATATCCTCTTCAAGTTGCCCGGAGCGATCCGGGTACGCCCCGATAGCTCAGTGGCAGAGCACTTCCATGGTAAGGAAGGGGTCGTCAGTTCAATCCTGACTCGGGGCTCAAGGTGTTCATCTCTGAACAGTGGATGCCGTGCGGCGGGGTAGCTCAGTTGGTGAGAGCGCACGACTCATAATCGTGAGGTCGCGGGTTCAAGCCCCGCTCCCGCTACCGAATTGCCCGATCAGCCCCGGTTTCCGCCGGGGCTGATTTCGTTATAGGGCGGGGTATCCCGCACAAACCCCGCAGATTGAGTTTGGCGCGGTGCGTCGAACGCGTCGTCCGGCTTCGCGCAGGCCTAGGGTGACTTTTATGGGGCATGAGGGGCCGAAGCAGCGTCGCAAAGCTTTGAACGAGGCGCGCAAGGCGATGGAGGCCGAGTTCGCTCGCGAGCAAGGAGACTACAGACCTCCGGATCGAGACGATTGCTCGTCTAAGGAGTGGTACCTGTCGATCGACGACAGTGCGAACCTGCGCATCTCGATCTGGACGTGGCGCTCCGAGGGTCGTCTCGTCGATTTCCTCATGCTGGTGGAGACGGGAGACTGGGCAGTTGCCGATGCCTGGCAGGAAGTTGCGCGGATCGACTGCTCCGGTGGCCGATGCCATTTGCATCCGCCCAACGACATGGAGGAGCACGAGTTGATTCTTCGTCTCGACTCCATTGACGATGTTGAGAAAGCGTTCGGCCAAGCCAACACCATCGCAGTGACCGTAGCGATTATGATTCGAGATGGGAGGTCGTGAACATGTACACCGAGTCCGAACTCGACAAGTTTCGTCGTTCGATCAATACGAACCTCGCGATTGGCTCACTCGCCGACACAGAGTTGCCGGTGGTGGACAACAACGGGAGGCACCCAGTCGTCGCCGCCCTCGGGGGCGAGCGGCTGGCGGTACTGCTGCGCCGTATTGAGAACGTCGGCGGTTATGCCAATGTCTTCGTCGATGCTGGCGACAGCGTCTGCATGCTGGCGTTCGTGGATTCCTCCGGCGCTCTCGACGTCGAGAGCGCGGAAGATCTTGCATCGGATGGACAGCGCCCCGGCAGCGACGCGACAGTCGGCATGTTCATTGAGTACCTGTCGCTGAAGCCGAATGGCGTTCGGCTCCCGGCTCGTCTGGTCGAGGACCGACCGTTCATCCTGGCCCCTCGAGAAGTTCACTTCGCGTAAGGCGCCAGATTGCTGGGGCCCTGGGTGCATCCGACGGGGAGCAATCAGGGCCCCTCATCCGTTCATCACCTGATCGAGGGCTTTCGCCGCGCGGGTCCCGCCGACGGTCTTCGACATGTAGGTACCCATCGTTAGCGACGGGTCCGCGTGGCCGAGGTACTCTGCGATGTCGCGGGCGCTAAGGCCCGCCTGATCTAGCGCCGTGGCGACCGTCTTCCGAAAGCTATGGAACGAGTAGTCGCCGATTCCGAGTCGCGCCCGCGCCTCCGCCCAGTCCCGTGACGTGTTGCGCGGATCCCGTAGGTTTCCCATCGACGTCGGGAACACGAGATCAAGACCACGGTTGGGGCCGCCCCGGAGGCGCCTGTCGCCGAGTATGCCGAGGACGCCTCCGGGGACTCGGATGCGTCGTACACCTGCCTCGGTCTTCGTGTGCGTCTGGCGGATGAGGCCGCGGCCCGTGGCGCGCACCGCGTTCGCGCGGATGCTAACCGTCCCGGCCTCGAGGTCGACGTCCTCCCACGCGATCGCGCACGCTTCGCCGATGCGGACACCGGTGCCGGCGATGAACTCGACGATGTCGACGAGATCGAGCTCGCCCGCTCGCTCATCGCTTCGGAGCTTCGCGAGAATGCCGGCAAGCTCGTCGACGGGGATGGGCGTCGCGCCCTTCGCCTTCTGCTCGAGCGGTGCCAACTCGCGCACGGGGTTTGCACGGACAGCATCGGCCCGAGTGGCGAGCCCGAGCATTCCCGACAGCACGGAGCGCACGGTCTTCGCGGTGCCCACCCCTACCTCTGACGCGACGGAGTCGAGGAAACGCTGCAGGCGATCCGGCGTCGCCTCGCTGACGGCGAGGTCTCCGATACGCGGGGCAATGATCTTGCGGACGGCTCGCTCATAGGTGTCGACGGTGCGAGGCGCTCGCCCTGCCTTCGCCGAGAGAAACCGCTCGCCAAGATCGCGGAGCCTTGTCTCTCGCTTGACCTCCGCCGCGGTCGAGGTCTGGATATCGACGAGAGCGGCGCGCAGCTTGGCTTTCGCCTTGGCCTCGCTAGAAGCGAACCGTTCGACCTGCCGGAGTTTGCCGTCATCGAACCGGTAGCGCGTCCGCGCCCGCCACTTGCCAGGCTCAACGAGGATGGCGTGGATCGTGCCGTAGCTGCTAAGCGGTGTTCGGGGTCGCGCCATGACCGTCAATGCCTCCTCGCATTGCGCTCCAAGCCTCTTCGAAGCCACGAGCAGAAATCCGGGAGTCGATGGCGTCGCCACGGCTTTGCATCATGTGGAAGAGGTGCGGCGACGTCCCCTCGGATAGTAGGTCGCGTGCGTCGTACTCCTCGGATCCCTCGTCCATCTGATCGCGTAGGCGGCTGGCTGTCATAGCTGCCTGTGTGTCCTTCTCGTACGCGTCAAGAACATCTCGAGGGGTCTCGCGGAGCAAGAGCTCGGCCGTATTGGCCGCGAAGGTAGACCAACGATGATTGCCGAGATCATCCGTCGTGTCGAGTGCCTGCGCAAGAGCCATCTGCGCGGACTGGAACCGCTCGACCGCCTCGATCAGAGCGGAGCGACGAAGTCGTACATGTTCAGCCCCGAGCTCGATGCGGAGGGTCTGAGGTCCCTCAAGCAGGCTGCGGGTAGTGCGGCCCACAATTGAGCTCAGCGCTTCACCTTCGCCGATGCTGACCCGTCTTTCGCCGCGCTCGATCTTCCCGATCACGGGTTGCGCCATCTCGTAACCGAAGTCTGCCATCTGCGCGGCGACCTCCGCCTGACTCAGACCCGCTACCTGACGTGCCAAACGGAACGCCTCGGAGAAGCGCTCATCCATTGTCTTTGCATCCACGTCGGCAGTGTACCGAAATCGACTGCGAGTTATACCCACTAGGAACAATGTTCTGATACGGTACACACACCAACCGATTTGGGGACATGAGAGGAGGTCATCGTGGTCACCACGACCGTCGACCTGCCGGAGGTAGCAAGCCGCGACGCAGTGTCCGGGTTCACGGGCATCTCAAAGCCGACCCTCGCTCGCTGGGCGATGGAGGGAAAGGGGCCGAAGTTCAGGAAGGCAGGCGGTCGCGTTTTGTATTTGCGGCAGGACGTAATCGCCTGGTTGAACTCTCTGGAAACCGGAGGTTCAGCCGACTGATGAAACATTCCGTGGCGGTCGCAACGGCCGCCACCAAACGAGAAAAAACCCCCGGCACCGTTGCAGCGGTTTCCGAGGGTGTGACGCTCAAGGAGGGCGCCGAAATGCTCAAAATGATCATCCCACAAACCACCGGCACTCGCCAGTGCGCTTACGCCGGCTACTTAATCGAAGTGAGTCCCACGGACTCGCCGTCGAACGTGCACTATGCGGAGGCCGCCAACGCGCAACTCGTGCGATTCACCCACCGGATCTTCAGGATCCCCTCGCAGAGACGGTTCATCGTCCGCCATTTTCACGATGCGACCGCGGCGGATCGTGCGGAGACTGAGCGGACCCTGTTGTTGACGGGCGAGCTCTTTCACAGGTACCGCCACATCGCTCGGCGGACGCGGAGGCCCGACGGCACCTTCCACTTTCGGATGGTAGCTGGGCCCATGGTGCAGGACCCGCTTCTGCAACTCGAACTCGAGATGATGATTGACCTCTCATCGGGAGTACAGCTGTGAGCGTCGACTTCGTACAGCGAGCCTGCGACGTTCAGACCGGGGAGACGGTCGCGATCGTCATCCTTGACACGGCCGACTTGATCGCGCAGGAGTTGAGCGTTGAGACGGCACGGGATGCCGCTCGACACCTCATCGCCCTGGCCGACGAGTGGGAGCGGAGCAAGCCCTTACGGCGCTCTGTGGCCGTGTCGGAACAGCTTCAGGGTCTGGATGGGTGACCCGCACATGATCAGCGTCCCGAGGGTTCGTAGGGGTTCCCTCGGGGCGCTGCCCTGCCCGGAACGAGGTGGTTTATGAGAGATGACCTCGTGATGTGGGCCCTGCAGCAGCACCCCGCAGGAACGAAGCAGATCGGTGGTCACGCGATCGGTCGGGCGCTCGTCGCGCTTTCGACGTTTGCGAATGCGGACGCGATCGCGTGGCCTTCGGTGAGCACCCTGGCCGGGTTGATCGGTGGCATGACGGAGCGCGATGTTCGTAACGCTTTCGACGCCCTGCAGCAGCAGAACGTGATCGAGCCCGAGTCTCCACCGCGGCCGGGACGGGTGACCCGGTGGCGTCTGCTGGTCGACAACCTCGCGGGATATCCCGCGACCCGAGCTGAAACCGACCTCGCGGGATATCCCGCGAACTCGCCTGTGGATAACTCTCCCAACCTCGCGGGCAACCTCGCGGGCAACCTCGCGGGCAACCTCGCGGGATATCCCGCGACGAATAGAAGGGAAGGGAAAAAGCTAGCGGCAACACACAAGCACGAGCCCAACGCGGTCAACGCTCTGACCACCCTCTGCCGAGAACGAAGCCTCCCCATCCCCGCAAGCGACCTACTCCCCGAGGCCTATCGCATCGGCCAGGGAGACCCTTGGGACGGTTACCTCAAAATCAAGGCCGTCACCGAACAACCCATCACCGGAGCCAACAACCCCGCCGCCGTCCTGCGCAAACGACTTCACGAGGTGACCGCATGAACTCTCCCGCACCCAAGCCCGCGAACTTCGACGCCCTCACTCGCACCTGGAACGACCCTGCCGCGTTCGCTCGGGAGCGAGCCGCGTACTACCGCTCCCTCAGTTCAACTGAGGTCCGTGACATCACGGTCCCGATCCACGAGCCGGCCGACGCATGACGGACACCATCACTCGCACGAAGGCCGGCGCGAAGCTTGAGACCCTGACTCGCGCCGGCCTTGAGGCGCGACCCGCGTGCGAGGGCGACGACATGTTCATCGCCGAGAAGGGCACGCTCTCGACGGCCGACTACTCGCGGATGCGCAAGCTGTGCAGGAAGTGCCCCCTGTTCGACCTGTGCACCGATTACGCCCGCACGGCGAAACCGGATGCCGGGTTCTGGGCTGGCATCCCGTACGGCAAGCCCGAGCGACCCACGGCGAAGACCGCATGACCACCGCCCTGCATAGCTCAGCGGAAGAGCGACGACCTTCTAAGTCGGATGCCACTGGTTCGAATCCAGTTGCGGGGACCACAGCACGACCCGCCGACATGGGGCGGTGCAGATGAGTACACGCATTGATAAGCCGGGTCGTTATTTCACGGCCGAAGAAATGTCGATTATCTGGCACGCGACGAATATGGGCGCCGTTCGGAGAGAGAGACAGCGCAGCGACGACCGCCTATTCCAGTTGCTAACGGAGTTCGGTGAGGGTGCATTCTCTGCCGTGTCCGTCCCCGGACATGAACCCCGGACAATCCCGGACACCGACGAGCGTAGTGAGTGGACAGTCGAACAACTGGCCAGAGCAACTCACAGAACACCGCGAACAGTACGACGAGATATCAGGAACCGCGACCTATTGGCCAGCAGACCCGGCCACGCATGGGTTATCGCGGACTCCGCAGCTCGGGCGCACATCGCGGGCCACCGCAAACACTGAAAGGGCACACCGTGGCCACCGCTACCAAGACCATCAGCGCAAGCGAAGCGCTCCTGACGTTCCAGTCCGCACTGCGGAACGGAGATCGCGAGACCGCCGAGCGCATGCTCGACCTCGCCGCCGAGAACGGTTGGACGGAGATCCAGGAAGCCGCCGTCAACTACGTCGACCACCACTTCCGATGCCCCGCCGAGCGCATCGAGACCACCAACCACACACTCACGTCTCGCCCCGGAGACCCCGGCTACGGGGTCGTCACCACTCACTGCCAGGACTGCGGCGCTCACCGCGCCCACGACGCCGCAGGGCTTCCCATCGTGCGACTGGAAGCGGCCCGGGAGCAGCAGCCCAGCGTCGCGTTCTACCCGGCGACGGCGGCGGACGTCAGCCGGCGCACCGCGAAGGGGAGCGCCTGGTGACCCGGCAGCAGGAGCGCGACAACCTCGATCGGCTCATTCAGCTTCGCGACTCCGAGATCCCCGAGGAGCGAGCACAGTTCAACCGCCTTGTCGGGAGCCGACCCACCATGCGCATCGCGATCGGGTACTACGAAGCCGAACAGCAGGGCACCGCGCAGGCATGAACACCACCGCGTCGGGCGTCAACGCCACCCCCTCGGATGAAGGTACGAGGAACACGGGAAGCGAAGCAGGTGAGCGCGATCCTTTCTCCGCTACGACCCTCCTGCGCCCGACGCGGAACACCCCCCACCCCCCGGCGGGGGAGACCCTCTCGAGCCCCAGACACCCCGAACCGTCGGAGATGCGAAAACTTCTATGTACGGGTTTGGGGGTCGCGGCTTGAGCCGGATCACGGACGGTCCTGTCCTCATCCTCAGCCCCGCAGACGCGGCGATGCTGTGGCAGCAGGCGCAGTTGAACGACCTCCGTGTGAAGCACCGCGGCGGGGACCGGAAGTTCTACGACCTCCTGGTGTCTGTGTGGCAGCTCTCGATGCAGCGACCCGACATTGCCAGAACTGGCATTGAGACGCGGCATCCCGTGGCATCCGAGGAACGTGACGTGTGGACGGTGAACCACCTCACCGCCGCAACGGGAAGGGCAGGGCGCACCATCCGAAACGACATCGCGATCGGCACGCTCCCCGCCACGAAGACCGGCAACGCCTGGTGCGTCACGACCGCTGACGCGCAGACGTACATCGACACGTACACGAAGCACTAGGAGCCCCCTCATGTCACTGGAAACCCTCGACCGGAAGATCGAAGCCCTCCGAGCCGACGCCGCCAACCGGATCAGCAACTACCGGCGTGTGACCGCCGACGTCCGCGCGGACACCACACTCAGCAACGAGGGCAAGAGCCTCAAGCTCGGCGGCACGAAAGAGCGGGTGACGAGCGAGGTCGCCGATTTGCAGCGTCAGGAGAATGAAGCGATCGCCGCCGAGATCCAGTCGCTCGAGCGCAGCATCGGCGGGACCGTGGGATCCGCCTCGGGTGCTGACCTGATCAGCTTCCGAGACGCGCAGGACCGAGCCAACCGCACCACTAACGCGACCGACGCCCTCGCCGCCATGCGCAGCGCGATCAACACCAACGACCGGGAGCTAGCCCGCGCCTACCTCATGCGCGCTGTCACGCAGCAGGACGCCGACCCGGTAGCTCAGGCCCTCGCCGGCATTGGGGGTAGCGGCAGCCCGTGGTCCGACGTCGTGCAGGAGTACGCCAACGCCTACCCCGACGCCGCGAAAGCCGTTGACGACCTGTACACGATCCGAAGCCGCGAGCGCGACCGGACCCGAACCCTCCTCTCCGCAGGCGCCTATGTCGTCCTCTGAGGCACTGGCCCCCTCCCTGCGGCCGACCCAACCCCTTGAACCGCCGGAGAGGGCTCTCCGGGGTCTGTCAGCTTCAAAACGTTTCAGCACCCCCACCCGAAGGGATCACCGATGACTGATCAGACCGCCGCCACCGCGGCCACGCGAGACGGGAGCCGTCATGGTTGACCGCACAGTCAAGGTCTCGCTGACTGCCTCGTATCAGGGGTTCGTCGACGGCATGAACAAGGCCGCGAAAGCCACCCGTGATCTAGGCGCGGAGGGCGAGAAGCTGGCCCAGATGCGAGAGGCGTACGACGGCATCGCCGCAGGTGCGACGCTCATGGGTAGCCTTCTCGCCGCGGGCGTCGGGGTGGCGATCAGCAAGTTCGCCGAGTTCGACGCCGCTATGTCGAGCGTGCAGGCCGCAACGCATGAGAGCACGTCGAACATGGGTCTCTTGCGGAATGCCGCGATCGACGCGGGCGCGTCGACCGTGTTCTCCGCCACGGAAGCGGCGGGCGCCATTGAGGAACTGGCAAAGGCGGGTGTGTCGACGGCTGACATCATGGCCGGCGGTCTCGCGGGATCTCTCGACCTGGCCGCAGCCGGCGGTCTGGGTGTTGCCCGTGCCGCGGAAGTGACCTCGACCGCCCTCAATCAGTTCAGCCTCGACGGCAACCAGGCGGGCCACGTCGCCGACGTTCTCGCCGCGGGCGCCGGCAAGGCGATGGGATCGGTCGACGACCTCGCGAACGGTCTCAAGTTCGTCGGCCCCGTCGCCGCGTCGATGGGTGTCTCCCTGGAAGAGACGACCGGTGTCCTCGCCCTCTTCGCGCAGCAAGGCATCATCGGTGAGCAGGCCGGTACGTCACTCCGTGGCGTGCTCTCGTCGCTCACGGCACCGTCTGGCGCGGCCAGCAAGGAGATCGAGCGCCTGGGCCTGAACCTCTACGGCGCAAACGGTCAGTTCCTCGGCATGCAGAACGCCGCGGGCGAACTGTCCAAGGCGTACACGGGCATGGACGACGCCTCGCGTCAAGCATCCCTCGGGGTGATCTTTGGTCGCGAGACGATCACCGCCGCCACAGCCCTCTACAAGGCTGGTGCGACCGGCGTACAAGAGTGGAGCGACAGAGTCAACGACAGCGGCTACGCGGCCGAGACCGCCCGTATGCGCCTCGACAACCTCAAGGGTGACCTTGAAGGACTCGGCGGGGCGGTGGACTCCGCTCTGATCCAGACGGGATCCGCCGCGAACGACACGCTCCGCGCAATCGTGCAGAGCCTCACATTCCTGACAAGCGGGTACTCCGAGCTGGCTAGTCCGGTGCAGGCCGCGACGTTGGCCATCGGCGCCGGTACCGCCGCGGTGCTCCTGTTCGGTGGAACTGCGGTCGCGGCTGTCCCGCGCGTGTTGCAGTGGAAAGCCGCTGTCGACGCCTCGAATATCTCCCTGACTTCCGTCGCCCTCAAGGCGGGCGTGGCCGGCCTCGCGATCGCCGGCCTGACAACCGTCGTCGGGTACATCATCAGCGAGCAGGCGAGGGCCCAGGCAGCCGCGGAGGCGTACGCCGACACCCTCGATGACGTATCGGGTCAGGTCACGGCCTCGACCCGGGAAATGGCGAAGGAGGCCCTCGCGGTGGAGAAGTCGTGGCTTGGTTTCTCCCGCGGTTCCGCGTACGACGCAGCCGAGAAGTTGTCCCTTGACCTGGATACCGTGACGGATGCCGCGAGCGGCAGCGTCGATGCGCTGGAAGCCCTCAGCTCGGTACTGAAAGCCGGTCAGGGCGACACGCAGGAAGCGGCGCGCCTCGCGGATGAGCTCGGGCTGTCGCTGACCGAGGTGTCGTCTCTCTCGACTCTCGTGTCGACGTCCGTGCTCGGGGAGGCTCGCTCGCTCGAGGTCGCGATGAAGATGGCGCAGCAGAAACAGCAGGTACAAGAGGAAGGGATCCCGGTAACGCAGTCCGCCGCTGACGCCTACATGGAGGCCGCGAGCGGGGTCACGGACCTGTCCAACTCGCTCGATCAGCTCATCGACCAGATCATGGAAGCCAACGGCATCGGGCAGGACGCGATCACCGCGAACATCGATTATCAGAACGCTCTGGCCGGTGTTGACGAGGCGATCCAGAAAGCCCGCGATGGTGTCGACGGGTACGCGCTCACCCTCGACACAGGGACGCAGGCAGGTCGCAACAACAAGGACATGCTCGTCGAACTGTCGAAGCAAGCGCAGGACGCAGCCCTCGCCCAATTCAAGCTGGACGGCGACACCGCCAACTACCGCGCGACCCTTGAAAACAGCCGGCAGGCCCTCATCGACCGGGCGCAGCAGCTCGGCTACAACGCCGACCAGGCCGGCGCCCTCGCGGACGAGATCTTCCGTATCCCCCCGTCCACCGAGTGGAAGGTGATCGCCGAGACCCAGCAGGCCATGAACCGTGCCGAGGCGTTCAAGAACCTGTGGGAGAACATCAGGAACCGCACGGTCACCCTGACCATGATCGGATCCACCCAGATCGGCGGCGGAACCGGACCACAGGTCGGCCCTCTGCTGGACGGCTACAAGAGCGAAAACGGCAACATGTCCGACTACGCGAACGGGCTGCGTCAGATCCAGTTCGAGAACGGTGGAGGCGTCGATACGGGCATCTACCGAGGCACCGCGGCAGCGATCCACAAGTTCGCGGAGAAGGACACCATTTGGGAGTCCTACATCTCGGGCAAGCCCTCGCAGCGGGACCGCAACATCAAGATCTGGGAGGCGACGGGCGATCGTCTCGGAGTGCAGCGCGGTGCCGCGGGTATGACACAGGTTGCAGTCACGGCCCAGTTCCCCGAGAACCTCATGCTGCGGCTCGATGACGGCACAACACTCAGGGCATACGTGCAAGACGCAGCGGCCGGAGTGGCGGCAACCGTGGTGCGCAACGTGTTCGCAGGCGATCAGGGAGGTTTGCGGTGATCGACCTTCCGAAGCTCCCGAACGTCGGGCCCGACGACAGGTTCCTCCTCGACACGATGACCGCCAACGCGGTCAACCGGTATTGCATCGCGGTCACCATTCAGCTCTTAGAAGACCCCTACAAGGCGGTCCCGGAGTTCCTGCACCTGCACGACCGCTACGGCGACACACACCCGGAGTTCGTCGTCGACATGTCGCTCGCGGTCGCAGGCCGACTGACGAAGCACATCGTGACCCGCGCCGAACAAGCTGACGTCGCACAGCTCATGGGCAAGCTCGCCTACTGGATCGACGGCACGAAGGCTGTCCTCTCGCAGAGCGGTTGAGGTGCGCCCGTCATCCGCATGTGTCCGTTAACTAAGATTCGAATGTGCAGACGCCTCCGTGGTCGACGAACCAGCTCAAGAAATTGAGTCGGAGTATCCGAGATGAAACGCCAACGCCGGAGGGAGGTCCCGAGTATCCAGAGGTGATGCTCTGGTATAACGACGTCGCGATCGAGGTGCAAGAGAGCATTGAAGCGCTCGACTGGTCGGAAGTACTCGGAGCCGCAAAACCGGAGATCACATCACGTCCCAAGACGATTGACACCCTGCGGGAGAAGCTCCGGCGAGACCCAGGGACTCCGCTCCCATCGGTGCAGGACGTAGCGGGAGTCCGGTTCGAGGCGGAGATGTCACTCGAGCAACAAGACGATGTGGCGCGTATCATCGGGGCGCACTTTGATCATGGTTCTGAGGCGGTGAGAGACCTTCGGGTGCAGCCGCATAGCGGATACAGAGCCTTACACCTATGGCTTCGCCTGCCGGCGAAGGTGGAGATCCAGATCCGCACGCATCTGCAGGGGCAGTGGGCCAATACGTACGAGGCGGCGGCTGACCTCCTCGGACGCGACATTCGGTATGGCGTCCTTCCTGAGGGGGACGCGGAAGCTGGTCTAGTCCGCATGCTGCAGGAGCTTTCGACCGGCGCGGTGGCGCAGATGGAGGCGTACAGGGCCGCTTTACCTGGCCTCGAGGCGATGATGCGCCAGTTGCGGACTGCCTCAGCCAACTTGGATCGCTCGACGCGGCGCCAGGTCGAGGAAAGCGCTCGGCTTTACGAGGAGGCTAAGGCGACGTTGCGCGAGACGGAAGCCGAGTTCTCACTACGCATGGACTTCGCCCATGCCCACTTCAGAGGCCTCAGGCTAGGATAGGCCCCATGTCCGGATTCCTGATCGAGTATCACCGGCCGACCGGGGTGAACCGTGTCCAGGAATTTCGCGGTGCGGACGGCCCAAGGCGCGCGCTGCTCTGCAGACTTGAGCTCGAGGCTCAGCGAACGGATCGAAACTGGGAGATCGTGTCGCTCAACAGCGACTCTCTTGAAACCCTGCAGCGCACGCATTCGCGTTACTTCGACGCTGGCGAAACAGGGCCGGTTATCACCGGCGACTGATCGTGGCGCTGGCCGAATCTAGGACTGCCTGGTCGAGATAAGGGCGAAGACCGTCTCCTAGAAAGAGGCCAGTGTGTGGTGTGCGCCCCGTGTGGAGTGGACACCCCGTATGCCGTGCTTCGTATCTCCTGCGCACGAGGGATCCGACGGGCGCTCACGATAAGCTCGCCGATACTGACGTAGGCCGGGGGGACTCTGAGGCGTGGCGAAGACATCCAAAAAGGGTCGTGTTCCGGCTAGATGGCAGGGACCACGCGATCTCCGCTTCTTCATCGCCAACGCGGAACTTTGGTTCGTGGTGCCGGGAACAATCGTCCTGGCATTCGTAGAGTTCCAGCTCTACCCCTCGCCATCAGGACTGGCGGACTTCGTTCAGGGATGGAAGTGGCAGATCGTCCTGGCCAGCCTCTTGCTCATCCTGCTGCCGCCCATCGTTGCTCGCGGAGTCCAGCACCTGCGTACGCGCGAGGGCTACAACCGACGCAGCGGTGCTCAATCCTTCGCTCTTGAGTCTGTTAGAGGTCGCGCCTCATACTTGATTGCAAAGCTGCGTCAGGTCGAGGCGGGCGAGAGAACGAACGAGTATTTGGTGCACACGTTGTCGGCTTGCAACACCTATTTTCGAGGCCGCACCTTTTCCGGGACCGAAACGGTCGACGGTCGATCTGCTCGCATTGACGTCGCATACTTCAAGAGAGCTGACGCCACCCAGACTCAGATGTACAAGAAATTGAAGACGAACGACGGCAGCTCGGCTCCATGGGCCGTCACTGTGTCGTCGCGACAGAACGAGACCACGCGGCAACTCATCGCCACTGTCAACAGCGGCCAGACATCCCTGTCGCCCGCTGACTTCGAGCTATGGGGTTCACCTTTCCTTTCGGGGGATCACACCTACGTGACGGGAGTCGGAGTCCCCGTCTTCGACTCGCCAAAAGATGACCGCCAGGTTGTGGGTCTTCTGTTGGCAATCTCGGACGACAAGGCGGCCTTGCACACGTCGGATCACGAGTATCTTGAGACTCAGGGCTGGATGATTGCAGTCGCGATTGCTGCCGAGAGAGTGGCGTTGACAACATCAGGCGCGACAGGACGTCCGCGGCACGCTGTGGATGTGGAGATCGCCGGTGCGCCTAGCTCGCACCAACCTGGACGCGAAGGAGACTGAACCATGGGAATCGGATTCTTGCCGAACGGTGTTCCGTTGAAGCCAAGTGTTCCGGAATCGGCAACGGACGCAGAACTCGAGCAGTGGTGGCGTGACCGTCTGGATCTCGGGTCCGCCGAGACCCGCGAAGTCTACGAACGCTACAATCGGGAGCGGGACTGAACCTCTAGCCACGCTGGCCGCCCCTGGGGGCGGTTTGCGTATTCCCCGCCACTGCCCTAGTTGGCTACTTGCGTCGGCCGTTTCGGGTCCTGTCGCCCCAGTCGGCAGCAGGAGGCCCTGGGTTACCCATCTTCGCGAGATCAGCCATATGGATCTTGTAGCAGGCAAGCCGGAGAGTGTGGGACCAGCCGAGGACGTCGCCGCGGTGGACAGCCTTGTAGGCCACCTGCTCGCCGTTCATGACACGACGGATCTCGACGCGCCCGTACTCCCAGCCTGACGGGTCCACCATTCGCCACGTGCCGGTGGGCCCCTCGACGGCGGCCATGATGGGGTGCCAATCGCTCACGGGTGCGCCGGATCCTTTCTCCGGCCGAGACGCACCAGTGTAGAACAAATGTTCTACGGGGTTGGTCCGCTGCGTTCCCGTCGCCGATACACCGTCGAGGATGTTCGCGCGTGGCTCGCCGAGGCTGCTTTTGCGCGCTGTCACAATGAGGAGAGATGAAGGGCCTCGCCGCTGGTTCCCTCGCGGACCAACTGCGGGATGCTTGGTGGCCGGTTCGGTGCCCCGCTGCGACGCAACCTTCGATGGCCTATCAGGTCCGACTAGGTTCCAGCGACACCAGGGATTTTAGAAGAGGGTCCGTCCGTGCTTGTAGTTGTAGACGCAAACATCTTGATGAAGGACTGGTTCCTGCGAGACCGAAAGTGGGACGCCGCGTCTGCTGCAATCAAAGCGGGTCGTCTACGCCTCGTTCTGCCGTCGGTAGCCCGTCTGGAGGTTATCGGCGGCTATCGTCGGCACGTCGAAGACAAGGTCAAACAGGTCGCGAGTGCTCTTCGCAAGTCGTCCCCGAAGGCGAGGAGGGCCGCTGAGGCGCTGCTAGCCGTCTATACAGCTGAGGAACAGGGCTATCCTGCGGCTCTTGACGCGCGACTGCGCGAGGTGGGTTTCGAGATAGCGAGACCGGCCGATGAGGATCACCTGGCCATCGTGCAACGTGCGGTGGATCGCGTGGCGCCATTCGATGAGCGCGGTGAGGGGTATCGCGACACGCTTATCTGGCTCACCGCGCTTGATCAACTCGAAGACGATCCGTTTCACAGGCTGACGTTCCTGTCCGATGACGCAATCTTCACGAAGCGACAGAACGAACTTCGCGAGGAACTGCAATGTTTGAACGCGGAGGGGGATCTGACGGTCCTTCGGTCCCTGACCGGTATCGAGTTCCCGGGTGAGTACGAGGACGGTCCGTTTGACCTTTCCCGGCTCGGCTTCGGCCTTGACGCGATCGAGGATGCCATTGCTGAGGCGCTGACCGGGGCCGACATCACTCCGTGGACTCCGCCGGGGCCCGACTACGCGGACGTGAGCCGCGTGAACGCGGTGTCGCTGGCGGAGTCCGGCGTCATAGTCAGGAAACGCTACGGCGAAAACGTCTTTGACTTGACTGTGGAGGCAACAGCCGACATCGACGCGGACGTTCTTATCATCCGTGTCGCCTCCGACGGGGAGCTCGAGGCACGGAACACGACTGCACGATGGAACTTGAACTTGCGTTGGCATGGAGAGACCGAGCCCTATGGGCGGCGGCTGAGTGACATCGGAACGTTCGAGATGACCTCGATTGAGGAGCGACCGCGCAGAGCAGACGCGGTTGAAAGGGGTCATGTCACACTTACGTGACGCACCACCGAGGAGTACACGAAGCCGAGCACCCTTGACCATTTCGTCGGCTCCGCCAACATGCTTGGCCCGGTGACGTAGGCCTGACTTGCCTCGCAGCCAAGGGTTTCCACGCAGTAGACGCCATTCGTGCATCTCGCGTTTTAAACGCGAGCTATCCCCGGATCACGGTCGCGTTTGAAACGCGACCCGTTCCGCATCTCACGAGAGGTTCGGTGCCACGGTCGCATTTGGGATGCGACCGTTTCGTGTTCCGAAGGCGGATGGGTTGGTCGCATCTGAAATGCCATCAAGTCCAGGACATCTCGCATTTGAAATGCGGGCTGTTCCCGAGGTCGGACCTGGGATCGGACCTGACCAGAACCCCGCACTTACCCCGCAGAATGGGTGGGCGTCCTTGCGGCCTGCTGATACCCCTTGATCAGTCTGCGCGTGAGACCCGCATCCTCCGATACCCCGCAAGAACACCTGATTGAGCCCGGAACACAATCGTGAGGTCGCGGGTTCAAGCCCCGCTCCCGCTACCGAAGACGCAGAGAAGCCCCGGCTCCCGCCGGGGCTTCTGTCGTTCGTGCTCAGGCCGCGCGCCGGCCGCTCTGCCGGTCCCATTCCAGCGACTTCCACTGCAGGAAGGTGCAGAGGTTGCTCGCGATGACGTACTCGGCGGCAAGGCTGGCGATGTCGTGCACGGTCATCACCAGGTCGTCAGGCCGCTCGGTGAGCGTCAACTCCCAGACCGGGTCGTCGTAGCTGCGGGGCTTCATGAAGATGGACGTCGAGGTGTTGCGCAGACGCAGGATGACGAGCCCGGTGTCATCCGTGTCCCCGTCTTCCTGAGGGGCGACGGTGATGGAGCCGGCGATGCAGTGCTCCTCCTGCTCGAACTCCTCGACCCAGCTTTCGAGCTGTGCGTGGGAGCGGCGGGGTGGCGAGTCTTCGAGCGGTCGCATAGGGGCGAGTATGCCACCCCGACCGTCGCGACCCTCAGGGATCCGTCGGCCTTGACCCGTGTCTGCGCAGTGTGCGTCACACTCCTCGTCGGGGCAACCCCATGGGGTGTCCCATGGGGGACGGCTAGCGTGCGCCCATGCCGAACAGTATCGAGCGGATCCATCTCACCGTGGATGGGTCGACGTTCGCGCTCGGACCTCTCGAGGGTCTCGACGATCTGCGGGCCCAGGTGCTGCGCGCGGCGCGAGCCGGGGGTGGCTTCTTGAACGTCACCGTCGACGGCGGCCAGCGTGTCAGCTTCTTCGTCACGACGACGACATCCATCGTCATCGCTGTCGCGACCGTGCCGCTCAGCGCCGACACAGCCGACGGACGACGCCTGCGATACACCCCGGAAGTCGATCGGGACTACAGCGACGGAGACATCCCCTTCGACGTGATCTAGCGGCGCACGCGCCGAACGCGACCCGTGCGGGGCGCGCCCGCGCACGCCGCAGCGCTCAGTCCCAGCGCGTGTCCCGCTCGTCGTCGTCGCCCTCGCGCGCGGCATCCGCTGCGGGCCACTCCACCCGGAACCCGCACTCGCGGCACTCGTCTGCGGGTATGCCCTCGTCGAGGAGGGGGTGCATCGTCACGCCGCAGGCGGGGCAGATGGGCTGCGCCTCGCCGGCGATGGCGTTCGCATAGCTCATGAATCCTCCGTTCCCGCGGTGTCGTGTCCATTGGCACCGCACCGCGGATAACGTCGGAGCATGCCCGCTTCTTCCGCCCGCATGGGTTTCGGTCTCGCCGCCGTCGGCCGGCCGGCGTACATCACCACCGACCGCGATGACGACCTCGGCGACCCGGCCGACCGGTCGGTCGAGGCGCTGCGGACGCGCGCGCACGCCCTTCTCGACGAGGCGTGGGGTCTCGGCATCCGGTACGTCGATGCGGCGCGCTCGTACGGACTCGCCGAGGAGTTCCTCGGGGGCTGGCTCGCGGCGCATCCCGGCAGGCGCTCCGAGCTCGTGATCGGTTCGAAGTGGGGCTACGCCTACGTCGGCGAGTGGAGGATGGATGCCGCCGTGCACGAGCGCAAGGAGCACTCGGCGGCGATGTTCGACAGGCAGTGGCCCGAGACGATCGCGGCTCTCGGGTCGCCGCCGGATCTCTCCCTGATCCATTCCGTCACCCCCGACAGCCCCGCGCTCGCCGACCTCGAGGTGCTCCAGCGGATGCGACGACTGCGCGCCGAGGGCGTGCGGGTGGGGCTGTCGACGAGCGGTCCGCGACAGGCCGACGTCATCCGCGCGGCGATGCACCTCGACGACAGTCCCTTCACTGTGGTGCAGTCGACATGGAATCTGCGGGAGTCCTCCGTCGGGGGCGCGTTGAGCGAGGCGCACGACGCGGGCTGGACCGTGGTGGTCAAAGAGGCGTTGGCAAACGGCGAACTCGCGTCCGCCGTGCCGGGCGGCGATCTCGCGTCTGCGGCATCCGGGGTCGCCCCCGATCTGTTCGCGCTCGGTGCGGCGCTCGCACAGCCGTTCGCGGACATCGTGCTGAGCGGGGCGACGACCGTCGAGCACCTCCGCCGCGGTGTCGAGGCACGAGCCGTCGAGGTCGATCCCGCGGTGCTCGTCCGGCTCGCGGACGACCCGGGCGACTATTGGCGCCGCCGGTCGGAACGCCCCTGGCGGTGAGCCGGTGGCCTAGGCGGACCGGCCGATCAGGGAACGCACCGCACGTCGGCGACGCTGCCCGAGACGTTCGCCCACGAGCCGGCGATCGCAGTGGCCAGTACCGACCCCGACGACGACCGCGCCTGCGCGTAGCCGGCGGAGCGGGCGTTGGCGATGGAACGCACGGTCATGCCCGGCGCGTACGTGCCGCACGACGACCACGACACCCGCGTGCCCGACAGTCCCGTTCCATTGAAGGCGCACACGTTGCCGGTGGCGCAACTGCCGACGGCCTTCTCCTCGTCGCCGGGCGGCACGTCCATGGTCATGCCGAGGTCAGGCCAGTGCGCGTGGGTCGCGTCGATCACGACCCCGCCGGGGATCTCCTCGAGAGCCGCGGCGATGTCGGGGTGGAGGTCTTCGGGTGCGGTCATTGCGGAGCGTCCTTCCTGTCGCGTACATCCCACAGGATGTAGTCGGTGATCGATCCGGCGGGGAGCTTGAGGTTCGGGTTGTCCTCGACGAGAGCCGATTCGTACCCCACGATGCGGCCCGTCTCGGTGGAGATGAGCAGCGTGACGTCGGAGGTGGTCGCGGTCGAGGGGATGCCGCCGAGCCCGACGACAGGGCGACCCAGGCGGTCGTTCGTGACGCCGAGGACGCGCAGCCCGGGGGCGGACGCGACCACGTCGAGCAGGGCCGATTGCTGGCTCCCGGTGAGCGTCCACTCGCTCTGCAAGGACCGCACTCCCAGCATCACGTCGCCCGCCGTGAGGGCTTCGCTCGCGCCCGTCGAGGCGACGATCAGCGACCGCATGGTGTCGGCGGTCGGGGCGGGTGGTGTGCGCGACAGCGGGGAGAACTGGTTCTGCACGAACTGCAGGTCGCCCACCACGGTTCCGGGGGTCGGATCGTCCGCGGGCACCGTGTCGCCGTCGGCGTTGGTCGCCTCGGCCGCCAGGGTGACGATGGACCCCGATAGATTCTCGGCCCAGCGCACGTCCACCCACTCGCGACGGAAGACCGTGGCCTCCGCCTCGTCGGGCGAGCCGCTGAAGTACCACCCCAGCGACAGCGATCGGCGCTCCGGCGCGAGCTGCGTCGTCGACTCGGCCAGACGGCGCTGTGCTTCGGAGATGATCCGCGACGCGTCATCGGCGACGGCGGAGTACACGAGGGGCTTGGGGGTGAGGGCGTGGGCCGAGGGCGCCGGCATCCAGAGCACTCCCGACACGATGGCGAGCACGAGCACCACGGCCGCGGCGGCGGAGGCGATGGCGAAGGTCGGACGGCGTCGACGGGCGCCGGGTCGGCCGACGATCTCGCGAACACGTCGTTCCGCGTCGAGAGGGATCGGGGCATCGACCGGGGTGCGCGCGGGGTCCAGACCGCGCAGAGCACGTGCGAGCTCATCGTCGTTCATCGCGCACCTCCTCGCCGGTCGAGGTCGCGCTGAGCAGCAGGGGACGCAGTCGTGCGCGCACACGGTTCAGTCGCGTCCACACGGCGCCTTCGCTCAGCCCGATCACGACCGAGACCTCGGCGGCGGAGAGCTCCTCCCAGTACGTCAGCCAGAGGATCTCGCGCTCGCGTTCGGGCAGCGCCCGGATGGCATCCAGCAGGCGCGCGGTCATCGCGGGCTCCGCCTCGCTCGCGAGGGTGCGCACGTGGTCCTCGATATGCGTCCACAGGGCCCCCTCTCGATCACGTCGCCGATATTCATTCGCAATGAGATTGCGTGCGGTGCGGTACAACCAGGGCAGTCCGAACGGATCGCGCGGATCGCGTTTGCGCCAGGCGATCTCGAAGCAGTCCATCGTGAGGTCGGCGGCGGCCTCACGATCCGAGACTCGTCGTTCGATGAATCGAAGAACGGCGTTGTAGTGCTCGCGGAAGAGCACCACGAAATCCGACTCGTCGATCACCGGTGTGTATCTCCGTGTATTCGATGGGGAAGTGTCTGAACGAGTCAAATCCTTACACGTCGAAGCGACGGGAAAATTTTCCGGGGGCGATGTAAGGATCCGTGCCCGGCAGACACCTCACTGATGGGGGTGGGTGTCTGCTCCGGCTTCGAGACGACACCCGCACGCCCGCCGACAGATGTTCGGGACTGACCTCGGCGGGTGAGGGGTTGCACTGCGTGGGGGCAGTGCAACCCCTCGGAACGCCGCCATCGGGCCCGAGCGTCGGAGCGTCCGCGTCAGTCCGGGTCGACGATGAGGTTCGTGATGCGCGCGGTCGCGATGAGTCGATCCGCATCGTCGCGGACGACGACGTCGTAGGTGGCCACGCGGCGTCCGCGGTGGGCGGGGGTCGCGACGGCGTGGATCCGCCCCTCGCGCGCGCCGCGGTGATGGGTGATGTTGAGATCGACGCCCACGCAGACCTTGCCCAGAGTCGACGCGTGGATCATCGCCGCCCACGATCCGACGGCTTCGGCGAGGGCGGCCGTCGCCCCACCGTGCAGGCGCCCGAGCGACTGCGTGTTGCCATCGACCGGCATGACCGCTCGGACACGGTCGGCGGACTGCTCGACCACGGTGATGCCGAGGCGCTCGTCGAGGTCTCCGGGGACGATCGTCCAGGGCGTCATGACCCGCTCCTTCCGCCGCCCACCGTGGGGCGGCCCTTCCTCGACACTATTCCTGAACGATCGGTCGGTGACAGCTAGGTCGACGGGATCGGGTCAGGACGTGCGCAGGCCGTCGAGGGCGATGCGCACGATGTCGGCCCCGAGGCGTCCGCCGTCGACACCGCCGCCCGGGCGGTACCACTCCACGACGGAGTTGATCATGCCGAACAGCAGGCGTGCGGCGACGGCCGCGTCGACGTCGTCGCGCACATCGCCCTCGGCCTGTGCGTCGGCGACGAGGGCGGTGACCCGGTGATCGAACGCGCGTCGCCGCTCGAGCGCCGCCTGCTCGACGGGGCTGTTCCCGCGCACCCTCAGCAGCAGTGTCACCGCGGGCAGTCGGGTGACGAGCACGTCGGTCGCTCCGACGAGCACGAACCGGAGGCGATCGGATGCCGCCCCCGCGGAGGCGCGGGGGTCGTCGAAGACCGCCTCGAGGCCGCCCAGAGCCGCCTCGACGGCCACGGAGAGCAATTCCTCCTTCGAGGAGAAGTGATGGTAGAGCGCCGATTTCGTGAGCCCCAGGCGCCGGGCGAGGTCGGACACGCTCGTGGCGTCGTAGCCCTGCTCGTTGAACACCTGCACCGCGACGGCGAGGATGCCCTCGCGGTCGTAGCCCGGACGCCCGCGCCGCGCGGGGGAGCTGGGGGGAATCGGGGCGGGGTTCGCGGCGGTCACGGTGTCAGTGTGTCACTCCAGCAGCGCCGGGGAGTCGACCCGCAGCAGCGCCCGCGCCGCGTTGCCGATCACCGCGCTGTAGGTGGGGTAGGCGAAGCGCACACCGGCGAGGGTGGCGACGTCGATACCCGCGGCCATCGCCGTGGTGACCGACTGGATGACCTCGACGGCGTTCTCGCCCACCGCGTGCGCACCGAGGAGGAGCTCGCGGCGACGGTCCGCGATGAGCGTGAGGAAGCCGTTCTCGCGGTCGTCGATCACCGCGCGGTCGAGGTCGGCGAAGCGCACCGTCGCCACGACGCACGAGGGATCGCGGTCCCGCGCCTGCTCCTCGGTGAGCCCGACGCCGGCGTAATCGGGGTCGGTGAACCCGCCGGCGGGGAGCAGGTGGTGCGGGGTGCGTCGGTTCGCGCCCAGCACCGCGTTCTCTGCGGCCGCCTCGCCCTCGAACTGCGCCGCCTGCACCAGCATGTCGCGGCCGTTCGCGTCGCCCACGGCGAGGATGTGCGGCACGACCGTGCGGAAGTAGCGGTCGACGGGGATCGCCGAGCGCTCCACCTCGACGCCCGCGCGGTCGAGACCGAGGTCGTCGACGTCGGCGGGCCATCCCGTGGCCATGATGACCACGTCGACATCGACGGTGCGCGCCTCGTCGCTCTCGCGCCAGGTCAGACGGATCGCGCCGTCGTGCTCGTCGAGGCGCTCGACGGTGTCGATTCCCGTGTGCACGGCGACGCCGTGCGCGGCGAACGACTCGGCGATGGCGTTCGAGATGCGGGCATCGGATGCCATGAGCACGCGTGGTGCGACGTCGAGCAGGGTCACCTCGGCACCGAACGAACGGAACACCGTCACCAGCTGCGCGCCCGTGTTGCCGGCACCGATGACGGCGACGCGGCGGGGGAGCTCGGGCAGTGACAGCAGGTCTTCGGGCACGGTCGCGAGTTCGGCACCGGGGATGGGGAGGCGCCGGGAGTGTCCCCCGACGCACACGAGGATCGACTCGGCGCGCACGCGTCGGCCGCTGTCGAGCTCGAGGGTGTGATCGTCGACGAAGCGCGCGCGGCCCTCGTGGATCAGGTCGATGCCGACGTCGGCGAAGCGCTCCGCCTCGCGCTTGATGGAGCGCACGGCGTCCACGCGTTCGTGCACGCGGGACACCACCGCCGACCAGTCCACCCGGGGCTCATCGACGACGATGCCGTAATCATCGGCCGATCGCGTCTCGCGCATGAGCCGCGCGGCCTTCGCGAGCACGCGGGTGGGTACGCAGCCCGTGTTGATACACGTGCCGCCGACCCGGTCGGCCTCGAGCACGACGACGGACGCCCCGAGCTCCGCCGCCCGGAGCGCCGCTGCGGTACCGGCGGGGCCGGCGCCGATCACGGCAATGTCGTAGCTGTCGGCGGCGTCGCTCACGATGGTCCTCCTGGCGGGTCGGTGACCCCAGTCAAGCCCGCACCGCCGGGCCGGCCGCGGGGGTTGCGTCCCGGATCAGAACCCCTCGTAAATCTGGGCGGCCGTCAGCCCCGTACCGCCCAGGGCGTGCACCCCCGGCGCGGGATGCAGCTCGAACGTGTCGCCGTCGTGAAGCAGCACGGCGGTGTAGTCGCCACGGGTGTCGAGCTTGACCTCGTATCGGCCCGTGTCGATGAGTCTCAGGGTCACGACGGCTCCGCTGCGAGCCAGGAAGCTGACTTCCTTCTCGTGAGCCGTCGGCAGGGGGATGACCGGCTGATCGTCGGGGGAGCTCATCCGCGGTCGCGCCACGAGTGCTGGGGGTCGTAGCCGAGCAGACGTCGCGCCTTGTCGATCGAGAGCAACGTGGTGTTCTCGCCCAGCTCGCCCCGCGTCTCGACCCCGGGGAAGACCTCGGCGACCAGTTCGGCATTCGGGCGGGTCATGACCGTGTCGGCGGCGGCGATGATGAACGTGTCGAAGCCGGTCGGTGCGTTCTCGAGAGCGCGTTGGATCGACTGCGCGCCGTCACGCGCGTCGATGTAGCCCCACAGATTCCACTTGCGGGTGCGCGCGTCGGCGTCGAAGGGGAACTCCGCGTAGTCGGCGGGGACCATGACGTTCGAGAATCGGAGCGCCGTGATCGAGAGGTCGGGATGCCATCTCACCAGTTCGGTCGCAAGACGTTCTTCGAGGGTCTTGACGAGCGAGTACACCGACTCGGGGCGAGGGGCGTACTCCTCGTCGACCGGGATGTAGGGCGGCGGGACGTCGAACGGAAGCCCCAGTACCGTCTCGCTCGAGGCGTAGACGATCTTGCGGATGCCGAGCCGCACGGCCGCCCAGAACACGTTGAACGTGCTCGTCATGTTGTTGTGGAACGTGGCGACGTCGGAGCGGATGCCGGGCGCGGGGATCGCCCCGAGGTGGACGACGGCGTCGAAGCCCGTGTGCTGATCGTTCACCCCGGCGAGGGCGTCGATGACCTGGCCGTAGTCGGTGAGCTCGACCTGCACGAAGCCGGGGCCGCGTTCGCCGTGGATGTCGAGGCCGATGACGTCGTGTCCGGCGGCACGCAGTTCGCGGGCGACGACGGTGCCGAGCTTGCCGGAGGAACCGGTGAGGGCGATGCGCATGGAGATCCTTCGAGTCGGTGTGCAGTCGAAGATAGCGTCGAGCGCCGACACCGGGCGGCGGGTTGACGACGAACGGCCCGCGAGCACGAGCTCGCGGGCCGGAGCACGGGTCAGTGGACGCGCGGCTCTTCCTCGTCGTCCTCGTCGTCGCCCGGGATGAACACGTCGACCACGGTCACGTTGACCTCCACGACCTTCATGCCCACGATGTCGGTGATCGCCTTCTCGACGGCCGAGCGTACGTTCGCGGCGACGCGCTGGATGCGCTCGGGGTAGTCGACCTGGATCGCGATGTCGGCGGCGACCTCGGTCTCGCCCACCTCGACGCTCACGCCCTGGGCGTAGTCCTTCGCACCCACGGCCTGGCGGATGTTGCCGATGACGCGAGCGGCGCCGCCACCGAGGGCGTGGACGCCGGGGACTTCGGCTGCGGCGATGCCGGCGACCTTGGCGACCACGGGGTCGACGATGACGGTCTTGCCGCCGTCGGTGCGGGCGTCGCGGGGGAGGGAGGCGTTCTGTGCCATGAGGAGCATCCTTTCGTCAAGATCCCGGGCCATATCGACCGTGGGGGTGTTCGCTAAGGAGACGGAAGCGGTTCGTGAAATGTCACGGATCGAGGCCGAGAAATTTCTGACAGGAACCGCGATGCCCTCTATGTCCTCCGCCACCGATGCGTTCCTCGCATCGCGCGCGGCCGACGGCGATCAGCTCGCCTTCGGAGTGCTGGTGCGGCGGCATGCCCCGTTCCTCGTCGCCTTCGCGACGAAGTTGACGGGTTCCCGCGCCGACGCCGACGACTGCGTGCAGGAGGCGCTCATCACCGCGTGGCGTCGACTGCCCGACCTCACCGATCCCGAGAAGGTGCGCAGCTGGCTCACCACGATCGTGTCGCGCAAGGTCACCGACCGGATGCGCTCGCGCAAGATCTCGGAGCAGATCGACGAGCAGATGGTGTCGGCCACGGATGACCCCGAGCGCTCGGTTGTGGCATCGTCGCAGATGGGCGCGCTGAAGAAGGTGCTCGCCGACCTGCCCGAGGATCTGCGAGTCGTGTGGGTGCTGCGCGAGGTCGGCGGGCACAGCTACGACGAGATCGCCGTCGAGGTCGGAGAGACCGCGGCGACCGTGCGGGGCCGTCTCGCCCGCGCCCGCAAGACCGTGTTGGAACGTATGCAGGAGTGGAGGTGACCGAAATGAGCGAGCACAGCGAAGAGATCGGAGGCTCGGGGTACTCCCTCGAAGACCTCTCCGCCTACCTCGATCGTGGGCGCACCCCCCGTATCCCCGCCATCGAGCGCAACGCCGAGTGCCAGGCGATCTTGGCATCCATGGAGCGGATGGGGCGCCTGTCCCGCGAGATCGTGGAGGAGCAGGCGGCTGAGCCGCTCGCCGAGTCCTGGTACGACAGCATCATGCGGCAGGTGATGCGCGAGTTCCGCGCCGGCCGTGACATCCCGCTCGCCCGTACCGACGACGGCACGGAGATCGTCGTCACCGAGGGGGCGCTCTACGAGCTCATCCGCACCGTGGGCGACGGCATCGAGGGCGTGCTGGTCGGCCGCGTGCGCCTGAACCAGCCGGAGCCCGGAGCCCCGCTCGACGTGCGCGTCACCGTGAGCGTGCGCTTCGGCCGCGCGATGACGGTGGCGGTCGAAGAGATGCGCACCGGCATCCGTACGGCGATCGAGCACCACGGCGACCTGAGGGTGGGCCGCGTCGACGTCACCGTGGGTGACGTGCACATGGACGAGGGAGACGACGAATGACCGCGATCACCGCCGCAGAGCTGGCTCCGCGTATCGACCTCGCCGTGACCGCGGTCGAGGGGGTACGCGAGACGTACTCGGCCCGTCCCGTGGTGGCCCGCGCGATCGAGCACGTCGCCGAGGTCGAGGGCTCGCTCGCCTCCGTCGAGGAGGCGGCCGGAGCCCGCGCGATCACCGTGTGCATCGGGGTGTCGCAGAACGACGATGCGGCGACGGTCGCCACCGCGGTCGCCGCCGCGGCGCGGGGCGCGGGTGTCGACGATGTGCCGTCTCGCGTCCGGGTGCGCGTGGCGCGTCTGGTGGTCCCCGCCTCCTGAGCCGTTTCACGGACTCGGGGGTCGGGAGCGGCATACCCTGGGAGCACCCCTCATTCCCTCCCGGAGGCCGAATGCCCTCGTCGCCCCTGATCGCCGTCACCGGATCCACCGGCGCCGTGGGAGGTCGCGTGGCCCGCGACCTCGCCGCCCGCGGCATCCCCCAGCGCCTTCTCGTGCGCGACGCAACACGCGCCCCCTCTCTCGACCGGGGGGAGGTGCAGGTCGCCCGCTACTCCGACGCGGATGCCGCCCGCGCGGCCCTGCAGGGGGTCGAGACGCTCTTCATGGTCTCGGCGTCGGAGACCGCCGATCGCGTGGAGCACCACCGCACCTTCGTCGAGGCGGCCGCCGACGCCGGTGTCCGTTCGATCGTCTACACGTCGTTCCTCGCGGCGGCCCCGGACGCCGTCTTCACGCTCGGCCGTGATCACGCTGCGACAGAGGACGTCATCCGCGCCTCCGGGATGACCTGGACGTTCCTTCGCGACAACTTCTACATGGACATGATGGAGCTGTTCGCCGGTGACGACGGCGTCATCCGGGGGCCGGCGGCCGACGGGCGGTGCTCGCTCGTGTCCCGCTCCGACGTGGCGGCCACCGCGGTGTCGGTGCTGCTCGATCCGGCCGCTCACGCCGACACCTCGTACGACCTGACGGGCCCCGAGGCCCTGACGTTGACGCAGGTCGCCGAGAAGATCTCCGCGGTGCGGGGCCACCCCGTGCGGTTCGTCGACGAGAGCCTCGACGAGGCCTACGCGTCGCGCGCGGCGTACGGCGCCCCGCGCTGGCAGGTCGACGCGTGGGTCAGCACCTACACCGCCATCGCCAGCGGAGACCTCGCCACCGTCTCGGGCGACGTCGAACGGGTGACGGGCCGCGCGGCGCAGAGCTTCGAGGAGTTCCTCGGAGCGGTGTCGTGACGCCGGAGCAGTCGCGGTATGCTGACGGCGTGCTGACCTGTCGCTGTTGTCGCTGAACGCTCTCCGCGTTCCTTCGACGACCCCGTCAGCCGCGCCCTCCGGCGCACTCATCCCCAGGAATCCATCGTGCGTTACGCCCACAGCGTCGCCGACCTCGTCGGCAACACCCCCCTCGTCCGTCTCACCCGCGTGACCGATGGCATCGCCGCCACCGTTCTCGCGAAGATCGAGTACTTCAACCCCGGCGGGTCGGCGAAGGACCGCATCGCCGCCAACATCGTGGATGCCGCCGAGCGCGACGGTCTGCTGCGTCCGGGCGGCGTGATCGTCGAGCCCACCAGCGGCAACACCGGGGTCGGGTTGGCGCTCATCGCCCAGCAGCGCGGCTACCGCTGCGTCTTCGTGGTGCCCGACAAGGTGGCCGAAGACAAGCGCGCCGTCCTCCGGGCCTACGGCGCCGAGGTCGTGGTGACGCCGACGAACGTCGAGCCCGACGACCCGAACTCGTATTACAGCGTCTCCGACCGTCTCGTCCGCGAGATCCCGGGCGCCTTCAAACCCAACCAGTACGCCAACCCGAACGGTCCGCGCAGTCACTACGAGACCACCGGTCCCGAGATCTGGCGTGACACCGAGGGCGAGCTCACCCACTTCGTCGCCGGCGTCGGCACGGGGGGCACCATCACCGGCACCGGTCGCTACCTGCGCGAGGTGGCGGGGGACCGCGTGCGCATCGTGGGCGCCGACCCGGTGGGCTCGATCTATTCGGGTGACGAGATCCACGGTTACGACGTCGAGGGTGTGGGCGAGGACTTCTGGCCGCCGGCCTTCGACCCCTCGCTCGTCGACGGGTACGAGCGCGTCTCCGACGCCGAGTCGTTCGCGATGACGCGGCGCCTCGCGCGCGAGGAGGGGCTGCTCGTGGGCGGTTCCAGCGGCATGGCCGTCGTCGCCGCCCTCCGCGTCGCCCGCGATCTGCCGGCCGAGGCGGTGGTGGTCGTAGTGCTGCCCGACCACGGTCGGGGCTATCTCAGCAAGATCTTCGACGACGAGTGGATGACCGCGCGGGGCTACGACGTTACAGCCGAGGCATCCGTCATCCCCCCGAGCACCCAGGAGCACACACCATGAGCACCCACGACGCCGCCCGCGGATTCGACAGCCTCGCCGTCCACGCGGGTCAGGCCCCCGATGAGACGACCGGTGCGGTCATCCCGCCGCTCCACGTGTCCACCACGTACGCGCAGGACGGCATCGGCGGCCTGCGCGGCGGCTACGAGTACGGCCGCAGCGGCAACCCCACGCGCACCGCGCTGGAGTCGCAGATCGCCGCACTCGAGGGAGCCGTCCGCGCCCTGTCGTTCGCCTCCGGCCTGGCCGGCGAAGACGCGCTGCTGCGCGCGGCACTCGTGCCCGGCGACGAGGTGCTGCTGGGCAACGACGTGTACGGCGGCACCTATCGCCTGCTCGCGCGGGTTCTGGGGCCGTGGGGAGTGAAGCTCCGCGTCGTCGACATGAGCGACCTGGATGCCGTCGCCGCGGCGATCGAAGAGCGCGCGCCGCGCATGGTCTGGGTCGAGACACCCAGCAATCCGATGCTGCGCATCACCGACATCGCCGGTCTCGCTCGTCTCGGGCACGCGGCGGGCGCGATCGTCGTGGTCGACAACACCTTCGCCTCGCCCGCGCTGCAGCGCCCCATCGCACTGGGCGCCGACGTGGTGGTGCACTCGGCGACCAAGTACCTGGGCGGCCACAGCGACGTCGTGGGCGGTGCGTTGGCCTTCGCCGATGCCGACCTCGCCGAGAAGACGCAGTTCCTGCAGTTCGCCGCGGGGGCGGTGTCCGGGCCGTTCGACGCGTACCTCACCACGCGCGGCATCAAGACGCTCGGCATCCGCATGCAGCGTCACAGCTCGAACGCGCAGGCCGTGGCCGAATACCTGGCGCGGCACGATCGGGTCGCGACGGTGTACTACCCGGGGCTCCCCGCGCACCCGGGCCACGACCTCGCGGCGACGCAGATGAGCGGCTTCGGCGGCATCGTCTCGCTCGCCCTGGCGGACGGCGCGACCGCCCGTCGTTTCGCGGAGTCGACGCGCCTGTTCACCCTCGCGGAGTCGCTCGGGGGCGTGGAGTCGCTCGTGAACTACCCGGATGCCATGACCCACGCCTCCGTCCGTGGGACCGAGCTCGCGGTCCCCGACACGATCGTCCGCCTGTCGGTCGGCATCGAGTCGGTCGACGACCTCGTCGCCGACGTGGACCAGGCGCTCGCGTCGCTCTGAGCTCGACGCTCCGCCACTCCCGGGGTACCGCGAGGCATCGAGAAACGGCATCCGCACCGGGAAACGCCTCAACGGGTCGTTTCCGGGCGCGGATGCCGTTTCTCAGTGGTGCGGAGCGTGTCAGCGCTCGGCGCGAGCCAGGTTCTGCGTCAGCTCGTCGGCGTTCTGCCGCACGACGTAGGCCGGCTGGTCGCGCTCGACGCGCCAGCTCTCGCTGAGCGGACCGACGTTGACGGTATCGAAGCCGAATTCGTCGTAGACGCGGGTGACGAGGGCCACGGCCTCGTCGGAGTCGCCGGAGGTGGCCAGAGCGCGGCGGTTCTCGGTACCGACGGGGGCGCCGTCGGTGAGGATGTCGGCGGCCATGATGTGGTTGAACGCCTTCACGACGTGCGACTGCGGCAGGTGATCCTGAAGCATCTGCGAGGTGGTCGTCTTCTTCTCGTCGAGCTCGGCGATGCGCCCATCGCGCTCGAAGTAGTAGTTGTTGGTGTCGAGCACGATCTTGCCGGCGAGAGGGGCGACGGGCACCTCGGCGATCGCCTTCAGCGGCACCGTGACCACGACGAAGTCACCGGCTTCCGCGGCGTCGTGGGCCGTTGCCGCGCGGGCCTTGTCGCCGACCGACGCGACGAGGTCGGTGAGCGTCTCGAGGCCCCCGTGAGTTGGCGATCACGACGTCGTAGCCGTTCTTCGCGAAGCCCTGGGCGAGCGCCGAGCCGATGTGTCCTGCTCCGATGATTCCTACGGTTGTCATGCGGGGGTGCAACGGCGCGCGCGGGGTGGGCATTCCCGGCCACGAGCGAACAACTAGCGACATAAGTAGTTAGCACTCCGAGCTACCGTCGTCAACCGGTCGATCGGCGGAGGCCGTTGGATTTATTGTCATCTTGTCGCACCCTCACGCGAGTGGTCGCCGGCCGGTGTTCGGGTCACCGTCCAGCTTGACCTGTGAGGGCGACGGCCCCCGGTGGACGCGGCTTCGGACCACCGGGGGCCGCTTTCTTTCCCGCGCGGCGCGTGAGCCGGCGGATGCCGTCCCGTCGCGCCTCGCGCGAGTGGAAGACTGGTTGGTCGGTGGCGCTTCGCCGCCGTGGACCGTCTTCCGAAGGAACCCCGCGCCCGTGACCTCCGACACCCGCCCTGTCCGCTCCACCCGGTTCTACCTCGTCTGCATCGGCGTGGGTCTTCTGGCCGGACTCCTGTCCGGTCTCTTCGGCGTGGGCGGCGGCACCGTCATCGTCCCCCTGCTCGTGCTCCTTCTCGGTTTCGACCAGCGGCTCGCCGCGGGAACCTCTCTGGCGGCCATCGTCCCCACGGCATCCGTGGGCGTCATCTCCTACGCGGTGCACGGATCGGTGGCGTGGCTTCCCGCGCTCATCCTCGCCGCCGGTGCCGTGGTTGGCGCGCAGATCGGCACGTGGCTGCTTCCCAAGCTGTCGCAGACCGCGCTGCGGTGGTCGTTCGTGGCGTTCCTCGCCGTCGTCATTGTCAGCCTCTATTTCGTCGTCCCCTCGCGCGACGCCGAGCTCGTCCTGACCTGGATCACGGGCCCGCTGCTCGGCGTGCTCGGGGTGATCACCGGCATCCTGGCCGGTCTCCTCGGCGTGGGTGGCGGCATCATCGTCGTGCCGGCGCTGATGCTGCTCTTCGGCACCAGCGACCTCATCGCCAAGGGCACCTCGCTGCTGATGATGATCCCCGCAGCCGTCTCGGGCACCATCGGCAACCTCCGCCGGTCCAATGTCGACCTCCGGGCGGCGGCGTTCGTCGGTCTCGCCGCCTGTACGACGACCGCGCTGGGCGCCTTCATCGCCACCCTCGTCGACCCGCTCGTCGGCAACATCCTGTTCTCCGTGTTCCTGGCCTTCATCGCCGTGCAGATGGCGATCAAGGCCGTCCGAGGTCGCCACCAGCGCTGAGAGGGCGTCGGGTCGCGTCGATAGACTGATTCGATGCCCGTGAATCCCGAACTGGTCGGTCGCGCCTTCCCGCCGACCGCGCCGTATCTGGTCGGTCGAGAGAAAGTGCGAGAGTTCGCACGTTCCGTCTTCGCCGACGCTCCGCAGCACGTCGACCCCGACGCGGCTCGCGCGCTCGGCTACGCCGACGTCGTCGCGCCGCCGACGTTCGCCATCGTCATGCAGGACATCACGCTGCAGCAGATGCTGGCCTACCCGGAATCCGGCATCGAACTGTCGCGCGTCGTGCACGCAGAGCAGCGCTTCCGCTACTCGCGGCCGATCGTCGCCGGAGACGAACTGGTCGCGACGCTCACGGTCGCCGGCGTCCGCGCGATGCGGGGTAGCTCCATGGTCACGATGGAGGCCGAGGTCGTGGATGCAGACGGCGCCCACGTCGTGACCACCACCAGCATTCTTCTCGTGGGGGACTCCGACGCATGAGCGATTTCACCGTGGGCCAGATCATCGCCGAACGCTCCGTGCACCTCACGCGCGAGTCGCTCGTGCGGTACGCGGGCGCATCGAACGACTTCAACCCCATCCACTACAACGACGACGTTGCCGCGGCGGTCGGCCTGCCGGGCGTGCTCGCGCACGGCATGCTCACCATGGGGATCGCCGTCGGCATCGTCACCGACGCCCTGGGGGATCCCGGCCTGATCGCCGAGTGCGGCGTGAAGTTCACGCGTCCCGTGATCGTGGACGCCATGACCGGCGCCGACATCCACGTGCGCGCCGAGGTCGGCGCCGTCGACGACGAGACGGCGCGCGTCGACCTCACCGTGACGTTCGCCGGTACCTCGGTGCTCGGCAAGGCGCAGGTACGGGTGCGGGTGAGCTGATGCCCGAGGTCGCCCCGATCCCGCTGTCGCGCCTGACGACCCTCCGCACCGGAGGGGAGCCCGCCCGCCTCGTCGACGCGTACTCCGCCGACGAGCTCGTGGCCGTCCTTCGCGAGGTGTGGACCGGCGGCGAGCCGTGGTTCGTGCTCGGCGGCGGGTCCAACATCTTCGTCGACGACGAGCCCTTCGACGGCACCGTCGTCCGCGTACGGTCGACCGGTATCGAAGAACTGCCCGGCTCGCGTGACGCCGCCGTCCGCCTGCGGGTGCAGGCCGGCCACGACTGGGACGCGCTCGTCGCCGAGACGGTGGAGCGCGGGTTGGCTGGAATCGAGGCCATGTCGGGGATCCCCGGCACGGTCGGTGCGGCGCCGGTGCAGAACATCGGCGCCTACGGGCAGGAGATCGTGCAGACCCTCGTCGAGGTCGAGGTGATCGATGAGGCGAGCGGCGAGGTGTCGATCGTTCCCGCTTCCGACCTCGGCCTCGGGTTCCGCACGTCCGTTCTCAAGCAGCACTACGGGTCCACGCCCCAGCGCTCCGCCGTCATCCTCTCGGTCACTCTCGAGCTCGAGCGCGTCGGTGACGGCGAGCGCCCGATCCCCGGCGATCAGCTGCGCGCCGCCCTGGGAGTGGATGCCGCCGACGCGGTGTCGCTGCGCTGGATCCGCGACCACGTCCTCGCCACCCGCGCGCGCAAGGGAATGGTGCTCGACGCCGAAGACCCCGATACCTGGAGCGCCGGCTCGTTCTTCCAGAACGCCATCGTCTCCGAGGCGTTCGCCCGGACGCTGCCCGCGGCGTGCCCGAAGTGGCCCATGACGCCCGAGCTCGACCCGGTCAGAGTGATCCCGCTGGCGGCGTTCGACGGCATCCTCCCCCCTCCCCCCGTCGAACAGCGCGAGGTGAAGGTGAGCGCAGCCTGGCTGATCGAGAACGCCGGGCTCTCGCGCGGATTCCGCTTCCCGCGCTCGCGCGCCGGCCTGTCGACCAAGCACACCCTCGCGCTGACCAATCGCGGCGAGGCCACGGCGGCCGAGATCGCCGAGCTCGCCCGCTTCGTGCAGAGCCGTGTGGCGTCGGAGTTCGGCCTGGTGCTGCAGCCCGAACCGGTGCTGGTGGGCGTCGAGCTGTAGCCCGCCCCCTCCCGCGCGAGTCGCCAAGATTTGTCGCCTGCGGGATGTCTGAAGCGACAGATTCTGGCAACTCACGCGGGTGCCGCGAGAAGGCGACGGATGCGGGAGATGAGGGCGGCGGGGGCGTCGAAGTCGCGGCGGGTCACAACCGTCATGCGGTACCCGAGAGATTCCAGTTCCGCCCTCCGAATCTGGTCGCGGCTCCACTGGTCGGGATCGCGATGATGATCGCCGTCAAATTCGATGATCTGCCGCGCGAACCGGTAGAGCAGATCCACCCGCGCGACGAAACGTGAACCGTCGTAGATCTCGACATTGGTCTCCGGTGCGGGCAGCCCCGCCATGATCAGCAGGACCCTCAGTTCGGATTCCTTCGGCGACTCCGCCCCCTCGTCGGCGAAGTCGACCGCGAGGCGACGGCGCTTCGATCCGCGACCGCCGAGAAACCGTCGATGGGTTCTCTCGAGGTCCTCACGAGTGGCCATCGGATGTCGACGTGAGATGAGCCGGTCGGAGACAGCGGTCAGCTGCGCGACGCTGAGCGTCTCGGCGAGCTCTGCCCACGTGCGCAGCGGCGAGGTGCACCGGATGCCGTCCACCTCGACGAGATCACCCGGGGCGACCAGGAGCGAGCGGCCGACGACGCCTGGACGGCGGATCCGGTTCGACCCGGCGGGCACGCCGATGACGGGGCACTCCCTCGCCCGCACCTCCACCGGTCCCGGTAAGGGAAGGCCGTGAAGGATCGCTGCGGACGGACCGCAGACGAACGAGCGACCCGGCACGGCTCGCAGCAACGCAGCCAGGCTCTCGCGTTCCGAGGCCTCAGGGGCGATCCGGATGCCACTGTGCGCCGCTGCCCACGCTCTCGAGCGCAAGGTACTCGGTGTGAGCCCGTGCGCGGCGCCCTCGGCGATGGTGAAAGCGGCGGCGGGTCCTTCGGGTCGCGAGTTCGACGGCATCCGTCGATCGTGCCGCGCCGTCCGAGATTGCCGTCCGACTTATCCCCAGCCCCGCGTGAGTCGCCAAGAATTGTCGCTTGAGGCCCCCCAAAGGCGACAATTTTTGGCGACTCGCGCGAGAGAGCTCAGGCGAACAGTCGCTGCAGGCGCTGCACGCCCTCGAGGAGCTGCTCGTCGCCGAGTGCGTACGACAGGCGCAGGTAGCCGCTCGGGCCGAAGGCCTCGCCGGGCACCACGGCCACCTCGGCCTTCTCGAGGATGAGGTCGGCCAACTCGAGCGAGGTCGTGGGCGTCACCCCGTCCCACTCGCGGTTCAGCAGACCCTGCACGTCGGGGTAGACGTAGAACGCGCCGAGGGGGTTCGGTACCTCGACACCCTCGATCTTGGACAGTTCCGAGACGATCAGCTTCCGGCGGCGGTCGAAAGCGAGACGGAACTGCTCGGCCTCGTCCTGCGGGCCGTTGAGGGCGGCCGCGGCGGCGATCTGGGCGACGTTGTTGACGTTGCTCGACAGGTGCGACTGCAGGTTGCCGGCGAGCTTCATGGCATCCGCCGGTCCCACCATCCAGCCCACGCGCCATCCGGTCATGGCGTAGGTCTTCGCGACGCCGTTGACGAGGATGGTCTGCTGCGCGAGCTCGGGCACGGCCTCGACGATCGACACGGCACGGACGCCCTCGTAGGTGAGGTTCTGGTAGATCTCGTCGGTGATGACCCAGATGCCGTGCTCGAGAGCCCAGCGGCCGATCTCGGCGGTCTCCTCGGGCGTGTAGACCGAACCGGTCGGGTTCGAGGGGGACACGAACACGAGCACCGTCGTCTTGTCGGTGCGAGCCGCCTCGAGCTGGGCGACGGTGACCTTGTAGTCCTGGTCGGCGCCCGCGAAGACCTCGACGGGGGTGCCGTCGGCCAGCGCGATGGCCTCGGGGTAGGTCGTCCAGTACGGCGCGGGCAGCAGCACCTCGTCGCCGGGGTTCACCACGGTCTGGAACGCCTGGTAGACCGACTGCTTGCCGCCGTTCGTGACGATGACCTGCGAGGGGGCGACCTCGAGTCCCGAATCGCGCAGCGTCTTCGCGGCGATCGCCTCACGCAGCACGGGAAGGCCCGCGGCCGGCGTGTAGCGGTAGTTCTTCGGGTCCTGCAGCGCGTCGGCGGCGGCGTCCACGATGAACGAGGGGGTCGCGAAATCGGGTTCTCCGGCCGCATAGGAGATCACCGGACGGCCGGCGGCCTGCAGGGCCTTGGCCTTGGCGTCGACCTTGAGGGTCGCGGACTCGGCGATCGCGGACAGCTTGCGGGAGAGAGGAGCTCGGGAAGTCACGGACCCGAGCCTAGTGTTCCCATCCCGGCGCGCCGAGGCTCAGATCGCCGATCCCGTCCAGAGCAGGAAGGCGGGAAGGAGCATCAGGATGCCGACCACCAGCGCCACGATCGAGATCGCCCGGGGACCGTGACGTCGCACGCCGACCGTGATGCCGATGACGGCGAGGACCACGACGAGGGCTCCGTCGAGGACGAGGAGGGGCAGGAGCACGATCCCGAGCCACCAGATCGCGTTCATCTCGGGAATCAGGCCGATCAGGAAGACCGCCAGGGTCGGAAGGGTCACGAGGCTCGCGAGGCACACCGCGACGATGCCGAGAACGTCGACACCACGCCGGGGCGGCAGGGGAGGCGGGGGCGTCATGCCGTCACGCTAGCGCGCCATCAGCGCGACACACGGGTCGGTTACCGTGAGCGGATGACAGCGCCCACCACGCCCCTCCGCTCCCGACGTGGGGGACTCGGCTCGCTCGTGCGGCTGGGGGCTTCGACCGCGCTCGTCGGCGTCGGCGCGGGTCTCGCCGTGCTCCTGCTGGTCTGGATCGCCCACAGTCTGGAGCATCTGGTGTGGGGGCACGAGGAGGGGCCGTTCCTCGACGGCTTCGCCGTCCCCGACCCCTGGTGGCTTCCGATCGCGACGGTGGGCGGCGCCGGCGCCGTCGTCGCCGTCGGGTGGTACCTGCTCCGCCGGTTCGGCCGACGCCTCGCCACGGTCGAGCAGGGGGTGGACGGGGCGCGGATGCCGTGGTGGGAGACCCTCGTCGACACCGTCCTCCAGGTGGGGTCGGTCGCGATGGGAGCGTCGATCGGTAAGGAGGTCGCGCCGCGCGAGCTGTCGGCGATGGCGGGGTCGAAGATCGTGCGGTGGTTCCGCCTCGACGCCCGGTGGTCTCGCATCCTCATCGCCTCCGCCGCCGGGGCCGGTCTGGCCGCCGTCTACAACGTGCCCCTCGGCGGCGCCCTCTTCGCCATCGAGATCCTGCTCGCGCAATTCAGCGTCGGCGCGGCGGTGGTCGCGCTCGCCGCGAGCTCTCTCGCGACCCTCGTCGCGCGCCCGCTCGTCGGTGACGGCTCGCTGTACTCCGTGGCATCCGTCGAGGTGAACGCCTCCCTGATCGTCGCCGCGATCCTGATCGGGCCCCTGATGGGATGGGGAGCGTCGAGCTTCTCCGCCGTGACCAAGACGCTCTCGCGGTTCCGTCCCGAGGGGTGGCGGCTGCTCGTGGTCCTTCCCGTCGCTTTCGCGGCCGTCGGAGCACTCGGCGCGGTCTTCCCCCTCATCCTCGGCAACGGTCGCTCCCTGGCGGCGGCGGCGTTCGACCTCTCCGAGCCCGCGATCCTGCTCATCGCGCTCGCGCTGATGAAGTACGTCGCGACCTCGGTCTCGCTCGGTGCCGGGGCGATCGGCGGCACGCTGCAGCCGTCGGTCGCGATCGGTGCGGCACTGGGCGCGGCGGCGGCCGCCGGTTGGGCGTTCGTCTGGCCGGGAGCGGATGCCACGGCCTTGGCGATCGTCGCGGCGGCGGCGTTCCTGGCATCCAACATGCGCGCGCCCTTCACCGCGATCGCGCTCGTCATCGAGTTCACCGACACCGGTTTCACGCTGTTGGTGCCGATCTTCCTCGCCGTCGCCGGTTCGCTCGCGGCGTCGCGCCTGACCTCGCCCGAGAGCCTCCGGCGTTTCGCGCCGGTCGATCCGGCGCGGGAGTAGCGCGTCCGGCCGGCTGTCGAGAGCTCGGGGTGGTCGCGCTTCCGACCGCGGGGGGCCAGGCGCGCGCCTACTCCGATAGCCGCAATGCTGCCCAGAGCTCCGCGCGGGCTGCGAACGACGACAGGTCGCGCTCGGCCACGCGCTCGGCGTGAGCGATGCGGGCCCGCACGGTGTGGCGGTGGATGCCGAGCGCGTGCGCCGTCGCCTCGTGCGAGCAGTCGTTGGCGAGCCAGGCGTCCAGCGTGCTCACGAGCGCGGAGCCCTGTTCGACGTCGTGCCGGCGGAGCGGTTCGAGGCTCCCGGCCGCGACCGTCCGGGCCGCCTCCGAGCCCAGCGCGGCGATGAGGCCTGCCCGGGCGGTGTCGGCGAAGTCGGCGACACCCGGCGTCGTGACCCGATCCCGTGCGGTGCGCGCCTGGGTGAGGGCGCGGGAGAACCCGTCGTAGCCCGTCGCGGCGGAGCACCCGACCACCGTCTCGAACCGGTCCGCGATCTCGGCGAGCAGTTCACGCGCGCCCGCCGGCACCACGATGACCAGGCCGTCGTCACCCCGGCCGAAGAACACCTCGCCGCGGTGCTCCTGCCCGCGTCGCTCGAGCCATTCCGTGAGCGCGGTGGAGCGGCCGGATGCCGCGGGGGTCAGCGCCACGACGACGGGCGCGGTGGGGAGCGGGCCGAGCAGATCGCGCGCAGCGCGGCGCGCGAGCGTGGGATCGTCGCCGATCAGCGACTGCACGAGGCCCGCGCGGAACATGCTGACCGCCCGCCCCAGACCGTCCTGCTGCTCCAGGGCGAGCGCGGCCATGGCCACCACCGCGGTGACGACGCTGCGTGCTTCGTGGTCGAGGTCGTCGGAGGCTATCGCGAGGGCTCCGCGGAGGTGTCCGCCGCGACCGAGCGTCTGCACGGTCACCGACGTGTCACCGACCCGGATGGCGCCGGCCGCCCGCGTCCCCCGGCGCAGCATCGCGGTCACCTCGGCCGAGGCGGCATCCACCGCCGCCGAGTCCAGCGTGCCCGCGGGGTGGGCGTCGCGCAGGGCCCCCGCGGCATCGAACAGCCCCACCCAGCAGCCGAGCTGGCGGGACAGCTCGGCGAGGGTGGCCGAGAGACCGTCGGGGCGGAGGGCTGCGAGCGACACGGCCCGCTGCGCGGCGAGCGACCAACTGCGGCGGGCGTAGGCGTCGGCGGCGATCGCCTCGGCGCCGGCGCGCGCGACCGCGATGAACGGCGTACGGTACGGAACCTCGAACAACGGCATCCCGGCCGCCATGCACGCCTGCGTCAGGGTCGGGGGGATGCCGTCTCGCACGACTTCGGTGCCGAACCCCAGCGCGCGCACCCCGCGGGCGACGAGTCGTGACACGTACGCGGTGTAGTCCGCGTCCGTGGCGCCGGCGAACTGCGTGCCGGTGGTCAGCAGGACCAGCCCCTCGCTGAGGAAGGGCGTCGGGTCGGCGAGGTCGCTGGAATGCACCCAGCGCACCGGCCGGTCCATGCTGCCGGGGGCGAGATCGTGCTCCTCGACGACGAGGCGCAGATGCAGGTCGCGACGCGCGAGGAGCGCGCGCAGGCTGGGCGGAGCGACGGCGGTGTCGACCATGCTTCCTCCTGTACGAGACGTATATGTCGGTGCGAGCGACTGTACATCCAGGAGAGTGCGACGCGTGTCGCGCCCTCCGTAGCATCGCCGCCATGAGCCTCGACACCCTCCCCACCGTCGGCGGTCCGTCCCTCGCCCAGGAGCGCCGCCTCGTCACCGCCATCCCCGGCCCCCGTTCGCAGGAGCTGCTCGATCGCAAGGCCGCGGCCGTGGCATCCGGTGTCGGGCACACCGTCCCCATCCACGCGGTCGCCGCGGGCGGCGGAGTCGTCGTCGACGCCGACGGCAACTCCCTCATCGACCTCGGCTCGGGCATCGCCGTCACCAGCGTCGGCAACGCCCATCCCGCCGTCGTCGCCGCCGTGCAGGAGCAGGTCGCCGCCTTCACCCACACGTGCTTCATGATCTCGCCCTACGACTCCTACGTCGCCGTCGCCGAGGCGCTGAACCGCCTCACTCCCGGCGACCACGCCAAGAAGAGCGCGCTGTTCAACTCCGGCGCCGAGGCCGTCGAGAACGCCGTGAAGATCGCCCGGAAGTTCACGGGTCGCCAGGCCGTCGTCGCGTTCGACCACGCCTACCACGGCCGCACCAACCTCACGATGGCGCTGACGGCGAAGAACATGCCGTACAAGAGCGGCTTCGGGCCCTTCGCGGCCGAGGTCTACCGCGCCCCGCTGTCGTACCCGTACCGCGACGGACTCACCGGTCCCGAAGCCGCCGCCAAGGCGATCTCGCTCATCGAGAAGCAGGTCGGCGCCGAGAACCTCGCCGCCGTCATCATCGAACCCATCCAGGGCGAGGGCGGCTTCATCGTGCCCGCCGACGGGTTCCTGAACGCGATCGTCGACTGGTGCCGCGACAACGGCGTCGTCTTCATCGCCGACGAGGTGCAGTCCGGCTTCGCCCGCACCGGCGCGATGTTCGCCAGCGAGCACTTCGGCATCGTCCCCGACCTGGTCACCACCGCCAAGGGCATCGCCGCGGGCCTGCCGCTCGCGGCCGTGACGGGCCGGGCGGAGATCATGGATGCCACCCACACGGGCGGCCTCGGCGGAACATACGGCGGCAACCCGGTCGCGTGCGCCGCGGCTCTGGCCTCCATCGACGCGTTCGAGAACGAGGGACTCATCGAGCGTGCGCAGCAGATCGGCGCCGCGCTGAAGGATCGCCTCCACGCCCTCCAAGCGAACGACCCCCGCATCGGAGACGTGCGCGGGCACGGCGCGATGATCGCCGCCGAGTTCGTCGACCCGACCACCGGCGCACCCGACGCCGCCCTCACCGCGGCCGTCGCCAAGGCGTCGATCGCCGAGGGCGTCATCGTCCTCACCTGCGGCACCTACGGCAACGTCATCCGGTTCCTCCCGCCGCTGTCGATCGGCGACGAGCTGCTGCACGAGGGGCTCGACATCGTGGCGGCAGCCCTCGCCCGCAACTGACCACCTTCTCGGCGACGGGCCCTCCCGCCGCCGGGTCGAGGACTCCCGCCGAACCCGAGCGGTCCCGCAGAACACGCAGACGTGAACGAGAAGGAAGAAGAGCCCATGGACGACATCACCCGTGACGTGGTCGTGATCGGAGCCGGCGCCGCCGGACTCACCGCCGCCAACGACCTGCGCAAGGCCGGTCTCTCGGTCGCCGTCCTCGAGGCGCGCGACCGCGTCGGGGGACGTCTGTGGACCGACGTGATCGACGGCGCGATGCTCGAGCTCGGCGGTCAGTGGGTCTCTCCCGATCAGACCGCGCTGATCGACACCGTGGCGGATCTCGGCCTGACCACCTACAGCCGCTACCGCGAGGGCGACAGCGTGTACGTCGGTGCCGACGGCGAGGCGAAGCGCTTCACGGGGGAGATGTTCCCGGTCGCACCCGAGACCGAGAAGACCATCGACGAGATCACCGCGCGGCTGGATGCCATGGTGGCAGAGATCGACCCCGACAAGCCGTGGGAGCACCCGAACGCCGCCGAGTGGGACAAGATCTCGTGGGACGCCTGGCTGCGGGCGCAGACCGACGACGACGAAGCCGTGCGCAACCTCGCGTTCGCCACGGGCTCGGCGATGCTCACCAAGCCCACGCACACCTTCTCGCTGCTGCAGTCGCTGCTCATGGCGGCATCCGCGGGGTCGTACTCGCACCTCGTCGACGCCGACTTCATCCTCGACAAGCGGGTCGCGGGCGGCCTCCAGCAGGTGCCCGAGCTGCTGGCCGAGCGTCTCGGCGACGACGTCTTCCTCGATCAGCCGGTCCGCCGCATCATCTGGGGCGCCGAGACGGCGACGCCGGATCGCCCGGCCGACACGGGCCGACGGGTGGCGGACCTGCGGGCGCTGACGGCACGCGTCGAGGCCGCGGCATCCTCCTCCGACGGCGTCACGGTGATCGCCGAGGGCGTCACCGTCCGCGCCCGCTTCGCCATCCTGGCCCTGGCCCCGGTGCTGTACTCGCGCATCTCGTTCGAGCCGCCGATGCCCCGCCTGCAGCACCAGATGCACCAGCACATCTCGATGGGCTTCGTGATCAAGGTGCACGCGGTGTACGAGACGCCGTTCTGGCGCGAGCAGGGCCTGTCCGGAACGGCGTTCAGCCCCTACGAGCTGTGCCACGAGGCCTACGACAACACCAACCACGGCGACGAGCGCGGCACCCTCGTCGGCTTCGTCTCCGACCAGAACGCCGACGACCTTTTCCGCCTCAGCGCCGAGGAGCGCAAGGAGCGCATCCTCGAGTCGCTCTCGCACTACTACGGTCCCGAGGCGAAGAACCCCGTCGTCTACTACGAGAGCGACTGGGGCACCGAGGAGTGGACCCGCGGGGCGTACGCCGCGAGCTTCGACCTGGGTGGGCTCCACCGCTACGGCGCCGATCAGCGTCAGCCCGTCGGGCCGATCCACCTCGCGTGCAGCGACATGGCGGGGGCGGGCTACCAGCACGTCGACGGGGCGATCCGGCAGGGGCACCGCGCCGCCGACGAGATCCTCGAACGGACGCGCGGATGACCGGCGATCGCGTCGTCGTCGGCTACGCGGCCACCGACGCGGGCGCCGACGCCCTCGCGCTCGGCGCACGCCTGGGAGCGGCGTTGGGCGCCCCCGTGCACGCCGTCGTCGTGCTGCCGTCGGCCGAGGGCAACGTCTCGATCCCGACCGATGCGTCGTACGAGCGTCTCGTCGAAGACACCGCTCGCGGATGGCTGCGCGACGCGCTCGCGCCGTTCCCCGGCATCCGGGGCCACGTCCGACACGCCTCCGCCGTCTCGGACGGTCTCGTCGCCGCCGCGGAGGAGTTCGACGCCGGCGTCATCGTCGTCGGCACGGGCGGGGGAGGCCCTCGCGGTCGTCACCGCCTCGGCACCACCGCCGAGGAGCTCGTGCACTCGGCCCCGGTCCCCGTCGCCCTCGCGCAGGAAGGGGCGCGCGTGATCGACCCGGACGTCGGTCTTCCCCGCGTCACCGCCGCGATCGGCACCCGCCCGGGCGCTGACGAGCTCCTCCGCACCGCCGCGTCCGTCTCGCGTCGCACCCACGCGCCGCTGCGGTTGCTCTCCCTCGCCGGCGTCGACCTGCCGAACCGCGTCGACGCCGGGCTCACCCGTCTCACCGGCCAGACGCACGCCGCGAGCGTGCTGGAGGCTGCGCGCGCAGCGCTCCCTGCCGAAGTGCCGGCCGAGGCCGTCGTGGGCACGGGGAGCGACATCGAAGACGCGGTCTCGCGAATCGAGTGGCAGCCCGGTGAGATCGCACTGGTCGGTTCGAGTCGCCTCGCCCAGCCGCGTCGCCTGTTCCTCGGCTCCACCGCGGGGCGGATCCTGCGCGCCCTGCCCGTTCCGATGATCGTGGTGCCCCGCACCCAGGAGGTCTCGTCATGACCGATGCAACCCGCGGTGCGAGCGCGTCCCCCGATAGTGCCGTCACCACCGGCATCTCGAACAAGGGCCTGCGCGTCGGTTCGATCGGCATGATCGGCGCCGTCGTCATCGGCATCTCCACCATCGCCCCGGCCTACACTCTGACCGGTGCCCTCGGCCCCACGGTCTCGGCCGTCGGGTTTCAGGTGCCGGCGATCATCCTCGTCGGCTTCATCCCCATGCTGCTCGTCGCCCTCGGTTATCGCGAGCTGAATTCCCGGATGCCGGATGCCGGGACCTCGTTCACGTGGGCGGCGCGGGCCTTCGGCCCCTGGGTCGGCTGGATGGCGGGCTGGGGCCTGGTTGCCGCCACCGTGATCGTGCTGTCGAATCTCGCCGGGATCGCGGTCGACTTCCTGTTCCTGCTGATCGCGCAGATCAGCGGCAACGCCGACATCGCGGAGCTCACGCGGGTCGTCCCGATCAACATCGCGGTGTGCCTGCTGTTCATGTTCCTGGCGACGGTGGTGTCGTACCGCGATCTGCAGACGACGCAGCGCCTGCAGTACGGCCTGGTCGGGTTCCAGATCCTCGTGCTGCTGGTGTTCGCCGGCGCCGCCGTGGTCGAGATGATGAGCGGCAACGCCTTCGACGCGAGCCCCGTGCAGGCGTCGTGGTTCAACCCGTTCGAAGTGGAGTCGTTCAGTTCCTTCGCCGCGGGACTCTCGCTGTCGATCTTCATCTTCTGGGGATGGGACGTCATCCTCACCATGAACGAGGAGACGAAAGATCCCGACCGCACCCCGGGGCGCGCCGCGACGGTCACGGTCTTCCTCATCGTGGCGCTGTACCTGCTCATCGCGGTCGCGCTGCTGATGTTCGCGGGCAACGGCACCGGCGAGCTGGGCCTGGGCAACGAGGACATCCAGGAGAACGTCTTCTTCCACCTCTCGGGACCCATCCTCGGACCCCTCGCGTTCCTCGTGTCCCTCGCGGTCCTGACCAGCTCGGCATCCTCGCTCCAGGCGACCTTCGTCGGCCCGGCGCGGACCCTGCTGGCCATGGCGCACTACGACGCCCTGCCGAAGAAGTTCGCGAAGGTGAGCCCGCGGTTCTTCACCCCCGGTTACGCCACGATCGTGTCGGCCGTCGTCGCCTCGGCGTTCTACGCGATCATGCGGGTGCTCAGCGAGAACGTGCTGACGGACACGATCACCGCACTCGGCGCGATGATCTGCTTCTACTACGGCCTCACGGCGTTCGCGTGCGTCTGGTATTTCCGCAAGCAGTGGTTCGACTCCGCGCGCAACTTCTTCCTGACACTCCTCGCCCCGCTCGTGGGTGGGGTCATCCTGGCCGTGCTGTTCGTGACGACCCTCATCGACAGCGCCGACCCCGAGTACGGGTCGGGGTCCAACATCGGCGGCGTCGGACTGGTCTTCGTCATCACCGTCGTCATCATCGTCGTGGGTCTTGTCCTGATGATCGCCCAGCGCGTCGCCAGCCCCGCCTTCTTCCGCGGTGAAACCCTGGGTCGGGAGGCACCCGCCAGCGCCCGCCGCCGCCGCACGTCCTGACCCCCTCACGCAGTGAGACCCTGGGTCGACAGGCCCGCCAGCGCCGCCGCACGTCCTGACATCGAAACGACAAGGAGCACCATGAGCGACTACGCCGTCGTCAACCCCGCAACGGGAGAGACCCTCGCCGAGTACGACACGCTGACCGACGCCGGAGTCGAGGACGCCCTGGCATCCGCCCACCAGGGCTACCGCACCTGGTCGCGGACCGCACCGGCCGGCCGGGCCGACGCGCTCCGCCGCGTGGCCGAGCTGCACCGCGAGCGCCGCGACGACCTCGCCGCGATCATCGTCCGCGAGATGGGCAAGCCGCTCGAGGCGGCCCTCGGCGAGGTCGACTTCGCCGCCGACATCACCGAGTACTACGCCGACAACATCGACAAGATCACGGGCGACAGCCCGCTCGACATCCTGGGCGAGGGCACGGCGGTGATCCGCCGCTCGCCGCTGGGCGTGCTGCTCGGCATCATGCCGTGGAACTTCCCCTACTACCAGGTCGCCCGTTTCGCCGCCCCGAACCTCGCCGTCGGCAACACGATCCTGCTCAAGCACGCCCCCCAGTGCCCCGAGTCGGCCGAGGCACTGCAGGCGATCTACCGCGACGCGGGGCTGCCCGACGGTGCCTACGTCAACATCCGCGCGACCAACGACCAGGCGGCGACCATCATCGCCGACCCGCGCGTGCAGGGCGTGTCGGTCACCGGCTCGGAGCGCGCCGGTGCCGCCGTCGCCGAGATCGCCGGCCGCAACCTCAAGAAGGTCGCCCTCGAACTCGGCGGGTCCGACCCGTTCATCCTGCTGTCCACGGATGACCTGGATGCCACCGTGCAGGCTGCCGTCGACGCACGCCTCGACAACAACGGCCAGTCGTGCAACGCCGCCAAGCGCTTCATCGTGATCGACGACCTCTACGACGCGTTCCTGTCGAAGTTCACCGCGGCCCTCGGTGAGGCGAAGGTCGGCGACCCGTTCGCCGAGGACACCGTCCTGGGGCCCTTGTCGTCGCTCGCGGCAGCCGAGCGCCTCGACGAGCAGGTGCAGCGCGCCGTGTCCCAGGGCGCGACGGTGGAGGTCGGCGGCACGCGCGACGGGGCGTTCTACCCCGGCACCGTGCTCTCGGGCATCACGCCCGACATGGACGCGTACGGCGAGGAGTTCTTCGGCCCCGTCGGCACCGTCTACCGGGTCGCCGACGAGGAGGAGGCGATCGAGATCGCCAACGGCACCGGCTACGGGCTCGGCTCCTACGTCTTCACCACGGATGCCGAGCAGGCGCAGCGCATCGCCGACCGGATCGAGGCCGGCATGGTCTATGTGAACGTCGTGCTCGCCGACTCGCCCGAGCTCCCTTTCGGCGGGGTCAAGCGCAGCGGCACCTCGCGCGAGATGGGCCTGCTCGCGGCCGACGAGTTCGTGAACAAGAAGCTCATCCGCACGGCCTGAGGCGAAGAGGGGAGCGGGAGCGCCGGACGCGCCTCCGCTCCTCTCTTCGCGTCGTGCTGCGGATAGGACGCGAATCCGCCGGCGAGGCGAGACCGCGGGCGATCCTGCGGTGGACGTGCGGTAACCGACTCGTGTCGAGAATCCTTCCACGCCCGGATTTCCGTGGGCCCGGAGAGCGGGGCCGCGCGATCGGTCGGAGAGCGGGTGCCATCGTGTGTCCGGCTCGCCGCGGTGGCGTGCCTCCTGAGGAGGGTTCGCATGTTCATCCGACCACTGATCGCTCATATCTGGAGGGCGCTGGCGACTCTGTCGGCGTTGGTCGTCATCCTCTCGGCCGGCGTCGTCTCCGCCGCGCCGGCGGCGCACGCAGACACGGCGACGACGTGCGCCTACGACGTGTGCGATGTCGTCATCAACGCGTCCTGGGGAGCCGTGTGGGAGTCGCGGCCCTATCAGGATGCCGTGTGGTGGGGCGATCGCACCGAGGACTCCCGCTTCAACTTCCAGGACGTCGGCGACGGATCGGTCTACATCCGCGACGCCCGTGACCACTGCGTGTCGGCGGACGACCATGACGAGCTCCGCGCCGTCCCCTGCACGGGAGCCACCGGGCAGCGTTGGTATTTCCAGAACTCCGACGACAACACCTTCGTCCTGCGTCGTGTCGGAAAGAACGACGGCACGGCGGACGATCGCTGCACCGAGACGATTCGTCGGGTGTGGCCGCCGCGTTCCGCGATGGAGCTGCACTCGTGCCGCAGCAGCGAGATCTTCCGTCAGCATGCGTACTTCGAGGGGTGGGACAAGTCCCGCAATGCCGAGATCACCGGCGCGGTACAGGCCCGGGCGACGCGGTGGGCGTCCGGACAGTGCGACCAAGGCAAGTGGGTGACGTGCTCCTACCTCGCCGGTGCGACCTCGGAACCCGCCCTCACGGCCCCGGAGCCCATCGGGAGGCCGGCGTACAACTTCACGCAGACCCCCGTGCCGACGACGATCCAGCTCTCGGAGTCGAAATCGGTGACCACCAGCTTCGGCTACACCTATAAGTACTCGGTGAAGTTCGCGGCGGGCATCGAGGGTTTCGCCAAGACCGAGTGGACGGTCGAGCAGTCGTGGAACGTGGGCAAGGCCTGGACCGACACGCAGGCGCTCGCGCAGACGGTGACGGCGATGGTTCCGGCCAACGGGGTGGCCTGGATCGCCTACGCCCAGCTGACTCGCTCGATCACGGGGACGATCACCTTCGTGGCGAAGGACACGAACCAGAGATGGACCGACCAGGCGACGGCGACCTTCCCGGCGAAGGATTCGGCGGGCAAGCGCAGCCAGCTCTTCGTCTGCGATGACCGCTCCACGCAGAAGATCTGTCTCGACAGCAGTCCCGTCGCTCGCGCGAACGAACGCGCCCGCCGCGCCGCCCCGACCGCTTCCGTCGCGTGGCTCACGACCGTCAACGACGGCGATCACGTGTGTACGGGAACGGCGGTGTCCGACTCCTGGGTGATCACGGCCACGCAGTGCGGGGCGAAATCCGTGCACTATTCGACGAAGGACGGGCCCGGCATGGACGCGGGCGTCGACCGGATCGTCGACTCGCCCTCCGGGGGAGTGCGCATGGTCCACCTCTCCCAGAAGGTTCCGCTCGGCTCCTATCCGAAGATCGACACGACCAGTGTCGTCCCCGTCGGACAATCGCTCCAGCTGTACTCGGCGGGGAGCCCGGCCGACCCCGTCGCCATCGTCGTGGACGGTGCGGCGGATTCGACCGAGCGTGACCAGCTCGGCGGCGGAGACCTGCTGATGGTGCGGACCAGCGCGAGTCGTGCAACGGTGTCAGACCTCGGAGCACCCGTGCTGCTGAACGGGCAGGTCGTCGGCGTCCTCCAGGTGTCGAAAGAGGACGGCTCGTCCACGCGCAACGGCTACGCGACCGCTCGCAGTTCGAGCGCGACCGTGACCTCCGTGCTGGCCCCGAAACCGTCGCCGTCGCCATCGGTGCCCTCGAAGCCGTCGCCGTCCCCGTCGCCGTCGGCTCCGAAGCCGTCGCCGTCCCCGTCGCCGTCGGTTCCCGCGAAGCCGTCGCCGTCCCCGTCGGTTCCCGGGAAGCCGGCGCCGTCTCCCTCGAGCACCCCGGTGGATGCCGATGCGGGCGTGCAGCAGTTGTCCGCCGTGGACGGCCTGGTGACCCTGACCGTGAGCCATGACCTCTTCTTCTCCCGGACCCGGCTGATGATCTGGGCCGACGAGAAATACGCGGGCGAGATGTACGACGGTCACGCCTACTACCTCGGCATGCGGATCAACGCCGACAAGTCGGTCTCCGTGTTCGCCCGTGTCGATCCCGGCGCGGTCGTGCGGGTGGGGACTCACGCCGGTGTTCCCGGGTGGGGTGCGACGGTGAAGACGACCACGATCGTCCGGGCAGCATTGAACGGCGCACCCCCGCGTGTGCAGCGGACGAAGTCGGGGAACGTCGAGGTCGCCCTGCCCGCCTCGGTGGTGGCATCCACCCGGCGCGTGATGATCTTCGTCAACGGGAAATACGTCGGCGAGACCTGGAACGGTCATCGGTACTACCTGGCGTCCCGCAACGACGGAGCCGCCGTGATCGTCACGCCGCGCGGCACCTTCGCGCCGGGCGACAAGGTCGAGGTCCGGCTGGCGACGGGCACCCCCGGCCAGTCCTTCACGGACTACGCGGTGGTGATGCGCCAGACGTTGTGAGGCTCGACCCGACCGGTCGCCGTCGGCCACTTCGGAGTGGGCGGCGGCGGCCGGTCGGTGTCGTCCGGTTCGCCAGGCTGCAGCACATGACATAGACTGGGCAGTGCAGTCGAAATCTGCACTCTTTCGCTGTGCCCCCGGGTACACGGCATCCCTCCCCGAGGAATTCCAGGCGGAAGCGCGCCGGTTTCGCACCCCGGATCCCTCGGGATCTTAGGGCGGTAGCTCAATTGGCAGAGCAGCGGTCTCCAAAACCGCAGGTTGCAGGTTCGATTCCTGTCCGCCCTGCGCACAGCGCACGCTGGCACAGACACAGACCAAGGTGGTTCGATGACGCAGGACGAGGCGAGCGGCGAGATCGTCGCCGAGCGCGGCGCCCCCCGTGAGAAGAAGCTGAACTTCTTCGCGCGGATCGCCCTCTTCATCCGTCAGGTCTTCGCAGAACTCCGCAAGGTCGTCACGCCGACGCGGCAGGAACTGCTGAAGTTCACCGCCGTGGTCCTCGGTTTCGTCGTCGTCATGATGGCGATCGTCTATGGCCTCGACGTGCTGTTCGTGTGGATCACCACCGCCGTCTTCGGCGTCCCCGGTACCGCCGGCGCCTGACCGGCGTTCGTGCGGACGTGCGGCGCCAAGAGCGGCCGCCTCTGAACGGAAGAGATCACAGTGTCTGAAAGATATGTCGACGACGCCGATTGGGCGACGGCAGCGGAGCAGTCCAGCGAGGACGACGAAGCCCAGGAGGGCAACGTGCTCGAGTCCCAGGAGCGCGCCTCCGACTCGGCCGAGCACTCCGCCGTGCACATCGTGGACGACGAAGACGAGGTCGACGACGCCGACCTCAGCGACATCGACATCACCGACCCGGAGGCGGACGCGATCGTGAACGACGCTCTCGAGATCGACGAGACCAGCGAGGCCGAGGCGGCAGCCGAGGTGCTGAACGACTCCCTCGCCGAGGAGCAGGCCGAAGAGGCCGCCGAGGCCGCTGACGAGGTCACCCCCTATGACGGCCCCGACGTCAACGGCGAACCCGACGAGCCCGTGCTCGACGAGGACTTCGTCGACGACGTCTCCGCCGCAACGAGCGTGGTCGACGAGGTCGAGGCCGGCGAGTCCGCCGCCGACGCCCCCACCGACCTCGACTCCGAGGACGACGAAGACGCCGACCCCTACGAGGCGTACCGCACCGAACTGCGGTCGCTGCCGGGCAAGTGGTACGTCATCCACTCCTACGCCGGATTCGAGCGCAAGGTGAAGGCCAACATCGAGCAGCGCAAGTCGACGCTCGAGGTCGAAGACGACATCTACCAGGTCGAGGTCCCCATGGAGGACGTCGTCGAGATCAAGAACGGCCAGCGCAAGATGGTCAACCGCGTGCGCATCCCCGGCTACGTGCTGGTGCGCATGGACCTCAACGAAGACACCTGGTCGGTCGTGCGCCACACCCCCGGTGTGACCGGCTTCGTGGGCAACGCCCACAACCCCACGCCGCTGCGCTTCGATGAGGCGTTCAACATGCTGAAGAGTCTGGTCGAGGTCAAGGAGTCCGCTCCCGCCAAGGCCGGCGCAGCCAAGGGCTCGGCAACGGCTCAGCGCGTCATCCCCGCCGAGGTCGACTTCGAGACCGGCGAGACGATCACGATCAAGGAGGGCTCGTTCGCGGGTCTTCCCGGCACGATCAGCGAGATCAAGCCCGAGAGCGGCAAGCTCACGGTCCTCGTGTCGCTCTTCGAGCGCGAGACCCCCGTCGAGCTCTCGTTCGACCAGGTCACCAAGATGGTCTGACGCCCTCGCGTCGCCCGAACGCCCCGCCCGGCTCACGTCGCGCGGGGCGTTCGCCGTTTCGTCCGCTCCTCGTCCCGTCGCCGTAGGTTCGCCCGCGCCGTGGGTTGGCTCGCGCCGTGGGTTGGTTCGCGTCGTGGGTTGGCTCGCGCCGTGGGTTCGCCCGCGCCGTGGGTTGGCCCGCGCCGTGGGTTGGCTCGCGCCGTGGGTTGGTTCGCGTCGTGGGTTGGTTCGCCGAGAAACGCCATCTGCGGGGAGAAACGCGTTGTCGTGTTGTTTCTGCGAACGGATGCCGTTTCTCGCAGCGCGTGAGAGAGGCGCGTCGGGGTGTCGCAGCGTGCGGCGCGTGAGGTCGCCGGGGCGGGATGCGCGGATGGGCGTGGGGCGGACCGTTGAGAAACGCTATCCGCGGGGAGAAACGCGTTGTCGTGTTGTTTCTGCGAACGGATGCCGTTTCTCGCAGCGCGTGCGAGAGGCGCGTCGGGGTGTCGCAGCGTGCGGCGCGTGAGGTCGCCGCGGCGGGATGCGCGGATGGGCGTGGGGCGGACCGTCGGAGAAACGCTATTGGCGGGGAGAAACGCGTTCCGGTGTTGTTTCTGCGAACGGATGCCGTTTCTCGCAGCGCGTGAGAGAGGCGCGTGGGGGTGTCAGCGCGTGCGGAGCGTGAGGTCGCCTGAGCGTGAGGGCGCCGCGGCGGGATGCGTGGATGGGCGTAGGGCGGACCGTTGAGAAACGCTATCTGCGGGGGAAAACGCGTTGTCGTGTTGTTTCTGCCCGCGGATGCCGTTTCTCGGTGCTCATTCGATCGCCGCAGCGCATCACCGCAGCTCGTTGCTCCACCCGACGGCACGCACCGAGCCTGCGGACGTGCGAATCGGCAGTGGACGCCGGCGTGCGTGGAGCCGGCCGGTGTGCGTGGAGCCCGCGGGCGTGCGTCACCACGAGCGCGGGTTGCGAGCGATGGTGCGGAGGTTCGCGGAGTCGGGGGCGCCGGTGACCGGGAGCCCTGCCGCCAGCAGAGCGTTGCGCAGGCCGTCGACGCCGAGCGCGTCGGCGTACTCCCATCGCGCGATACGCCACCCGATCCGGCGGAGGGCGTCTTCGCGGCGCTTCTCGTCGCGCAGCACCGTCTCGGGCGAGTCGCCGGCGGAGTATTTGCCCCAGCCGTCCACCTCGCCGAGTACGCGGAACTCGGGCCAGCACAGGTCGGACCGGTAGCGCCTGGTCCCCAGGCGGTGCTCAGCCTGCAGGATCGGCGCCGGGAACCCGCACCACAGAGCGACGGCGCGGCTGATGGACTCGGCCGCGGATTCCGCGCCGCCGTCGGCCGATTCGAGAACCCATTGGAGCCGCCGTCGGCCGCGGATGCTCCGCTGACCGTCGGCGATCTCGCGAAGTCGGTGCAGAGTCGCTCCGTGCAGACGGATCGCGGCGTCCGTCACCGCCAGTCCCAGTGCCGGGGGCAGGCAGCGCACGAGGTCGATCGCGGTGTCCGCGGCCGTCGTCACGCGGATACCACTGACCTCGATCGTCGCTCTCGAGTCGAGACTCGTGTGTGCCACGACGTCGCCGTGCACCAACGACTTCGATCGTCGCGCGTCGAAAAGATGGATCATGCGGGGGTGGCCGAAGAGTGGCAACCCCAGCAGTGCCGCGGCTGACTCGTGCGAGAAGACGGCGCGGGGGTGGGCGATCGCATACGCGTGCACTCGGACGAGGTATCGATCCCATTCGGGCAGGGACTCCCACCCGATCCGCTCGACGTAGATGCCGGACCGTACCCGCCGTAGCGATCTGTCAGCGTGCGGGTAGTGTCCGCCCTGCGCCGCGTCGACCGCTCGTATCAGCGGTAGCGGTGCCGGTTGCGGGCGCGCGGACGTCTCCATGCGCCGAGGATCGCACGCCCGCGACCGCGATCCGGGCCCCCTGTGGATAACCTCGTCCCCAGCTCACCCCCCGAGCCTCGATATCCCCGAGAAACGCGACGTGCGGGGAGAAACGTCCTGACACGCCGTTTCCGCCCGCCGATCGCGTTTCTCGTGAGACAACGACCTGCGCTGCACCACCGCCTGACGTCAGCTACACGGGTCGAGAAACGCGATCCAGTGGGAGAAACGTCGTGTTGCCCTGTTTCATCCCGTCGATAGCGTTTCTCATGATCGAGAACGCGCACACGCGACCGCGCCGGACAGAGCCGCGAGGACGGAGTATCGCGGCGAGGACGGAGCGCCGCGGCGAGAACGCGCATACGCGACCGAGCCGGACAGAGCCGCGAGGACGACCGCGGCGAGGACGGAGCGCCGCGGCGAGAACGCGCACACGCGACCGCGCCGGACAGAGCCGCGAGGACGGAGCGCCGCCGCGAGGACGGAGCGCCGCGGCGAGGACGGAGCACCGCGGGGACGGAGCGCCGCCGCGAGGACGGGGTGCGGCGTGAGGACGGAAGGCGATGGATGCCGGAGGGCGCGATGTCGCGTACAATGGCAAGGTTGCGTGCTTCGGCGCGCGACGACCGCTGCCCGGAACCGCCGGGTGTGCGGGAGAGAGGGAGCCGCAAGGCCCTCGCTCGAGAGAGGAAAAGGATATGGCACCCAAGAAAAAGGTGACCGGCCTGATCAAGCTCCAGATCAAGGCGGGCGCGGCCAACCCCGCGCCGCCGATCGGTCCGGCGCTCGGTCAGCACGGCGTCAACATCATGGAGTTCTGCAAGGCGTACAACGCGGCGACCGAGGCCCAGCGCGGCAACGTCATCCCCGTCGAGATCACCGTCTACGAGGACCGCAGCTTCACGTTCATCCTGAAGACGCCCCCGGCTGCAGAGCTCATCAAGAAGGCCGCCGGCCTCGCGAAGGGTTCGCCCACCCCGCACACCACCAAGGTCGGCAAGCTGACCAAGGAGCAGGTCCGCGAGATCGCCACCACGAAGCAGCCCGACCTGAACGCGAACGACATCGAGGCCGCCTCGAAGATCATCGCCGGCACCGCCCGTTCCATGGGCATCACGGTCGAGGACTGAGGGAGATAACAATGGCTACCAAGTCCAAGGCATTCCGCGCCGCTGCTGAGAAGATCGCGGCCGACACGTTCTACACCCCGACCGAGGCCGTCGCCCTCGCGAAGGAGACCGGCTCGAAGAAGTTCGACTCGACCGTCGAGGTCGCGCTGAAGCTCTCGGTCGACCCCCGTAAGGCCGACCAGATGGTCCGCGGCACGGTCATCCTGCCCCACGGCACGGGTAAGACCGCGCGCGTCATCGTCTTCGCCAACGGCCCCGCGGCCGAGGCGGCCCTCGCCGCCGGCGCCGACGAGGTCGGTGGCGCCGAGCTGATCGAGAAGGTCGCGGGCGGGTACACGTCGTTCGACGCCGCCGTCGCCACGCCCGAGCTCATGGGCCAGGTCGGACGCCTCGGTAAGGTCCTCGGACCCCGTGGCCTCATGCCGAACCCCAAGACCGGCACCGTGACCCCCAACCCGGCCAAGGCCGTCGAGGAGATCAAAGGCGGAAAGATCGAGTTCCGCGTCGACAAGCACGCCAACGTGCACTTCGTCGTCGGCAAGGCGTCGTTCTCGGCCGAGCAGCTCGACGAGAACCTGAAGGCCGCGCTGGAGGAGATCGTCCGCCTCAAGCCGTCCAGCTCGAAGGGCCGCTACATCCAGAAGGGCGCCGTCTCGACCACCTTCGGTCCCGGCATCCCGCTGGACGTCAACGTCATCGCCTGACGCCTGCGTCATCCGGAAGCCCCGCCGAGCCTCGAGCCGGCGGGGCTTCTGTATGCCCCGGCCGAGCGGGCGGCGCCCGCACCGGTCCCATCGACGGGCGCGAGAACCTCCGCTCCGGGCGTTGTCGGGCACCGGTCCCTCCGACGGGCTCAGGGGCCTTCACTCCGAGCGCGTCTCCGATCCCGCACGAATGTGCAACACAGCGTCATCCGGGAAGAGACCGGTGCGCGCCCGTGTTCTGCTTGAGGGCGCCGATCGCGCCACCCCCCCATCACCATGTCTGGAACAGCTATGCCCCGTCGCCGTCTGACCGTCCTCGCCGCCACCCTGGGCCTGAGCGCCCTCGCGCTGACCGCCTGCAGCGGCGGTGCGACTCCCGGAGCCACCCCGGGAGCGGGGTCCGAATACGGTCTCGTCTCGGACGGCACCTTGACCGTCGCCACCGAGGGGACCTACCGTCCGTTCTCGTACCACGAGGGCGCGGGCGACCTCACCGGCTTCGACGTCGAGATCGCCCAGGCCGTGGGCGAGAAGCTCGGTCTCCCGGTGAAGTTCGAGGAGACCCAGTGGGATGCCATCTTCGCCGGTCTCGACGCGGGACGCTTCGACGTCATCGCCAACCAGGTGTCGATCAACCCCGAACGTGAAGAGAAGTACACCTTCAGCACCCCGTACACCGTGTCGCGCGGCGTGGTCGTGACCACCGACACCGACGACTCGATCGCGAGCTTCGCCGATCTGTCGGGCAAGACCACCGCGCAGTCGCTGACGAGCAACTGGTACGAACTGGCGACCGAGAGCGGCGCGCAGGTCGAGGCCGTCGAGGGCTGGGCCCAGGCCGTCGCCCTGCTCAAGCAAGGCCGCGTGGATGCCACGGTCAACGACCAACTCACCTACCTCGACTACGAGAAGACGAACAGCCCGACGGGCCTGAAGATCGCCGCCGAGACCGAGGACACCTCGGAGAGCGCGTTCGCCTTCAAGAAGGGCCAAGATGCCCTCGCTCAGGCCGTCGACGGCGCGCTCGAGGAGCTGCGCGCCGACGGCACGCTCGCGGAGATCAGCGAGAAGTACTTCGGCGCAGACGTCACGCAGTAAGGACCCGCTGTAAAGCCCCGCGGATCGACCGGCTCCCGCCCCTAGCGTGGGAGTCGGTCGGTCCGCGTCGGCGTGTGCGCGAGCGCGCGCGGGCAGGATCCGGGCGGTGCGCCCGGCGGAGGAAGGAGGCCCATGAACGACATCTGGACCCTGATGCTCGACTCGTTCTGGCCGATGGTGCTGGCGGGGTTGCGAGGCACCATCCCCTTGTCGCTGGCGTCGTTCGCGATCGGTCTCGTGATCGCGTTGTTCATGGCGCTGCTGCGGTTGTCGCCCAACGTCGTGCTGTCGGGCATCGCCCGGTTCTACATCTCGATCATCCGCGGCACACCTCTTCTGGTGCAGCTCTTCGTGATCTTCTACGGTCTGCCGTCGCTGAACATCACGATCGACCCGTTTCCCGCAGCCGTCATCGCCTTCTCGCTGAACGTCGGCGGGTACGCCGCCGAGGTCATCCGCGCGGCCATCCTCTCGGTTCCCCGCGGACAGTGGGAGGCTGCACACACCGTGGGTCTCTCGCCTGCCAAGACGCTGACACGCATCATCCTGCCGCAGGCGGCGCGCGTGTCGGTGCCGCCCCTGTCGAACACGTTCATCTCGCTCGTGAAGGACAGCTCACTGGCATCCCTCATCCTGGTCTCGGAACTGTTCCGTCAGGCCCAGAACATCGCCGCCTTCTCGTACGAGTTCATGGCGGTGTATCTGGAGGCCGCGCTCATCTACTGGCTGTTCTGCCTGGTGTTGTCGTTCGGGCAGAACGCCCTCGAGAAGAGGTTGGATCGCCATGTCGCCCACTGAGAATCCCCTCCTGCAGGTCGCCGGGCTCAAGAAGAGCTTCGGGTCGAATCGCGTGCTCGCCGGTGTCGATCTCGAGGTGCGTCGCGGCGACGTCCTGGTATTGATCGGGCCTTCCGGGTCGGGCAAGACGACGGTGCTGCGCTGCCTGAACGGTTTGGAGACCCCGGATGCCGGAGTCGTGTCGTTCGAGGGAGGGCCACGCGTCGACTTCGACACGAAGGTGACCAAGGGCGATCGGACGGCGCTGCGCGACCGTTCGGCGATGGTGTTCCAGCACCACAACCTGTTCCCGCACCTGACGGTCATCCAGAACGTCATCGAGGGGCCGGTGCACGCGCACGGCGTCCCCCGGGTCCAGGCCGTGGAGCGGGCCGAGCGGCTGCTGGCGCGTGTCGGTCTGTCGGAGAAGCGCGACGCCTACCCGTCCGAACTGTCAGGTGGTCAGCAGCAGCGGGTCGGGATCGTGCGCGCGCTCGCGCTCGAGCCGCAGCTGCTGCTGTTCGACGAGCCCACCAGTGCCCTCGACCCCGAGTTGGTCGGTGAGGTGCTGACGGTGCTGCGCGAACTCGCGAACGAGGGGTGGACGATGGTCATCGTCACCCACGAGCTCGGCTTCGCCCGCGAGGTGGCCGACGAGGTGCTGTTCTTCGACGAGGGCGTGATCGTCGAGCGCGGAGCCCCGTCGGAGATTCTGCGGCAGCCGAAGAAGGAGCGTACGCGTCGCTTCCTCGATCGCTTGCTGCGTCCCCTCGACGGTCCCGACCCGGCGGCGAGCGACGAGTCCTGATACCGGCCGCGGCGTGAGGCCGCAAGAGTCGCCGACGGAGAAACCCTCCGCGCGACCATCCCCGCGCGCAGTAGCGTCGGGGCATGCGACGCCTCGAAGATCTGCTCGGAATCGACACACCGGTCGTGCTCGGTCCGTTCGGCGGCCTCTCGTCGGTCGCGTTGACCGCGGCGGTCAGTGACGGCGGCGGCCTGGGGTCGTTCGGGCTGTACGGCTATACGCCCGAACGCATCCGCGACACGGTCGCCGCATTGCGCTCGGCGACGTCGGGCCCGATCGCGGTGAATCTGTGGTGGCCCCGCGGCGACGAGGTCGCCCCCGCGGACGTCGACATCGTCCCCTTCCTTCGCGCGGCCGCGCCGCTCTTCGCGGCCGCGGGTGTCACCCCGCCCGTGCCCCCGGCAACCTTCATGCCGACGCTGGCCGCCCAGCTAGACGCGGTCTTCGATGCCCGCCCCGACGTGCTGAGCGTCGTCTTCGGAATTCCGGATGCCGACACCCTCGCCCGCGCGAACTCCCTCGGCATCCCGGTCGTCGGAACCGCCACATCGGTCGCCGAGGCGGTGGCACTCGAGGCCGCGGGCGTCGACGCCGTCGTCGCGACGGGGTCGGAGGCCGGGGGACATCGGGTGTCTTTCCTGCGCGACCCCGCGCACTCGCTCGTCGGAACCTTCGCGCTGGTGCCGCAGGTCGTCGACGCCGTGGGCATCCCGGTGATCGCGGCAGGGGGCATCGCCGACCGTCGGGGGGTGGCGGCCGCTTTCGCGCTGGGAGCCGCGGGCGTCCAGGTCGGTACGGCGTTCCTCCGCACCCGGCAGTCCGCCGCGACGGAGGGCCACCGCGTGGCGATCGCCACCTCCACCGACACCGACACGGTCCTGACGCGGGCGATGAGCGGACGGCTGGCTCGTGGCATCCCGAATCGCGCGATGCGCGAGCTCGAGACGTCGGGCATGGTCGCGCCTTTTCCCGCGCAGAACTGGCTCACGGGGGTGTTCCGTGCGGCGGCGACCGCGTCGGGCGACGCCGATCTCGTGTCGCTGTGGGCGGGGCAGTCGGCCGCGCTCGCGCGTCTCGACGACGCCGCGGCGGTCCTCGCCGAGCTGCGCGCCGGCGTTCCCGGCTGACCGCTCCGCTTCCGCCGGCACCTCGCACGATGGTGCCGATCTCGCGCGGTTCCGACCGTGGGATCCGCGTTCGCGAACCCGCTGGCGCACGCGGCGTCCGATCAGGCCGTCGCGCGGATGTCGAAACCGTCGGGAGGTGTCTCGCTGCTGTCCACGGCGTCGACGCGGTCGACCCTCGCTGACGGCGGCCCCACGCGGGCCCAGGCGACCACGGTGTCGACGGTCGTCGCCTCACCCGCGATGAGCGCCTCGACCGAGCCGTCCCCACGGTTCCGCACCCAGCCACGGGCGCCCGCCCGCTGCGCCTCGTTCTGCAGGGCGTAGCGGAAGCCGACGCCCTGCACTCGCCCGCGCACCGTGATCGTCACTGCTCGCATGGCGTCATTCTCTCGGACGGGGCGGTCGCGTCCACGGGTTCGGGGCGGATTCGGTGCTTCGGGGCATGCGTGTGCCGCCCCGAGCGGCTGACCGCGCCCATACGGGTGATCGCGCATCGGACCCCTCCACCGCGCCCCGAGGAGCGCGGAGCCGCGACCCCGCCCGCGTCAGTGCGGCAGCACGAGTAAGAGTGCGATCGCGAACATCACCACGGCGATGACCGCGTCGAGGATGCGCCACGCGCGGGGAGTGTCGAGCCACCGTCCGAGGTAGCGGGCGCCGAAACCCAGCGCCGAGAACCAGGCGAGGCTCGCGATGCAGGCGCCGACCGCGAACGCCCAGCGGCCGTCGCCGTGGGTGGATGCCACGGAACCGAGCAGGAAGACGGTGTCGAGGTAGACGTGCGGGTTGAGCCACGTGAGCGCGAGACACGTCAACACGGTGGCGGTGAGCGTCGTACGGGTGCGCAGCGCGGTGCTTCCGGCACCCGTCGACGAGGAGGTCGCGGTGGTCACCCGCAGGGTCTCGCCGCTGGGGCGCAGGGCGCGCCGCGCCGCGAGCGCGCCGTACCCGACGAGGAACGCGGCCCCCGCCCAGCGCACGACGACGATCAGCCACGGCACGGCCTGCAGCACGAGACCGATCCCCGAGACACCGAGCAGGATCAGCACGGCGTCGGAGAGCGCGCACACCGCGACGACCGCGAGCAGGTGATCGCGCCGGACGCCCTGTCGCAGGACGAACAGATTCTGGGCGCCGATGGCGATGATGAGTGAGAAGCCGAGGCCGAGGCCGGCGAGCAGGGGAGTGAGCACGTTCCGACGCTAGAGCGACGTCGAGCACAAGGCCAGCTCAGGATTCTGAAGGACCGTTAGCATCGCTTCATGTCCGTTCCGCTCGACCTGGCCCGCACCCTCGCCGTCGTGGTGGAGGAAGGGACCCTGGATGCCGCCGCCCGTCGTCTGCACATCACTCCCTCCGCGGTGAGTCAGCGCGTACGCGCTCTCGAGGATCAGCTCGGACGGGTCGTGCTCGTCCGCTCGAAGCCCGTGCGCACCACCGAGGCGGGGGACGCCGTGGTGCGGCTCGCGCGCCAGCTCTCGCTGCTGGAGCACGACGCGCTCGCCGCGATGGGGGCGGAGGGCGGGTCGGTGGCATCCGTACCCCTTGCGGTGAACGCCGACTCGCTGGCCACCTGGTTCCTGCCCCCACTGGCCCGCGTCGCGGCGCGCCGCCCTGTCGTGTTCGACCTGCACCGGGACGACCAGGACTTCACGGCGGGACTGCTCGAATCCGGAACGGTGATGGCCGCCGTCACGTCGCGAGAAGCCCCGGTCGCCGGGTGCCGCGTGCGGCGGTTGGGGGTGCTGCGCTACGAGGCGGTGGCCACGGCGGGCTTCGCGGCGCGGTGGTTCCCCTCCGGCGCCGACCCGGACGCGCTCGGCGCGGCGCCGGTGGTCGACTTCGACCGACGCGACGACCTCCAGTCGCGCTGGCTCGCCCGTCGGGGTGTGGCCGCAGCGGGGCCCCCGCGGCACCGCGTGCCGGCATCCCAGGACTTCGCCACGGCGATCGAACTGGGGCTGGGGTGGGGGCTGCTGCCGGGCTTCCAGTCCGCGGCGGGCCTCGTGGCCGGCGCGCTCGTGCGCCTGGGCGAGGACCCCGTCGACGTGCCGCTGTTCTGGCAGCAGTGGAACCTCACCTCGGCGCTGCTCGACGACGTCGCCGACGAGATCGTCAGCGAGGGGCGCCGCGTGCTCGCGGCGTGACGTCAGTCGGCGCCGACCCGCAGCACGATCTTGCCGCGGGTGTGCCCGCGTTCGAGCTCGGCGTGCGCGGCTGCCGCCTCGGCCAGGTCGAACACGCGGTCGACGTAGACCCGCACGGCGCCGGAATCCAAGAGGCGCGCGATGGTGGCGAGAGCGCTGCCGTCGGGGATCGTCTTGTAATCGGTGCAGCGGATGCCGCGAGCCGCCGCCGCCTCGCGGAACCCGGGCCACGCACCGGTGGGGACCTCGATCAGCAGGCCGCCCGGGCGGAGGACCTCGAGCGAGCGGGTGCCGGTGTCGTCGGCGACATCGCCGATGAGGTCGATGACCACGTCGACGTCGTCCAGCACGTCTTCGAACCGCGTCGAGGTGTAGTCGACCACCTCCGCCGCACCGAGCTCGCGGAGCCACGCGAGATTGCGCGTGGACCCGGTGGCGATGACGTGCGCGCCGAAGTACGAGGCGAACTGCACCGCGAAGTGTCCCACTCCGCCGCCGCCCGCGTGGATGAGGATGCGCTGCCCCTGATGGGCGAGCGCCGTCTCGACGACGATTCCCCAGGCGGTGAGGGCGGCGACCGGCACCCCCGCGGCCTCGACGTGCGAGAGGGAGAGGGGCTTGCGGGCGAGCGAGAGGGTCGGGACGACGACGTACTCGGCGTATGTGCCGGCGGTGCGGGGGACGGCTGCCATGCCGTAGACCTCCGTGCCGACCGGGAACGGATGCGCGTCGAACGGGGCGCGCACGACGACACCGCTGACGTCGAGCCCGAGCACCGCGGGCCAGGAGTCGATGGATGCCGCCATCCCGCGTCCGGCGCGCGTCTTGGCATCGATGGGGTTGATACCCGCCGCGACCACTCGCACGAGCACCTCGCTCAGCACCGGCCGCGGCACCGCGGTCTCGGCGATGTGCAGCACGTCGGCTGAGCCGGGCGCGTCGAAGACCGCCGACCGCATCGTCTCGGGCACCGCCGGAGCGGGGTGCGGGGCGGTCTCGGGACGCGTCGATCGGAATCTCATCGGGCGCTCTCTCTCGCGGGGTGTTCGCAGTCGAGGCGGCTCCGCCCCGGCCAGCCCAGTCAAGCGCGTCATTGTCTCGACGGTGTTTCGCTCCCGTCACCGTGTCGCGAAGCCCGCGCCGAGTGGCATCCCGTCTGCCCGAGGCATGGGATTCGCGCCGCAAGAAACGCGGCCCGCTCGATGAAACGCCTCGTCGCGCGGTTTCTCGCCGCGAACCGCGTTTCTCGAGCGATCACCGCGGCGGTCGCGCGCCCGCCCGGGCCGCGACAGCGGCCGACACCGCTGAGCCGTCAGTCCCGGACGGGGACCTCGCCCACGGCCAGCGCGTGCAGCAGCGTCGAGAGGTGGCGGATGTCGTCGATCGACCAGTCGGCGATCGCCTCGAAGAGCCGGCTCTCGTGCGGGGCCCGGGCGTCGGCGAGACGGCGATGACCGAGTTCGGTGACGGCGATGAGGCGCGATCTGCCGTCGTTGGGGTCGGGGGTGCGGGTGACGAGCCCGAGCTCCTCGAGCTCGGTGATCGACCGGCTGAGGAATCCCTTGTCGGCGGCCAGACGCTCGGCCAGGGCCGAGAGTGTCAGCGGTCCGAAACGGCTCACGACGGAGAGCGCCTTGAACGTGGCCGGGAGCATTCCGGGACTCACGCGCTCCGCCGCCTCGGAGACGAAGCGGCGGAACACGGTCATGAGTTCCGAGAACGACGATTCCAGGGCCTGTACGGCCTCCCGGCGGTCATCGGTCACGTCGCTCATCACGTCAGCCATCCTCTCCCATCTCGGCGCTGCGGTGGGTGCCGCGGGAGCCTGCGGCATCCGGGGTGCGCACCGAACCCGTGGCGGAGAGGGTGCCGGCGTCGGCCTGCAGGGTGCGCACCGACCCGGTCGCGGAGAGGGTGGCCATGGCCGCGGGGACCGAGACGGTGGCGAGGTCGGCTTCGCTGGCCGCCACGCGTTCGCTCGTGGTCATGCGGGTGAGCGGCCGATTCGGCAGGAACAGGATGGCGATGAGGCTGACCACGGCGACGGGCACCGCGATGAGGAAGGAGTGCGCGATGGCCTGGGCGTAGATGTCCTCGACGATGACGCGGACGGTCTCGGGGAGGGCCGAGACCTGCGGGATCGTGCCCGATTGCAGCGACTCGGCCACAGCCGCGCCGTTCGCGCCGAGCCCCATGATCGCCGTTTGCAGGTCGGCTGCGCGGTCCGCGAACAGGCTCGCCGCCATGCTGGCGAGAGCGGCACCCATGACGGAGACGCCGATGGTGCCGCCGAGGCTGCGGAAGAACGTCACTCCCGAGCTCGCCGCACCCATCTGTTCGGGGTCGGCGGTGTTCTGCACGATGAGGACGAGGTTCTGCATCGTCATGCCGACGCCCGCGCCGAGCAGGGCCATGTAAAGCGAGACGAGGGCGAAGTTCGTGTCGTAGTGGATGGTCGACAGCAGGAACGAGCCCGCGATGAGCAGCGCCCCACCCGCGATGAGGAACGGCTTCCAGGTGCCGAAGCGCGAGATGAGCGCACCCACGACGATCGAGGACACCAGGAGGCCGCCGATCATGGGGATGGTCATGATGCCCGCCTCGGTGGGCGTGGCTCCGCGGGCCATCTGCATGTACTGGCTGAGGAACACCGAGGTGCCGAACATCGCCAGTCCCGTCGCGATGGAGGCGATCGTGGCGAGGGTGAAGGTGGCGTCGCGGAACAGCGTGAGGGGCACGAGCGGCTCCGAGGAGCGCAGTTCGACGACGACGAACAGGACGGCGGCGAGGACGGCCCCGCCGACCATGAGAGCCGTTTCGACGCTGGCCCACTCGTAGGAGGAGCCGGCGTTGGTCACCCAGATGAGCAGGAGCGACACAGCGGTGGACAGCAGGACGATGCCGACGTAGTCGATCTTCACCTTGCGCTTCGCGCGGACCGGCAAGTGCAGCGTGCGCTGCTGGATGAGCAGAGCGGCGACCGCGAAGGGGAGGGCGACGAAGAAGTTCCACCGCCAGCCGAACGCATCGGTGATGACACCGCCGAGGAGGGGGCCGCCGACCGTGGCCACGGCCATGACGGCACCGAAGAGGCCCATGTAGCGACCGCGCTCGCGCGGGCTGATGATGTCGGCCATGATGACCTGGCTGAGGGCCGCGAGGCCACCGGCGCCGAGGCCCTGGACGGCCCGGAAGCCGATGAGCATGTCGGTGTTCTGCGAGAAGCCGGCGGCGGCGGTGGCGAGCACGAAGATCGCGATCGCGACCTGGATGAGCACCTTGCGGTTGAACAGGTCGGCGAGCTTGCCCCAGATGGGGGTCGAGATCGCGGTGGTGAGCAGGGTCGCGGTGATGACCCAGGTGTAGGCGTTCTGGTCGCCCGACAGGTCGTGCACGATGACGGGCAGCGACGTCGAGACGACGGTCGAGGCGAGCATCGACACGAAGGTGCCGAGCAGCAGCCCGATGAGGGCCGGGAGCACGCGCCGCGGCGCGGCGGTCTCAGGGGAAACGGTTGTCATGCGGAACTCCACGTGGGGGACGGATGCCGCGACGACGCTGGCGCGATTAGTTGACTGATGTCAACGATACGCCTGATGTTTGACTTGCGTCAACTATTAATCGAGGAGCGCGAGTGCGCGGTACCTCTCGGTGGGTTCGGGGCGCACGGGCTCGGGGCGCGGCTGCCGCGCCTGCATCGTGCGGCGGTAGAGCTCGTCGATGAGGGATGTCGCCAGGTTCACGAGCTTGCCGATCTCGCGCTCGTCGCGGTCGATCCACTGGCAGCGGGGTTCGTCGTGCAGGGGGACGAAGCCGTCGTGCTGCTCCCACGCCACGAGGGTGCGCTCCGCCCCGAGGACGTGCTGCTGCCACCAGATCTGCCGCATGTACGTGCGGGGGATCGAGCGCCACGCTTTGTTGGTGGTCTTGATCTCGGCGAGGATCACGCGACCCTCCCCGTCGACGACGACGCCGTCGGGGGTCGCCAGGTGCCTCTTCTCGACGACCGCGTGATACAGCGCCGACGAGGGGCGGATGCCGTGCGTCGCGGCCACCCAGGCGGCGATCTCGGGCTCGCGTCGACGGCCGTGCGCCGTGAAGGCGTTGCCCGAGAAGTTCGAGCCCATGAGCTTGGCATCCGCCGCTCGCGAGATCGCGTTCGGGCTCGTGAGAGTCGCCACGTCGGTGGCGGTGATCCCGCGGGACCGCGCACGGATCCAGGCCACCCGGTCGCGCGAGTCGGCGACGATGCGTGCGTCGAGGTCGGCGCTGCGAGACGCGACGAACTCGGGGGACATGCGTTCGACCCTAACCCCGCTCGCGCGTGGACCGGAGGCGAAGCTCGGCGCGTCGGCATCCGGGGCCTTGTGGTCGAGGTAAGGGTGTCCTAAGTTGATGGGCATGAATCCGGATACCGGTCCGCTGCGCCGCCCCGACGGCGGCCGCTGGTGCGATCTCGAGGGGGCGGTGCTGCTCGGCGGAGACGCGCGGAACCTTCCCGAGATGCGGCGCATCGCCGCCGCCCTGTCGCCCGCAGCGCACCTGACGGTGCTGGTGGAGGTGTGCGGGTCCGCTCAGGTCGGCATCATCGACGCCCGCGAGGGCCGGGTGAGCTGGCTCGACCGGTCGCTCGACGGCGGGCTCCGTCCGCGCGGCGAACGTCTCGCGCAGGCGATCCACGCCTGGTGCGCGGAGTGGGCCTGCGGTGACGACCCGATCTGCACGGTCTGGCTGGGCGCGCGCACGCCCTCGCGCATCGTGCGCATGACCCGGGCGCTGCTGCCCGAGCCGCGCGTCTCCTGAGCTGCTGTTCTCCGCGGTGGCCTGTCGGCGCCGCCCGCGGTGTGCCCTGCAGGCGCCGAGATGACCGGCGCTTCGCGAAATCACCGGCGGTTGATGGACATGGTGGGTCATCTCGGCGAACGGGTGTGATCTCGGCGCAGGTGTGACCGGGCGCGAGCCCTCCTCCACGGGGGAGGGGGTGGGGGACGGGGTCCACAGATTCGGGCGGGGGTCAGCGCGCGGGACCGAGGATGCCGCAGCATCGACGGATGGGGCGGGAAGAGCGGCAGGCGTGGGGCTTCAGCGACGGGCTCTTCACCCGTGAAGACCTGCTCTCCCGCGGCGTGCCCGCGGGTGTTCTGGCGCTCGCGTCACGGGGTGGACCATGGCTCCGGCTGCAATCCGGCGCTTACGTCGATCGAGAGGTGTATCTCGCGCGGCCGCCGGCGGAGCGGCACAGGATTGCCGTGCATGCGGCGTCGAGGTGCATGCGCGGCGGGTCGGCGGTGGTTTCTCACCTCTCTGCGGCGGTCCTTCACGGGTTGCCGCAGTACCGATTCGGCGACCGCGCGGTAGAGGTGACGCTCGCAGGTCGCGTCGGTGGATCCAGCCGCGACGGGCTGCGACGCCACCTCGATGCGCTCCCCGGTGACGATGTCGTGTCGGTAGAGGGTGTCACCTGCACCAGCGTCGACCGGACCGTGTTCGATGTCGCCCGCACGGCTTCGCTTGAAATGGCGCTGGCCTGCGCGGACGCGGCGCTGCGACGCGAGACGGTGTCGGCGCGCCGATTCGATGCTGCGGCTCAGGAGCGATGGAGGGAGCGCCTGCGCCGACGAGCAGACCAGGCGTCGGGTCGACGAGGCGTCCGTCGCGCGCGCTGGGTGATCGAGTTCGCAGACGGTCGCGCCGAGCTGCCCGGCGAAAGCATCAGCCGGTTGCAGTTGCACCGCATCGGATTTCAGCAGATCGACCTTCAGGTCGCCGTCGCCGGGCCGCGAGGGGCCGACTACTTCGTCGACATCGGATTGCGCGACGTGCGGACGTTCTGGGAGTTCGACGGCGAGGTCAAATATCGGGATGCCGCGATGCGCGGTGGACGATCTGTCGAGAGGGTCCTGCTCGACGAGAAGCGCCGCGAGGACTGGATCCGGGGCACGACGCAGTGGAGGTTGTGCCGAGGGGGCTTCGAAGACGTTCGGACACCCGAGGCACTGGCCGCCCGCCTCGCGGCCTTCGGCGTACGCCCTCCGCACTGAGCGCATGGCGCGCCCGCCACCGGCCCCGCCGGGTCGCCGAGATGACCGCAGATGCACGAGATGACCCGCGATTCGCGCGAATGCCGCGTCATCTCGGTGAACGCGAGTCATCTCGACGTCGAGGGCAGTCGCGGCCGGGGCGGGGCGGGGCGGGCCGATTGGCGACGGACGCGACGGTCGGGTACAGTGGGGTCCAAGCCAAAGACCGTCGGTTATCGGAGTGCTTGCACTTCGGTCGAAGCGTCTGCTGAGAAGCAGAGAACCTACGCAGGTCACTTGAACTCCTCCCGAGAGGGAATCCGAGCTCCGTGCGCCTGCGCCGGAGCTCTTCTTTTTGCCCAGACCCGGTGTCTTCGGCCGGCGCCCCGCCATCGCGGAGCGCCTCGTACACACAAGGAGTGGCCATGGCGCAGAAGGATGCATCGGTCGCCGAGCTCACGAAGAACTTCGAGAACTCGACCGCCGTTCTGCTGACCGAGTACCGCGGTCTGACGGTTGCCCAGCTCAAGCAGCTGCGCAACGACATCCGTCAGGACGCGGATTACGCCGTGGTGAAGAACACGCTGACCAAGATCGCCGCGTCCAACGCGGGGGTCACGGGACTGGATGACGAGCTCAAGGGCCCGTCCGCCATCGCGTTCGTGCACGGCGACCCCGTCGCCGTCGCGAAGAGCCTGCGTGCCTTCGCCAAGGCTAACCCTCAGCTCGTGGTGAAGGGCGGCTACTTCGATGGCGCCCCCCTGACCGCTGCTGAGGTCAACAAGCTCGCCGATCTCGAAAGCCGTGAAGTCCTGCTGGCGAAGCTCGCCGGTGCGATGAAGGCGACGATGACCAAGGCGGCATACGTCTTCCAGGCGCTTCCGTCGAAGGCCGTTCGCACGGTCGACGCGCTGCGCGAGAAGCAGGACACCGCGGCCTGACCCGGCCCGGCTGATTAACCCGATCAAGGAGATACAACATGGCTAAGCTCAGCACCGAAGAGCTGCTCGACGCGTTCAAGGAGCTCACGCTCATCGAGCTGTCCGAGTTCGTCAAGGCGTTCGAGGAGACCTTCGACGTCACCGCTGCCGCCCCCGTGGCCGTGGCCGGCCCCGCCGCCGGTGGCGCCGCCCCCGCCGAAGAGGTCGAGGAGAAGGACTCGTTCGACGTCGTCCTCGAGGCCGCCGGTGACAAGAAGATCCAGGTCATCAAGGTCGTCCGCGAGCTCACCTCGCTCGGCCTCGGCGAGGCCAAGGCCGTCGTCGATGGCGCTCCCAAGGCCGTGCTCGAGGGCGCGAACAAGGAGACCGCCGACAAGGCCAAGGAGGCCCTCGAGGCCGCCGGCGCCACGGTGACCCTGAAGTAATCACGCTTCACGCGGTCGCGGTAACGCGATACACGAAGACCCGGATGCCAGTGGCATCCGGGTCTTCGTCGTTTCCGGCGGGGGGAGTCGACGCCGAGCGCGGCGCGGCGCCGGTCGACCTCCGGGGCGGGGGCATGGCATTCGGGACCTTCCGGACGACGCGCACGGAGTGGAACCCGGTTTCATCAGTCGAGGGACCGATGTTCACCAGATCGAAATGTATAAGTCTGGGAAAACCGTATGCCCATCGTTTACGGTCGTGGGGAACCCCCGTCGATCCCCCCATCCGACGTCGATCGTTCGCGCGTCGGTACCAGGAGTCTCATGCCCATCGCTTCGTCGCGCGTGCCCGCACGCCGCTTCACGACCGCGCTGAGCGCCGCCCTCGGCGCCGCTCTTCTCGGTTCCGCCCTCGTTCCTCTTCCGGCCTTCGCGGCCGACGGCCCCCGGGTGGTGATCAACGAGGCCTACCTGAAGGGTGGGAGCGCCAACGCGTTCTTCAACAAGAAGTTCGTCGAGCTGTACAACGCCGGCGACACCGCGCAAGACCTCAGCGGATGGTCGCTGCAATACCGCTCCGCCGGCAGCGCCGACGCCCCGACCGGCGCGAACACGCAGCCGTTGACCGGATCGATCGCCCCCGGCGGCTACTACCTGATCGGACTCCCGGGCAACGGCGCCAACGGTGCCGACCTCCCCACCGCCGACATCACGAGCGCGGGTCTGAACCCCTCGGGCACCACGGGCCAGCTCTTCCTCGCGAACGTCGCGGAGCCGGTCGCGGTACCCGCGGGTTCCGTCGCCGACGGCCGCGTCGTCGACTTCCTCGGCTACGGCGCAGCCGCCAGCTTCGAAACGCGGGCGGCGACGGTCGATGGACCGAACGGCACCGCGAATGCGCTCGTGCGCACGGGCTTCGTCGACACGAACGACAACTCCCTCGACTTCACCAACACCACCTCGGTGACGCCGCAAGGCTCGGGAGGCGCGGTCACACCGACGCCCGCACCCACCGCAACGCCCGCACCCACCGCGACGCCGACGGTCACGCCGACGCCCGCGCCGACGGTCACCCCCGGCGCGGTCACGCCCATCCGCGACATCCAGGGCACCGGAGCAACGACTCCCCTCGCCGGTGCCACGGTCACCACGCGCGGCGTCGTGACCGCCGCCTACCCGACGGGCGGATACAACGGGTTCTACATCCAGACGCCCGGCACGGGGGGCCAGCTCGACCCGGCCACCCACACCGCCTCCGACGCCATCTTCGTCTACGGCTCCGACGCCACCGCGAAGGTGTCGATCGGCCAGCACGTCGAGGTCACGGGTACGGCGACCGAGTTCGCCGGCCAGACGCAGATCACCGCCGACGGCGCTGCGGTCGGCATCCTGACGGAGCAGGCCGACGCCGTGCAGCCCGCGAAGATCTCGTGGCCGAAGACCGATGAAGAGCGCGAGAAGTTCGAGGGCATGCTCCTCGAGCCGCAGGGCGAATTCACCGTCACGAACACCTACTCGACCAACCAGTACGCCGAGGTGGGTCTCGCCGCGGGCGGGACGCCGTTGCGCACCCCCACCGACGTGGCGCGCCCCGACAGCCCGGAGTACGTCGCGGCCGTCGCCGACAACAAGGCACGCGCGGTCGTGCTCGACGACGGTGCGTCGATCAACTTCCTGAACGACGCTAACAAGGGCATCCCGCTGCCGTACGTCTCGCTCACCGAGCCGGTGCGCGTGGGTGCGCCCGTGTCGTTCGAGACGCCGGTCATCCTCGACTTCCGCAACAACGCGTGGAAGTTCCAGCCGACGCAGCAGCTGACCGTCGACAACAAGGACACCGTCCAGCCCGCGACGTTCGAGAACACCCGCACCGCGGCCCCCGAGGCCGTCGGCGGCAACGTGAAGATCTCGAGCTTCAACGTGCTGAACTACTTCACCACCACCGCCGAGAGCGTCGGCTGCACCTCGACCTACAAGGACCGCGAGGGCAACCCCATCACCGCGGACACCTGCCCCTCTCCGGGACCACGCGGCGCCGCCGATGCCGAGAACCTCCAGCGCCAGCAGACCAAGATCGTCGCCGCCGTCAACGGGCTCGGAGCCGACGTCGTCTCGCTCGAGGAGATCGAGAACTCGGCCGTCTTCGGTGAGAGCCGGGATGCCGCGTTGTCGACCCTCGTCGACGCTCTGAACGCCGCGCTCGGTTCGCCGCAGTGGGCGTTCGTTCCCTCGCCCGCCGTGCTCCCGGCATCCGAGGACGTCATCCGCACCGCCTTCATCTACAAGAAGGCCGTGGTCGCGCCGTCGGGTGAGAGCGTCATCCTCGACGACCCGGCGTTCCGCAACGCCCGTCAGCCGCTCGCGCAGGCGTTCGCTCCGGTCTCCTCACCGGATGCCAAGATCCTGGCGATCGTGAATCACTTCAAGTCCAAGGGCGACAGCCGCCCCGCGGCCACCGGTGACAACGCCAACGGCATCCAGGGAGCCTTCAACGGGGACCGCGTCCGTCAGGCGGACGCCCTCGGGAAGTTCGCCGCCGCCCGCGCGGCCGAGGTCGGCACCGACGACGTGTTCCTGCTCGGCGACTTCAACGCCTACACGCAGGAGGACCCGATCCTGAAGCTGCGCGAGTACGGCTTCGAACCGCTCGAGGCCGGAACGGGCGAGTACTCCTACTCGTTCAGCGGCCAGTCCGGATCGCTCGACCACGTGCTGGCGTCGCCGTCGGCGCGTGAGCTGGTCACCGGCACCGACATCTGGAACATCAACGCCGTCGAGGCGCTGGCTCTGGAGTACAGCCGCTTCAACTACAACGTGCTGAACTTCTACGAGGCCTCGCCCTACCGCTCCAGCGATCACGACCCGGTGATCGTGGGGCTCGACCTCGGCCCCGAGACCACCGACATCACCCTGCTCGGCATCAACGACTTCCACGGCCGTATCGACGCCAACACTGTGAAGTTCGCCGGCACGGTCGAGAAGCTGCGCGCCGAGGCAGGTGAGGACAACACCCTCTTCCTGTCCAACGGCGACAACATCGGCGCTTCGCTCTTCGCCTCGGCGTACTTCGACGACGAGCCGACCATCGAGGTGCTCAACGCGCTCGAGCTCGCGGCATCCGCCACGGGCAACCACGAGTTCGACCGCGGTGCCGACGCGCTCGTCGACGAGGTGAGCGCGTGGGCGGACTTCCCGTACCTCGCCGCGAACGTCTACAAGGATGGGCAGCCGCTGCTCGACGAGTACGCGATCTTCGAGGTCGACGGGGTGCGCGTGGGCGTCATCGGCGCCGTCACGCAGGAGACGTCTCAGCTCGTCTCGCCCGGCGGCATCGAGGGCATCGAGTTCCGCGAGCCCGTCACCGAGGTGAACCGCGTGGTCGCCGAGATCGAGGACCGGGTCGACGTCATCGTCGCCGAGTACCACGAGGGCGCCGCCGAGGGCGACTCCACCGGTGAGACCATCGAGGAGGCGGTCGCGGCCGGTGGCGCCTTCGCGAAGATCGTGAACGAAACGGATGCCGCGGTCGATGCGATCTTCACCGGTCACACCCACCAGAAATACGCGTGGAACGCTCCGATCCCCGGCGCGGAGGGCACCCGCCCGATCGTGCAGACCGGGAGCTACGGCGAGAACATCGGCGAGATCGTGCTGACCGTGAACCGTGAGAACGGTGACGTCGTGGATTCCTCGGCGCGGAACGTGCCCCGGCTCGCCGCGGTCACCGTTCCGAACGACGCCGCGCAGACGGCCGCCAACAGCGCCGCGCTGGACGCCGAACTGATCGAAACCTATCCGCGCGTGGCGGCGGTCGACGAGATCGTGAAGCTCGCCCGGGCCGAGGCCGACCGCGTCGGCGCCGAGCCGGTCGGATCGGTCACCGCCGACATCACCACGGCGTTCCGCGGCGGCTCCTACGTCGACGGCGTCTACACCGGCGGACAGCGAGACGACCGCTCCAAGCAGTCCGCGCTGGGTGGGCTGGTCGCCGACGCACTGCGCGACACCCTCGCGGATCCCCTCCGCGGGGGCGCCGAAATCGCCCTGGTGAATCCGGGCGGTCTGCGTGCCGAGCTGCTCTACGGCGGGGACGGGGTCATCACGTTGGCGGAGGCCAACGCGGTGCTTCCGTTCGTCAACAACCTCTGGACCACGACGCTGACGGGGGAGCAGCTGCGGCTCGCGCTCGAGCAGCAGTGGGGCGACACGGCCGGTCGCGATCGCGACCTGGCCCTCGGCGTCTCGGACAACGTCCGCGTCACCTACGACGTCTCGCGGGGCGCGGGGCAGCGCATCACCGGCATCTGGATCGACGGGGTGGCCGTCGACCCCGCGGCGCAGTACCGTGTCGGCTCCTTCAGCTTCCTTCTGCAGGGCGGCGACGCGTTCGCCGCGCTGGGCCAGGGTGCGGACACGCGGGACTCCGGCCTCATCGACCGCGACGGCTGGATCGCTTATCTGAAGGCCAACCCGGGTCTCACGCCCGACTTCACCGCGCGCGCGGTGCAGGTCTCGGGTGTACCGGCAGAGGTCGTGCCCGGAGGGGACGTGACGCTCACCGTCTCGAACCTCGACCTGACCTCGCTCGGCGCACCGGAGAACACCTCGCTGTCGGCGTCGTGGGGATCGTACACCGCGGAGTTCCCTGTCGCAGCCGGTACGTCGACGGTCGCGCTCGCCATTCCGGCCGACGCGGCGGACGTGCTCGACGTCAGCCTGGTGGCACAGCCGACCGGCACGAGCGTGCGGGTGCCTCTGCAGGTCGGAGTTCTCGGCGGCGGTGACGGCTCGGGCTCCGGTGCGGGCCAGGGCGGCGGCGCGGGTCAGGGCGGTGGCGCGGGCCAGGCTGGATCGCTCCCCACCACGGGCGTCGACACGGGCTGGATGGGCGCCGGTGTACTCGCCGCGCTCGCCCTGCTCGGGCTCGGCGTGGTCGCGCGTCGCCGGTCGGTTCGCCAGAGCGACTGACGCGGAACGGCACGAGGGCCCCGGATGCCATGGCATCCGGGGCCCTCGTCGACGCGAGCGGATGGCCCCGGAGGCCGTGGCATCCGGAATCCCCGCCGTCTCACGCGGAGCGCGGGGGAGCGGTGGAGGTGCGCACGACCAGTCGCGTATCGGCTTCGGTGCGGCGTGGAGCGTCACCCGTGCCCTCGATCATCGAGACGAGGATCCTGGTCGCCTCGATGCCCTGCGCGAGGGGGAACTGTTCGACCGTGGTGAGGGAGAACATCTCGGCGTAGTCATGACCGTCGATGCCCACCACGCTGAGCTCGGTCGGCACCGAGATCCCCATGCGTCGTGCGGCGATGATCACCCCGATCGCGACCTCGTCGCACGCGGCGACCACGCCCGTCGGACGCGAGGCCGCGTCGGCGAGGAACGACGCCGCCGCAGCGTACGCGTCGGTGATCGTCAAGGTGGAGGGGACGTTGCGGATGCGCACGGCCAGGCCGTTGTCATTCATGGCGTTGCGGTAGCCGATGGAGCGCTCGTCGACGTCTTTCGCGGGCGCGTCGGTCGGGGGAGTGCTGCCGACGAAGGCGATGTCGGTGTGCCCCAGCGCGATCAGGTGCTGCGTGATGATGCGGGTGATCGCGATGTTGTCGAGCCCGAGCGTCGGTACGCCGGAGAGGGCGTTTCCGATACTGACGACGGGCTTTCCGATATTGGCGAGACGCTCGAGATCGGCGTCGTCGGGCTCGAGCGCGACTGCGATGATGCCGTCGAAGCGCTTGCGCGCCAGGTAGGTCGAGTACAGGCTCTCCCGGTCGCGTGATCCGGGTTCGGCGACGTAGAGGGTGACGTCGTAGCCGAGCGGGATGAGGGTGCGCTCGACGCCCTCGACGATCGCACCGAAGTACCACCGGTTCACCTTCGGCACGATCAGCGCGATCGTCCGCGTACGGCCCGTGGCCAGGCTCACGGCACTCGTCGAGGGGACGTATCCCAGGGATGCCGCCGCATCGGCGACGCGTTGGCGTGTGCCGTCGGAGACGTAGCCACCACCCGTGAGGGCGCGGCTGGCGGTCGACTTGGACACGCCTGCCAGGCGCGCCACCTCGGCGATTCCGCTCATGCGTGGTCTTCCTCGTCCTGTGTCGACGTCCGTGTCGACGTCGAAGAAGATTATCCGACATCGGCCGAAAGTGGAACCGGTTCCTGTTCTGGTCAGGTGCGTAGTTCGCCGCAATTCCGCTAGTTACCGGTTCGTGATGTGCGTCGGGTTGCGAGTCTTGTGGATTGGCTCTACGGTTACCTGGAATCGGTTCCCGACGGGATCCGGAGCACCACAGAACTCAAAGAGGAGAGACCACATGGGTATGTCACAGCGGACTCGCCTGCTGGCGCCTGTCGGGCTGCTGGCGGTCGGTGCGATCGCTCTCGCGGGCTGCGCCGAAGGCGACAGCAGCGGTGGGAGCGCATCGGGCGGGGGCGAGACCACGGTCCGCATCTCCGGCGGTATCACCGGTACCGAAGCAGACGCGCTGAACCAGAGCTTCGAGCAGTTCACCGCGGACACCGGCATCAAGGTCGTGTACACCGGTGACAAGAGCTTCGAGGGCAACATCGTGACGAAGGTGTCGGGTGGAGACGCCCCCGACATCGCGATCGTTCCGCAGCCGGGTCTGCTCAAGACCCTCATCGGCACCGGCGAGGTGCAGGCAGCGTCCGACGCCGTCTCGTCGAACGTCGACGAGTACTGGGGCGAGGACTGGAAGTCGTACGGCACCGAGGACGGCACCTTCTACGCCGCCCCGATGCTCGCCAACCTCAAGGGCTACGTCTGGTACTCCCCGGCGAAGTTCAAGGAGTGGGGCGTCGAGGTCCCCAAGACCCTCGACGAGCTCATGACCCTCACCGCGACCATCCAGCAGAAGACCGGCGCCGCCCCGTGGTGCGCCGGCTTCGCCTCGGACGCCGCGTCCGGCTGGCCCGGCACCGACTGGGTCGAGGACATGGTGCTGCGCCTCTCCGGCCCCGACGTGTACGACCAGTGGGTCGCCAACGAGGTCAAGTTCACCGACCCTCAGATCAAGGCGGCTTTCGACGCCGTGGGCGACATCCTCCTCAACCCGTCGTACGTCAACGCCGGTTTCGGTGACGTCAGCAGCATCAACTCGACCGCCTTCGCCGACGTCGCCGCCAAGGTGGCCGACGGCAGCTGCCCGATGACTCACCAGGCCTCGTTCCTCTCGGCCAACTTCCTGACGGTGACCAACGCCGCCGGTCAGACCCCGACCATCGCCCCCGACGGTGACGTGTACGCGTTCCTGACCCCCGGTGTCACCGAGGGCGAGCTCGCAGTCGAGGGCGGCGGCGAGTTCGTCGCGGCCTTCTCCGAGGACGAGAGCGTGCAGAAGGTCGTCGAGTTCATGTCGACGCCCGAGTTCGCCGACGCCCGCGTCAAGCTCGGCGGCGTGATCTCCGCCAACAAGGGCGCGGACCCCTCGCTCGCTTCGAGCGAGTTCCTCACCGAGGCGATGAAGACGCTGCAGGACCCGAACACCACCCTGCGTTTCGACGCCTCCGACCTGATGCCGGCGACCGTCGGTTCGGGCTCCTTCTGGAAGGGCATGGTCAGCTGGATCGACGGCACCCCCACCGACCAGGTGCTCAGCGACATCCAGGCCGGTTACGACAACTAGTCGGAACCGACGAATCGATGGGCCGCCCGCTGTGCGGGCGGCCCATCCGGTCCATACTCATAATCCGCCCCACGCACCGCACGGGCACTCATCGATGAGCACGAAGGCGTGTTCGGGAGGGACGTCATGACCGATATCAAGAACGCGGAGAAGACGCCGACGGCGTCGCCACCGCCGACTGGCCGGGGGAAGCCCGCGTCACGCGGCTCCGCGACCACGCACCGCACCACGCTGCTCGTGGTGCTCGTGGGCCTCATCCTGGTGGTGGCCCTCTTCCTCTTCATGGTCACGCGGGCACCGGCCGAGACCAAGCCGACCACGCTCGGGTTCTCGCTCAACAGCTTCTTCATCTGGCTCGGCGGGCTCAACCCGATCGTGCAGATCCCGCTCGTGCTCGTCGCCTTCGGTGCCGTCGTCGGCATCCTGCTGCTGCTCATCGAGTACGCGCCGCGGTCGGGCAAGGGGTACTTCTGGCTGCGGCTGGTGGCGTGCTTCGCCATCCCCGTGCTGGCCTTCATGCTGCTGCGTCCCTACCAGAACGCCGTCGTTTACGTGCTGGGCATCGCCGTCATCCTCGGCGCGATCCTGTTCTACGCCGACTACCGCTCCCGCCAGGGCGCGGGATACCTGTTCCAGCTCATCCTGTTCGCGGCACCCGCCGCGATCCTGCTCCTGCTCGGACTGGTGTACCCGGCGATCACCACCTTCTTCCAGTCGTTCTTCGACAAGACCGGCGACAACTTCGTCGGCCTCGAGAACTACATCTGGACGTTCACAAACCCCGAGGGTTTCTGGTCGGTCATCAACACCCTCATCTGGGTGCTGCTCGCACCGACCATCGCCACGGCGATCGGCCTCGCCTACGCGGTCTTCATCGACCGGGCTGCGGGGGAGAAGTACCTGAAGGTGCTCATCTTCATGCCCTTCGCCATCTCGTTCGTCGGCGCGGGCATCATCTGGAAGTTCGTCTACGACTTCCGCCAGGGCGACCAGCTCGGCATCCTGAACGCCATCGTCACCGCGTTCGGCGGCCAGCCGATCTCGTGGCTGTCGGCGGCGCCGCTGATCAACACCCTCCTGCTCGTGGTGGTCTTCATCTGGAGTCAGACGGGCCTGGCGATGGTCATCCTGTCGGCGGCCATCAAGGCCGTCCCGCCGGAGCAGAACGAGGCAGCCGAGCTCGACGGAGCGAGCGCGTGGGAGCGGTTCATCAACGTCACGGTCCCCGGCATCCGTTCGTCGCTCATCGTGGTGCTCACCACGATCGCCATCGGTGCGCTCAAGATCTACGACATCGTCGCCGTCATGACCGGCGGGCGCAACGACTCGACCGTGCTCGCCTTCGAGATGGTGAACCAGCAGCAGCGGTTCCAGAGCTACGGGCACTCCGCGGCGCTCGCGGTCGTGCTGTTCGTCTTCGTGCTGCCGCTGATCATCTTCAACGTGCGCCAGATCCGGAAGCAGAGGGAAGTGCGATGACCACCTCCACCGTGGTGCTCGAGCCCACATCCGACACCCGCTCGGCGCGTCAGGTCGCCCGCGACACGCGCAAGCACGAGGCGATGGCGCGTAAGCGTCTGACCTCGAAGGGGGCGACGATCGCGGCCATCGCGATCGCGTTCTTCTGGACCATTCCGACCTTCGGCCTGTTCATCACGTCGTTCCGTCCCGGATCCGACACGCAGTCCACCGGATGGTGGACGGTCTTCGTCGACCCGGCATTCACGCTGGAGAACTACCGGCTCGCGCTCACGTCGGGCGGCACCGCCCTGACACTGGCGCAGTCGTTCCTGAACTCGCTGGCGATCACGATCCCGGTCGTGCTGTTCGCCCTCGCGGTCGCGTCGCTCATCGCGTACGCCTTCGCGTGGATCGACTTCAAGGGCCGGAACTTCTTCTTCATCTTCATCTTCGCGCTGCAGATCGTGCCGCTGCAGATGGCCCTCGTGCCGCTGCTCAGCCTGTTCTCGCGGGGACTGACGATCAACGAGGTGACGATCTTCCCGGGCTTCGACCTGCGGGGTGTCGAGCACAGCTTCGCCACCGTGTGGATCGCGCACGTGATCTTCGCGATGCCGCTGGCGATCTTCCTGCTGCACAACTTCATCGCCGAGATCCCCGCCGAGGTCATCGAGGCCGCCCGCGTCGACGGTGCGGGACACGGTCAGATCTTCTTCCGCCTGATCCTGCCGTTGGCGGCTCCCGCGCTGGCCTCGTTCGCGGTGCTGGAGTTCATCTGGGTCTGGAACGACCTGCTGGTGGCGACGATCTTCGCGCCATCGTCCTCCCTTCCGTTGACGCAATCGCTGAACTCGTTGTCGGGGACCTGGGGCGATCAGTGGTTCCTGCAGTCGGCGGGAACGTTCATCTCGATCCTCGTGCCGCTGGTCGTGTTCTTCCTGCTGCAGCGCTTCTTCGTGCGCGGCCTGCTGGCGGGCGCGACGAAGGGCTGAGGTCCGATCCTCACGCGAGGGGCGCGGCATCCGGGTGGATGCCGCGCCCCGTCGTCATGTCCGGGACGGCGGTGGCGCGGGGGTGGTGCGGCCGGAGCGTGGTGGCGTGGCGTGGCTAAGTCGGCGGTGAGAAACGCGGTGCGCGGGGAGAAACGGCGGGGCGAGGCGTTTCTTCGGCGGGAGGGCGTTTCTCAGCGAATGAGGGCGGGGACGCCGCAGCACGAGGGCACTACGGCGCGGGGGCGCCACGGTGCGGGGGCGCCGGGTGGGGCGCGATGCGTTCGGCGGTGAGAAACGCGATGGGCGGGGAGGAACGGCGGGACGAGGCGTGTTCTCCGCGGGAGGGCGTTTCTCAGCGGAAGAGGGCGGGGGCGCGACGGCGCGACGGCGCGGGGGCGCGACGAGGCGGGGGCGCGATGGCGCGGGGCGGCGGATCAGGCGGTGCAGCCGAGGCGCGACTGGATGTCGCGCATCGCGTCGATCTCGGCGGACTGGCCGCTGACGATCGTGCCGGCGACTTCTTTCACGCGCGCGTCGTCGCCGAGCTCGATGACGGCCTGAGCCATGGGGATCGCTCCCTGGTGGTGGCGGATCATCAGGGAGAGGAACAGGCAGTCGGCGGGCTGGCCCTGGAGCGAGCGGAGCTCGTCGAGCTCGGCATCCGAGGCCATTCCCATCTCGGCGAGAAGCTGCTCCTGCGTGAGCGCCGCGGCGTCGCCGTGGCTGTGCTCGCCCGACGCCTCCATCCACGTCATGAGGGGCTGGCTCGACGCCTGCGGGAGGCCCCACTCGACCAGCCATCCGTACATCTCGCCGCGCTGGCCGGACTGGCCCGTCGCGATGTCGTACGAGAGGGTGCGCAGCTCATCGTCGTCGGTCTTGCGGTAGATCTCCATCGCCATGAGCACAGCCTGCGTATGGTGCACCTGCATATCGCGAGCGAAGCCCGCGTCGGCCGAGGTCTCCGACGGGTGCGCGGGCGCGGCCGTCGCGCCGAACGCCGTGAAGCGTCCGATCGCGAAGGCCACGGCCACCACCGCGACGGCCACGACCGCGACGACGATCCAACGGACCGCGGGACGCGCCGCCGGAGCGTCGTCGGTCATCAGGCCTTGCCCGGGCCGTTGATCGCGCCGGAGCAGGAGGCGTTGGGCTCGGGGACGTTCTGGCTGCGCCAGAACTCGGTGAAGAAGTCCTTGATGCGCGGGTCGGCCGGGTCGTCGACCTTGAGCTGGTGGTTCCACCCGCTGACGGCCACGGCGGTGTCCATGCCGGAGTAGGGCGAGAGGATGACGTAGCTCGAGGGCATGACGGCCTTGAGGGCGTCGATGCCGGCCTCGTCGACGCGGACCGGGTCGTAGGTGACCCAGATGGCGCCGTGCTCCATCGAGTGCACCGCGTTCTCGTTCGCCTGCGGCTCGGTGTAGACGCCGCAGTTGAGCCAGTAGGGGTTGTGGGGCCCACCGGCGGGCGGGTTCTGCTCGTACGTCACCGTGCCCTGCACGTGGTCGGAGCGGTTCTCGAAGGTCTCTACGCCGCTGATCTCCTGCCCCGTGGAGTTGCCCGCCTCGTAGCTGGGCGCGGGGGCGGGGGCGAACACGAAGGACGCCACAACCAGTCCGATGACGGCGATGGATGCCACCGAGCCGACGACCCACCACACGAGCTTGCCGCGCTTACGACGCGCCACCTGCTTCTGGTACTCGGCCAGCTTCTCCTGGCGCTTCTGCTCGCGCTGCTGCTTGACGGTGAGGTCGATCTGAGCCTGCTTGGCGGGGTTGCCGCTCGCTCGCTTATCGGAGGGGGAGGTCATGCGCTGTGTTCTGTCTCTCTTCGGGGCGGGACACATCGGCGTCCGCCGACACGTCCAGCCTATTCGGGCGAATGGGCCGATGGCCTGGGAGGAACCCCCGAGCCGGGATGGTGGCGGGCGGGGGAGTCGCGATAGTATGACGAGGTCGAATCGATTCGAGGTTCGATGATCCCCCCACTTTTCTCAGCCCGACAGCGTCGGGCTGTCCGGCGTGACGAAACGAAACCAACCGCGTGCTCGATACCTCCCCCCACCCCGTGATCACTCCCTCCACCGCGCCCTCGCGCCCCGCCGACGCCTCCACCGGGGCCATCCGGACCCTGGGCAAGAACCCCGCCACCGCGCCGATCGTGCTGCATCCCGGCGACGCCATCCCGTCGTCGCGGCGGGTGCTGTACATCGTGCTGCTCGGCGCGCTCACCGCGCTCGGCCCCTTCACGATCGACCTCTACCTGCCGGCGTTCCCGGTGCTCGAGGCCGACTTCCAGACGACCGCCGCGGCGATCCAGCTCACCCTGACCGGCACGATGATCGGCTTCGCCCTCGGGCAGCTGATCGTCGGGCCGCTCAGCGACAAGGTCGGGCGGCGATTGCCCCTGCTCTCGGTGACCGCCCTGCACGTGGCCGCGAGCATCTTCGCCGCGCTCGCCCCGACCCTCGGCACCCTCTCGGTCGCTCGCGTGCTGATGGGCGCCGGCGCCGCCGCCGGTGGTGTCGTGGCCGCCGCCATCATCCGCGACCTGTTCGGTGGCCGCCGCCTGGTCGTCATGCTCTCGCGCATGGCGATGGTGTCGGGTGTCGCTCCCGTGCTCGCGCCGTTGGCGGGTTCGGCGCTGCTGCTGGTGATGAACTGGCGCGGCATCTTCGTGGTGCTCGCGATCTACGGCGCCGTGATGCTGGTGTCGGCCATCATCTTCATCCCCGAGACCCTGCCGCCGGCTCGCCGCGGCGGTCCGGGTGCCACGACCGTCTGGCAGCGCTACGGCAGCGTGTTCCGTGACCGCGTGTTCATCGGTGTGCTCGTCATCGGCGCGATGGCGTTCAGCGGGCTGTTCTCGTACCTTTCGGCATCCTCGTTCCTGTTCCAGGTGACGTACGGCTTCAACCCGCAGCAGTACGGCGTGCTGTTCGCCGTCAACTCGGTGGGCGTGGTCGTGGGCGTGCAGGTGGCCTCGCGGCTCGCCGCCCGCTTCGGGCCGCAGTGGGTCCTCGCGGTGTCGACCGCGGTGCTGGTGCTCGCGGGTGGGGCGATCGTGCTCACCGACCAGCTCGGACTGGGCCTGTGGGGCACCATCATCCCCCTCTTCTTCTTCATGACCGCGTGCGGGTTCACCTTCCCCTGCGCGCAGGTGCTCGCGCTCGACCGGCACGGCAAGGCGGCGGGTACGGCGCAGTCGATCATCGGCGCCGCCAACTTCGGCGTCGCGGGTGTCATCTCGCCGCTCGTCGGCCTGCTCGCGACGGGGTCGGGCATCACCGCCACGACGATGGCATCGGTGATGGTCGGCTGCGCCGTGATCGGCGTGATCGCGCTGTGGACGCTCGTGCGTCCGCGGACGGTGGAGCGTCTCGCACCCTGAGGCGCGACGGTCGTACGGAAGACGCCCCGCCGTCCAGCGGGGACGGTGGGCCGGCACCGCACGTGGCCCGTCGACAGGGCGGTTCACGGCATCCGGCGTCGGCAGGCGCTGTGCCGCGGCGAACAGTAGCAGAGCGGTCGCGAGAGTCCGCCCGTGCGTATGACCATTCCGCGGGGGGCGCCCGAGACGGCATCATGAGTCGATGGATGACAGGTCGACAGGCGACAGCGCGATCGAGGCCGTGCTCGACACGCGTCCACAGCGCTCGCGTGCCGTGATGGGTGTCGTGCTCATCGCGCTCGCGTGCGGACTCGGGGCGTGGGTGTTCTTCCGCGGACCCAGCCCGTTCGCGATCGACGTGTGGTGGAACCAACTCTTCGCCGCGGCCCCCTCGCAGCCGGTATACGTGTTCGCCCTCGTGATGGACACCGTGGGGGGCCATCTCACCGCGGTGCTGATCGTGCCGCTCGTGGGGGCTGCGGCGCTTTTCCTGTCGCGACGACGATGGTCGGCGGTGTACTTCCTCGCGGCGTCGGTGGGCAGTGCCCTGCTGGTGCAAGTGATCAAGCAGACCTTCGGCCGGGCGCGTCCGGAAGACATCCTCATCCTGAGCGATTACGGCTCCTTCCCCTCGGGGCACACGGCGAACGCGGCGACGATCGCCGTGGTCGCGGCGGTGCTCTTCCCCCGCGTGTGGGTGAGGATCGTCGGCGTCGCCTGGGTCGTGCTGATGGCGTTCAGCCGGACGTACCTGCACGCGCACTGGCTGTCGGACACGATAGGTGGGGCGCTGGTGGGAGCCGGAGCCGCGCTCGTGCTGGCGGCGGTGTTCTCGCGCCTGCGCGCACGTGACGAGGACAGGCTGAAGATTCGACGCGCCCGAAGATCGGGTGCCGAGGCGCCGACCTCGCCGTAGGCTGACGCCCATGAGCGAGCCCGGCGACGCAGCCCCCGTTCCCTCCGCGGCGGATGCCGAGGTGGCACGACTCAGAGCCGAGGCGGAGGCGGCCGAGGCCGAGCTGCGTCTGGCCCGCGCGCGCGCCGACCTCGCCGCGGCGGAGGCCGCAGCGGCAGCCGCGCGCGTGCGTGCGGCGGGCGCCGGGGCGGCGGGCGAAGGCGCCGCGGGTGCCGGCGCAGCGGGCGAAGGCGCCGCGGGTGCCGGGGCAGCGGGCGACAGTGCCGCGGGCGGCGGCGATCGCGCGACGGATCAGGCCGTCCCGACATCAGGCCCGGCGCTCGATGCGGACCGCGCCGAAGGGGCGACGCCCACGGCAGCGGCACCGGCCGGGTCGGCGCCGGATGCGTCCGCGGCATCCGATGCTCCCCTCACCCCGGCGCAGGTCTCGGGCATCGCCGCCGGATATGCCGCGGGTGCCGCGGCGCTGGACCTCGGTGTGCTGATGAACGGCGGGCCGGTGGCATCCGTTCCCGTCCGCATCCCCCTCGCCATGGTCAACCGTCACGGCCTCGTAGCCGGGGCGACGGGCACCGGCAAGACGCGCACGCTGCAGCTGCTCGCCGAACAGCTGTCGGAGAACGGTGTGCCGGTGTTCGCCGCCGACATCAAGGGCGACCTCTCCGGTGTCGCCGCGCCCGGCACCCCGAGCGAGAAGCTCGCCGCCCGCACGTCCGCCCTGGGACAGGACTGGTCCCCGCGGGCGTTCCCGACCGAGTTCTATGCGCTGGGCGACGACGTGGGGTCGGGTATCCCGGTGCGGGCGACGGTGTCGGGCTTCGGGCCCCTGCTGCTCAGCAGGGTGCTGGGCCTGAACCCCACCCAGGAGTCGAGCCTCGGACTCGTCTTCCACTACGCCGACGAGAAGGGCCTCGCCCTTGTCGACCTGTCGGACCTGCGCGCCGTGCTGACGTACCTCACCGGCGAGGAGGGCAAGGCGGAGCTCAGGGGGATCGGCGGGCTCTCGGCCGCCACCGCGGGGGTGATCCTGCGGGAGCTGGTCGCCTTCTCCGCGGCGGGGGCGGAGTCGTTCTTCGGCGAGCCCGAACTCGACGTGCGCGTGTTCCTCCGGACGGATGCCGAGGGCGTCGGCATCGTGAGTCTGCTGGAGGTGCCCAACGTGGCATCCCGTCCGGAGCTGTACTCGACCTTCTTGATGTACCTGCTGGCAGAGCTCTACGAGGTGCTGCCCGAGGTGGGCGACGTCGACAAGCCCAAGCTGGTGTTCTTCTTCGACGAGGCGCACCTGCTCTTCCGCGACGCGTCGAAGGCGTTCCTCTCGGCGATCACGCAGACCGTGCGCCTGATCCGTTCGAAGGGTGTGGGCGTGTTCTTCGTGACGCAGACGCCCAAGGACGTGCCCGGCGACGTGCTCGCGCAGTTGGGCTCACGCGTGCAGCACGCGCTGCGCGCCTTCACCCCCGACGACGCCAAGGCGCTGCGCGCGTCGGTGCGCACCTACCCCGATTCCGGGTACGACCTCGAGCGCGTGCTGCAGGAGCTGGGGACGGGGGAGGCGATCATCACGGTCATGAGCGAGCGCGGCGCGCCGACCCCGGTCGCCTGGACCCGCATGTTCGCGCCGCGGGCGTCGATGTCGCCGATCGCCGCCGACGCGATGGCGTCGGCCGTGACGGCATCCCCCCTCTTCGCCACCTACGGAACACCGATCGACCGCGAGTCGGCGCGGGAGATCCTCGGCGCGCGGATGCAGGCCGCGACCGAGGCGCGCGAGGCGGAGGAACGCGCGGAGAAGGCCGCCGCCGACGAGGCCGAGTACGCCAAGCAGAAGGCCGCGATCGACAAGGCGAACGCCGCCGCGCAGAAGAAGGCGCAGCAGGAGTACGAGCGGATCCTGAGGTCCACGGCGGCACCGCGGTCGCGCGCGAGCGCCCCCGCCCCCGGGCTGGACGGTCTGCTCGGGCGCGGGGCGACGAAGTCGATCGTCACCGGCGTCATCCGGGGGTTGTTCGGCAACAGCCGTCGGCGGTGAGCGGGTCGCTCGGGGGCACGCGGGCCGTGGGCCCGGATCGTGTCAGGACCGACGGGTCGCCAGCGGCATCGTCGACGTGTCGATGAGCGGGTCGCGATCCTGCCGCGCGACGACCGCCTCCGCCTCGGCGGGGGTCTCCACCGTCGGTAGCGAGCCGAGCAGCGGCCGCCGGGCGGTCTCGCGCATCGACAGCAGCGCGACGAGCCCCAGGGCGGCGAAGAACATGATGTAGAACGCGGGCATGAGGGTGTTGCCGGTCCAGTCGATCAGGGCCTGGCTGAACAGGGGCGTCGTCCCGCCGAACAGCGACACGGCGACGTTGTACGCCACGGCCATGGCGCCGAAGCGCGACGCGGTGGGGAACAGCGCGGGCAGCGCGGATGCCGAGATCGCCACGTAGAAGGCCACCGGCACCGCGGCCATGCAGAGCGCGATCATGACCGCCCAGAGTTCGCCGATCTGCATGATCAGGAAAGCCGGCACCAGCAGGACCAGCGCGGACCCCGCGGCGATCGCATAGACGGGCTTGCGGCCGATGCGGTCGCTGAGGCGCCCGATCAGCGGGAGCGACGCCGACATCACCAGCAGCACCGGGACCGTCGCGACGGCGGCGGCGATGTTGGAGACGCCCACCTCTTTCTCGAGGTACGTGGGCATGTAGCTGGTCAGCGCGTAGCCGGCGGTGTTGGTGGCGGCGACCAGGGCGATGCCGATCAACAGAGCGCGCCAGTGATGACGCACGATACCGACCAGGTTCTGGCGCGCCATCGGGTCATCGGCGTCGGTCTCGTGGGTGCCGGACTGCTCGAACGCGGGGGTCTCCGGGATACGCAGGCGGAAATAGATGGCCACGATGCCGAGCGGGATGGCGAGCAGGAACGGGATGCGCCAGCCGTACTCGACCATGGCGTTCTCGCCCGAGATCGAGGTGGTGATCGCGGTCGTCAACGCCACGGCCGACGCGCCCGCGGCGAAACCGACGTACGAGCCCACGTCCAGCCACGACGACCAGAAGCCGCGACGGCGGTCGGGGGAGAACTCCGAGACGTAGGTGGTCGCTCCCGCGTACTCCCCTCCGGTGGAGAAGCCCTGCACCATCTTCAGCAGATACAGCGGCACGATCGCCCACAGCCCGATCTGCGCGGACGTGGGCAGGATGCCGATGAGAGCGGTCGCGGTGGCCATCATCGCCATCGTGAGGAAGAGCACCTTCTGCCGGCCGATGCGGTCGCCGAGGGGGCCGAGGACGAAGCCTCCGAAGGGACGGACGAGGAAGGAAATGGCGAAACCGAGGAGGGTGACCAGCAGGCCCCAGGGGTCGGGGACGTCCGAGGCGAAGACCGCGGTGAGGGTCAACGCGAGGTAGCCGTAGATCCCGAAGTCGAACCACTCCATGAAGTTGCCGACGACGGTTCCGCCGATCGCTGTGCGCACGCGCTTCGTGTCGACGACGATGACGTCGTCGACCTCGAGACGGGGGGAGGGGGATGCCGAGGGGCGATTCTCGTTCATCCTTCTACCCCTACCCTCATCCTCGCGGCGATGCCAGTCGGGGCGCAGCGGCGGGGCGGGGTGCTACGTGAAGCTGAGCACGTTCTCGCCCCACGCGCGGCGGAGCCCCGCGTCGAGATCGTCGACGACCCGGTCGGTTCGATCGATGACGAGGGTCGCCCGGGATTCGACGGTGTAAGCGGGCCACTCGGGGGCTCCGGATGCCGCGGGCTCCCGACCGTGGGCGAACGCCGTCCAGCGCTGCTGCATGCGGGCCGACACCTCCTCGCCGGTGCGACGTCCGCCGAGGCGGAAGGTGAGGTCCTTCGGTCCGCCGTCGAGGGTGCCCCAGACGTAGATCAACTCGCTGCCGTGCGTCGCCCCGAGTCGTACGAGCCGGAGGAACGGCGTGCTGTGGTCGAACCGGTAGAGGTGCACGGGCGCGACCGCGCTGTGGCCCTGGGCGACCCACAGGGTGGGCAGACGGAAGCCGATGTCGCCGGCGATGCCGAGACCGAGGGCGCGGTGACGCACGTCCTCGTACGCGGCGAGAACCTGCGCGCGTTCCGGGAGCACGACCTCGGGGTTGTCGGCCGCCATGTCGGCGAACATGCGCTCGATGCGTTCGCCCGTGATGGGGATCAGCGGAGACTTCATGTAGGCGAAGAGCGAAGCCTCGTCCTTGTTGGTTCCGATCATCAGCGGGACCGGGAGCGCGCGTCCCTCGCTCAGCACCGACACCGGCGCGTCGGGGACGAGCTCGCCGTCGACGAGAGGAGCGAAGGCGAGGGTGCCCGGATCATCGGTGGGGATCTCGGCGTACAGCCGCTGGCCGGTCTCGGACAGCACCCGGGCGTCGATCTTGCGCAGCGCCTCGGCGGCATCCGGGGCCGTCGCGTCGATGCCGAGCAGCTCGACGTAGCGGCTCGCGACACCGCGGGCGCGTTCGCGGCCGTACACGCTCGACGCGGGCGAGGACTGCGCGATCGCGCGGTGGAAGAGACCGGATGCCGACGGCGTGGCCAGCAGCGTCGTGACCAGTCCGCCGCCCGCCGATTCGCCGAACAGCGTGACCTGGTGGGGGTCACCCCCGAATGCGGCGATGTTGCGCTGGACCCAGTCGAGGGCGAGCAGCACGTCGCGCAGCGCGAGGTTGCCGTCGAAGCCGGCCCCCGGCACGACGGCGTCGAGGTCGAGGAAGCCGAACGGGCCGAGACGGTAGTTGAGGGTGACGACGACGACGTCGCCCGCCACGGCGAGTCGGGCTCCGTCGTACGTGCGTTGGCTGGCGGCTCCGAAGATGTACGCGCCGCCGTGCAGCCAGACCATCACCGGACGCGGTGTCGGGGTCTCGGCATCCGGGACCCAGACGTTGAGGAACAGGCAGTCCTCGCTCTGGGCGATGCCGTCACCGAGGGGGAGGGGACTCGGCGGCTGCGGGCAGGCCGCGCCGAAGACCCGCGCATCGACCTCGTCGGCCAGATCGGGCGCGGGCGCGGCGGCCGTCCAACGCAGGTCGCCGACGGGCGCCCGGCCGTAGCGGATGCCGAGCCACCGGCGTGCGCCGCCGGCGATAGAACCGCGGAATCGACCGGCGGGGGCCGCGGCCACCGGGCCGGGAGAGGCGTCACTCACGCGCTCACCCTAATGCCACCGCCGGGCACCCGGACGTGGCGCTGCTCGCATGCCGTCGTTCGCGGCCCGGTCGCGCGGGACGCCGCGGACGGGGAGTCGATCGCACCCGCCCTCGCGCCGCCGTCAAGCCCCCGGCGATGTCGGAGGCCCGGCGTACGGTGTCGGGCATGAGCGAGCTGACCACACCCACCGGCCGCGAACCCGCCCTCATCGCCCAGCCCCGCGACGACGGGTCCAAACCCCGTGCGCTGGTGCTCGGAGCCACCGGTTACCTGGGCGGGCGCCTCGTGCCGCGCCTGATCTCGGCGGGCTACCGCGTGCGCGTCCTCGCCCGTGACCCGCGGCGCGCGGCGGCGTTCCCGTGGGGCGACGACGTCGAGGTCGTGAAGGGCGACGCGACCGACACCTCGGCGGTCGCCGAGGCCGTCGCCGACGTCGACATCGTCTACTACCTGATCCACTCGATGGGGGGCGGTCGCGACTTCGAGAGCACCGACCGGCGTGCGGCGCAGACCGTCGCCGACGCGGCGGCCGCGGCATCCGTCCACCGCATCGTGTACCTCGGCGGACTGCATCCCGACGACGCGACCCTCTCGGCCCACCTGCGCTCGCGCGTGGAGGTGGGCTCGATCCTCATGTCGAGCGGGGTGCCCACCCTCGTGCTGCAGGCCGGGGTCGTCATCGGGTCGGGGTCGGCGTCGTTCGAGATGGTGCGCCACCTGACCGACGTGCTCCCGTACATGCCCGCGCCGAAGTGGGTGCGCAACCACATCCAGCCGATCGCGGTGCGCGACGTGCTGCACTACCTGCTCGGCGCCGCGCGCGTGGCCCCCAACGTCAACCGCGCGGTCGACATCGGCGGGCCCGACGTGCTGCGGTACGGGCAGATGATGAACGGCTACGCCCTCGAGGCGGGGCTGAACCAGCGCCCGATCGCGTCGCTGCCCGTGCTCACGCCCCGACTCGCGTCGCACTGGGTCAACCTCGTCACGCCGATTCCGAAGTCGATCGCCCGCCCGCTGGTGGAGTCGCTGCAGAACGACTGCGTCGTGAAAGACCGGGCGGTCGACGACCTCATCCCGCGTCCCGAGGCGGGGCTGATGCCCTACCGTGAGGCGGTCCGGCTGGCGATGCGCCGCGTGAACAACGACGACATCGAGACCAGTTGGCTGGATGCCGAGGTCTCGGGCGTTCCGAGCGACCCGCTGCCGAGCGACCCCGACTGGGCCGGTCGCCTGGTCTACACCGACAAGCGCTCGATGACCACCACGGCGAACGCCAAGCAGCTGTGGTCGGTGATCGAGGGGATCGGGGGAGAGAACGGGTGGTACTCCTCGCCGCTGCTGTGGGCGATCCGCGGCTGGATGGACCGACTCGTCGGCGGCGTGGGCCTCGCGCGCGGGCGTCGGAGCCGCTCGGTCGTCACCGTCGGCGACGCGCTCGACTTCTGGCGCGTCGAGGCCATCGAGCCCGGCCACCTGCTGCGGCTCCGCGCCGAGATGAAGGTCCCGGGCGGCGCGTGGCTCGAACTGCGCGCGACCCCCGAGGGCGACGGGGCGCGATTCGATCAGCGTGCGCTGTTCTTCCCGACCGGGCTCGCCGGACGTCTGTACTGGATGGCCGTGCTGCCGTTCCACGGCCTCATCTTCAGCGGGATGGCGCGGCGCATCACCGCCGCCGCCGAGCACGTGCAGCGCGAAGAACCCGAGCCGCAGTCCGAGGCGGGACGCATCGCACCGGAGGTTCCGGAGGTCGAGACGATCGGGGGGTGACGCCGGGTCGTCCCGCGAACACGGCGGGTTGCCCAGGGGAGCGCGACTTCGCCGGCGAGGGCCTCCGTCGGGATCCCGCGATGTCGCGGAGGGAATGCGTCGGACATTCGCCGCGGCGCCCTGCCCTTTGCATCCGGTCGCACCTAGGCTGAGCACGTGCCGCATTCCGCCCGGGTGATCACCGTCTCCGACCGCTCCGCCGCGGGACTCCGCGAAGACCGTGGGGGACCCCTGGCCGTGTCTCTGCTGCGCGACGCCGGGTTCGCCTGCCCCGACGCGATCGTCGTCCCCGACGGCGCGGACAGCGTCGAGGCTGCCCTGCGCGAGGTCGTCGCGGCCGGATCCGGACTGGTCGTCACGACCGGCGGCACGGGCGTGGCGCCGCGCGATCGCACGCCCGAGGGCACCGCGCGCGTGTTGGACCGCGAGCTGCCCGGTATCGCGGAGGAACTACGCCGCCGTGGCGTGTCCGATACCCCCCTCTCGATCATCTCGCGGGGGCTCGCCGGGATGGTGGACCCCGGCACGCTGATCGTCAACCTGCCCGGTTCGACGCGGGCCGTGGCATCCGGGATCGCAGTCATCGTCGAGATCGCCCCGCACGTGCTCGACCAACTCGCCGGAGGAGACCACTCATGACCACGCCCGACAGCGGTTCGCCGCACGCAGGAACGTCGGAGGGGGTCGTGCACACCGACTCCGTGCGCATCGCCCGCCTCTCCGAGACGCCGCTCGACCTCGATGCCCACCTCGACGCCGTCGAGGACTCCTCGTCGGGAGCCGTGACGACCTTCGTCGGTCGCGTGCGCGACACCGACCCCGACGCGTCCGACGCCGTCGTCGCCCTCGAGTACAGCGCGCACCCCGACGCCGAGCAGGCGCTGCACCGCATCGCGGCCGCGGCCGCCGAGGGCACCGACGCGATCGTCGCGGTCAGCCACCGCGTGGGTCGGCTCGGCGTGGGCGAGGCGGCGGTCGTGATCGCCGTGGCATCGGGTCACCGGGGCGAGGCGTTCGAGGTCTGTCGGAGAGTGATCGAGACGATCAAGACCGACCTGCCCGTGTGGAAACGGCAGGTCGAGGCCGACGGGGCGACGCAGTGGAAGGGCCTGGGGGGCTGAGTATCGGATCTGATACCATCGCGATCATGGATTCGGATCTTCCCGCCGGGCTGGCGGACGTTCTCGACTCGGCGGCGCGGCTGCAGGAGCTCGTTCCGGATGCCGTTCTGGTCGGCGGCTCCGCGGCGGCCCTGTACGCGCGCCATCGAATGTCGACCGACCACGATCACGTGCTCACGGACCTCCGGGATCGATTCGATGTCGTGCTGGACGCTCTCGAGCGTGACGGCGACTTCGTTCTCAACCGAGCCGTGCCGGGGAAGATCATCCTGGGCGAGTTGGGCGGCATCGAAGCCGGCGTGCGGCAGCTCATCCGTCGTTCCCCGCTCGAGGTCCAACGCGTCACACTCCCGTCGGGAGGAGAGGTCACGGTGCCGACGGTCGCCGAGATCGCTCGCGTCAAAGGCTTCCTGATCGTCAAGCGCAACCAGATGCGCGATTACCTCGACGTCGCCGCGCTGTCCGGGGCTTTCGGCCCCGCCGACATCGGCGGCATCCTGCGGGGCATCGACGAGTACTACACGGATCCCTCGCATCCCGAGGATCGCCCCGTGCAGGCCCAGCTGGCCCGACAGCTCGCCGCTCCGGCACCCAGAGACCGCCGATCGATTGCCGGGCTCGCCACCTACAAGGGGCTCGTGTCCCGCTGGCGCGAGTGGGACGACGTCGTCGCCGAGTGCCGCGCTCTCTCCGTCCACCTGATCTGATCGGACTCGCCGTGCCCCTACGTTTCCGTAATATCGACGCGACCCCGGACGACCCCGTCGAGTCGTGGGGCTTCGAGGGAATGCTCGCCGCGATCGATCGGGGATACGCCGTCGACTGGCGCAAGCTCATCGAGGCGGTGGCGGACGCCCCCGACCTTCGCGCTATTTACGACGACGCGCGCGAAGCGGCCGAGTCGGAGGCGACGGTGATGCTGCTGGATGCGGCGCTCGCCGCTCGCACTCGTTCTGCGGAAGAGGAAGCACGCGAGCGGCTGCGAGCGGCTTTTCGCGCCACCGGCCTCACGCACGCGCAGCTCGCTCAGCGACTCGGCACATCGAGGCCGCGCATGACGTCGTATCTGAGCGGATCGGTCACGCCGGCGATGGACGTTCTGGTCGCCATCGAGGCGATCGCGCGGGAGCGCCGCGCGCCGTCGCTCGCTGCACACCTCGAACTGGTGTGAGTCCGGACCCGGGTGCAGCGCCACGCGGGTCGGCTCCGTGCCGGCTTCCCCCGAGGCGGCTCAGCCGCCGGCGAAGGGCGGCAGCACGTCGACGTGGGTGACGCCCGCGAGAGGCGCGTCGTCGTCGTGTCGGGTGCCGTCGACGAGCACGGCGCAGCGGTCCAGGATGCCGCCGAGCGCCGGGTGGTCGACGACGAGGCCGGAGCGCAGGGCCGCGAGGGTCGACTCGGCGCGGTCCTCGGCGTCGGTGCCGGCGGCTTCGGCGGCGGCCGCGAAGTAACGGACGCGGACGCTCACGCGGATTCCTCCTCGGCCGCGGGGGCATCGCCCTCGCCCGGGCGCAGCCAGTCGCCGGACTTGCCGCCGGTCTTGGACACGATGCGCACGTTCTCGATGAACGTGCCCTTGTCCATGCCCTTCACCATGTCGACGATGGCGAGGGCGGCGACCGAGACGCTCGTGAGCGCCTCCATTTCGACGCCGGTGCGGTCAGCGGTCCCGACCGTCGCCTCGATCTCGACGCCCTCGTCGGTGATCTCGAGATCGACCGAGGCGCGGTGCACGCCGATCACGTGCGCGAGGGGGAGCAGCGCGGGGGTGGACTTCGCGGCCTGGATACCGGAGATGCGGGCGACCGCGAGCACATCGCCCTTGGGGGTGGTGCCGTCGCGGAGGGCCGCCACGACCTCGGGCGCGCACCGGACGAAGCCGCGCGCGGTGGCGGTCCGGACGGTGGGCTGCTTCAGGGTGACGTCGACCATGCGGGCGTTGCCCGCGGCATCCAGGTGGGTGAAGGTCATGGAATCAGCATGACATCGAGAGGGTCGCCCACCGACACGGTGGACACCTCGGCGGGGACGATCGCGAAGGCTTCCGCGCGCGCGAGCGAGGCGGCCAGGTGCGATCCGGAGCCCCCGGCGGTGGCGGGGCGCACGGTGCCGGCGGCCAGGTCGATCGCGGCGGGGAGGTATTGGCGGCGTCCGGGTGGGGTCGTCCAGCTCTCGGATGCCGTGAGCCGGGCGAGGCGCCGGTCGATCGCCGCGCGGCCCTGCATCGCCAGGAGTGCCGGCCGTACGAAGACCTCGAACGACACCGCCACGCTGACGGGATTGCCGGGAAGGCCGAACACGAGACGGCCGTCGTCGAGCACGCCGAACGCCTGCGGCTTGCCGGGCTGCATCGCGACCTTGTCGAAGGCGATGCGATCGCTCAGCGCCAGGCGCACCGGCTCGTAGGCGCCGGCGCTCACCCCGCCGGTGAAGACGACGACGTCGGCGCGGCGCGAGCGTTCCAGCACGGCGTCGATGCCGGCGGGATCGTCGCCGACGCGGTCGACGAGCTCGACGTCGGCGTCGGCCGCCGCGACGAGCGCCGCGAGCAGGGTCGCGTTCGAATCGGGCGTCTGGCCGCGACCAGGAGCGGTGCCCGGAGCCACCAGTTCGCTGCCGGTGGAGATGACGGCCACGCGGGGGCGGCGGGCGACGCTCACCGCGTCGACGCCCGCGGCGGCCGCGGCGGCCAGCGCGAAGGCTCCCAGGCGTTCGCCCGGGGAGAGCACGGTGTCGCCCGCGTGCGTGTCGCCCCCGCGGCGGCGGATGAACGCCCCCGACGCGGCAGGCGCTCGGCGCACCTCCACGGTGTCGAGCGAGTCCGCGAGGCCGCCCGCGGTGTCTTCGAACGGCACGATCGCGTCGGCGTCGGCGGGCACGGCGGCGCCGGTCATGATCCGCGCGGCCTCGCCGGGGGAGAGGGCGGGGTCGTCATCGGTGCCGGCGGGCAGATCGACGACCACGCGCAGGGTCACCGGGCGATCGGCATCCGCGCCCTCGACATCGACGAAGCGCACGGCGAAACCGTCCATCGAGGAGTTGTCGAAGCCGGGCAGATCGTGCGCGGCGAGCACGGACTCGGTCAGGGTGCGGCCGGACGCGTCGGCGAGGGCGACCCTCTCGGAGGGGAGGGACGCCACGGCGGCCAGGATGCGGTCGCGGTGCTGTTCCACGGTGAGGAGCGCGGTCATCGGGGCCTCCGGGTCAGGGGCGGGGTGCGGGGACGAGCGGGAGGACGTCATGACGGGCGCGGAGGGCGTCGATCACGACGAGCCGGCCGAGCAGCGGCTCGCCCGCGCCGGTGACGAGCTTTATCGCCTCGGTGGCCAGCATGCCGCCGACCTGTACGCACAGGGAGCCGAGCACGCCGACCTGCGCGCACGTGGGCGGTTCGCCGGCGGAACCCGGAGGGAACAGGTCCCCGAGCACCACGGGTGCGTGACCCTCGGGTGGGGACGACCAGAACACCGTCACCTGCGCCGCCCACTCCTGTACGGCGCCCCAGACGAGCGGGATGCCGAGGTCCTCGGCCGCGGCGGCGACGGCCTCGCGGGTGTCGAAGGTGTCGCTGCCGTCGATCACGAGGTGGGCGCCCGCGAAGAGCTCCCGCGCGTTGTCGGAGGTCAGTCGGATGTTCCGCTCATGGACGAGGGTGAGAGGCGAGAGATCCCGCACGGCACGTGCGGCGGAGGCGGTCTTGGCGGTGCCGATGTCGTCGACGCGGTGCATCAGCTGGCGCTGCAGGTTCGTGCGCTCGACGGTGTCGTCGTCGATGATCACGAGCTCGCCGACACCCGCGGCGGCGAGGGCGAGCAGCACGGGCGAGCCCAGACCCCCCGCTCCGACCACCGCGATGCGGGCCGCGGCGAGACGGCGCTGGCCCTCTTCGCCGATCGCGACGAGCACGGCGTGACGGGCGGTGCGGATGAGTTCTTCGGGGGCGAGCGATGCCACCGGCTCGACGAGCGGCCTCATCCGCCGATCGCGCTCATCGTGCGCTCGGGCTGCACGAAGTCGGCACGCGCGAGCCCGACGCGGTCGGAGCCGTGCGCGCGGGGCTTGGCCCACATGGCGTCCCGCCAGACCTGCGCGATGCCCTCGTCGTCGGCGCCCGCGCGCAGCGTGGCGAGCAGGTCGGTCTCTTCGTGCGAGAACAGGCACGAGCGCACCTTGCCGTCGGCGGTCACGCGGGTGCGCGTGCACGCGGCGCAGAAGGGCTCGGTGACCGAGGAGATGATGCCGACGTGGCCGGCCACCACCGTCTCACCGGGGCGGCGCACCTCCCACCGCTCGGCCGGGGCCGCGCCCCGCCCGCGGGGGTCGGGGGCGAGGGAGAACGCCGTCTCGATCTCGGCGCGGATGTCGTGCGCCGAGATGACGTTCGTCGCCGTCCACGAGCGGTCGCCGTCGAGCGGCATGTCTTCGATGAAGCGCATCTCGAAGCCGTTCGAGACCGCCCAGTCGACGAGGGACACGATCTCGGTGTCGTTGATCCCGCGCAGGAGCACCGCGTTGATCTTGATCGGACCGAGGCCCGCAGCCCGCGCGGCCTTCAGGCCCGCGAGCACCTTGTCGAGGTGCGGGCGGCGGGTGAGCTCCGCGAAGGTCTCGGGGTGCAGGGTGTCGAGAGAGACGTTCACACGGGTCAGCCCCGCGTCTTTCAGCCCCTGCGCCCGGCGGTCGAGGCCGACGGCGTTGGTCGTCATCGAGATGGGCAGGTCGGGGTTGTCCTCGCGGATGCCGGCGATGATGAACTCGAGGTCTTTGCGCACGAGGGGCTCGCCCCCGGTGAGCCGCAGCTCTTCGGCGCCCAGCGACTGCACCGCCACGCGCACGATGCGCCGGATCTCGTCGGTCGACATCAGTTGCGACTGCGGGAGCCACGGCATCCCGTCGGCCGGCATGCAGTACGTGCAGCGCAGGTTGCACTTGTCGATCACCGAGACGCGGAGATCGGTGGCGACGCGGCCGAAGCGGTCGAGGAGGCCGCCGTCGGTCGCGGCGCCGGTCGCCGCGAGGGCGGTGGCGCCGGTGGCGGATGCCGGGGCTCCGGTCGCGGGGAGGGCGGTCGCTCCCGATGAGGTCACGGTGGCGCCGAGGGCCACGGCCACCGGCCGTCGCGTCGCGCTCGCGTGATCGGCATCCATGGGTCGAGCCTAGGTCAGCGCGACGGACGTGGGGCCGAGTGCGTCACGCCGGGTCGAGGCGGGAGGAGATTCAGGGAACAGCGGACGGCTTCGGCGCCTCGCGTCCTCCGCCGTCCGAGGCTCCTCCCGCGCGAGACCTCCGGTCCACGTGAGAGGGCCGGCGACGACACGCTGCGGCGGGGCAGTACGGTCGAGGGATGCCGAACACCTTCCGCATCGCCACGGCCGCTCGCCTGCTCGGGGTCAGCGACGACACGGTGCGCCGGTGGATCGACCAGGGGATGCTGCCCACCACGGGGGCGTCTCCGATCGAGATCCCCGGCGCCGCCCTGGCGGAACGCGCGGTCGCGCTCGCCGACGAGCCCGACGACCCGACCGGGATCGCCTCGAGTGCGCGCAACCGCTTCACCGGGATCGTCACGCGCGTGCAGATCGACGGCGTGATGGCGCAGGTCGATCTGCAGTGCGGACCGCACCGGGTGGTCTCGCTCATGTCGGCCGAGGCGGCGCGCGACCTCGAGCTCGAGCCGGGCTCGCTCGCGGTCGCCTCGGTCAAAGCGACGGTGGTGACGGTGGAGGCGCCGCGGGGCTGAGGTCGCCGCATTCGCCCTCGACATCGCGGCTCCGGGTGCGGGTGGGCGCCGTCGCGCACCTCCTCGCGTCGACGAGTCGGCGTCGCACAGCCCCGAGAGATCGGCGAGATGCCGGTTCGCGGATCACGGCCGCGGATCACGCCGCGAAGCGCGAGCCGATCGCGTCGAGCGTCAGGGCCCAGAGCCGTCGCGCGTCGTCGTCGCGCCGGAACGGCTCCCACGCCTCGAGCGCTTTCGCGGGGCCGCCGATCAGACGCGACGGGCCGAAGAACGTGCCGTCGGAGATCGGGACCGTGGCGGCGAGCACGGCCGGCTCGGCGGCGGATGCCACCGTGCCGGTGATGTGCAGTCGTGACAGCAGTCGGATGACGCGGCGCCCGGCGAGCTCGCGTTCGCGTCCGAGGCCGGGTTGGGCGGCGAGAAGGTTCGTGGGCGAGACGCCCGGGTGGGCGAGCGTGCTGGTGATGCCCCAGCCCTCGGTGCGGCTGCGCTCCTGCAGGTCGCGGGCGAACAGCCCGATCGCGATCTTCGACTGCACGTAGGACGCCATGGCGTCGTACGGCTCCGCGGCGACGGCGGCGGCGTCGAACCGACCGCGGCGGGCCGCGATGCTCGTCTGGTGGACCACCCGCGCGCCCCCGGCGCGCAGCAGGGGGAGCAGGCCGAGCGTCAGCGCTGCGTGGCCGAGGTGATTGGTGCCCCACTGCAGCTCGAACCCGTCGGCGGTCTCCTGTCGGTGCGGAGGGGTCATCACCCCGGCGTTGTTGACGAGAAGGTGGACGGGTCGACCCTCCTCGCGGAGACCGCGCACGAGCGCGTCGACCGAGGCGAGGCTCGCGAGGTCGAGCGTGCGCGTCGAGGCGACGGCATCCGGGACGACGCGACGCACGGCGTCGAGCGCGCGCCGGCCCTTCTCGGCGGAGCGGACGGGCAGCACCACCTCGGCGCCGAGCTCGGCGAGGCGCGTCGCGATGACCGTGCCGATGCCGTCGCTGGCGCCGGTGACGACGGCCAGGCGGCCGCGCAGGGAGCGGGGGGATTCGGGAGACATGAGCGGTCCTTTCGTGGGATGACTCGATGCTTCCGCGGTCGGTGCCGGGCGACCAGTGCCCGCTCACCCACTGATCGCCGATCCACCCCTCAGCGGGCGGAGGCGGCCCCGATGACCGCGAGCAGTCGGAGTTTCTCGGCACTCTCGCTGCCGGGCTGCGCGGTGTAGACGAGCAGGCGATGGGAGTGGTCCGGGTCGAGAAGCGTCTGACACGACAGGTCGAGCCGGCCGACCTCGGGATGCAGGAAGCGTTTGACCTCCGGGGGTCGCGCGCCGACCTCGTGGGCGAGCCACAGGGCGGCGAAGTCGTTGCTGCGCGCGCGCAGGTCGTCGGCCAGCTCGGCGGCGCGCGACCCGGGGCCGTGGGCGGCGACGTGCTCGCGCAGACCCGCGGCGTACACGCGGGAGAGCGCCGCCTGCTCCTCGGGGGGATAGGCGGCGCGTGCCGACGCGTCGGTGAACCAGCGGTATCCGATGGTGCGCGCGGGTCCCGAGCGCAGGGTGGCATCGCCCAGGAGGGCGACTCCCAGTCGGCTCTGCCGGAGCGTCTCGCCCAACTCCGTGACGATCTCGGCGGGGGTGTCGTCGAGTCGGTCGAGCACGCGCAGCATGCCGGGGCTGATGTGCTCGGTGCCGGAGTGGCGCAGGGGCGGCCGGTGCCCCGCGAGATGGAACAGGTGATCGCGCTCGGCGAGGCTCAGGTGCAGGCCCTGGGCGAGCGCGGTCAGCATCTGCTCGGACGGTGTGGGCCCCGTACCCCGTTCGAGGCGGGCGTAGTAGTCGGTCGACATGTGGCTCAGTAGAGCGACCTCTTCGCGGCGCAATCCCGCCGTGCGACGGCGGACTCCGCGCGGGAGCCCGACGTCTTCGGGCTGCAGGGCCTCGCGGCGTCGCTGCAGGAAGTCGCCCAGGCTGGTCAGGTCGCTCACGTGGTTCTTCGCACCCCCCGTTCCTACCCGGTGGATCGTCATGCTGCCAGGACCCGCCGATCCACCCCTTCCGGAGCCCGCACGCGCGGACTCAGACGCCCTCGGTATCCGCAGATACGGAATACTGGAGACATGCGGCCCGCCGGCGTCGCCGAAAGGATGCCATGTCCCGCTCCCTCCGTCTCCTCGCCGTCGTCGCCGCCGCCGCGCTCCTGGCCGGGTGCGCGAGCACTCCGCCCGCACCCGCGGCATCCGCCGACGGTCCGTCCGGGACCGTCGAGGTCTACGCCGCCGCGTCGCTGCAGCGCTCGTTCGACGAGATCGCGCGGGCGTTCGAGGACGCCACCCCCGGGGTCACGGTGAGTCCGGTGTACGACGGGTCCAGCACGCTGGCCACCCAGATCGGCGAGGGGGCGCCCGCCGACGTCTTCGCCTCGGCCGACGAGAAGAACATGGCGAAGGTCGCAGCCCAGGCCCCCGACCCGCAGGTCTTCGCCGCGAACACCCTCGTCATCGCCGTCCCGTCGGGCAACCCCGGGGCGGTTGCGACTCTCGCCGACCTCGCGCGGGTGACGACGGTGCTGTGTGCGCCGGAGGTTCCCTGCGGGGCGGCGTCGCAGACTCTGCTGTCGAACGCAGGCGTCGCGGTGACCCCCGCGAGTGCCGAGCAGAACGTCACCGCCGTGCTGACCAAGGTCGCGGCGGGGGAGGCCGACGCGGGCCTCGTCTACGCGACCGACGTGGTCGGACGCGACGACGTCGAGGCCATCGTCCCCGCGGGCGCGGATGCCGTGGTGAACCGGTACCCGATCGCGGCGCTCGCCGACGCTCCGAACCCCGACGCCGCGGCGGCCTTCGTCGCCTTCGTGCTGTCGGACGAGGGGCAGAAGATCCTCGCCGACGCGGGCTTCCGGGCGCCGTGACCGGCCGGGGTTTCCTCCCGCGCTGGCTCGCGGTGCCGGCGGTGGTCGGTCTCGCGTTCCTGCTCGTGCCCCTGACGGCTCTGGTCGCGCGCGTGCAGTGGGCCTCGCTGTGGAGCGACGTCACCTCGCCCGCGGCGCTGTCGGCGCTGGGACTGTCGCTGGGCACGGGCGCCGCGGCGACCGCGGTGTGCGCGGTCATCGGCATCCCCCTCGCCCTCGTCATCGCTCGCAGCTCCGCGCGTCTGGCGGCGGTGCTGCGCGCTGTCGTGACGGTGCCGCTCGTGCTCCCGCCGATGGTGGGCGGTGTGGCCCTGCTCTACCTGTTTGGGCGCACGGGGCCGCTGGGTGCGCTCGGGTTGCCCTTCACCACGGCCGCGGTCGTGCTGGCGCAGGTGTTCGTGGCGCTGCCGTTCCTCGTTCTCGCGGTCGAGGGCGCCCTGCGCACCACCGGCGTGGAGTTCGAGCGCACGGCCGCCTCGCTCGGCGCGTCGCGCGCGACGATCCTGCGGCGCATCACGCTCCCGCTCGCGGCCCCCGGCATCGTCGCGGGGGTCGTGCTGTGCTTCGCGCGGGCGATCGGGGAGTTCGGGGCGACCGCGCTGTTCGCGGGCAACCGCCCCGGCGTGACGCAGACGATGCCGCTCGCGATCTACACGGCGTTCAACGGCGCGGGCGTGTCGCAGGGGACCGCGGTGGCGCTGTCGCTGCTGCTGCTCGTGACGGCGATCGCGGTCCTGCTGCTGGTGCGCGGGTGGCGGCCGGGGGTGGGGCGATGACGGCCCCGGATGCCGGGATGCCCGGCCGTCGCCCGCGGGACGTCGAGGGGGTCGCCGCCGCGCCCCGCGCCGAGAGCATCGCGGCGCCGGATGACGGGGCGCCGGCCCCGATCGCCGCCGCTCTGCGGGCCCGCCTGCTCGTGCGCCGGCGCGACTTCGACGTCGACATCGCCCTCGACGTGGCGCCCGGCGAGACCGTCGCGGTCATGGGTCGCAGCGGCGCGGGCAAGTCCACGCTGCTCACCGCCCTCGCCGGCCTCACCCCGCTGGACGGGGGCGAGATCGCGGTCGACGGGCGCGTGCTCGACCGGCCGCCGCGCCTGCGCACCGCCCCGATGCACCGCGGGATCGTGCTCCTCGGGCAGGACGCCCGGCTCTTCCCGCACCTCACCGCGCGCGAGAACGTCGCCTTCGGGCCGCGCTCCGCGGGGATCTCGGCATCCGTCGCCCGATCCCGCGCCGACGAGTGGCTCGACCGTGTCGGGCTCCCGAGCGCGGGAGACCGCCGGCCCGCGCAGCTGTCGGGCGGAGAGCAGCAGCGGGTCGCGGTCGCCCGGGCCCTCGCCGCGGGACCCCGCGTGATCCTGCTCGACGAGCCGCTCGTCGCGCTCGACGCCGTGACGGCGTCGGAGATCCGCTCGATGCTGCGCGAGCGCCTCGCAGGGCTCACCACCATCGCGGTCACCCACGACGCGGTGGATGCCGCGGCCCTCGCCGATCGACTGGTGATCGTCGAGAGGGGCAGCGTCACGCAGGACGGCACGGTGCGCGCGGTGCTCGCGGCCCCGGCGACCGAGGTCGCCGCGAAGATCGCCGGGCTCGAACGGATCGTGGGGGTCGCCGCGAACGGGGGGTTCGAGGGCGGCGGACTGCGGCTCGCCTCGACGGATGCCGACTCCCTGGCGCTCGCGGCCATGGACGGGCGTGCGCTGGCCGCGGTCTTCCGCGCGGTCGACGCGCGCCTCGGGGAGGGGATCCCGGCGACGGTGTCGCACCTCGAGCCGACCCCGACGGGCGTGCGCGTGGTCACCGACCGGGGCGTCGCCGAGGTCCCCCCGGGCGAGGCCGCGGCGCTGGGCTCGGGGGACACCGTACGGCTGAGCGTCCCGCCCGATCGCGTGCGCTTCGTCCCGGCATCCTGAGGTGCTCGTCACCGGCGTCGAGTGTCCACGACACGCCGTCGCGTCGCGGGGCACGCCGGCGTGTTCCGGACACTCGACGGGCCTTCGACGTCGTGGGGCAGGCGAGGGTCATGCCGGGACGATGCGACCGCCCTCGAGGCGCACCTCGCGGTCGACCAGCCCGGGCGGCACCTCGACGTGCGAGACGAGCACCACGGCCTGCTCCCGCCCGACCGCCCCGAGGAGGTCGGTGAGCAGGGCATCGGATGCCGCGGGGTCCACGCCCGCGGTCGGCTCGTCGAGCACGAGCACGGGGAAGCCGCGAAGCAGAGCCCGGGCGAGCGCGAGGCGCTGAGCCTGCCCGCCCGAGACCAACCCGCCGCGATCGCCGACGCGCGCGTCGAGACCGCCGCGCTCGCGGGTCCACTCGGCGAGGCCGACACGGGACAGCACGGCCCAGAGGTCGACGTCGGTGGCCGTGTCGCGGGCGAACAGCAGGTTCTGCCGCACCGATTCGTCGAACAGGTACGGCGACTGCTCGATCAGCCCGATCGTGCGGCGAAGGTCGTCGCCCGAGATCGCGCGCGCGTCGACGCCCCCGATGCGGAACGACCCGGAGAAGTCGAGGAACCGCACGAGTACGTGCGCCAGGGTCGTCTTTCCCGCACCGCTCGGACCGGTCACGAGCACGCGCTCGCCGGGGCCGACGTGCAGGTCGACGTCGTCGAGGCGGCCCGCGTCGCCGTCGGCGTCGGACCGCGACGGCCAGTGCGCCCCGACGCCGCTCAGCTCCAGACCCGCGCCGAGCGCCGGGGCCTCACCGGTCGCGGCCGGCTCGTCGCGGGGGAGGCCATCGGGGATCCGCTCGGGAACCGCGGCGTCGATGCGCTCCGCGGCGGCGCGCACCTGCCGCGACGAAGCAAGCGCGAGGGGCACCGGGCCGAACACCTCGAACACCGCCATCGGCAGCAGCACGACCACGGCCAGTCCCGGCCCCGACAGGGCGCCGCCGGTCACGGCCGGGGCGGCGACGACGAGGGCGGCGAGAGACGCGACGCCCGCGAGGACCGACACCGCACCCGAGGTGAGCCCTTGCGCGCCGCCCCGGCGGACCACCGCGCGGCGCAGCGTCGCATCGGCTGCGCGCACGCGGTCGCGGGCGGCATCCACGGCGCCGTAGGCGGTGAGCACGTCGAGGTTCGTGACGAGGTCGTGCACCGCGTCGGCGACGGCGGCGCGCAGCGGGGCGATCGCGCGTTCGGCGCGGGCACCCGCCGCCCAGCCGACCGCGACGGCGACGGCGAAGGCCGCGGCCAGGCACCCGAGCATCGTGAGGGCAGCGGGCCACGATACGAAGGCCGTGAACACGACCGCGGCCAGCGCGGTGGTGACGGCGGTGACCAGCGGAAGCACGACGCGCAGCGGCAGGTTCTGCAGTTCCTCGACGTCGTCGACGACGCTCGACAGCAATCCGCCGCGCTGGGCGCGCCCGAGCCCGTCGGGGGCGAGGGGCACGAGGTCGCGGACGAGATCGGCGCGCACCCCGGCGAGCTGGTGCAGCGCCGCGTCGTGGCCGGTGAGACGTTCGAGGTAGCGGAACACCCCGCGCGACAGCGCGAACGCGCGCACCCCGACGACCGCGACCGAGAGGTACATCACCAGCGGCTGCTCCGCCGCGCGGGCGATGAGCCACGCGCTCGCGGCGAGCAGCGCGACGGCGCTCGCGGCGGTGCCGAACCCGGCGAGCAGCGCCGGCGCGAACCGGCGCGGAAACGGCATCGCGGCCCGCAGGATGCCACGCACGCGCACCGCGCAGCTCGACGACGCGGTCGGCGATCGCACGGGCGGAGGGGCGGTGCGACACCAGCAGCACCCCGCGGCCAGCGTCGGCCTCACGGCGGAGGGTCGCCCACAGGTGAGCCTCGGTCGCGGCATCCAAGGCGCTCGAGGGCTCGTCGAGCACGAGCACGGACACGCCCCCGGTCCGCGCGCGGTACAGCGCCCGCGCGACGGCGACGCGCTGGGACTCACCGCCCGAGAGTCCCGCGCCGGCAGCGCCCAGCGCCGTGGCGGGGTCGAGGTCCGCCGCCCCCGCGTCGGCCAGCGCCGCGGCGATGCGCCGGGGATCGGGCGCGGAGCCGAGAGAGACATTGTCGGCCACCGATCCTGTCACCAGCCCGGCCCGCTGGCCCGCCCAGGCGATCGAGCCGCGCGCGTGCGGAACCGGGGCGCCGTCGATGCGCATCGCTCCGTCGTACGGCGCGAAACCCAGCACCGCAGCCAGCAGCGACGACTTGCCGACGCCGCTCGGGCCGGTCACCAGCACGATCTCGCCCGGACCGACCGACAGCGACACCTCCGGCAGCACGTGCCCCTCGCGCCGAACGCGTACCCGGTCGAGCGTCAGTGTCGATCCGCCGGCGGGGGCCCCGGCATCCGGTTCGGTGCTCGTGCGAGCCGCGTCCAGCGCGTCGAAGATCTCCTCCGTCGCGGCCACCCCCTCGCTCGCGGCGTGGAACTGCACGCCCACCTGCCGCAGCGGCAGATACGCCTCGGGGGCGAGGAGCAGCACGAAGAGCCCGACGAGCAGCGAGAGATCCCCGGCGAGCAGGCGGAACCCGATCGTCACGGCGATGATGGCGACCGAGATGGATGCCAGGAACTCCAGCGCGAAGCCCGAGAGGAACGACACGCGCAGCACGGTCATCGTCTCGCGCTTGTAGTCGCGGGTGACCGTCTCGATGGAGGCGGCCGCGCGGTGCTGCCGGCCGAAGGCCTTCAGCGTCCCCAGCCCGTCGACGGTGTCGGCGAAGCGCGCCGCGAGCCGGCCCAGCGTGCGGTACTGCTTCTGCTGCACGCCCTGCGTGGCCAGGCCGATCAGCACCATGAAGAGCGGGATGAGCGGGATGGTGAGCACCACCGTCAGACCCGAGAGCGGGTCGGCGAGGGTCATCGCGCCGATGAGGATCGGCGTCGTGATCGCGGTGGCGACCAGCTGCGGGAGGTAGCGGCCGAAGTACGCGTCGAGCGCCTCGAGGCCGTGGCCGGCGGTCACCGAGAGGGCGGCGGCGTTGCGCTCGCCGAGCCAGCGCGGACCGAGACGACCCACCGCGGCGACCAGGGCCTCGCGCAACTGCGCCGAGGCCGCCGTCGCCCCGCGAGCCGAGGTGCGCTCGGAGGCGGCGATCAGCAGCCCCCTGAGCAGGGCGAAGGATGCCGCGGCCCCGAGGTGGCCCCACAGCTCGCCGACCGGCTGCCCCTGGATCGCGCCCACCAGCGCGCTCGTGAGCGCCCACGCGAAGCCGACGATCGCGCCCGTCTGGGCGAGGACGATCGCCGCGCTCACCGCGAAGAAGCCGCGGGAGGCGGTGGCGTAGCGGAGCAGCCGCGGGTCGACGGGTTTCATGGGATCAGTGCGCGACGAGCGCGGCCTTCTCGATCCGGGCGCGGGTGACGCGCTTGCGGAACACCCAGTACGTCCATCCCTGGTAGGCGAGGATCAGCGGGAGGAAGATCAGCGCGGCCCAGCTCATGATGGTCAGGGTGTAGTCGGTGCTCGAGGCGTTGTCGATCGTGAGGCTCGCGCCCCCGGCCAGGGTCGAGGGCATGACGTTGGGGAAGAGCGCGAAGAACAATGCCGCCACCGCCGTCACGATCGTGACGGCGCCGAGGGTGAAGGCGGTGCCCTCCCGGTCGCGGGAGTTCGCGACGCACGAGCCGATGAGGGTCAGTGCGGCGATGCCCGACAGCGCCACGACGCCGAGGAACAGCGGGGCCTGCGTGGCCTGGGCGATCGTCCATCCGAGGAACACGGCCGCGAGGGCGATCGTGATCAGACCGGCGCGACCCGCGAGGCGCCGGGCGTCGGCGCGCACCTGCCCGTCGGTCTTCAGCGCGACGAAGTACAGCCCGTGGAGGAAGAACAGCGTGAGCGTCGTCAGCCCGCCCAGGATGCCGTAGGGGTTCAGCAGCGTGAGCACCGTGCCGGCGTACTCGTGGTCGGCATCCAGGGGAACGCCCTGCACGATGTTGGCGAACGCGACGCCCCAGAGGAAGGCGGGTGCCGCCGAGCCGAAGAAGATCATGCGGTCGAAGCCCCGCTTCCAGGCGAGCGAGTCGCGCTGGTGGCGGTACTCGAACGAGACGCCGCGGGCGATGAGCGCGAGCAGGATCGCCAGCAGGGGCAGGTAGAACCCGCTGAAGAGCGTCGCGTACCACTCGGGGAACGACGCGAACAGGGCGGCACCGGCGACGATGACCCACGTCTCGTTGAGGTCCCACACCGGACCGATCGTGTTGATGATCTGCCGGCGGGCGATGTCGTCCTTGCCGAGGAAGGGGATCGACATCCCCACACCGAAGTCGAACCCGTCGAGCACGAAGTAGCCGACGAAGAGGAACGCGACGATCCAGAACCAGAGGTACGCGAGATCCATGGTGTGCTCCTAGTAGACCGTGGTCGGGGTGTTCTCGATGGAGTCGTCGTGCTCGGCATCCGGATCCGGCAGCGGGTCGGGGCCCTTCTGCGCGTACTTCTTGATGAGTCCGAATTCCACGACAGCCAGGCTGGCGTACACGAGGGTGAACGCCACGAGCGAGATCAGCACGCTCCAGCCCGGGACGCTGGGCGAGACGCCGTCCTCGGTGAGCATGAGGCCGAAGACGATCCACGGCTGCCGGCCCATCTCGGTGAAGACCCAGCCGACGAGGCTCGCGAGCATCGGCAGGGGAGCGGCCCAGATCGCGACGCGCCACATCCAGCCGGCGACGGGGCGCTTGGCGTTCTTGCGCGTGACCCACAGGCCCACGACGCTGACGAGAGCGGCGATGCCGCCGAGGGCGATCATCCAGCGGAACGCCCAGTAGGTGACCCAGAGGACGGGGGCGAAGTTGCCGTCGACCTGGTCGGCGAACTGCGGGAACATCTCCTGGCTGTAGAGGGTGTTGAGGTCGTTGATGCCCTCGACGCAGCCGTCGAGCGAGTGCGTCGACAGGATGCTGAGCAGGAACGGCACGCGGATCGAGAACAGCTCGCTGGTTCCGTCGGGGGTGCCGAGGGTGAAGATCGAGAACGAGGCGTCCTGTCCGCACACGGTGTTGAAGGTCGCCTCGGCGGCCGCCATCTTCATCGGCTGGGTCGCCACCATCACCAGGCTCAGCTGGTCGCCGACGATCGCGACGAGCACGAACGACACGAGCGTGCCCCACAGGCCGAAGCGGAGCGTCTTGCGCATCATGTCGGTGTTGCGGCCCCGGGCCATGTGCCAGGCGGAGACGGCGACGACCACCATCGCGGCGAACATCCAGCCCGCGAAGATCGTGTGGGGGAAGGCGGCGAGGGCGACGGGATTGGTCAGCAGGGCCCAGAAGTCGACGAGTTCGGCGCGGTGGCCCTCGGTCGACATCTGGTAGCCCACCGGGTTCTGCATGAATGCGTTCGCGGCGATGATGAAGTACGCCGACAGTGTTGCGCCGATCGACGCCATCCAGATGCTCGCGAGGTGCGCGAGGCGCGGGAGCTTGTCCCACCCGAAGATCCACAGGCCGATGAAGGTCGCCTCGAGGAAGAACGCGAGCAGGCCCTCGAAGGCGAGGGGCGCACCGAACACGTCGCCGACGAACCGCGAGTAGGCCGACCAGTTCATGCCGAACTGGAACTCCTGCACGATGCCGGTCACGACGCCCATGGCGAAGTTGATGAGGAAGATCTTCCCGAAGAAGCGCGTCAGGTGCAGCCATCGCACGTCACCCGTGCGGTACCAGACGGTCTGGAAGATCGCCACGATGAGCGACATCCCGAGCGTCAGCGGCACGAACAGGAAGTGGTACAGCGTCGTCAACCCGAACTGCCAGCGGGCGAGAGCCAGGGGGTCGAGCCACTCCATCGGGAGCCTCCGATCGAACCGGAATGTGTGGTCAGACCACATGTTACGCCGCAGCTGTTCGGCGCGTCGGGGGATGGCTCGGCGTCGAACGATATACTCGGCAAGTCATTTCTGACCCGCCTGGAGCCGCCTGTGTCCGTCCGTCTGAGCCTGCTCGCGATCCTCGATCGCGGCGCCTGCTACGGCTCCCAACTGCGCGCCGAATACGAGCGGCGCACGGGCGCGCGGGTCAACGTCGGGCAGGTGTACACGACGCTCGAGCGGCTCGAGCGCGACGGACTGGTGACCGGCGCCGGCATCGACGACGAGGCGCGCGTGCTGTGGGAGCCCACCGAGGCGGGACGCAACGAGGTTCGCACGTGGCTGTCCACAGCCTCGCTCGCGGAGGGGCGCGACGACGTGGCGTTGAAGGTCGCCCTGGCGGTGACGCTGCCGGGTGCCGACATCGGTGGCATCCTGTTCGCCCAGCGCGCGGCCGTCCGCGCGGCGCTCGCCGAGGCCGAGGCCGAGGCCGAGACTGAGTCGGAGGAAAGGGACGCGGATGCCGTGCCCGCGGCGATCGTGCGCGCGGCCCGGCGCGCGCGGCTCGCGGCCGATCTGCGATGGCTCGACGAGGTGGCGGTGCTCGCCGCCGGGGCGACCGCGTTCGACCTGTCCGAGGACCGGCCTCGCCGAGGTAGGCCCGCCCGTTCCCTCGGTTAGATCCCGCTCGCGGTGGTGGGCGACCTGGCGTCGGCCGCTCCGGCGGTGCCGTCGTGTGGGCCGAGCGCGATCGATCGTGACGGCCGCCGCGCCTTGACCTGCGCGCTGCCGACGACGGACCCGGCGGTGGTCGACTGACGAGCGAGGGTCGGGGACCCGGATCGGGATGAGTCGCGGGTGAATTCGGCTGGCGCGATCCGCGTCATTCCGGGGGATCGGCGATTCCTGGACGAACGCTATGCGCACGATCAGCGTTGCCCGAATCCAGGCGACGTCGACCGCCACGCCGGCGGCCTTCCGGGGGTTGCCCGTGCCTTCTCATCCTCGTCTCTCGCTCGTGTCGATCGTCGCGACGATCGCCCTCCTCATCGGCGTGGGCGTGCCGGCAGACGCCGCCCGCGCGGCGACCCCCTCGGTCGATGCCCCGGTCGCCACCGCCGAGGATGCCCCGGCGCTCCCGTCCACGGACGAAGGGGAGGAGCTTGCGTGGACCCCGATGATCTCCTTGCGCACATCGTTTCGACGACAGTCACCGCGGCAGGTAGGCGCGCGAGTGTCTCGTTCGTCGTACCGCCTGAGTGGGTCGGTCGTGGACAAGTGTTGATACGTCCGTACGATCAGAACGCCCCGACCGTGCGACTCACCGACACCACAGTTTCTCTGTACTTAGAGTTTGAGGGAGCGCACTGGGAGGCGGACTCTTTAGATGACGCTCCATTCGAAGACCGTTCTGACTGGGCAATCGCCCATATCAGTCATGCCGCCGACTACGGATTCGTGCGTGTAAGACGTCGAGGTCATTGGTGGGGACGTCAAACCCATCTGCTTACATCTCCTCTTGATGGAAAGAGGTGGTTCGAAGATTCGCGATTCGTCGTCGTTCGTTCGTGGCCATCATGGACGGGAGGTTACGACGTGCGCGGTTGTCGGACCTGATGTTCTCCTACGACGCCGATAACCGCCACATCGGGACGCGGACGTACGCGGGGTCGAAGGTGTCGCTGGTGCGGGACGCGTTGGGTCGTGTGGTGTCGCGGTCGGTGGATCCGGTGGGGGATGCTCCGAAGGTGACGACGCGGTACATCTATGCCGGCGCGAGTGACAGCCCGTGGGCGGTGGTGACGGGGGATGCCGCGCCAGTGGTGTTCTTGTCGCTTCCGGGTGGGGTGACGGTCGACGTCCCCGCGTCGGGGGCGGCGACCTGGTCGTACCCGTCGCTGCAGGGTCACACGTTGACCACGGGGGATGGTTCGTCGTCGTCGGCTGTGCAGCTGTACGACCCGTTCGGTCAGCCATTGGACATGTCGACGTTGGCGTTGGGGGCGGGCGCGGCGAATGAGTCCGGGTCGGTGAACGGCACGACGGGCTGGCATCAGGGGGCGCAGAAGCTGACCGAGGCGTTGGAGTCGGCGCTGGTGATCGAGATGGGCGCCCGTTTGTACGTTCCGGCGTTGGGTCGGTTCCTGCAGGTCGACCCGGCCGAGGGCGGCGTCGACAACGACTACGTCTGGCCCACCGACCCCATCGGCAAGAACGACCTAACGGGAAAGTTCGAGGTCGACTGGCTTGCGGTGCTGGATGTCGCGTCCGTCGCGCTTATGTTCGTTCCCGGAGTCGGTACGGTTGCCGGACTGGGATTACGCGCAGCGACTCTGGGCGTCCGTTTCGGCATTGCTCTCGCTGCACGCCCCGTTGTCGCAGCCGCGGTTCGGGTAGTTAGTTCTGGGATGATTCGGTCGGTTTCTATGCACGCGACCGAACAGATGGTAATCAGGGGCGTCAGCGCCACCAGAATGGTGAGGACTATCGCGAGCAAGTCTACGATTATTCAGCGTGGCTCAGTCGGAAGATATGGTCTTTCTACCAAGCTCGTTGGACGAACCTCAACCGTGACGGTAGGAAACAGAAGCCGCGCTGTGACGTCTGTTTATGCCACATCCAGGTCGAGATGGTCCCGTTACGCTCGTTGAAGTATCTCTGCTCTGCCAAGTGCGGGAAGGCATCTCATAGTGGCGACATCAGCAAATCGGGTCGTTGTGGATCGATCAGAAGATGTGGTGATTGTAAGATTCACATTCGCCCGACTTCTCCTATATTGCCTCCCTCGTCCGATGGTACCCGAAGCAGATATTTATACGCTGGTCAGCGCATTGAATGGAATCAGCGGAAGCTCGTGGTTATCGCGGCGGCGAGCAACGTGTTTGATGCGCAGGCTGGGAAGGGTTTGGAGTGAGGGTGCTGATGTCGATAGTTGGACGAACGATCTGGCGAAAGCAATCGCGAGATCGAGGGCTATCCTAGGCCAGCTGGATTTGGCCGGCGTTGGCCCCCTCGTGCCGGAGATCTGCGACGAGTATGACGATATTATTTTCTCTCTCATGGGCCAGGTCGTCGTCGGCGATCGCGCTTCCCTTCAATCCTGGGTTGAGATGGCTTATGAGATTGATTCGACAGTTGATGGCGGCGCGTCAATCCGCAGCGCGTTGAGAGCCGTCCAGCAGATCCTCTGGAGCGCGCGGTCTCGGTAGCAACTTTTTGCAATGGAGGAACTGGCTCAGGCTTGGGGGTGTGGCAGAGACTACTGCTTCTCGCTAACGCACGAGATGGTTCTTCATTGTTTTCGGTGTGCGCGCACGTCACATCAGGCGAGTCCGGAGTCTCCTTAGGGCGACCCCGTTCGCGTTGTCCGAGGACCGCCCGCGCCGCGGCCGGCCGGTCCGATCAACCGGGTAGGGCACGGCTAACGCCGAGGCGGGAATCCGTCAACCCCGGAACTCGTGGCGGCTCGACGCTCCATTCTGAGAACACCCCGGACGACCGAAGGAGTTCTCGCATGGTCATGGAAGCGCCACTCAGCCGCCGGGGTTCGTCGAAGACATCGCGCCCGATCGCCGCCGACCTCGCCCCGACGGGGTCGATCGACGCGTCGACGGAGATCCCCTGGACGCGTATCGACCTCGACCTCTACGAGGTCAGCCGCGGGGGGTACATCGTCGGGTACGTCGAGGTCGTCGGCGCGGTGTTCGTCGCCCTCGGGGGAGCGCGGTACGACCGCGCGGTCGAGGTGTCGCAACACGTCACCTTCCACGCCGCCGTCGACGTGCTCGTTCGCCGCGTGCTCTGACGGGGGCTTCCCCCGACATCCGGTCGTTCCCTGCGCGGGCGCGCCTCCGCCTCGGCGAACGTGGGCGCGAGGCGCCGAATCGTCGTGCCGCGCGTGCTCGCCTCGGTGCGCGGTCCTTCAAGGCCGCCCCTCAGCGCGGTCGCTCAAGGCCGCCCCAAAGTGCTGTCGCCCGGGGCTGTCGCCGAGCGCCGTCGCTCAGCGCGCGAGGGTGTAGCCCGCCTCGTCGATCGCCGCCGCGAGGGCGTCGTCGCTCACGTCTGCGGCGCGCGCGATGCGCACGAGCGAGACGCCTCCTTCGTGCAGATCGACATCGACGACGTCGACTCCGTCGAGCGCAGTGAGCTCCTCGGTGACCGCGCGTACGCAGTGGGCGCACGTCATGCCCTCGACGCGGAGCTCGCTCGTCGCGGTCTGGGGCGTGGGGGTGGATGACGCCGCGCTTCCGGCGCCGCACCCGCACCCGTCGCCGCATCCGCCGGACGGGGAGGGGGTGGCGGTCAGGCCGAGGTCGATGCGCTGCTCGGTCATGGGAGTCTCCTTCACGAACGGACCAGCCGGGCGATGGCCTGGTTGGCTTCTTTCAGTTTCTCTTCGGCGACGGGCCCGCCCTGGGCGGCCGCCTCGGCGACGCAGTGCGAGAGGTGGTCGTCGAGGAGCGAGAGGGCGACGTTCTCGAGAGCCTTCGTCACCGCGGACACCTGGGTGAGGATGTCGATGCAGTACTGATCGTCGTCGACCATGCGCGCGATGCCGCGCACCTGTCCCTCCGCGCGACGTAGGCGCTTGAGGAGGTCGTCTTTATTGCCCTCATACCCGTGCATGGATCCAGGATACCCCCATGGGGTATGGGTAGCACTGTCCTCCGCCGTGTCAACCCCCTCGGCTTCCGCCCCGCGGCGAGGGATGGTCGGTGCATCAGGAGGTCGACATGCACAACAGTCGCACCCGGGGTGGTCGGAGATGACCACCCAACCTTTCCCCACCGGACCCCACCGCCCTGTTCGGATCCCGGCGCTGCCCCCGCTGCGCTCTCCGCGGAGACAATCGAAGGATGACGAGAACGCTGGCGGCTCTTCCGGGCGCCGCTCGGAGACTGTGCCTCAGCCGAAGAAACGGCGAGATCTGCACACGTGAGGACGGCCATCGAGGCCTGCACCATCGCACGGGTGGGCGTCTGCTGTGGAGCGAGCTGCAGGCCGACCCACCGGAATGCACCGGGGCCGGGACGCCCGCCGAGGCCGCGCCGACACTCGCCGACGGATTCCCCGGGGGGCGCGCGCTCTGCCCCGTCTGCTGGGCGTTCGTGACGCCTGTAAACGGGGTGCTCGCCCCGCACGACTCGTGGCGTGGCGACGAGACGCGCGAGGAGGCCGACCGGCGCCGGGAATGGTTCAACAGCTACGGCTGGTGACGCCCCCTGACGCGTCGGCTTCAGACCGACGCGGCGACGCGGCGGGCCCGCCCGTCGACGACCTCCATCGTCTCGTCGAGCGTCCCCGCGTGCACGAGGTCATGCGTGACGAGCAGAGTCGCCGTCTGCCGCTCGCGCGTCAGGCGCGACAGCACTGCCATGATCTCGCCGCCCCGGGCGCTGTCCAGGGCGCTCGTCGGTTCGTCGACCAGAAGAACCCTTGGCTCGTGCACGAGCGCGCGGGCGATGGCGACGCGCTGGCGTTGCCCGCCCGACAGCTGGGCGGGTCGGCGATCGCCGTGGGCGTCGAGCCCCACGGCGAGCAGCAGCTCGTCGACGCGTCCGCGCACCGCCGCGCGCCGCTCGCGGCGACCCCGCCCGCCGAGCTCGGCCATCACGCGCAGTTGCTCGCGAACGGTGAGGGCGGGCAGGAGCTGCGGTTGTTGGAACACGATGCCGATGCGCTCGCTGCGGAGGGCCGTGCGCTCGCCGGCGCGGAGGTCGGTGGCATCCACACCGTCGACGACGACGCGACCGGAGTCCGGGCGTACCAGGGTGGCGGCGAGGGCGAGCAGGCTCGACTTGCCGGAGCCCGAGGGCCCGGTGATGCCGGTGAGGACGCCCGGTCGGCCCTCGAGGGTGACGTGGTCGACCGCGCTGACGCGCGCGTCGCCGTCGGGGTAGGTGAGGGTGACGTCGTCGAGAAGGATCATCGTGTGCTCCCGAGGGCTGTGAGGGGGTCGGAGGTCGTGACGGTGCGCAGCGACACGGCCGCACCGATCAGGCCCAGCGCGATCATGACGACCGCGGGGGCGAGGGTCGTGAGCGGGCTGAGGACGAACGGCAGCGCTCCGCCCGCGAACGCCCCGAGGGCCGCGGTGAGTCCGATGCCCACCCCGACGCCCAGCACGAGCACGACGAGGGCCTGCCCGAGCGCGTCGCGGACGAGTGCCGCGGTGCTCGCCCCGAGGGCCTTCAGCACCGCGATGTCACCGGCCCGCTGCATGGTCCAGACGGTGAAGAAGGCGCCGACGACGAGCGCCGAGACACCGAAGAGCATCGCGATCATCAGGGCCAGAGATCCGATCTCGGAGCGGAAGGTGGGCAGTGCCGTCAGGCTCGAGAGCGGGGTGGATGCGATCGTGCCGGTGTCCGCGGCGACGACGTCCCACGCGGGGGCCCCCGACACCGCCAGCACCGTCGCGGTGCCCGAGCCGCCGAGGCGTTCGTCGAGCGCGCGCCACGCCGCCGGGGTGAGGGAGACGACCGGGGTGTGGCTGTAGGAGAGGTCCGCGCCCACGGCCGACACGGTGTAGGGGGAGCCCGCGACCGTGACCCTCTCTCCGACCGAGGCGTTCAGCACCGTCGCCGCACCGGACGAGAGGACCATCTCGTCGTCGCGAGGCGGGGCCGGGAAGGTCGTTCCCTCGTCGAGACCGAACAGCGCAACCCCGCCCGTACCGCTCGGGCCCTCGGCACGGGTCTGCCGGATGCCGATCGCCGTGACGCGCTCGACCCCCGGTGCCTCGCGCCACGCGGTGACCGTGGCGTCGTCGATCGCCGAGTCGGCGAACGTCGCCGCCGCATCACCGACCGGCTGCAGCACCAGACGATCGCCGGGCAGGGCCAGCACCGCCGAGACGTTCTGTGCGGCCAGGCCCCCGGTGAGTCCCGAGAGGAAGCCGACGAGCAGGGTGATGAGGGCGACGACCGCCCCGATGAGGGCGAATCGCCCGCGGGCGAACCGCAGATCGCGCCATGCGACGTACACGTCGCCTCCTTCCGCCGGCGGATCTCGCCGGTGTCCTCCCACCCTCCCCGCGACGGGGTGCGGGGTCATCGGCGGCCCGGGCGAACTCGCTCTCCACCTTTCGGATGATCCGCCGGGGCCCCGGCATCCGTAGCCTGGACTCCGATATGCCCCATCGCACCCTCGCCCCCGTCTTCGCGGGTCTGCGCGCCGGTCTGCACGTGCTGTTCGGCGGACTGCTCGCGCTGGTCGTCGTGCGGGTGCTCCTGACGAGCGCGCCCGTCATCGCCCTGGTGCTGGCGGGAGCACTCGGCGTCCTCTACCTCTCCGGCATCGCGATCTCGCGCACGGGCCGCTCCGGCGCCGGAATCGTGTGGCTCGCGGCGCTCACCGTCGTGTGGGCGGCCCTCGTGTGGCTCGTTCCCGAGGCGGCCTACCTCGTCTTCCCGCTGTTCTTCCTCTACCTGCACCTGCTCCCCGGGGCGGCCGGGCCCGTCGCGGTGGTGGCGACCACGGCTCTCACGATCGCGGCGTTCGCCGTGCACGGCGGCCTGACCGTCGGCGGGGTCGTGGGGCCCGTCGTGGGCGCCGGCGTCGCCCTGCTGATCGGCCTGGGCTACGCGGCGCTCGAGCGCCGTGCGGCCGAGCGCGAGGCCCTCATGGCCGAGCTCATCGCCACGCGCGACCGGCTCGCCGCGGCGGAACGCGAGCAGGGGGTGCTCGCTGAACGCGCGCGGCTGGCGCGCGAGATCCACGACACCGTGGCGCAGGGGCTGTCGAGTATCCAGATGCTGTTGTACGCCGCGGAGCGGGCGAATGCCACGGGCCCCGGCATCGGGCATGTGCGCCTCGCGCGGCGCGCGGCGGCCGACGGACTCGCCGAGACCCGCCGCTTCATCCGCGAGCTGGCCCCTCCGAGCCTCGACAGCGGGCTGGGGGCGGCGCTCGACCGTCTCGCGGAGGGCTGGGGTGCGCGTGAGGGCGTGCCGGTCGCCGTCGAGGTCCCGCGGGAGCTGTCGTTGCCCATGGACGCGCAGACGGCTCTGCTGCGCGTCGCACAGGGCGCTCTCGCGAACGTCGCACAGCACGCCCGCGCCGGTCGCGTCGGCATCCGGCTCGACCGCACCGACGACGCGGTGCGTCTCGAGATCACCGACGACGGGGCGGGGTTCGATCCGCGCGGGGCCGAGCGGGCGGCATCCGCGACCGACTCCTTCGGCCTGCGCGCCATGCGCGAACGCGTCGATCAGCTCGACGGCCACCTCGACGTCGTCAGCGCCCCCGGCGCGGGCACGACGATCGCGGTGACGCTACCGGCGGGTGCGCCGTGATCCGTGTGGTCATCGCCGACGACCACCCGGTGGTGCGGGCGGGTGTGCGCGCGCTTCTGGATGACGAGGCGGACATCGAGGTCGTCGGTGAGGCCGCCACGCCCGACGAGGCGGTGGCTCTCGCCGATGAGCTCGCACCCGAGCTCGTGCTGATGGACCTGCAGTTCGGGGATCGTGCCGCCGGAGCCGACGCCACCCGGCGGGTGCGTGCACTGGCCGCTCCGCCGTACGTGCTCGTCCTGACCAACTACGACACCGACGGCGACATCCTCGGGGCCGTCGAGGCGGGGGCGAGCGGGTACCTCCTCAAAGACGCCCCGCCCCACGAACTGCTTGCGGGCGTGCGCGCGGCTGCCTCCGGCCAGAGCGCCCTGGCCCCCTCGATCGCCGGTCGGCTGCTCGCGCGCCTGCGCGAACCGCGCGTGACGTTGTCGGCGCGCGAGATCGAGGTGCTGCGCCTGGTCGCTCGCGGGGCGTCCAACGCCGAGGTCGCTCGTCGACTGCACATCACCGACGCGACGGTGAAGTCGCACCTCGCTCACGTGTTCTCCAAGCTCGGTGTGTCATCCCGCACCGCGGCGGTGTCGGCGGCGCGGGCGCTCGGCATCCTGCGCTGACGTCGTCCGCGCGATGTGCTCGCCCGCCTCCCCGCCGGCGGAGCGCCGTACGATGGGCGGATGATCCGGGTGCGCGTGGTCGGAGTGGCCCTCGACCCGGCCCAGCAGCACGTGATCCTGCTGAAGCCGGTCGACACCGACGCGGACGGCGATCGGGTGCTGCCCGTGTGGATCGGACCGCAGGAGGCCATGTCGATCCTCGTCGCGATCGAGGGCACCCCGTCGCCGCGTCCGCTCGCGCACGACCTCATGACGGCGATGCTGGGCGAATTGTCGGCGTCCGTCGATCGGGTCGAGGTCACCCACCTCGACGAGGGGACCTTCCACGCCCGCGTGGTGCTGAACACCGCGGCGGGGCAGCGCACGTTCGATGCCCGCCCCTCGGATGCCATCGCCCTGGGCGCCCGCGTCGACGCCCCGATCTGGGTGGCGGACGACGTCCTCGCCGAGGCGGGCGTGCCCGACGAGGCGGTGGAGCTCGACGCCTCGGCCGAGGAGGAGCGCGTGAAGGAGTTCCGCCGCTTCCTCGACGACGTCGATCCCGACGATTTCCAGGGCTAGCACCGATCCCCGGGCGCCCGGTCGGCTCCTAGACTCGCGGAGGGGCCGCGTGCGGCGGCCGTGATCCACGACGAACGGGGTACGGATGCAACTCGCCATGGTCGGACTCGGACGAATGGGCGCCAACATCGTCCGCAGGCTCATGAAGGACGGTCACGACTGCGTCGTGTTCGACGTGAATCAGGATGCCGTGGCCGCCCTCGTCGCGGAGGGCGCCACCGGGGCGACGAGCATCGCCGATCTCGCCTCGAAGCTGCAGAAGCCCCGCGCGGTGTGGTTGATGATCCCCGCCGGTCTCACCGGGAAGGTCGTCGACCAGGTCGCCGAAGTGCTCGAGCCCGGCGACATCATCATCGACGGCGGCAACTCCAACTACCGTGACGACGTGCGTCGCGCCGCGAAGCTGAACGACAGCGGCATCCACTACGTCGATGTCGGAACCAGCGGCGGCGTCTTCGGTCTCGAGCGCGGCTACTGCCTGATGGTCGGCGGTCACGAGGAGGCCGTCACGCACCTCGAGCCCGTGCTGCGGACGATCGCCCCCGGGCCGGGAGAGATCGAGCGCACGCCGGGCCGCACCGGCGAGTTCACGACCGAGGAGCGCGGGTATCTGCACTGCGGACCCTCCGGAGCCGGCCATTTCGTGAAGATGGTGCACAACGGCATCGAGTACGGCATCATGGCCGCGCTCGCCGAGGGGCTCAACGTTCTGAACAACGCCGACGCGGGCCTTCACCAGGGCGAGCACTCGGCCGAGATCGCCCCCCTCGAAGAGCCCGAGTACTACCAGTTCGACATCGACACCGCCCGCGTGACCGAGCTCTGGCGCCGCGGGTCGGTCATCTCGTCGTGGCTCCTCGACCTCACCGCCGCCGCCCTCGCGCAGAACCCCACGCTCGACGGACTCGCCGGGCGCGTGTCCGACTCGGGCGAAGGACGCTGGACGGTCAAGGCCGCGGTCGACACGGGGGTTCCCGTACCGGTGCTGGCCGCGTCACTGTTCGAGCGGTTCGCCTCGCGCGGCGAGGACCACTTCGCCAACCAGGTGCTCTCGGCGATGCGCCTGCAGTTCGGCGGTCACCAGGAACTGCCCGCCGGCGATGTGCTCGAGGCGGGCCAGAAGAAGGCCGAGAGCGGCCGCGATTGAGCCGACGGTCTCAGCGTTCCAGCAGGATCTGACACACGAAGAGGCCTCCGCCGTCGGTCCACACCTCGACGGCGGGGGCCTCGCACGTGCCCTCCTCGGGAGTGAGCAGCCGCACCCCCGCTTCGTCGTAGAGCGCGTAGGGCCCGACCGTGCCGCGCACCGGTGTCGTCGCCCCCGACGGAAGGTCGCCGACCGTCTCGAGGGCGGTCATCAGCGGCGCGCTCGCATCCTGGGTGTAGTACGTGGTGCTCTCGTAGTCACGGCAATTTGCGGTTCCCCCGGTGCCGACCGGGAACCCGTCGCCCAGGCAGTAGCCGCCGGCCGCCATGTCGGGGAGGGAGCCGTTGGCGGCCCGATACTTCTCGAACACCTCCTGCCACTGCACGAGGCGCTGCGTCGCCTCGGAGTTCGTGTCGGCCGGCGCGGCCAGCAGCCAGATGAGGAAGCCCACGGCCCCGGCGACGGCGATGCCCGCGATCGCGAGTGCGGCGACGGCGGCGGGGCGGAGACGGGCGCGGGGACGGGAATCTGTCGACATGACGGCGGACCTTCTCGAGAGGACGACTCGCGCGGCGGCGCGGATCGCGCCAGATTCGCACGGGGTGAGCGCCCCTCTCGCGTCCCGTCTCGCCCTGCTTGCGCGCCGACGCCGATGTTCACCCCCGCGCTCACCCCCGTAGGGGGTCGGGGGGACCTGGCCGGCCCGGCTCGAACGGGGTCCGCGGCGGGGGCGACGCGGGCGAGAGGGGAGACTAGAGGGATGAGCAGTTCCTCCGGCCGCACCTCCTCCGACCGTTACGTCGTCGCCACCGACGGAGCCTGCAAGGGCAATCCCGGACCCGCCGGCTGGGCCTGGGTCGGCGAGGACGGACACTGGGCGGCGGGTTCGATCCCCGCCGGCACGAACAACATCGGTGAGCTGCTGGGCCTGCTCCACGCGATCACCGATCACGCCGACGTGCGCGAGCTCGTCGTGCAGGCCGATTCGAAGTACGCCATCGACACCTACTCGTCGTGGATGGACGGCCACCGCCGTCGCGGGTGGGTCACCAGCGCGAAGAGGCCCGTCGCCAACCAGGGCATCCTCGAGGCACTGATCGCCGCGCGAGACGCCCGCCGCGCGGCCGGGCTGCCCGACGTGGTGCTCGAGCACGTCCGGGGCCACAGCGGCCACGTGCTCAACTCGTGGGCCGACGAGCGGGCCGTGCGGGCTTCGCAGCACGCGGCCAAGGGCGAGGAGCTGATCTGGACGTCACTGCGCGGCCTGGACCGGCTCGAGGTGGCCTCCGCGCCGCCGCGCTCCGCCGCCGATCGCAACGGACGCTGAGTCCGGGTCCGCTATGGCCGTGTCGAGCCCGCGAGCACCTCGGCCTCTTCGGCGGGTGTGAGACCCGCGAGTCGGGGACGGTCCAGGCCGCGCGTGCGTTCGTCGTCGAGGGTGCGTCGCATCGTCTCGGAAAGGGGACGCCGGCGACCCTCGGATGCCACGAAGGCGGCGTCGCTGCGTCGCGAGAAGCCCCGCGCCGCGGAGGGGAGCCACAGCGGGAGCGACCGCGGACCCATCCAGTGCTGCACGCCCCCGGCTTCGAGGGTGGGGTCGTCGAGGGGCACCATCTCGCCGTCCTCACCGGATGCGTCTTTCGCCGCCGCGAGGACCGCAGCCATCGGGTACTCCTCGCCGACCGCGTTGATCGGCCCGGAGACGCCCCTTCTGCCGGCCCTCTCGATCCACGCGGCGAGGTCGTCGACGTCGATGCCCTGGACGAACCGCCCGTTCGTCTCCGGCGTCAGCACGCGTCCCCCGCGGGCGAAACGCGCCGGCCAGTAGCCGAAACGATCCGTGGGGTCGCCGGGACCCACGATGAGGCCCGCTCGGGCGAGGAGGGCGCGCTCGCCCAGGCGCGCCGAGGTGAGGCGTTCGGCGTGCACCTTGGCATCCGGGTACTGCGAGAGGTCGTCGGGCTCGACGAGCTCCGCGTTCTCGTCGGCGAACGGGACGTCGGAGCGGGCGTACACCGAGACGCTCGAGACGAGCGTCCAGTGCGCCGCGCGGTCGGCGAGGGCGTCGAGTCCGGAGGCCACGAACCCCGGATCCCACGACAGCTCGACGACGTCGTCCCACTCGCCGTCGAGGGCGTCGTAGGCGTGCGGAGAGCGTCGATCGGCGCGCACGAGTCGTGCGCCCGGTGCGACCGATCCGGCCTCGCCGCGCGCGAGGCAGACGACGTCGGCGCCGGATGCGACCGCCGCCGCCGCTGTCGCGCGGCCGAGCCAGGCCGTTCCGCCGAGGATGAGGATGCGTCGCATGGGGCCCAGCAAACCATCGTCGCCGCCGCGCTGCGGAGGAGTTCGCGCACGGCGGACGAAGCGGATCGTGTCTCCCGAGGCGGTATCCCTCGCCAGGTCCGCTCACATGTCTCCACCCGCATGCGATGAGCGCTAGGTTCTCCGCCACGGAATATGTCCCCGACCGGGGACGGAAGAAGGGTGGGGGCCATGTCGGATATCCAGAAGCAGCAGGTGCTCGGTCGACCGACCGGAGCGTTCGTCGGAGCGTCGTGGGTGGCGCTCGGACTGGGCGCCTCGGTGTACTTCGTCGGGTTGTACAACGCGCGGATGCTGCTGTCGGAGAAGGGGTTCTTCCTGGCGGTGTTCCTCCTCGGCCTCTTCGCCGCGATCAGCGTGCAGAAGGCGGTGCGCGACCGCGCGGAGGACGTCCCCGTGACGGGTGCCTATCTCGGCGTGGCGTGGGGGATGCTGCTGGTGTCGCTGACCCTGATGGTGATCGGTCTCTGGAACGCCGAGCTGTTGCTGTCGGAGAAGGGCTTCTACGGCATCGGGTTCGCGATGAGCCTGTTCGCCGTCGTCGCGGTGCAGAAGAACGTGCGAGACCTCGCCGCGTTCCGTCGGGCGAACCCCGAATCCGCCCCCGTTGCACGCCCCGCGTTCCCGGCTGCTCCCTGAGTCAGTCGGGCAGCGTCGTTCCCTGGTGGAACACGCAGCGAGGTCGGGGGTCGCAGCGCCACACCGATGAGCGGCGGCTCCGGCGGTCGTCGATTCTCAACAGGTAGGTCAGCAGCACGGTGTCGGGTCCGAGGGGGCGACCCTCCCGTTCCTCGATCACCGGTGGACCAGAGTTCGGGGTCTCGGCGATGAGGGCGTCGATGATGTCGGCTCGGGTCCAGCGGCGCCCCGACTGACCGATCTCGGTGAAGTCGTTCGCGAGCAGCCCGGCCAGATCGTCGGCGTCACCACGAACGGCCGGATCCAGCAGGCGTTCCTCCGCGGCCCAGGCGTCGGCGACGAGTCGTGCGGCATCCTGGTGGCGTCCGCGGACGGTGTAACGGCGTTCGACGCCCGCTGTAGCCGCGCCCCACAGGCTCGTCGCGACGCGCCGCTGATGCGCGTCGAATGCAGCTTCGTCGATGAAACGTTCGTGGACCCGCCAGACGCCGGGCCGTTCGGTCGGGTCCACGTCGAAGGCGACGCATCCCGGCTCGGCGCGGGTCAGCGTCACATGCTCCGTCAGATGCGCGCGTACGCGATCGGCCTGCTCGTCGTCGGTGCACCGCAGTTCACCCGAGAGAGTGACCTCGGGTCCACGCGGGACGGGCGTCGGCGCGCCGCCCGCCCCGTCGCGCCGCAGCACGGCGTACGCGACCGTGGCCATGGGCGCGCCGCCCAGTACGGGCCAGCCGTCGCGGAACCAGCCCTCGCGCACCCACCCGCTCTTCTCGAAGGTGCGGCGCATCGCGACGTTGTCTTCGCGCGTGTGACCCTCGACGCGGACGACACCGGCGTGCGTGCGGAACGCGTGCTCTGCGGCGAGGGCGAGCACTCCCGCGCCCACGCCGCGGCCGCGCCACCGTTCGGCGAGACGGAGATCGATCATCGCCGTTGGGTCGTCGAGGTCTTCCAGCCGCACGAGGCCGAGACGCCCGCGTTCGTCGTCGTCGATCCAGAACGCCTCGGTGCGGTCATCGCCCCAGCGCCCGGCGTCGATGTCGGCGGCGACCTGCGCAGCGGTGAGTCGCTGCCGCACGTGGAAGGGGAAGGCGTTCCCGGTGAGGAAGGCGATCACACCGTCGCGGTCCCGCGCGGCGGCGTCGACGCGGCTGAGGCTGAGGGTCATCGTTCCACCGTAAACAGTCCGTCCCTCGGCATCCTGTCTACGCTGAGAGGCGACCCCGTTTCGAGAAGGAGCCCGTCATCCCCTCCGCGTCCCGCACCCCCGCCGCCCGCACGCCCGCTGCTCGCGCCACGACCACTCGGCAGTTGCGCACCGCCTCGCTCGCGATCGCCGGTGTCGGCGCCGCGGTCACGATGGGCGCGCTCGGGTCGTGGTGGACCCCCGTCATCCTGCTCGTCGCCACGGCCGGCGCGATCTTCGCGATCTGGTGGGCCGCCGGTCCCTCCGTCGGGGAGCGGGTCGTTCTGCCCGTGCTCATCGTCGTCACAGCCCTGGCCGTGGCGTCGCTGCTCGGCCTCGTCGGACTCCTGCCCGCCGCCTGGACGTGGGCGGCCCTCGGCGCCTACGCCGTGGCGTGGGGCGAGTACCTCGTGACGCAGACGATCGCGCGCTCGCGCGCAGCCGCAGGCCTGCGCTGAGCAGAGCGGCCCGCCACGATCACCTGCCCGACGGGGATCGTCGGGCCAGCGCGACTTCCCGTCCCGGCTGGGACCTCGGCGGCATCCGGGACTCAGCGAGAACGGATGCCGCCGAGGACGCTCACACCGCGGCCTGCGCGTGCGTCGGCACCCACCCCAGGGCAGGGGCGACGTGCTGCGCGAAGTTCTCGACGAGGCGCAGGTTGAACTCCACGCCCATCTGGCTCGGGATCGTGAGCATCAGCGTATCGGCGCTCATCACCGCGGCGTCGTTCTGAAGCTGATCCACCAGCCTGTCGGGGGTGGCCGCGTACGTCTTGCCGAAGGTCGAGCGCATGCCGTCGATGACGCCGATCTGGTCGCTGCCCGCCGACCCGCCGAAGTACATCTCGTCCTCGGCCGTGACGATCGGGAAGATGCTGCGGCTGACGGAGGTCCGCGGCTCGCCCGCGTGCCCCGCCTCGCGCCACGCGGCGCGGAAGGCGTCGAGCTGCTGCGCCTGCAGGATGTCGAAGGGGGTGCCGTCGGCCTCTGTGAGCAGCGTCGACGACATGAGGTTCACCCCGATGCGACCCGCCCACTCGGCGGTCGCCGTGGTGCCGGCGCCCCACCAGATGCGCTGTCGCAGGCCCGGGGAGTGCGGTTCGATGCGCTGCAGGCCCGTTCCGCCGCCGAAGGGGCTGTGCGGGTCGCGCTCGGCGAGACCCTCGCCGTCGACGGCGCGCAGGAACAGGTCGAAGTGCTCGCGCGCGAGGTCACCCCCGCGCGGGTCGGTCGACCCGGTGTAGCCGAACGCCTCGTATCCACGGACGACCGTCTCGGGTGAACCGCGGCTGACTCCGAGTGCGAGGCGGTTGCCGCTGATCAGGTCCACGGATGCCGCCTCCTCGGCGAGCATGAGCGGGTTCTCGTACCGCATGTCGATGACGCCGGTGCCGACCTCGATGCGCGAGGTGCGGGCGGCGATCGCGGCGAGCAGGGGCATCGGCGCCGCTTGTTGGCGGGCGAAGTGGTGCACGCGGAACGAGGTGCCGTTGACCCCGAGGTCGTCCATGCCCTGGGCGAGGTCGATCGCCTGCAGCATCGAGTCGCCGGCGGTCAGCTGGTGCCCGCCGCCGAGGGGGCCGTAGTGGCCGAAGGAGAGGGTGCCGAAGGAACGCATACGAGGTGAAACGCGGGTCGTCCCGGTCTATTCCCACGCATGGACCGCCGGACGACCCCGGACCGTCCGAGGTGTGGAAGCATTCTCAGCATGGACGACGACGTACGCCACGAGCTGCGTCGCCTGCGCGCCCGGGCCTACGGCCCCGACGCGGATATCGCCGACGACCCGGTCGCCTCGGAGCGGCTGTCGGTTCTCGAAGAACTCGAGCGGCGCGAGCGGTCTTCGCCCCCGCCGCCGACACCGGGGCCGGATGTCCCGGCCGGGCCGACGGCATCCGATGTCGATGACGTCGCAGGAGACCCCGGCGACTCCGAGGCGCCCGAGGACGAGGTCCCCCGGGAGCGCCGCCCGCTCGTGCGGTCGAGACGCCAGCTGTGGGCATGGGCGATCTCGCTCGCCGCCGTCACCGCGCTGGCGAGCGCGGCGACGGCGCTCACCGTCACTTTCGTGCCCGTGTCGAGTTCGGTGGGCGCACCGCAGGTCGGCACCCTCGAGTCCGACCCCGACACCGAGACCCCGGCCATCTTCGGCCAGCGCACGGGTGCGGAGCGCGCGTTCAAGGACTTCTACGGAGTCACCGCCTTCGTGGGCTTCGCGCAGGTCGATTCGACTGAGAACCTCAGCCCGTGCGTGTACCTGCTCGAGACCTCCGAAGTGTCGCTGCGGGGTGCGCGCGGCGTCAGCGGCGACTTCGTGTACGGCGGCTGCGGCGCGGGGGTCTTCCCCGCCACGGTGGAGTTCGTGGTGGCCGAGGGGATGCCGGACGCGTTCGTCGAGCGTTTCCCGATCGGCACCAGCGTGCAGTTCGTCTTCGATGGCGAGAACGTGGGCGTCTTCGCCGACCGGGGCTGACGCGCGGGGCGCGGACCGGTGGCTTCGACGGGCTCAGCCACCTCGCCGAGTCGTCCCTGAGCTTGTCGAAGGGTGGTCCCTGAGCTTGTCGAAGGGCCCCGCCGGTCGGCGGATGAGAGGGTGGGGGAGTGACCCCCCTCCTCGAACATGTGCCGACCGGTGCCGATCCGGATGCCGTGTACCTCGGCTTCGTCGAGTGGGCGACCTCGCGCGGCCTGACGCTGTATCCCGCGCAGGACGAGGCGGTCATCGAGATCGTCTCGGGGGCGAACGTCATCCTCTCCACGCCCACCGGCACGGGCAAGTCGCTCGTCGCGGTCGCCGCGCACGCGGCATCCCTCGCCCGGGGCGGCCGCACCTATTACACGGCGCCGATCAAGGCACTGGTGAGCGAGAAGTTCTTCGCGCTGGTCGACATCTTCGGCGCCGAGAACGTCGGCATGGTCACGGGCGACTCCTCGGTCAACGCGGATGCGCCGATCGTCTGCTGCACCGCCGAGATCCTCGCGAATCTCGCCCTCCGCCAGGGTGCCGACGCGCACGTCGATCAGGTCGTCATGGACGAGTTCCACTATTACGGCGAGGCCGACCGCGGGTGGGCGTGGCAGGTGCCGCTGCTGCTGCTGACACGCGCGCAGTTCATCCTGATGTCGGCGACCCTGGGCGACGTCACCGACATCGCCGACGACCTCTCCCGCCGCACCGGCCGCCCCACCGCGCGCGTCACCGGCGTCGAGCGCCCCGTGCCCCTGCACTTCGAGTACGCCCGCACCCCCGTGCACGAGACCGTGCAGGAGCTGCTCGACACCAAGCAGGCGCCGATCTACGTCGTGCACTTCTCGCAGGCCGCGGCCATGGAGCGGGCGCAGGCGCTGTCGTCGATCCGCATCATCGGGCGCGAGCAGCGCGACGAGATCGCCGAGGCGATCGGCGGATTCCGCTTCACCACCGGCTTCGGCAAGACGCTCTCGCGCTACGTCCGCGCCGGCATCGGCGTGCACCACGCCGGGATGCTGCCCCGCTACCGGCGGCTGGTCGAGACGCTCGCGCAGCGGGGGCTCCTGCGCGTCATCTGCGGCACCGACACCCTCGGGGTCGGCATCAACGTGCCGATCCGCACCGTGCTCATGACCGCGCTGACCAAGTACGACGGCACGCGCATGCGCCAGCTCTCCGCGCGCGAGTTCCACCAGATCGCGGGTCGCGCCGGCCGCGCAGGCTACGACACCGCGGGAACGGTCGTCGTCATGGCGCCCGACCACGAGATCGAGAACGCAGCTCAAATCCTCAAGGCCGGCGACGACCTCAAGAAGCAGAAGAAGATCGTCCGCAAGAAGGCGCCGCAGGGCTTCGTCAACTGGACCGAGCAGAGCTACGACCGGCTCGTGGTGGCCGAGCCCGAACCGCTGCAGCCGCAGATGAAGCTCAGCGCCGCCATGCTCATCAACGTCATCGCGCGCGGCGGCGACGTGTTCGCGAACGTCCGCTCCCTCGTCTTCGACAACCACGAGCCGCGCGCGCGCCAGTACGAGTTGGCACGCCGCGCGATCGCGATCTTCCGCACCCTGGTGCAGGCGGGCGTGGTCGAGGTCGTCCCCCCGCGTGAGTCGCCGGAATCCGTCGCTTCGAGCGGCCCTGAAGCGACGAATATTGGCGACTCGCGCATTCGGCTCACCGTCGACCTGCAGCCGAACTTCGCGCTCAACCAACCGTTGTCGCCGTTCGCGCTCGCCGCGATCGAGATGCTCGACCCCGAGGTGGAGCTGGGGAGGGGGCCGGATGCCACGGCCGCCGCCGGCGGCGTGGGCACGGGGCACTACGCGCTCGACGTGGTGAGCGTCATCGAGGCGACCCTCGACGACCCGCGCCCGATCCTGTCGCAGCAGCAGTTCCGCGCGCGCGGCGAGGCCGTGGCGGCGATGAAGCGCGAGGGCATCGAGTACGACGAGCGCATGGAGCTGCTCGAGGAGATCACCTGGCCCAAACCCCTCGACGACCTCCTCGCGCAGGCGTACGAGGTGTTCGCATCCAGCCAGCCCTGGATCCGCGACTTCGAGCTGTCGCCCAAGTCGGTCGTGCGCGACATGTTCGAACGGGCGTGCTCCTTCGGCGAGTACGTCTCGCTCTACCAGCTGGCTCGCAGCGAGGGCCTGGTGCTGCGCTACCTGAGCGACGCGTACCGGGCGATCCGTCAGACGGTCCCTGTCGATGCGCAGACGCCCGACCTGCTGGATCTCATCGCCTGGCTCGGCGAGCTCGTCCGTCAGGTCGATTCGAGTCTCGTCGACGAGTGGGAGCAGCTGATCAACCCGGCGGACGATCCCGACGCGCCCGTGGTGCCGCCGGCTCCGCCGTCGATCCTCACCAACCGGCGGGCCTTCGTCGTGCTCGTGCGCAACGAGATGTTCCGCCGTGTGCAGCTCGCAGCGCTGCAGCGCGATGACGAGCTGGTCGAGCTGGATCCGGATGCCGGGTGGCCCGACGTTCTCGACCGGTACTTCGACGAGCACGATGCGATCGGCACCGGCGGAGCGTCCCGGTCGTCGGCCCTCGTGCACATCGACGAGTCCGACGCCGCACAGGGCCGGTGGCGGGTCGAGCAGACCATCGACGATCCCGCGGGCGACCACGATTGGCGCATTCGCGCCGAGGTCGACCTCGCCGCCTCCGAGGAGGAGGGGACGGCGGTCGTGCGGGTCACCGAGGTGCTGCGGCTCTGACGGTTCCTCCACACGCAGGGTTCGGGTGAAATTCTCCGCACATCGCACGTGCACATGACTCGTCGTAGGCGGAGTGACGTACATTCGACGCATCCCGTGGACAGGAAGGACCGCTCGTGACCCTCGATGCCGCGCAGGCGTTCGTCGCCCTCGCCGCGTTCTTCCTGACCTTCGCCGTCGCCATCCTGGGCGGAATGAAGTGGATGCTGGCACGGCTGGAGCAGCGCACGGACGAGCGTTTCGATCGCGTGGATCGACGCTTCGATCGTCTCGAGGCGAGCACAGACGAGCGATTCGCGCAGGTAGACCGCCGATTCGCGGAGGTCGACCGCCGATTCGCGGAGGTCGACCGACGAATCGCGGAGGTGGGCGCGACGCTGACGGACGTCAAGATCGCGTTGGCCCGGATCGAAGGTCCTCACCCTCCCTTCCTCATCGCACGGGGCTGAGCCTTCGACAGGCTCAGGGACCGCCCTTCGACAGGCTCAGGGACCGCCCTTCGACAGGCTCAGGGACCGCCCTTCGACAGGCTCAGGGACGGCCCTTCGACAGGCTCAGGGACGGCCCTTCGACAGGCTCAGGGACGGCCCTTCGATAGGCTCAGGGACGGCCCTTCGATAAGCTCAGGGACCGCCCTTCGACGGGTCTAGGGACTGCCCTTCGGCGAGCTCAGGGACCGCCCTTGGACGGGCTCGCGCGAGGCCCTGCGCGTCGCGCCAGAGGGGCTGAGCCTGTCGACGTCCCCGGGGCATCGCAACGACGACGGATGCCGAGGCCCTGAGGCCCCGGCATCCGGTGTGTTCGTCGCTGATTACGACTTTCGGGCGACGCGGTTCTCGGCGCTGACCATCCACGACAGCTGCTCGAGGCGCTCGAGCACGCCGTGCAGGATGTCGGCGCTCGTGGGGTCTTCCTCATCGACGCCGTCGTGCACGTCGCGGACGGTGCCCACGGTCGCGTCGAGACGCTCCGTGATGAGGTCGATGACCTCAGCGGTGTCGACCTCACCCTGCGGGAACTCGGGGAGCGTCGTGGTCTCGGCGACGGTGTCGCTGCGACCGTCGGGCAGAGCGTGCAGCGCGCGCATGCGCTCGGCGACCTCGTCACCGAATTCGCGCGCGGCGTCGATGATCTCATCGAGCTGCAGGTGGGTGTCGCGGAAGTTCTTGCCGACGACGTTCCAGTGGGCCTGCTTGCCCTGGACCGACAGCTCGATCAGGTCGACCAGGACGGCCTGCAGCGCTTCGGTCAGCTTCTCCGACGCCTGAAAGCCCTTCTCGGCGTTCTGCTCGTCGGTGGTCTCGGGGCCGCTGCCTCCGCGCGCGGGGCGACGACGGTTCTTGGTGGGAGTGTCCTTCGTGGTGGTGGACATGCGCGTTCCTTTCGACTCGGGGTCGGTAGCGACGTTAGGCCGGGTGCCCGCGGGCCCTGCGGGGGTTGCGAGCGCGCCGGAGGAGAGGTAGCCGTCGGCCGTCCGTAGCCGCTCGCACCCGATGGGACAACCCCGGCCCATCCGGCCGGGAGCGTTCCTAGCGTGAACACGTGCCCCCGACCCCTCCTTCTCCGTCCCGACCCTTGCGCGACTACGCGGCGATCGGCGACGGTCGCACGGTCGCCCTGATCGGCCTGGACGGTTCGGTCGATTGGCTGCCGTTGCCCAACATCCACTCCCGGCCCGTGTTCGCGCGGATCGTCGATGAAGCGGCCGGCGGGTGCATCCAGCTCGCTCCGGTGGGGGAGTACGAGGTCACCCGCCGATACATCCCGCGTACGAACGTGCTCGAGACGACGTTCACCACCGACTCCGGCATCGCGAGGGTCACCGATGCGATGGTGACCGGCATCGCCGGTCGCCTGCCCTGGGCCGAGCTCGCTCGTCGCATCGACGGGGTGAAGGGCGAGGTCGAGTTCGCCTGGTGCGTGCAACCGGGAACGATGCTGCGCTCGGCGGCTCCGTGGACCGAACGTATCGACGGCTTCTCGATCATGCGCATCGGTCACGTCTCGCTCGCCGTCGTCGGCCACGAGCACGGACTCCACGGCGAGCCGGACTCCGGGAACGAGAGCATCGACGGCGGCTTCACCACGGCGGCGGGCTCCCGGCATCTGCTCGTGATCGCCGCCACCGAGGGGGAACCGCTCCGTGTGCCCGACGCGAAGAACGTCGACCGCGGCATCGACCGCACCGTCGACGGGTGGACGATGTGGTCGGACGAGTTCTCGTACGAGGGACCCTGGGCCGATGACGTCCAGCGCAGCGCCCTGGCCCTGAAGCTCCTTCTCTTCAGCCCGACCGGTGCGATCGCGGCGGCCGCGACCACGTCGTTGCCGGAGAACCCGCGCGGCGGCAAGAACTGGGACTACCGCTACGCCTGGGTGCGCGATCTCGCCTACACCGCCCACGCGTGGGTGGGATTCGGCCTGCGCGAGGAGACGCACGCGGCGATCTCGTGGCTGCTGCGCACGATCCGCAGAAACGGCCCCGAGGTGCAGGTGATGTACACCCTCGACGGCGACGCCGAGATCGGGCTCGAGAAGCACGACGTGCCCGGCTGGAACGGCAATCAGCCCGTCGTGACCGGGAATCCCGCGCAGGGGCAGCTGCAGCTCGGCGTCTACGGCGACCTCATCGCCCTCTGCCGCACCTACGTCGAGGCCGGCAACCGTCTCGACATCCAGACCGGGCGCCTGCTCGCCGATGTCGCCGACCGCACGTGCGACCTGTGGCGGCGCGAGGACTCCGGCATGTGGGAGCTCCCGGAGCTGCGCCATTACACGTCGTCGAAGATGGGCTGCTGGAAGGCGCTCGACGACGCCCAGTGGCTGGCCGCGGGCGGACACATCCCCGACAACGGCGACCGCTGGCGTGCCGAGCGCGACCGCGTCCACGCGTGGGTCGAGGAACGCTGCTGGTCGGAGAAGCTCGAGGCCTACACGATCGCGCCCGGCAGCGACGACCTCGACGCCTCGGTACTGCTGCACGCGCCCACCGGCTTCGACCGCGGCGAGCGGATGTCCAAGACCTTGGATGCCATCACCGAGCGTCTCACCACCGAGAACCACCTCGTGTACCGGTACACCGGCATGGACCAGGAGGAGCAGACCTTCGTCGCCTGCGCCTTCTGGCGTGCGACGGCCCTCGCATGCGTCGGCCGGCACGACGAGGCGGTCGAGGCGATGGACGCGCTCGTCGCCCAGGGCAACGACGTCGGCATCTATGCGGAGATGATCGCCGAGGCCGACGGTGCGTTCTGGGGGAACCTCCCGCAGGCACTCAGCCACCTCGCGCTCATCAACGCCGCCCTCGTCATCCGCGATCTCGTCGACGATGCCGACCTCCGCGGACATTGACCCCCGCGGACATTGACCCCCGCCGGTGCGGTTCCGCCCCGGCATCCCCCTGAAAGGACTCGCCATGAGCACGCAGTACACGTTCACCGATCCCACGAAGCTCTATGCCGACATCGACCCGAAGGCGCAGGAGGCGACCGAGCCCGGGCTCGACGCCGAACTGACGCCGAAGGCGGCCCTCGGTGAGGACACCTATGTCGGATCCGACCGACTCACGGGTCGCAAGGCTCTCATCACGGGCGCCGACTCCGGTATCGGTGCCGCCACGGCCATCGCCTTCGCCCGGGAGGGGGCGTCGGTCGCGATGTCGTACCTGCCCGAGGAGAAGGTGGATGCCGACCGCATCGCCGGGATCCTCCGCGATGCCGGCGCGACCGTCGTGCAGATCCCCGGCGATCTGCGTGAGCGCGAGTACGCCCGCACGCTGGTGAAGGAAGCCGTCGAGGGCCTCGGCGGCCTCGACATCGTCGTCAACAACGGTGGGAAGCAGATCTTCAACGAAGACATCACCACGCTGAGCGACGAGCAGTTCGACGACACCTTCAAGACCAACGTCTACGCGATGTTCTGGATCTGCAAGGAGGCGGTGCCCCACCTCGCACCCGGCTCGACCATCATCAACACCACGTCGATCCAGGCGTACTCTCCCGCACCGATCCTCGTCGACTACGCCTCGACGAAGTCGACCATCAACACCTTCACCAAGGCCCTCGGCCAGCAGCTGGCGCCCAAGGGCATCCGCGTGAACGCCGTCGCCCCCGGTCCGATCTGGACGCCGCTGCAGGTCACCGACGGGCAGCCCGACGAGAAGGTCGACGAGTTCGGCGAGGAGACCCCGCTCGGACGCATGGGTCAGCCCGCAGAGCTCGCTCCGGCGTACGTCTACCTCGCCTCGGCGGAGTCGAGCTACGTCATCGGCGAGACGCTGAACGTCAACGGCGGAATGCCGACGCCGTAAGCAGTGGCGAGGGAGGGGCCGTCGTCCGGATGCGGGCGGCGGCCTCTTCCGCGTGGGGGTCTCGGTCCCTTCGACGGGCTCAGGGACCTGTGCCACGGGCCCGGCGATGTGCGTTGCCGGGGCGCCGTGTGGGGGTCTCGGTCCCTTCGACGGGCTCAGGGACCTTTGCCGCGCGCCCGGGAGCCGCGCCACGAGCCGGGGAAATGCGCCGCGGGCCCGGGAGCAGCGCCGCGAGCCGGGGACCTGCGCCGCGAGCCCGGGGCGTGTGCGCGGCCCGGGCGGGGGAGGGGCCGAGCCCGTCGAAACCGCCGGCGGCGTCAGACGAGGGGCTTGCGGTAGAAGATCTCTCCGTCGGCCGTCTCCTCGGTACGGTGATACCCCTCCCGCTCGTACAGTCGCTGATTCGCCTCGCTCAAGCCCCCGGTGAACAGCTCCGATGCGGTCGCGCCGGCCTCGCGGCCCCGCTGCTCGACGGCGTCCAGGAGGAGGGTGCCGAGCCCCTCACCCTGCTGGTCGGGCGCGATGGCGAGGCGCCCGATGAGCAAGAGGTCGCCGTCGAGGCGCGCGCGTACCGCCCCCACGATGCGGTGCGCCGTCATGGCCACGCAGCCGAGATTCTCGACGAGTTCGGCCCGCAGCTCTTCGAGGGTCTGGGTCAGCGGCGGCATATCGGGGTCGCCGTAGATCAGGGCTTCGCTCGCGAAGGCGGCGCGCTGGACGGTCAGCACCTCACCGGCATCGTCGGGGGTGATGGGGCGGACGGACGGCGAGTTCGGCATGGGGTCCTTCGTGACGACGGAGGCGGTCGGGTTAACTATCATGGGCGTGTGCGCCCTGTGTTCTCGCTGATGGGCGAATACCCCCATGAACGACTTCTTCGATACGAGCGTCCGCACCACCGACGTGGCCGAGACGCAGGCATGGCTGCGGGCCCAGTACGGACGCATCGACGTCCAGGCGGATCAGGCGTCGTTCACCGAGCATGCGGTGGGGGATGCGTCGTTCTCGTTGCGCCGACTGATGTGGCGATGCCGTGCGGAGGTGATCTACGAGGCGGACCGCTTCTATTTCGCCACCTCGACCCCGGGGTACGCATGGACGGTGGGGTCGAGCTCGGGGGAGTACAGCGTCGAGCCGGGCCTCGTGCAGCCCGGCCAGGAATTCGTGGGTCACCCCGAGGACACGACGCTGCAGCTCGTCGCGTTCGACGTGGCCTGGCTCACCGAGTCGGCGCGAGCGATCTACGGCGACGACGCGCTGACTGTCCGCTTCGCCCACACCGAGCCGGTATCGCGCCGCATGCGCGACTACTGGCTCGCCACGATCCGCTGGGCGCAGACCCAGCTGCCGGTGATGGCCGAGCCCCTCGCCCGCGCGCACGTGCGACGGTCGCTCATGGCCGCGACCCTCGAGGCTTTCCCCCTCACCGGCGACCCGCGGGAGCGTCGGGCCTCCGCGTTGGAGCAGGCGTCGATCTACACCTCGGCGATGGCCTGGATCGACGATCACGCGTCGCTGGCCATCACGATCGACGACGCCGCCCGCGCCGTGGGCACCTCGACCCTGGGCCTGCGGCGCGCCTTCGCCGCCAACGGCCAGCTCGCCGACACTCCCGAGGAGTACCTCGCGACCGCCCGCGTGAGCGCCGCGCACGCCGACCTCATCGGAGCGGACCCGACCTGCGTCACGGTCGACGAGGTCGCCACGCGGTGGGGCTTCATCGACCGGGCCGCGTTCGCTGCGGCGTACCGCGCCGCGTACGGCTCCGCACCCCAGACGACGCTGGACCGCTGAGCGGTCAACGGTCGCGGTCGGTGTACTCGCCGGGATCGTCGACGTCCTCCCGCGACTCGTCGCCGCCGGGCAGCTGCACGTCGGTGTAGGCGCCCGCCTCGTCGGACCGGGGGCGCTCCCGCGTGCCGTCGACGTTCTGACGGTCGACGTACTCGCCCGGCAGATCGGAGCTCCCGCGATCCTCCGTCCCGTCGGGCAGTTGCAGATCGGTGTACTCGCCCTCGTCGGGTCCCGTGCCGTGTCCGTTGACATCGCGCTCAACCATCGCCGCCTCCTGGGTCGTGATGGCTCGACGCTAAACCCGGGTCGCTGCGACCGCAGCGGTCTTGACAGGCGCACTGTCGCGCACGTGTCGGGGTGTCAAGGCCATAGGAGGAGGCTCCGCAGAGGCGGAAGGTCGGGTCATGCCTGCTCTCGCCATCGTCCTCGTCATCGTCGGTCTCGTCCTCCTGCTCCTCGGCGTCTTCGTCGAGGCTGTGAAGTTCCTCCTGTGGATCGGCCTCATCATCCTGATCGTCGGGGCCGTCATGGCGGTCCTGCGCTTCGTGCGCCGCAAAGTCTGACGCGCGCGACGCCGCACGGCATCCATCGATCCCGAGCCGCTGGCGTCACCGCGGCGGTGGACTCCCGCCGCTCGGCGCGTCCGCGCCGCGGGTGCGGTGCGATGGATTCACGCCGAGAACAGGTCGCTCGCACGTGGCCGGTGCACGGCTGCGACCGCGTCGAGCGCGGGGCCGAGCTCGGGGTGGCGGAACGAGAAACCCGCCTCGGTGAGCACGCGCGGCACCGCCCAGCGGCTCTTCAGGACGAGTTCCGGTTCGTTGCGCAGGAGGGCCATGGCGGGATCGAGCATCCACCGGAAGGCCGGAACACCCCGCGGCATCCGGGACACCCGCCGGATCTCGCGCATCAGCGTGCGGTTGTCGCTGACGCCCGGCGCGGCGAGGTTGACCGGACCCGAGATGTCGCCGCGGTCGCGGAGGAAGCGGACGGATGCCACGACGTCGTCGATGTGGATCCAGCTGAAACGCTGTCGTCCCGACGTGCGGTGCCAGCTCGACCACACCGCACCGGTGGGGTGCGCGCCGATGCCGCGGTAACGACGGTGCGGGAACCACCAGCTGTCGAGCTGCGGCCCGCCGAGTCCCAGGCGCCCCAGCGCGAAGAGCATGCGGGTCGCGGGCCCGTCTCCGAGGACGATCGCCATGCGCAGCGCCACTCGACGGGTGGCGGGTAGATCGCCGGCGAAGAACGCGCGCTCCCAGCTCGTCGCCACGTCGACCGAGAAGCCCTCGCCGAGGATCCCGTCGGTCTCGTCGTTGCCGCGTTCGGTCTCGTGCCGGTAGACGGTGGCGGTGGAGGCGTTCATCCACACACGCGGCGGACGAGCGGCCGCGGCGACGGCGGCGTGCAGCTCTCGGGTCGTGTCGACGCGGGAACGCAGGATCTCGTCGCGATTCGCGTCGGTGTACCGGCACGACACGATCTTGCCCGCGAGGTTCACCACCACGTCGGCGCCGTCGACGAGGCGCTCGATCGCCCCCGCATCGCCCCACACCGCCGATCCGGCGCGGCCGACGGTGAACACGTCGTAGCCGTCGTCCTCGAACGCGCGCGCCAGCGCCCGCCCGACGAAGCCGCTCGCTCCCGCGATCACGACGCGGGGTCGCCCCGCGGTCCGCTTCCGGTCGTCGGGATCGGTGCGCTCATCGGCCACGGGTGCTCCTGTCGTCGGTCGATGCTATCCAGTCGCTCGGAGCGAACCACCCGGGGCTGACACAATGGAGCCCATGCGTCGACAGAGCCGGGGCCCGCGCGTCGCGCGGGGAACCGTCGCGGCATCCGTCGCCACCTTCGTCGCTCTGCTCTCCCACGTCTCCGGCGGTGGACAGGTGCCGGGTGTCTTCGGCATCGCGGTTCCGCTCGCGCTGTCGTTCGTGGTGTGCACGACCCTCGCCGGGCGCCGCCTCTCTCCCGTGCGCCTCGGCCTCGCCGTCGCCGTCAGCCAGCTGTCGTTCCACACGCTGTTCGTGCTCGGGAGCTACCGCTCCGGGACCGCCGGGCACATCCACGGCGCCCCGCCCCTGCTGACGGGCGAGGTCTCGGCTCAGATCGTCGCGGCTCCGATCGCCACTGCGGATGCCGCGATGTGGGTCGGACACTTCGTCGCCGCCGTGGCCACGACCGCGCTGCTGCACCGGGGCGAACGCACCGTCACCGTCCTGCGCGACCTCGCGGTTCGCTGCGTGGCTTGGGTCCGTTCGCGTGCCCGTATCGTCGCCACCGTCGCCGGACCCGCTTCGGTACGCCGCATCCCCGCGCTGATCGTGGCCGACATGCTCCCGGTCTCCGCCGTCATCGCCGAGTCGACCCGTCGGCGCGGCCCCCCGCTCGCGGCATCCTGAGCTCTACCCCACCCGCCGACGGGTGGGGGATCCGGCCGTTCGAGCCGGGTGCGATCGTCCTCGTGTCGAGGAGTCCCTCCGGGTCGTCCTGACGCGGGGTCCGCACCCGAGGCGGCCGTCCGCGTCCCTCTCGGGCGCCTCCCCACCGTGAGACACCCGCTGTCGTCGCACCCGTTCCGGCGTGCTATGCCCGCCGGTCGGTCCCCGGCGTGCGTACGCGCACGCCACGACGGATGCCACGCGCATTCGGAAAGTGCTTCCCCCGTTCCGCTTCCGTGTCCTCGCGGGCGGAAAGGTCCTGGCCGCGACACGGGCCCGTCGCCCGTGTCGTGGCCGGCAGACATCGAAAGGCAACTCGTGCCCCTCCCCAACAGACTCGACGAGCTCGACCTCCTCGACGAGTGGACGACCCCCGACGGCTCGATCGTCTTCGCCCTCTCTCCCGGTTGCCGCGAAGGCGGTCTCGTCGGAGAGGGGATCCCGACGTGACCACGACCCTCGAGCCCGACGGCACGTCCGGCGCCGCGGCATCCGGTGGTCCCGCGGTCGGGTCGTCGTCGGCGCGCACCGCATCGGCGGGCGCCGCGGCATCCGGGTCCGGCGCGGGCAGATCGGCCGCCGGCTGGTTCACCCCGCTCCTGCGACGCCTGCACTTCTTCGCCGGCCTCCTCGTCGGGCCGTTCATCCTCGTCGCTGCGGTCAGCGGCGCGTTGTACGCGATCACGCCGACGCTCGAGAAAGTGATCTACGCGCATGAGCTGACGGCGGCCTCGGATGCCGCGTCGGTGCCCCTGGCCGACCAGATCGCCGCGGCCCAGACCTATCTCGACGACGGCGCGTCGCCCGTCGCGGTGCGCCCGGCGCCCTCACCCGGCGACACGACCCGCGTGATGTTCGCCGACGAGTCACTACCCGAGAGCACGACGCGGGCGATCTTCGTCGACCCGGCCACGACCGAGATCCGCGGCGACCTCGCCGCGTACGGCACGAGCGGCGCGCTGCCGCTGCGGCATTGGATCAGCGACCTGCACCGATCGCTCCACCTCGGCGACGTCGGCCGGTGGTACAGCGAGCTCGCGGCATCCTGGCTCGGGATCGTCGCCCTCGCGGGGCTGGGGCTGTGGATCGGCCGATTCGCTCGGTCGCGTCGAGGCCGTCGCGACGTGATACGGCCGAACCGCCGTCACGGGGGATACCGGCGGCTGTCGGGGTGGCACTCGGCGGTGGGGGTCTGGGTCGTGCTCGGGGCGCTGTTCCTCTCTGCCACGGGCATCACGTGGTCCACCTTCGCGGGAGCGAACGTGAGCGATCTGCGCGCGGCGATCGGCGGCGGTACCCCCGCGCTGACGACCACGCTCGACGGGTCGGCCCCGAGCGGGGGCGACCACGCCCACCACGGCGGTGCCGCATCGGCACAGAGCGGGCAGACCGACGCGGCCACCTTCGACGCCGTGCTCGCGATCTCGCAGCGCCTGAACGTCGACAGCGGCGACGTCGAGATCCGCCCGCCGTCCGCCGCGGGCAGAGCGTGGGTCGTGCAGGAGATCCATCGCAGCTACCCCACGGAGGTGGATGCCGTGGCCATCGACGGCTCGAGCATGACCGTGATCGACCGGGTCGACTTCGCCGACTACCCCCTACTGGCGAAGCTGTCGCGGTGGGGCATCGACCTGCACTCGGGCACGATGTTCGGCCTCGTCAACCAGCTCGCGCTGTTCGCCCTCGCGCTCGGGATCGCGACGCTCGTCGTGCTCGGCTACGCGATGTGGTGGAAGCGTCGACCGACACGGGGACTCGCGTCGGCGCCCGCGCGGGGTGTGCTGCGCCACGCGCCGTGGTGGGGAGTCGGAGCGGTCCTCGTCGCCGCCGTGGCGATCGGGCTGGTGCTGCCGTTCGTCGGCTACACGCTCGTGGTGTTCGTGGTGCTCGACCTGCTGCTCGGGTGGCGGGCGCGGCGGACGTCCTCGTCGGAGCGGAGCGACACGGCGACCCGCTGACTCGGCGACCCGCTGACACGGCGGCCGCAGGACGCGGATGCGTCGGCGGCGACACGCTCTCGGCGGGTGGCGCCGCGGTGACGCGGGGGTCAGGCGCCACCTGACCCGCGCCGCCGCCGGTCAGGTGAGCAGCTGGTGCATCGTCACCGAACCGGTCGTCGGCTCAGTGAAACCGAGGCTGCGGTACAGCGCCTGACCCGGTGGGTCCGCGAGCAGGGTCACGTACGCCCCCTCGGGGGCCTTCGCGCGGATCTCCGCGAGGAGCTCCTCGAGGATGCGGCGGCCCAGACCCCGCCGCTGATACGCGGGCAGGGTCGCCATATCGGCGATGAGGAAGTACCACCCGCCGTCGCCGACCACCCGCCCCATCGCGACCGCCCGGCCCGTGGCATCCGTGATCCTCCGCCACGCCCAGCTGTTGGTCAGTGCCGGGCCGCCCTGGTCGGGCCGCTTCGGGGTGAGGCCCGAGGCGCGCCGCAACTCGAGGTAGTCGTCGAGCGCGGGCGGGAGCGATTCGAGGCGGAGGTCGTCCATCGTCCCAGCCTGCCAGGCGCGAGCGATTCCCCCTCGTGGCGACGTCTCCGGGGTGGGCGGCGCGAGCCCCGGTGCGCGGCCGGAGGTTTCGACAGGCTCAGCCTCCTCCGTCGGCGAGGTCCCTGAGCCTGTCGATGGGACCGGGATCCCGCGTGTGCGGGCTTTACGAGGTCCCTGAGCCTGTCGAAGGGACCGGGACCCCGCCGCGCGTATCGGTCAGGCTCTGTCAGGGTCGGGCAGGCTCCGGGCGATCTTGCTGGACGCCGCCGAATCGCGGTCCACGCCCGGCTGGAACTTCGCGATGGGGTCCTCGCTGTCGATGTGCGGCCCACCACCGTCGGCGGTCCGCGGCGAGGATGCCGGAGCGCCCGCCTCCTGCCCGGAGTCGTCGGCATCCTCGGTGTGGCGGGAGGTGGAGACGCCGTCGCCGTGGGTGTCGCGCTCCGTAGGGCCGTCGGCTGCGCGCGTGCCGACACCGGGCAGGTCGTTCTGGCTCGAGATGTTCTGGATGCGGGCCTCGTCGTCGGCGTCGATCCGGGCGGCGCCCACGGCACCCGTGTCGGCTCCCGCGGCACCCGCGGGAACGTCGGCGGCGAGCCCCTCGGACTCGGGGATGATGTTCTCTTCGTCGGCTCCGGGGAGTCGATCGGCGGGAGCGTCCATGGTGATCCTCCTGATCGGTGTGGCGGCCACGCTAAGCGCCGGGAACGCGGGGAAGGCCGGGGTTGCGCTCGCCGGGTCTCGGCATCCACCGCCCCGCGACCCCGCTGTCGGAGGGGCTGGCTAGGCTCGAGGGACGCGTCGAAAGGAACCGCAATGCAGCAGCGCCCCCTCTCCCGGACCGGCCGCGAGGTCTCGGCGATCGGCCTCGGCACCTGGCAGCTTGGCCCCGACTGGGGCGGGGTCGGAGAAGACGAGGCCCTCGCGGTGCTCGGCGCCGCGGCCGACGCCGGCGTCACGCTCTTCGACACCGCCGACGTCTACGGCGACGGTCGATCGGAAGAGATCATCGGAAAGTTCCTCAGGGGCACGGACGCCACGGGCATCACGGTCGCGACGAAGATGGGGCGCCGCGAAGACCAGGTGCCCGAGAACTACGTCATGGAGAATTTCCGCGACTGGCTCGACCGGTCCCGCCGCCTGCTCGGACAGGACACCCTCGACCTCGTGCAGCTGCACTGCCCGCCGTCCACCGTGATCGACGACGACGCCACGTGGGAGGCGCTCGACCAGCTCGTGTCCGAGGGCGTCATCGCCGCGTACGGCGCGTCGGTCGAGACGATGGACCAGGCTCTCTCGGCGCTTCGTCGCCCGAACCTGACGAACCTGCAGATCATCTTCAACCCGTTCCGCCTGAAGCCCCTCGACGAGGTGCTGCCGCTCGCGGCCGAGAAGAACGTGGCGGTCCTCGCGCGTGTTCCCCTCGCGAGCGGCCTGCTCTCGGGGAAGTACACCCGCGACACCACGTTCGACAAGGACGACCACCGCACGTACAACCGCAACGGCGAAGCGTTCGACAAGGGCGAGACGTTCTCGGGGGTGCCGTTCGACGAGGGCGTGGCGGCGGCCGACGAGCTGAAGTCATCACTGCCCGGGGATGTGACGTTGCCGGCGGCGACGCTGGCGTGGATCGCGTCGCGCACCGGTGTCACCTCGGTCATCCCGGGCGCACGTTCGGTCGCCCAGGCGGCGTCGAACGCCGCGGCGGCCGACCTCCTCGACGGCGGCTTCGACCTGGCCGCGTTCGACGCTCTCGTGCGCGAGGTGTACGACAGGCGCCTGCGGGCGGAGATCCACCCGCAGTGGTGAACCCCGCAGAGCGGAAGCCGGGCCCGTCCTTNGGGCCCGGCTTCTGCGGCGGGTGACGTCAGCTGACGTCGCCGCGCCAGGCGCCGGACTCGGCACCGCGCGACTCGATGTACTCCTTGAAGTTGGCGAGGTCCTTCTTGACCGAGAAGTCATCGGCGCCGAACACGGCACCCAGCTTCTCAAGCACGCCGGTGGGCTCCCAGTCGATCTGCACGGTGACGCGCGTCTCGTCGTCCGACAGACGGTGGAAGGTCACGACGCCGGCGTGGTTCTCGTCGCCGCCGACGCTGTTCCAGGCGACTCGCTCGTCGGGGTGCTGCTCGGTGATCTCGGCGTCGAACTCGCGCTCGGCTCCGGCGATCTTCACTTTCCAGTGGGTCAGCGTCTCGCTCTTCTGCGTGATCGACTCGACGAAGCTCATGAAGTGCGGGAACTCCTCGAACTGCGTCCACTGGTTGTAGGCGACGCGGACGGGAACGTTGACGTCGACGGTTTCGATGACCTGTGCCATGGTGTCCTCTTTCGTATAGGTTCCGGGGCTGGCTCCAGTCTTCGCGCGGCGCGGCGGACGCGCCCCCGGGGTTGAGGGATCGTGTTCCGTGCCCTATACGCGAGGGTTTTACCCGCGAGAAACGCTCCTCGCGTCGAGAAACNTTTCTCGACGCGGAGGGCGTTTCTCGATGCCAGCAGGGCCCGCAGCCCGCCCGGCGCGCGCGGTCCGGCCAGCGGATGCCGGGACGCGGCGCCGACGCGCGTCAGGCGAGGCCGCGCAGGATCAGGTGCCAGTACACCCACGGCAGGATGCGCCGGTCGGCGATCCACGACAGCCGCCGCTCGCGATACAGCGAGCGCCAGAACGGGATCGTCGGCTGCAGGCGCCCCCGCCGGTCGAACTCCGCGAATACGACCGTTCCGCGTGACACCGTGAAGGGGACGACGCTGTAGCCGGTGTATCTCGCCGACGGAGTGCGCCCCTGGCGAACGGCCGTCATGTTCTTCACGAGCACCTTGGCCTGTTGCCGTATCGCTCCGCCCGAGCGGCGCGTGGTGCTCGCCGCGGCATCTCCCACGGACCAGACCTCGGGGTGGCGCACATGCTGGAACGTCTCGGGGTCGACGTCGACGAAGCCGTGCGGATCACCGGATGCCGCCAACCCGCTCCCGGCGATCCATTCCGGCGCGCGCTGCGGCGGCACCGCATGCAACACGTCGTAGGACAGCGTCTCGTCGCGGGCGGAGTCGCGGTCGGCGTCGCCGTGGCCGATGACGAGCGTGCGCGACGCGGCATCCACGGATCGGAGCTGCCGGCTGTAGCGCACCTCGATGCCGTACTCGTCGAGCTTGCGTCGCAGCTCCCGGTCGATCGCGGGGATGCCGAAGGGCACGGGGTCGGGGCAGACGAACACGACGCGGATGTCATCGCGCACGCCGATCGCGCGCCACCAGTCGCACGCGAGGTACATCGGCTTCTGCGCCGCGGCGCCGCACGACGCCGGCTCCGGGGGCTGGGTGAACACGACGGTGCCCGAGCGCAGGTCGCGGAGCACCGGCGACGCTTTCGCGGCGAGGTCGAAGTCGTAGTTCGAGATGCCCGTCGGATCCGCCATCGCCTCGGGCAGGCCGGGGATCTGCTCCCAGGCCATCCGCATGCCGGCGCAGACCACCAACTGGTCGTAGTCGAGGTGCTCGCCCGAGACGAGGTGCACACGCCGGGCCTCGGCATCGACGGTGAAGACCTCGTCGCGCAGCCACCGTGCCCCGCGGGGAGTGACGTCGGCCTGACGGCGAACGGCTTCGGAGGCGCGCGCGGCACCCCCGGCGATGTGGGACTGCAACGGCGCGAACACGTGCTTCTCGCGCGGTTCGATCACGGTGATGTCGCCGGCGCGGGCACGGTGCAGGCGGCCCGCCACCGACAGTCCCGCGTTCCCCCCGCCGATGACGACGATGCGCGCGGGCGCGGCTGTTCGGGAGTCGTTCATGGGGGATCCTCTCGTCGCCCTCACGCTCGCCCGCCCGGTCCGGAGGCGCCAGCGCCTTGACAGCGGCTCCGCCGGCGACCGCAGCGCACGGGAGGCGGCGCGGTCCGGCGCGACGACGCACGCGCGACGCGTGTCAAGGGGCACGGCGGGGACGGGCGCGGCGTGTGGGATGAGAGCAGCCGCTGATCCTCGCGGTGACACGCGTCCGACGGAAGGACCCCCCATGAGCGACGCTTCGATCGACCCGACCACCGCCGCGACGCCCCCCGCCGCTGACGCGGGAATCGCGGGCGTGCAGCCCCTGCGCGACGGCGACACGTCCATCCAGCCCGACCCCGCGCTCGACCCGGCGCAGGCCGAGTGGGACGCGACCACGGCACTCGACGAGGGCGCCGATCCCGCCGACATCAACCCGGACACCGCCACGGGTGCCGACCCGGCCGAGATCCCCGCTGACGACAGCGACATCCCGCAGGAGGACATCCACGCCCTCGCCACCGGCACCGACTCGCAGGGTCAGGATCCCGGGGTCGTCGAGCTCGGCGAAGAGGGTCAGGGCGACCTCGCCCCCGAGGACCTCTGAGGCTTCTCCGACGCCCCGGGTGCCCGTAACGGTCCCGGGGCGTCGCTGTGCCCGCGGCGATATCGTCACGGTGGGCGGGACGCTTTCGGCGGGGGGCCCGAGGGTGGTCGGGCGGGAGCAGGTGCCCCCGCGGATGCAGACTCGGACCGTGCGCGCAGGTTACGGGGGAGCGGTCCTCGAAAGGACCGCGCCCCCGCCCCGCTCGGCTCTACTGCTCGATGAGCTGCGGCGAGCTCTCGTGCGCCTCGATGACGCCATCGTGCTCGTCGGTCGACACAGCGATGCGCCGCGGCTTCGCCTTCTCGCTCACGGGGATCGTCACGCTCAGCACACCGTTGCGGTACGAAGCGCTGATGCCCTCGGTGTCGATCCCCTGGCCGAGGTTGAGCTGACGGACGAAGGATGCCGTCTCGCGCTCGCGCGTGATCCACTTCACGCCCTCGCCGGAGCCCAACGTGCGTTCGGCGCGGATCGTCAGCAGCTGGCCGTCGACGTCGATGTCGACCGACCCGGGGTCGACGCCGGGCAGGTCGGCGGCGAGGACGTAGTGGTCGCCGTCGCGGTAGAGGTCCATGGGCATCCGTCGGGGGCCGCCGCCACGGCGTGCGTCGAGAAGGGTCGACGCCAGACGGTCGAGGTCGCGGAAGGGGTCGTAGGTGGCCATTGTCGTTCTCCTTGTCGATCGGTCGGGGTGTGGCATCCCCGATGTTCGGTGAAGTTGAGTCTGATGCGCTCAACTACGTAGAGATTAGCACTCGGGTGCTGCGAGTGCCAAGGATTCTCGGGCGCGATCATCGCGCCTTCGACACCGCGGCGCATCCCCGGGCGGCGAGACGCGCGGGCCCGCGATGCCCGCCCCGCGGTAGCGTCATCGGGTGACGGATGCCGCGGCGGAGCCGCCCCTCGCTCGCACTCCCCTCGGGCGCGCGGGCGTCGTCGGAGCGCTGTGGGCGTCCACCCACCCCGGACCCACGCTCGTGGTCACGGCCCTCTCGCTCGCGCTCGGCATCGCCGCCGGCGTCGATCCCGGACGCCTCCTCGTGCTCGTGGCCGCGGTCTTCGCGGGGCAGGTGTCGGTGGGGCTCTCGAACGACGCGATCGACGCGGCGCGGGATGCCGCGGTCGGGCGCACCGACAAGCCCATCGCCGGGGGAGCGGTCACCGCGGGCCGGGCGCTGGCCGTCGGCGTGGGAGCCGTCGTCGTCGCGCTCGCCTTGTCGATCCCGCTGGGTCCCGGGCTCGTGGCGGCCCACTCCGTCGCGCTCGCCTCGGCGTGGGCGTACAACGCGGGGCTGAAGTCGACGGCGTTCTCGATCGTGCCGTTCCTGCTGAGCTTCGGACTGTTCCCCTCGTTCGCCACCCTCTCGACCTCGGCCCCCGCGCTCGCCGCGGTGTGGGCCTCGGTCGCGGGTGCCGCCCTGGGTGCTGCGGTGCACCTGACCAACGTCGTGCGCGACCTCGACGACGATCGCCGCACCGGCGTCCGCGGCCTTCCGCACCGCCTCGGCGCGCGGGCGTCCGTGCTGCTGGCCGCCGCGGGGATCGTCGTCGGGGCTCTGGCGGTGCTGCTCGGCCCGGGTGGCCAACTCGGGGCCGTCCGGGTGGCGTTCTTCGTCGCCGCGGTCGCGGTGGCCGTCGCGACCGCCGTACTCGTGCTGGTGCGCCCCCCGGGCCGAGCCGTGTTCCGGTTGACGATGGTCGCGGCGCTCCTGCTCGCGGTGCAACTCGTCGTCTCCTGACGCCCCGGGTCTCGTCGCGCGCCCCTCCCGTGCGCCGCCGTCGTGCAGGCGCGGCAGCCGCGGCCCGCCGCATCAGGTGCCGGGCGCCGCCCGGTCGAACCTCATCGCATACGCGCGCGTGAACGCCGCGCCCCCCGGTCCCCGCAACAGCGTCCGCAGCGCGCCGGTCCGCATCCGGTGCGCGGCCGGACCCGCCGCCCGCCCGAGCAGGGTGTTGAGGAACGCCAGCCGGGCCGCGTGCCGGGCCGAGGCGAGCCGGTCTCGTTCCCAGCGCGCGAGGCCGGCGTCCTCGCCCCCGCGCACCCACGGCGCGAGCAGAGGCGACAGGGTCAGCGCGTCGAGCAGACCGAGGTTCATGCCCTGCCCGCCGATCGGGCTGACCTCGTGCCCGGCGTCGCCCACGACCACGATGCGCCCGCGCCGCAGAGCCGGGGCGACGGCGCGGCGTACGCCGAAGGTCGAGGCCCCGGCGATCTCGATCTCGACCCCGGTACGGACGGCGACCGCTTCGCGCAGGAAGGCATCGGCATCCCCGACCTCGCTCGATCCGGCCCACGCGACCAGCCTTCGGCGACCACCGGGCAGCGGGAACGACTCCACCACACCCCCGCGTTCGAGGTGCACCCGAGCCACGGGACCACCGGTTGCCACGACATCGGCCATGACGTAGCGGTCGGGGTAGTGGCGCGTGCGAACGGCGCCGTCGCGGTAGACGAGTGCGCGTCCCGCCCACCCGGATGCCACGACCACCACGCCGGCGCGGATCTCGGCCCGTCCGCCGGGCCCCGACACCTCCGCCCGCACGCCGTCGCCGTCGGAGTGCAGCGCCTCGACGGCTGTTCCCCGGCGTATCGGAGGGGCCAGGGCGGACAGCACGCGCATCGTGTCGGTCTGCGCCAACGCCGCGACATAAGGATGCCGGGCCCGCAGACGCTCGAACCGGATCTCGGCGATCACCCGGCCGTCGGCGCGCGCCTCGCCGCGGTCGATCCGCACGGCATCGGCCCGGATGCCATCGGTCGCGCCGCACGCCTCGAGCAGCGTCAGGGCGGGGGAATGGATGCCGATGGCCCGCGTCCCACCCCCGGCGTCGACGCGGCGCTCGACGATCTCGACGTCGACGCCCCGGGTGCGCAGGTCGGCGGCGAGGGCGAGACCCACGGGACCCGCGCCGACGACGAGCACCTCAGGCATCGGCATCCGCCCGTCCCCGGGCGACGGCGAGCACGCGGAACGGTGCCGGCGTCTGCACCTGCCAGGGGGAGCCGAGCGCGGCGGCCAACTCGGGCGCGCGATAGCTGCGTCGGATGGAGCGCAGCCCGTCGACGCGAAGGAACGTGCCGGCCGAGAGAGGGGTGATGCCCACGGCGTACAGGGCGTACGCCCGTCGGCCGCGCGCGATGTCGGCGTGCAGAACGGCGCCGCGCGAGAGGGCGAGCGAGTCGTCGGCGAACCAGCGCAGGCCCTCGGCGTCGAGATGGTGGAGCACGTGGTTGCTCACGACGAGATCGAACCGCTCGCCGGCGGCCAGAAGCTCGCGCGAACCCGCCGCGACGAACCGCACCCCCGGCCGCTGCCGCATCCGGGCGGCCTCGTGCGCCCGCGGGTCGGGGTCGGCGCCGACCCACTCGACGTCGAGACCGTCGCGGGCGGCCAGGGCGGCCAGACGCACGACGACGTCGCCGCCGCCCGAACCGAGGTCGAGCACACGGGCCGGGCGGCCGAGGGCGCGCAGCTCGGGCGCCACCCGCGTGCGGTAGACCCGCCCCCACGCCGACACCAAACGGTTGACGACGTCGAACCGGCGGTAGGTGGCGGCCAGGGACCGCGGATCGCATTCGGGATCGTCCATCAACTCGGTGAGCTCCGTATCGCGCCGCGCGAGCCCGAGTGGGCGGGCGGTACGACTCACGATCGTGGGCGGCGCACGGTGATCTTCGCCGCCTCGACCGTGAGCCCCGGACCGAAGGCCAGCGCCGCGACCCGGTCGCCCTCGACGCGGGCGGCGTCGGCGAGCAGGTCGCGCAGGATGAACATCAGCGTCGCGCTCGACATGTTGCCGTGCCGGCGCAGCACGTCGCGCGAGGCGGCGAGGGCTGCGGCATCCAGTCCGAGGGCGTTCTCGACCCGATCGAGGATGCTCCGCCCACCCGGATGCACGGCCCACGCGTCGACCGCGGCGAGGTCGCCGACGACGTCGGCGGCGATGGCCGAGATCTCGCGTCCGATGATGCGCGGCACCTCGGGAGTCAGCGTCATCTCGAAGCCCGAGTCGCCCACGGTCCAGGCCATGTCCTTCTCGCCCTCGTCGGTCACGTGCGTGGCGAAGTCGTCGAGGTCGAGACCGTCGTGGGCGGAGTCTCCGGATGCCACGACCGCGGCGCCCGCGCCGTCGGCGAAGACCGAGGCGGCGACGATCTGGTCGGGGTGCGACGAGGTCTGCCAGTGCAGCGAACACAGCTCCGCGCAGGCGACGAGCACGACCGCCGACGGGTCGGCGCCGACGATGCGCGCCGCCAGCCGCAGCGCGGGGATGGCCGCCGCGCAGCCGATGAAACCGAGGTGATAGCGCTCGACGGTCGGCGAGAGGCCGAGATCCCGCACGAGGTGGTAATCGGGGCCGGGGGCGAACATGCCGGTGCACGAGACCGTGACGACGTGCGTCACGGCATCCGCGTCGTATCCCGATCCGGCGATCGCGAGGCGCGACGCCTCCGCGAAGAGGGCCGGTGCGGTGCGGCGGTACTCGTCGTTGCGGGCGCCGGTGGAGGGCATGAGCAGCGTGTCGCCGTCGCGCACCCCGAGGCCGTCACCGTCGCCTCCGGCCAACTGCGGCAGCACCACGTGTCGGGTGTCGATCGCGGCGGCGTCGAAGGCGGCTCCCACCAGTCTCCGGCTCATACGGTCGAAGCCGGGCTGTGCGGCGAACAGGTCGCGAAGGGTGGACTGCTCGACGCGCGTATCGGGGAGGGCCGTGCCGATCGAGAGGATGCGCGCGGTCATGACTCACCTTAGGCACGGCGACGCTCCCCCGGCGCGGGGATGGCGCACCGTCAGCACGGCGTCTATGGTGCCGCGGGCCCCGATCCGCGGGGCCGGCGAGGGCCGGTCCGGGGTGCTCCGGGTGCGAACGGTGGACCCCCGGCGCGTCCGCCGATCATCGCGGGGCGTCGTGGGGCGGCCACGTGGTCGTTCACCGGACCCGGCCCCGACGGGACGATCCTGACCACCCGCGGCTGCGACATCTACGAGTCCCGCGGTGGCAGGATCGCGCGCAAAGACGCGTTCCGCAAGGTCTACCAGCCCGACACGCAGGACTGATCAGCCGCCGACCGCCGGGCGGGTACGGGTGCGTCGATCGCGCGTCCCCCCTGTCGCCGCGAGAAGATGGTCCGCCGACGTCCCCTACGCGAGAGAGGCCCCGTGGCCGTCGTCCGCCCCACCCGGTCCTGGCTCCTCGTCGCCCCGGCGCTCATCGTCCTCGGTTGGGGCGGCAATCACTTCCTGCCGCTCATGCAGTACTACCGGCTCGTGCAGGGGTTCTCCCAGGTGCAGGTCGACATCCTGCTCGGAGCGTACGTCTTCGGGATCGTGCCGGGGTTCGCGCTGTCGGGTGCCTGGTCCGACCGGTACGGTCGGCGCCCGGTGCTGCTGGCGGGTCTGGTGCTCGGCATCGTCGGAAGCATCGTGCAGGTGTGGATCGTGCTCGTCGCCGCGCCCGTCTTCGGCGCGGGCTACGGGCTCGCGATGGTCTTCGACTTGTCGACCACGCAGTCGCTCGCGCGTCCCGAGGATCTCGCGGGCATCACGGCCGCGTACTACTCGCTGACGTATCTGGGGTTCCTCCTGCCGGCGGCGCTGGCCGCCCTCAGCTCATCCGCGCCGATGGGGGTGCTGCTCGGGGCCACGGCGGCCGTCTGCGCACTGTGCACGGCGGTGGCGGCGTGGGGCATCCGCCGTACCGGTGCGCCGACGCGCTGACACCCGGGCGCACCGGGCGGCCCGGGCTCACCCGGCCCGCGGGCTTCAGGCGGCCAGGACAGCGGGCTGAAGCAGGCCCGTGATGGCCCCGCGGTACTCGTCGATCATCCGGCGCCGGTCGAGACGCCCGCGCGCGGCGAGTGCCGCCGCGCGCAGCATCGAACGCCGCTCCAGCACGTCGTCCCACGCCGCGGTGATCGCTTCCTCGTCGCGCGCGGTCACCACACCGAAGCCCGCGACGACGCGCGCGGCGTCGCCGACGTCGGTGGTCACCGGCACGGCTCCGGATGCCGCGCCCTCGGCGAGGCACAGCGGTGAGGCCTCGCCGTACGCACTGGTGAGGGCGACGATGTCGGCGGCGCGGTACAGCTCGGGCACGTCGTCGCGCAGACCCAGGGCGTGGACGGGCACCTCCGGCCCCACGCCGCTCTCGGCCCGCAGCGCGAGGAAGGCGGGGTTGTCGGAGGTCATGCCCGCCCCGCACACGACGTAGTGCGCTCCGGGCGTGCGGCGCGCGTGCCGGGCGACGGCGCGCAGGAACAGACCCGGATCCTTCATCGCGTCGAATCGTGCGGCCAGGATGACGACGGGCGCCGATTCCGGGATGCCGAGGCCGGCACGGATGCGAGAGCGTTCGGCCCGTGTGCCCGGGCGGAAACGCCGGGTGTCGATGCCGTTGTCGATGACCCACGAGGTCGCTGCGGCCACTCCGGCCCGCGCGTAGGCGATCGAGGTGGACTCGGCGCACGCGATCGTCGCCGTCACCGCCCCGGACGCGGCGGTGTCGGCGAGCCATCCGAGGGCCGGACCCGAGTGGGTCGGGTCGGAGCGGTGCAGGCACGCGGCGATCGGGCGGTCGGGGAGGAGACCGGCACGCTGCAGCGCGACGACGAGGCTCAGCGGCTGCTCCTTCAGCGAGAGCACCACGTCGGCCTCGGCGAAGAGCGATGCGGCGTGGACCAGTTCGTCGATCGTGAAGTCCTCGGGCGCCAGGGGGCGGTCCCCGGCGACGCGGTCGAACGTGTCGATCCGCACGCCCGCGGTGCGCAGGCGGCGGAAGCGACCGTCGTCACGGGCGCGCTGCAGCGACGCATCGCGACGCGCGGCCGAGGTCAGCGAGAGCACGCGGTGCTGCTGGGATCCACCGCGGGTCAGGCCCGCCACGACATCGGAGTGCAGGATGCGCGCCCCGCCGGCGAAGAATCCCTCGTACAGCGACAGCACACGGACGGGTCGGGTCATCGGGTCGCCTCCGGGTCGGGATGCCAGCACCGCGGTCGCGGTCGTCCCATGCTGAAGGGTCCGACCCGGGTCGTGGGTTACGCCCGGGCGACCATCGAATGAACGCCCGCGCACGCGGATGCCGGCGGTGTGCGTGCGCGAACTTCCGCGCGCCGGCGTGCGCGTGTGCGGGACGCCCGCACACGCGGTCACCGGCTGCGCGCTCGCGCCGCGGTCGATCGCCCGTGCTGCGCGGTGCCCGAACGACCCGACGGGTGATCCGCGCGATCGTCTGACACAATCAGCGCACGCTCGCACCCCTCGCACGCCCGGGTTGCGGCTTTGTCACCCCCCGACGAAGGAGACGGCGATGTACCTTCCCGAGGCGATCTTCCCCGCCATTCTCGGCCTCATCCACGCGAACAGGCCGTTCCGGACCGCGCAGGGGGCTCATGAGGCCATCCGCGACCGAGCTCTCCGACCGGCTGCCTACGGCCCGCCCACGCGCATCCGACCCGATGTCTCGATCACCGTCGATCGCGACGGAGGGACACCGGTCTACACCGTGTCACCCGCGTCGCGTGGCTCTTCGGGTCACGTCATCTACACGCACGGCGGAGGGTGGATCAACACGATCCGCTCGCAGCACTGGGCCCTGATCTTCCAGATCGCCGCCGAATCCCGGGTCACCGTGACCGTGCCCATCTGGCGCCTGCTCCCGGACGGCGACGCGGGGGAGGCGAACGCGCTCGTGCTCCGTCTGCACGCCGCGTTGCGGCGAACGGGTCAGCCCGTCCACCTCGCCGGGGACTCGGCCGGGGGGCAGATCGCGCTCTCGGCCGCACTCGCGCTACGCGACGCCGGCGTCACGGGGATCCGCACGGTCCTCATCGCTCCGGCGCTCGACCTCACGATCTCGAATCCCCGCATCCCCGAGGTCCTGCCCACGGACCCGTGGCTGGGCGTCGACGGCTGCCGTGTCCTCGCTGAGAAGTGGGCGGGCGACCTCTCCCTCGCCGACCCCGTCGTCAGCCCGCTCTTCGGCGATCTGCACGACCTCGGTCCTCTGCTGATCGCGTCGGGCACGCGCGACATCCTGAACCCCGACGCCCATCTCCTGGTCGAGAAGGCGCGGGCATCCGGCGTCGAGGTCACCTTCCTCGAGCGCGCGGGCGCCGTGCACGACTTCCCGCTGCTCCCCACCCGGGCGGGGGCGGCCGCGCGGTCGCGTATCGTCGCCGCTCTGCGCGGCTAGACGGACGGACGGGGTGAACCGTGCGGTCGGCCCTGTGGGCGAACCCACGGGTGAGGTGTCGACACCCGTCCGGCGGGTGCTCGATCACCTCCACGACGCGCCGACGCGCCGACTCCACGGGGGGTGGGAGTCGACGCGTCGGGGGATGGGGCGGTCTTCAGGCGCGGGGCGCCGCCTGCGTCGTCGTGCCGGCGTCGCGCATGCGCGACCAAGGCCAGCGCGCGGCGGTGCGCTCCCGGGGCTGTTCGCTCGAACGCGGGACGATACCGTCGCCCATGGCGGCCGACATCGCGGTGCTCCACCCTGAGCGTGCCTGCTGTCCGCCGTGCTCTCCGTAGATCATGGTGTCTCTCCTCGCTCCCGTCTCCCGACGGGATGTCCGCCCGTCTCCCGACGGGTCGAGTCCCCGCCGTGTCGCGGGGTGCTGATGGTCACAGTCCTATCCCCGGACGAGGTCGTCTGCGGCCCGCTTGACATCTGCGGCGAGCTGCGCAGGGCCCCATGCGGACGGGTCGGGCGTGCGCCGTCGCGACGCGCCCGCGCACATCGTGCGTGCGGCCCGCGGTCCGGGACAGAGCCGCCGGCGCGCGCGCCGCGGGAGTCCGGGCGGTGTGTCCGCAGTGCACGACGGGCTGCCGGTCCCGCTGCGCCGGACGTGACGCGCGGAGCGGAGGCTGCGCGCGTACACGGAGGAACTGGGTACGATCATGGGTCGTGCAGACCTCATCCGAGACTTCTTCGTCGCCCGTGACCGGGTCGGCACTCGGTCGATCCCTGCTGGCTTACGGCGAGGCGAGACGAACGGCCGGGGCCGAGGCGCGTCGCGCGCTGGGCGTGAACGAACTCGACGCCCGCGCTCTGCTCTTCGTCGCGGAGAATCCGGGTGCCCGCCCCTCGCACGTGCGCGACCACCTCGGCATCACGTCGGCGGGCGTGACGACCCTCATCGATCGTCTCGTTCAGCGCGGCGCGGTGCGTCGCGACCTCGACGACGACGACCGCCGCGTCAACCACATCACGGCGACCGTCGACCTCGATGCGCCGCCGTGGTCGTCGCTGCGGGCGTTCGACGCCGACATCGAATCGGCGATCGCTGGGCTCGATCCGGCCGAGGCGCGACGGGCGGCGCTCCTGCTCGAGCACATCGTCGCCGCGGTCGCCGTCTGAACCGCGGGTCGGGTTTCCTCCGCCGGCGAGGGTTCGGGCCGGCTCCCCGCGTGGGCGTCGTCGCGCGGTGCCGCCATCGGCGAACCGCCCCGTCGGGTCGGTGCCTCGGTGGATGCGCGTGCTCAGGTGCCGCGGGCGGCGAGGAACGCCTCGGATCGCGCCTGCAGGAACGAGCACAGAGCCGCGAGGGTCGCGAGTTCGCCCGACAGGGCCATCACCCGTCCCGCGGGGAGGGGCGCGGCGTCCTCGCGCGGTTCGAAGGTGACGGACCACTCCGTCGACCCTTCGGCAGCGCCCGGAGCGACGTAGAAGGTCGTCGAGACACTGCGCAGGCGGGCGGCGATCAATCCCGCATCCGCATCTTCTCCGACGTCCTGCGGGATGACGCGAAGAATGTCGGCGTCGTTGTAGCCGAGGGCACGGAAATCATCGACCCAGGACTGCAGCGTCGTCATGGTGCGAAACGGCATCGGCATCCCTTCCAGAACGGGCGCCGAAAGGCGACCCCCCTCATTATGGCGGGCGAGGAGCGTCTCGGCGCGGGTCGACGAGTGCCGCACGATGGCCCGCGCCGCGGAACGACGACGGTGGCGTCCGCAGAGCTGTCACTGCGCGCGGTGGCCTGACCTGCCGACGGCGGTCGAGGGCCGCGGCCGGAGGGTGCGTCTGCCGGACGAGGTGGCGCGCATCGCGGCTACATATGCGAAATGTGCACCAAAGCCGTTTCAAAGGTTACGGTGGAGTGCGGGTGCGGGGTATCGATGACGATCGCGGGCCGCTTCGCCGATCCGATGAGAGCGTTCCCATACGTGCTCGGGTCGAACAATGCAATGGTCTTGCCGCACATTCTCGGACGATTTAGGAAACACTCGTGGAGCACACCAACATCGAGACCCGTGACGCTGAGACCGTCGAGCACCTGTGGCAGACGATCGTCCCGGGTGCGCGCATCGCACGCGCCGAGGCCATCCAGCCGGCCCTCGCATGGCATGCCGCCTCCGAACCGGGTTTCGGATTCTGCGACTACACGATGGGCTCCACGATGATGGTGGAGTCCGACCCCCTCGACCAGGTCGTGGTCGGTCGTATCGCCGGTCCCCGGGTGACGGGGACGTACCGGCGCGAACGCATCGACACCGCGGTGCCGTTCATGGTGGTCGACCGCCCGATCGAGTTCGCCTTCACCGGTCGCATCGCGGGCACCGCCGTGTCCTTCGCCCGGTCGGACTTCGACGAGGCCGCGCGCCGGCTGTCCGGCGACGACACCCTGCGCGTTCGGGCCACCGGGTACGCGCCCGTCAGCGAGCAGCGGCTGCGCTACTGGACGCGCACGTGGGAGTACACCCGCGACGTGCTGCTGCGCTCGCCCGAGCGCACCCCGATCATCGAGCAGCAGGCCCGCACGCTCATGCTCGAGGCGTCGCTTCTGGCGTTCCCCACCACGTTCACCGACGCGCTCGCCGCGGGTCGTCCGTCGCGTCCGTTGCCCGCCCCGGTGCGTCGCGCCAAGGCCTATGTGGAGGCGCACGCCGCCGAGCCCGTCGTGCTCGCCGACATCGCCCAGGCGGCTCGACTGTCGCCACGGGGGCTGCAGTACGCCTTCCGGGCGGCCACCGGCCGCACGCCGATGCAGTACCTGCGCCGGGTTCGCCTCGACGCGGCGCGCGCGGAACTGCGCAGCGCCGACCCCTCGATCGAGACGGTCGCGGCCATCGCCGCGCGGTGGGGATTCTCCAACCTCGGACGCTTCGCCGCGATGTACCGCGGAGAGTTCGGCGAGACACCCTCCACGACGCTGCGCTCCTGACGCGAGTCGCCGCCGAACCTCCCGGCCGGAGGGGGGATGCGGCGGGATGGTGCGAAGCGGAGGAGATCCGGCGAGCGGAGGGCGAGGCCGGGTCGCGGCATCCTCCCGGCCCGGGGGTCTCCGCCCGTCTCCGATCCCTCCGGCACCACCCCCGCGGGCGTGCGCAGGGATCTCGGCGGGTGGTCGCGGTCAGTGACCCGCGCCGAGCCCCCCGGTGAGGCGCCCGTGGAAGCGCCGAGCGGCGGTGTTCATCCCCTCGAGTTCCACGGTGGTGCCGAGATGCGCGTACTTCGTCTGCACGGCATCCAGCGCCGCCACGGTCGAGGCGTCCCACACGTGCGATCGCGACAGATCGATGACGACCCGCGCCGGATCGCGGTGATAGGCGAACTTCGTCGTCAGGTCGTTGCTCGAGGCGAAGAACAGCGCACCCTCGACGACGTACCGGGCGGTGTCGCCCTCGACCGAGCGCGTCACGGTGGTCAGATTCGCCACGCGCCGGGCGAACAGCACCGCCGCAGCGATCACGCCCACACCGACCCCGATCGCGAGGTTGTGGGTCCACACCGTCACCGCCACCGTCAGCACCATCACGACGGTCTCGCTCAGCGGCATCCGGCGCAGCGTCGAGGGACGGATGCTGTGCCAGTCGAAGGTCGCGACCGAGACGACGATCATCACGGCCACGAGCACCGCCATGGGGATGATGGCCACCACGTCGCCGAACACCAGCACGAGCACGAGCAGGAACACGCCGGCGAGGAAGGTCGAGATGCGGGTGCGGGCGCCCGAGGCCTTCACGTTGATCATGGTCTGGCCGATCATCGCGCAGCCGCCCATACCGCCGAAGACGCCCGACAGCACGTTGGCCGCGCCCTGGCCCAGCGACTCGCGCGTCTTCGAGGAGGGGGTGTCGGTGATGTCGTCGACCAGGGCGGCGGTCATCAGCGATTCGAGCAGCCCCACGATGGCCATCGCCACCGCGAACGGGAAGATGATCGCGAGGGTGTCGAGCGAGATCGGCACGTTCGGGAACAGCAGCGCGGGCAGGCTGTCGGGCAGCGCGCCCTGGTCGCCCACCGTCGGCACCGAGATGCCGAAGACCACGGCCGCGCCGGTCAGCAGCACGATGGCGACGAGGGGCGCCGGTACCGCCTTGGTGAGGCGAGGCAGCAGGTACATGATCGCGAGGCCCGCCGCGGCGATCGGGTAGACCGCCCACGGCACGCCGATGAGCTGCGGCACCTGGGCGGTGAAGATGAGGATCGCCAGCGCGTTGACGAAGCCGACCATCACGCTCCGGGGGATGTAGCGCATGAGCTTGGCGACGCCGAGGAGTCCGAGGATCACCTGCAGGATGCCGCCGAGGATCACCGTCGCGAGCAGATAGTCGACCCCGTGCTCGCGGGCGACCGGGGCGATGACGAGGGCGATCGCGCCCGTGGCGGCGGTGATCATCGCGGGTCGCCCGCCGAGGAAGGCGATCGCGACCGCCATCACGAACGAGGAGAACAGGCCGAGCCGCGGGTCGACACCCGCGATGATCGAGAACGCGATGGCCTCGGGGATGAGCGCGATGGCCACCACGAGACCCGCGAGGGCCTCGCGGGTGAGGAGGCGGGGGGAGCGCAGGGCCTGGAGCACGGTGGGTTCGGGCCGCGTGCGCGCGAGGACGTCGGTCATGAAGATGCTCCGAGAGGTGGGAGGGAACCCGCGTCGGCGCGGGGAAGAATAGGGGGGTCGCGATCGCGACCGAACTAACTCTACCGTAACGAGAGGGTTGCGGAAACGGGGGATGCCATGACCGCTCAGCGACCGATGCAGATCGGCGAGCTCGCCGAACGCACCGGGTTGTCCATCCGCACGCTCCGCCACTACGACGAGATCGGGCTGCTGCGACCCTCGGCGCGCAGCGACGGCGGATTCCGGCTGTACACCGTCGACGACGAGTCGCGGCTGCTGCTCATCCGTCGGATGAAGCCGCTGGGGTACTCGCTCGAGCAGATGGGCGAACTGCTCGCCGTCGTCGACGGGCTCGACGCCGACCCCTCCGATGCGGCGCTGGCCGCTCGCCTGGCCGACATCCGCGACGAAGCCGTCACGCGCCGCGACGACCTTCGCCGCAAGCTCGACGCGGCCGACGATTTCGTCGCGCAGTTGGAGGCGCGGTGACCGCACACGACCTCGTGCTCGAGGGCCACGGCATCCGTCTCACTCCCGCACATCCCGACGACGCCGCAGAGGCGTGGGCGCTCACCGACGCCTCGATCTGGGCCGGGATGACGACGCCCTGGCCCGCATCGGAGCAGGCCTACGCCGAGCGTGTCGCGCAGCAGCGCGAGACGCCGGGGATGTTCGCCTTCACGGTGCGGGATGCCGACACCGGCGGCATCCGCGGATCGACGACGTTCTACGACTACGCGCCGGCCCAGGGTCGGGTCGAGATCGGAACGACCTGGTACGGTCGGGCGTTCCAGGGCGGGCGGACGAATCCCGCGGCGAAGCTGCTGCTGCTGGGGCAGGCCTTCGACGTGTGGGGCCTGAACCGCGTCGCCCTGAGGTGCGACGCGCGCAATGCGCGCAGCGCCCGGGCGATCGAGCGTCTCGGTGCCACGCCCGAGGGGCGGTTGCGCCACCACCGCATCGCACCCGACGGCAGCGTCGGCGACACGCTGTACTTCTCGATCCTCCGCGAGGAGTGGCCCGCGGTGCGCATCGGGCTCGAGGAACGCCTGCGCGGCTGAGCGTCGCGCGCGGGTCAGCTCGTCGACGCGGCGGCGGCCCGGAGGCGGGCGAACTCGCGTGCCTCGGTGAAGAGCTCGATGTCGATCTGCACGTGGCGGCGGGCGAGGTCGGCGGCCTCGTCGGGTGCGGCGTCCACGATCGCGGCGACGATCGCGTCGTGTTCGCGCGCGGCGCGAGACTCCATGCGACGGTGGCTCTCGCGGTCGCCCCAGGGGTGCGCGGGCGCCGAGAGCGAGAGGTGACGTTCGTGATCGAGCAGGATGTCGCGCAGCGCGGCGTTGTGCGCGGCGTCGATGATCGCCAGGTGCAGCAGGCTGTCGGCGCGCTGTTTCGGACCGCCCGAATCCGCCGCGTGGAACGCGCCCAGGCGCTCGCGGATGACGGCGATGTCGGCATCCGTGCGCCTCTCGGCGGCGAGGCGGGCGAGCGAGGCGTGCAGCATCGAGCTGGCCGTGCAGGCGTCGACGAGGTCGTTCCAGCGCTGCTCGAACCAGCGGTCCACGCCGACGACGATCGAGGCCGGCCACTGCGCGGCGACGAACGTGCCGCCGGCGCGGCCGCGTCTCTTCTCGATCAGCCCACGCACGGCCAGATCGTCGAGGGCGGCCCGAACGGTCGTGCGGCCGACACCCAGCAGGGGGGAGAGGTCGCGCTCGGCGGGCAGGCGCGTGCCGGGCAGGAATTCGCCCACCGCGACCGCGGTGATGAGGCGCTCGGTGACGCGTTCCACCAGGGAGGCGTCGTCGGTGTCTGCCATGGGCTCCCGTCGTTTCCTCCATGTTAATTCCCAAGAAAAGGTTTGCCAACGAACCATTACCGGGTCCACGATGACACCATGCAACGCGAGACCACCGTCCCCTTCCACGACGGCTTCACCTGGGCGCGCCTCACGGAGCCCGCCGAACCCACCGGCAAGGCTCCGCTGTTCGTGCTCCACGGCGGACCCGGAATGGCCCACGACTACGTGTCGAACCTCGACGCCCTCGCCGATCTGACCGGACGCACCGTCGTGCACTACGACCAGATCGGCTGCGGCAAGAGCTCGCACCACCCCGAGGCCCCGGCCTCGCAGTGGGTGCCGCAGCTCTTCGTCGACGAGTTCCACAACCTGCGCGAGGCACTGGGCGTCGACGAGTACCACGTGCTCGGCCAGTCGTGGGGCGGCATGCTCGGCGCCGAGATCGCGGTGCGACAGCCCGCGGGCCTGCGGAGCCTCGAGATCTGCAACTCCCCGGCCTCCATGGCACTCTGGCTCGCGGGCGCGGCGCGCCTGCGTTCCGAACTGCCGGTCGCGGCCCGCGAGGCCCTCGACCGTCACGAGGCCGACGGCACCCTCGATCACCCCGAGTACGTGGATGCCACGCGGCAGTTCTACGAGCGACACGTCTGCCGCGTCACCCCCATGCCGCAGGACTTCGTCGACAGCGAGCAGCAGATGCTCGCCGATCCGACCGTGTACTTCACGATGAACGGACCCAACGAGTTCCACGTCGTCGGCACCGGCCGCGACTGGACGATCATCGACCGCCTTCCGCAGGTCGCCGTCCCCACTCTCGTCGTCGCCGGGGAGTTCGACGAGGCCACCCCCGAGACGTGGGAGCCGTTCGTGGAGCACATCCCCGACGCCCGCTCGCACGTCTTCGCCGGAGCGAGCCACTGCACCCACCTCGAGATGCCCGACGCCTTCCGCGCGGTCATCGCGGACTTCCTCGCGCCCCTTCCCTGACGCTTCCCGCCCCGCCCCGCCCCACCCGACGCATCCCGATCCACCGCCCCGCCGGGCGCCCCACCCACCCGAACCAGGAGACCCGATGTCGCACCCCGCCCCCGAGGCCCAGCAATCGCTGGAGTCGTTCGGCTACAAGCAGGAGCTCAAGCGCTCCATGTCCACCCTCGACCTCGTGGTCTACGGGCTCGTGTTCATGGTGCCCATCGCCCCCTGGGCGATCTTCGGCGTGGTCTACAACGCCGCGGACGGCATGGTGCCGCTGGTCTACCTCACGGGTGTCGTGGCGATGATCTTCACCGCCCTCGCCTACGCGCAGATGTCGAAGGCGTTCCCCATCGCCGGCTCGGTGTTCTCGTACGTCGGCCGGGGTCTGCACCCGACGGTGGGCTTCTTCGCCGGGTGGGCGATCCTGCTCGACTACCTGCTCGTGCCGACCCTTCTCTACGTGTTCGCCGCGTCGTCGATGGCGGGGATCTTCCCCGACGTGCCGCAGTGGATCTGGGCGGTCGTCTTCGTCATCGTCAACACGCTCATCAACGTGGCGGGCATCGGCTCGATCAAGCTCGCGAACCGCGTCATGCTGCTCATCCAGCTCACGTTCGTGGTCATCTTCGTCGTCATCGCCGTGACCGCGTTGAACGCGGGCACCATCCCGGGCGCCGAGTTCACGATCGCCCCCGTGTGGGACGCCGAGAAGGTCAACCCCGCCCTGATCGCCACCGCCCTCTCGATCGCCGTGCTGAGCTTCCTCGGCTTCGACGGCATCTCGACCATGGCCGAGGAGTCCACCGGCAACCGCAGCTCGGCCGGTCGCGCCATGGTGATCGCCCTGCTCGTGGTGGCGGTGCTCTTCGTCACGCAGACCTGGTTCGCCAGCGCCCTCGCCGCCGGAACCATCACCTTCGGCGACGACGAGGTCAACAACGCCTTCTTCGTGCTCGTGGCCAAGGCCGCCGGATCCGGGTGGGCGACCGCGTTCCTCGCCGTCAACGTCGTCGCGGTGGGCATCGCCAACGCCGTCGCCGCGCAGGCGGCCACCTCGCGCCTGCTGTACTCGATGAGCCGCGACCGGCGCCTTCCCGCCTTCCTGTCGAAGGTCAACTCCCGTCAGGTGCCCATGGCCGCGATCCTGCTCGTCAGCGGCGTCTCGCTCGTGCTCGTGCTGTTCTTCGTCGGTCAGATCGCCGTCATCTCCTCGCTGGTGAACTTCGGCGCCCTTCTCGGATTCCTCCTGCTGCACGTCTCGGTCGCGGTGTACTACCTCGGCAAGAGGAAGTCGAAGAACTACCTGCTCCACCTCGTCGTACCCGCCGTGGGCTTCCTGATCATCGGGTACGTACTGCTCAACGCCGACATCACCGCGAAGGTCGGCGGCATCCTGTGGCTCGTCGTCGGCGCGATCGTCTACGTGATCTTCGCCCGCAAGAGCGGCGGCGCGAGCGGACCGCTGCCCGAGCACGCGACCTCCACCGCCGGTGAGGGCGGCGGCGAGACGGTGTCCCGGTGACCTTCGACCACGTCCTGGGCGCGGAGCTCGGGCGACCGGGCTTCGCCGCCGACATCGCCCCCGTGCTGCGGCTCATGCCCGGCACGGGGGAGACGGTGGCGTTCCACACCGACGACGCCGTCTATCGCGAGCTCCACGAGCACGGCGACCTCGGCGCTCTCACCGCACCGATCAACCCGGTGACCGGGCCGGTGTACGTCGAGGGGGCGCGACCCGGAGACGCCCTCGCGGTCCGCGTGCACGAGATCCGCCTCCCGGAGTCGGGCTGGTCGCAGAGTCTCCCGGGTGCGGGGGCGCTCTCGCACCGCATGCCCGATCACGTGGTGAGCCGCCGCGTGCCGATCGACGCAGACGGGGTGCACGTCACCGCTCGCCACGTCGTACCCGCCCGCCCGATGATCGGCTGCATCGGCACGGCGCCCGCCGTGGGCACGCACTCCACGGTGATGCCCACCACGGCTCTCGGCGGCAACATGGACCTCACCGACGTCGCTCCCGGTGCGACGGTGTACCTGCCGGTGGAGGTCGACGGCGGACTGCTCTCGATCGGCGACATCCACGCCGTCATGGCGCGAGGGGAGTCGTCGTTCGTCGCCATCGAGGCCGCGGGGATCGCGGTCGTCTCGATCGATCTGGTGAAGGATGCCGGTTTCCGCGCGCCACGCGTCGAGACCGCCGACGAGTGGATCTTCGTCGGCCTCGGCGACCCCGTGCAGGAGAGCATCCGGCGCGGCTACGAAGACGTCTTCGACACGCTCGTCGAGGTGCACGGCTGGGACCGGATGGATGCCTATTCGCTCATGAGCGCCGTCGTGCACATTGAGCTCGGCGGCCCGACGGGGTCGGAGACGCCGGATCCCCTGCATCCGTTCCGGGCCGTCGGCGCCGTCACGCTCCACCGCCTGCCCAAGCACGTGCTCTGAGAGACTGCTCGGTGTGACGGATCAGACGGAGCCGAAGACACGGCGCACCGCTCGCGTGCTGGTGTTCGACGAGGACGGGGCGCTGCTGCTGATGAAGCAGCACTGGGGTCGACGCGTGCGTCCGGCCCGCTGGCTCACCGTCGGCGGAGGGATCGATCCGGGGGAGGATGCCGCGACCGCCGCTGTGCGCGAGCTGTACGAGGAGACGGGCCTCCGGGTGGATGCCGTGGGCGAGCCGGTCGCGTTCCGCGACATCGCGCTCCCCCCGGCAGAGGAGTACGAGCGCCGTACCGCGGTGTACTTCGTGCTGCGCACCGCGCGCTTCGAGATCGCACGGGATGCCTGGACCGCGAGCGAGCAGGACGACATCGTCGACGTGCGCTGGTTCACGCCGGCGGAGCTCGCCGCGTCCGAGGACGTCTTCGATCCCGAGGACGTGCGGGGCATCGTGGCCGGCCTGGGATCGGTCGATCCCGTCTGACGTCGCGGCCCGGCCGCGGCGGGGGAGAGCCTCGTCGCCGTGTAAGCTTTCCTGTTGGAAGTGTGTCCGAGCGGCCTAAGGAGCATGGCTGGAATCCATGTAGGCGGGGTAACTCGCCTCGCAGGTTCAAATCCTGTCACTTCCGCCACACGATGAGCCTCACCCCCAGGGGTGGGGCTCATCGTCTTTCCCCCGTCTCCGCCCCGGATACCGGTTTCCCCTCCTCCGGGAGGGTGCGGCGCCCTCAGCTGCCGACCGTCTCGCGCTCCGTCTCCACCGCGCCGGGGCGCACGACGAGCGAGCGGGGGAAGACGCTCGCGATCACGCGACGAGCGGGGGAGGCCCCGGCACGCAAGCGAGTCCGGATGCGCTCCACGGCCGCGACGAGACCCGGCCCGCTCGCGGGGTCCACGGCGTCCTCGGCGTAGCTGACGCGTTCCACCGCCGCGCGCAGCAGATCGACGTCGTCGGCGTCGATGCCGTGCTCGGCGGTCAGACGCGCGGCGAACGCGCGGGGCGACTCGGCGGACGACGACCGGATGCCGAGGTCCACCGCCTCGTCCTGCAGCACCCTCCACGCGGCGACGGGGTCTCCGGCGCGCGCGTGGGCGAGGTGTCGACGCCGCCGCAGGACGCGCAGGACCGAGGGCACCAGCAGGAGCAGCACGACCGCGAGACCGGCGAGAGAGGGAGCGACCCAGGACGTCGAGGTCCGTCCGCTCGCGGAGACGCCGGGGCCGTCCTGCTCGCCCAGGTCGGGACGGCCGGCCTGCGACGGCGCCGTCGAGGGCTGCGCGTCGGGGGACGCGGCATCCGGTTCCGGGGTGTCCGTCGTCGCCGACCCTCCCGACCCCGATCCCGACGCGAAGTTCGTGGGCACGCCGAGGCTGTTGGTGGGCTCGAAGGGCACCCATCCGATGCCCTCGAACGACACCTCGGGCCACGCGTGCAACTGGCTGGAGCTCACCGTGTACTCCGTGCCGCCCTGCTGAGCGGTGGTCGACGCGGTCCCCGGCAGATAGCCGATGACGATGCGCGTGGGGATGCCGAGCGAGCGCGCCATCACCGCGAAGGCGGACGCGTAGTGCACGCAGTAGCCCGCGCGCACCTCGAGGAAGTCGGCGACGGCATCCACTCCCGCGCCGTCGAAGCCCGAGTCGACGGGGGCGTCGAGCGAGTAGCGGAACGCGCTGCTGCGGAACCACGTCTGCAGCGCCAGGAGCTGGTCGTAGGGCGACTGCGCGCCCGCGGTCACCTCGCGTGCGGTGTCGCCGATGACGGAGGGCACGTCGTCCGGCAGGGACGTCAGCGTCGGGTCGAGATCGGGTCCCCCCACCGCGCTCGAGCGGATCTGCTCGAGCGTGGGCCGCGGCACGACGGCCTGCACCTCGTAGACCTGCTCGCGGGTGGACCCCGCGCGGGTGACGACGGTGCGGTTCTGCGGCATCCCGAGCCAGTCGCCGGTGAGCCCGGTCACGCTGGACGCGGGGTAGGGCACCGGCAGCCAGGGGCTGTCGAGCTGATCGATGGTCACCGTGGTGTCGTCATCCGCGACCGTGATGCCCTCGGCGACGGTGACGGGGGCGAACACGGCGCCCTCGGCCGGAACGGGCACGGTGTCGGAACTGTCGGGTTGCCACACGGCACCGTCGAAGCGCGAGAGGGTCACGGCTCGGAGGTACGGGGCCGTGGGTGCCGTGGTGCGCACCGTGAGCACCTCGACCTCGCGCGGCTGGCGCAGGTCGTTGCCCAGCTCGAGGTTGGGATTGATCGTGGTGCCGATACCGCCGGTGCCCCCGGTCGCGAAGCGCAGGTCCGGTTGGGGCAGCAGCGGGGTGGCGACCACCGCGACGATCACGGCGACGGCGGCGACGCCCAGGGCGGTCGCCGAGACACCGCGCACGGGCCGCGGATCGGCGCGCGACGACGAGGTCGCCGTCCGGGCGCGTGTGTCGACGCGCAGGAGGAACATCAGCGCCGCCGCCAGCAGCACGAAACCCGCGATGTCGATGTCGGAGGGGATGGCGATCGTGGGGATCAGCGACACCGCGACCAGACCGACGCCGGCGAGCAGCGGCATCCGGGCCGTCAGGACGACGTGGTCGAGCACCACCGCGAGGCCGGCGATGGCGGCGACCAGCAGGAACGACAAGCCCGTCTGCGCGTCCACCGGCGCGACCCCGACGCGGATCTCCTCCGACGCCGCAGCCAGCAGATCCGGCACCGACGCGAAGGTCGCCGGGGTCGGGATCACCCCGAGCAGGGCGCTGGAGCGGCCGAAGATCGCGGTCAGCAGCACGATCCCCACGGCGATCTCGACGACGCTCGCGAGCACCGCCGGCAGGCGCCCGACACGAACGAGCAGCCCCGCTCCCAGAACGGCGGCCGTGACGAAGACGGCCCCCGCGACCCACGGCCCCGGCGCGATGACCGAGAACACCGGCAGCAGGGCGCTCGCGATCGCGGCGAACAGACCGACGGTCAGGAGCGTCGCGTCGCGCCGGCGCCGCGGAGTGCGCAGCACCGTCACATCAGCGGTCGACACCGGCGTACCCCTGCTCCATCGCGTCGTCCCACGCGGCGGCGACGTCGCCCCCGGGCCACAGGACGGCGGCGCGCCACCCCCCGGCCCGCAGGCCCTCGAGCTCCGCCCGCTCGGCCACCACGAGCAGCACCGGCAGCGCCGAGTGGTGGGCCACGACCCCCAGGGTGGTGCGATCGTCGGACTCGAGCGTGCCCGTGATCACCACGACGGGGCCCGAGAGGGCCGCGGCCGATGCCGGCACCACGCGGCGCGCGGGATCGTCGGTGCGAGCGCGCAGGACGGCGAAACCGGCGGACGCCGCCCGCGCTTCTCCGTCGTCGCCGCCCTCGACCGGGTCCATCAGCAGACTGCCGTCGCTGTCCACGACGTCGACCGTGTACCCCTCGTGCACGAGGCGCGCGACGACCGAGACGCAGGCCGTGACCGCCGTCTCGAAGGCCTCATCGGCACCCGGGTCACTCGCTGCGAGCGGGGACCACCGCGAGAGCGCGCGGTCGAGCACGACGGTGGCCGCCGGGCTCGATTCCTGCTCCTCTTGACGCACCATGAGCGTGTCGCGGTGGGCGGTGGCGCGCCAGTGGATGCGGCGCATCGAGTCGCCCGGGGCGTAGGGACGCGCGACGAGGTTGTCGGACCCCTGCCCGAGCTGCAGGGTCGACGTCTGGCGGCTGCCGCCGGCCTCGCCCGAGGCGCGGGGAAGCGGCGAGAGGTCGACGATGGCCGGCGCGACGGTCACGGCAGTCTTACGCCCCAGCGCGAGACGTCGCTGCAGGAGCCCGAACGGATCGGTGGTCGTCACCTCGAACGGGCCCAGAGCATGGATGCCGCGCGTCACGCCGACCATCTCGTAGCGGACCTGTACGGCGGCTCCGTCGCCCGACAGTGCCGAGCCGGTGGCCGGAGAGGTGCCCTCGGTGCGGCCCGCGAGTGCCGGGGGGAGGGTGTCGGACCACCGGCCGGGGCCGCTCGGCAGAGCGCTGCGCATGCCCGCGCGAACGGTCACCGTCGCGGCGCCGCCCACCTCGGGGACGTCGGGGGAGACGACGCGGGTGACGGTGCCGGCCCCGCGCGTGAGCAGGAGGGCGATGGCCGCGGCCACCAGGAGCGCTGCCAGAAGGGTCGCGAAGTACAGCAGCTCGGGGATGCCGGCTCGTTCGGCGATGAGGAACGCCGCGACGGCGAGCAGCAGGGCGCCCGTCCCCCGCAGGGTGAAGGGCCACCGGCGTCGCACCACCGACCTCACGGGCGTGATGCGAGGGGCACCCGCACGCTCGCGGCGATGCGCTCCAGCGCCTCGACCACGACGGCGGCCCCGGCCCTCCCGCCCGCGGCGGACCGGTTCGGGATGAGACGGTGCGCGAACACCGGCGACAGAAGTTCGGTGATGTCGTCGGGTATCACGTACGAGCGGGCGTCGAGGGCGGCGCGCACCTTCGCCGCGCGAACGAGCTGCAGGGTCGCGCGCGGGCTGGCGCCGAGGCGGATGTCGGGGTGGCTGCGCGTGGCCTGCGCGAGGGCGACGACGTACTCCTCGAGCGCGGGGGCGACATGCACGCCGCGCGCCCAGGCGATCATCGCGGTGACCTCCCGCGCCGAGGCGACCGGCGTCAGGCCGTCGAGCGGGTTGACCGCGTCGCGCTGACGGAGCATGAGCGCCTCGGCCGCGGCATCCGGGTATCCCATCGAGATGCGCAGCAGGAAACGGTCGCGCTGCGCCTCGGGGAGCGCGTAGGTGCCCTCCATCTCGAACGGGTTCTGCGTCGCCACGACGAGGAACGGCGAGGGGAGCACGTGCGTGCGGCCGTCGACGGTCACCTGACGCTCTTCCATCGCCTCCAGAAGCGACGACTGCGTCTTGGGGGAGGAGCGGTTGATCTCGTCGGCGATCACGATGTGCGCGAACACCGCACCCGGCGTGAACTCGAACTGGCGCTGCACCGGGTTGAACACGGACACGCCGGTGATGTCGCCGGGCAGCAGATCGGGGGTGAACTGGATGCGACGGACGTCCGCGTCGATCGTCGCCGCGATCGCCCGGGCGAGCATCGTCTTGCCGACACCCGGCACGTCTTCGATGAGCAGGTGACCCTCGGCCAGGAGGGCGATGAGGGCGCTGCGGACGGCGTGCGGCTTGCCGTCGATGACCCGTGAGACGGAGGCGATGATGTCCCCGGTCAGGCGGGCGAACGACTCCGCGGTGAGGGGCTCGTCCAGGCCGTTCCGGGTGGGGGCGGAATCAGCGCGGCGCAGCCGACTGGTCGCCTCGGGCGTGATGGTCTCGTCCATGGCATCCCTCGCGTTGCGGATGGTCCGGAGGCGCGTCGCGGCCGCCGTGACCTGATCGTAACCTGCGGGCGCGGGGGTGGGGCCCGAACGCAGCAGGTGCACAGGGGAGGACCCCCTGTGCATCCGCGATGTGGTGTGCTGCCCGCGCGCTCCGTAGGCGGGGACGGCGAAGCGGAAGACGTAGGGTGCCCCACGCTGTACCGACGGCGGCTGCGGTCGAGGCGAATGACCCGGTCGTTCGGCGGCCCTATGATCGGGCAACGTTGTCCTACCCGAGGAGCCCGCGTATGTCCCTGCCCGCTTTCACCCACGTGCTCGCCGTCGACATCGGCGGAACCAAGGTCGACGCCGCTGTCGTCTCGGCCTCGGGAGAGGTCGTCCGCGAGAGCGTGACCCGTCGCCCGACCGGTCGAGAGAACGACCGCGAGACCATCGCGCGCAACGTGCGGGAGGCCGCCGAGGGAGCGCTCGCGGCGGTCCGCGGAGTCACCGTCGGAGCCATCGGCGTCGGCAGTGCCGGCCCGGTCGATCTGCCCTCTCGCTCGGTCTCTCCGCTGAACCTCCCCCTGGCGGCGGGGCTGGCGATCGACGACGTTCTGGCGGGACTCGTCGACGGACCGATCCACCTCGCCCTCGACGGCACGTGCATCGCGCTGGCCGAGCACTGGCGCGGCGCCCTGGTGGGCGTCGACGACGCGATGGCGATCGTGGTGTCCACGGGCGTCGGCGGCGGCTTCGTGCTGGGTGGTCGGCCGGTGACGGGCGCCAGCGGCAACGCGGGCCACCTCGGTCAGACGTTCGTGCGCACCATCGAGGGCGATGAGGTCGTGGCATCCACCCTCGAGGCGGTCGCCGCCGGCCCGGGGACCGTCGCCTGGGCGCGGGCGCAGGGGTGGGAGGGCGAGACCGGCCTGGATCTGGCCGCCGCGCACGCGGCCGGCGACGAGATCGCGATCGCTGCCGTCCGCCGCTCGGCCACCGCGGTCGGCCAGGCCATCGCCGCGGCGGCGACCCTGTGCGACCTCGAGGCCGTCGCCATCGCCGGCGGGTTCTCGCACGTGGCCCCCGACTACATCGACCAGGTGAGCGAGGCGGCCCGAGCGGCGTCTCTGCACGCGTACGCGCGCCGCTGCCGCGTCGTCGGGTCCGGCCTCGACGGTGACGGCCCCTTGCTGGGCGCGGCGGCGCTCGCGCTGCAGTCCTGACGTCCGACCGCGGTCGTCTGCCGGGAGTCCGTGGGCCGCGGGGGACGGTCACCTTCGCGAAGGTGAGCCCGCTCTGCGCGGCCCTCGGCGTCCGGTGCCCGGGGTCCGCGCGGGGCGGGCGTACCCTGAAAGGCGAGGGGCCGCGCCGCGGACCGGCGAACGAAGGCGGGGGCCATGCGTACGGGATCCAACCTGCCCGCGGTGGGGGAGTACAACCAGACACTGGTGCTCGACCTCATCCGCCGTTCGCCCGAGGGTCTCAGCCGCGTCGAACTCTCGGCCCGCACCGGGCTGAGCGCCCAGACGTTGAGCAACGTCACCCGACGCCTCGCTGACGAGGGCCTCATCGTCGAGGCGGGCAAGGTCATCTCCGGCCCCGGCAAGCCGCGGACGCTGTTGAAACTGGATCCCCGCTCCCGCTTCGCCGTCGGCGTCCACCTCGACCCCGTCGTCGACACGATCGTCGTCGTCGACATGGCGGGCGAGGTCATCGTCCACGACGAGATCCCGCGCGCACCTCACGCGAGTCCCGCGGAACTGGTGGATGCCGTGGGCGCCGCCGTCGACGCGATCGTCGAGCGCGCCGGCATCGCCCGCCATCTCGTGCTGGGTGTGGGCGTGGCCGCTCCCGGTCCCTTCGACGCCCGGGGCGGACGCCTGCTCGATCCGCCGCTGCTCCCGCAGTGGCACAACGTCAACGTTCGCGAAGACCTCGGTGCGGTGACCGGCCTGCCGGTCCTCGTCGAGAAGGACGTCACCGCGGCGATGGTCGGCGAGATGTGGTTCGACCGCTCCGACCGGCTGACCGACGCGATGTTCCTGTACTACGGCGCCGGTGTCGGCCTCGGAGTGGCCATCTCGGGCGCGCCGGTGCGCGGGCGCACCGGCAACGCGGGCGGCATCGCCCACGTGGTGGTCGACCCCGACGGACCGCGCTGCGAGTGCGGGTCACGCGGGTGCCTCGGGGTGTCGATCGAACCGCGCGTGCTCCTCGCCGAAGCCGGATCCGACCCGGGAGAAGCGGGAGACACGCGTCCCCACCTCGATCGCCTGGTCGCGAGCGCGCGCCGCGGCGATGCGCGGGCGGTGGAGGTGCTGGAGCGGGCGGGGGAGCGAATCGCGCGCGCCCTGGTGGTGACCAACAATCTCCTCGATGTCGACGAGGTCGTGCTGGGCGGCCCGGTTTGGGAACGGCTCGCGGAGGTGCTCGGCGACACGGTGGCCGCGCGGGTGGCGAGCGACCCGGTGTCGACCTCGACGCGGGCCATCGTCGTCCGCCGCTCCCTCGTCGGTGTCGACGTGGCCGCGGTGGGAGCCGCCTGCCTGTTGCTCGACGGCGCGTTCGCGGCGAGGCCCGCCCGCATGATGATCGCCCTCTGAGGCGGTTTTCCGCGGTTCACCGGCGTCCGTGGCTGGATCGTTACCGAGAGGATCCCACCCGGACTTGCCGAGTTAGTCCATTTGATTTATAAAAGTTCCTGGCGACGCGGTGTCTCCACCCGAGCAAGGGAGCTTCCATGAAGAAACTGACGATGGCGACCGGTCTTCTGACCGCCACCGCCCTGACCGTGGCTCTGGCCGGCTGCTCCGGCGGCAGCGCCGACGCGGGCGACAGCACGACCATCCGAGTGGCCTACCAGACCACCGCGACCTTCAACGCGATGCAGACGCTGATGGAGACCGCGAAGCAGCAGTACGAGGCCGCCCACGAGGGCATGACCGTCGAGCTCGTCCCGATCCAGGCCGAGGGCGCCGACTACTACACGAAGCTCGCGCTGATGAACAAGTCGGCCAGCACCGCCCCCGACGTGCAGTACGAAGACACGTTCAAGATCCAGTCCGACGCGGCCGCCGGCTACCTGCTGCCCCTCGACGACTACCTCGCGAAGTGGGAGGACTGGTCGCAGTTCGCCGAGGGCGCCAAGCAGGCCGGCCTCGGCCCCGACGGCAAGACCTACGGCGTCTCGCTCGGAACCGACACCCGCGGCCTCTGGTACAACAAGGCCGTCTTCACCGCCGCCGGCATCCCCGTGCCGTGGCAGCCCGAGACCTGGGACGACGTGCTCTCCGCCGCCGAGAAGGTCAAGGCGTCGAACCCCGACGTCATCCCCCTCAACGTCTACTCGGGCAAGACCGCCGGTGAGGCGGCATCCATGCAGGGCCTCGAGATGCTGCTCTACGGCACCGAGGACACCCTCTACGACACCGACAGCAAGAAGTGGGTCGTCGGCAGCCAGGGCTTCAAGGACTCGCTGCAGTTCGTCTCCGACGTCTACCAGGGCGGCCTCGGCCCGTCGCTGCAGCAGGCGCTCGACCCCAACATCTTCACCAGCGTGACCGCCGACTGGCTGCCTTCCGGCAAGCTCGCGATGGCGCTCGACGGCTCGTGGCAGTCGGCCGCGTGGGTCGAGGGCGGTTCGGCCGCGTGGCCCGAGTGGAGTGACGCCCTCGGCATCGCCGCCATGCCCACGCAGGACGGCCAGGCGCCCGGCAGCACCAGCATGTCGGGCGGATGGACCCTCGCCATCGGCAAGAACACCAAGAACGCCGACGCCGCGTGGGACTTCCTCTCGACCGCGGTGAACAAGGACAACGCCACCGCCTACGGCATCGACAACAGCCAGATCGCCGTCCGCGCGGACGTCGCCGAGTCCAGCGAGTACCTCGACGCGAACCCCAGCTTCGAGACCTTCTCGAGCTTCGTCGACACCACGCACTTCCGTCCCGCGACCGAGGACTACGACAAGATCTCGAACCAGATCCAGGTCGCCATGGAAGCCGTCATGACCGGGCAGTCGAGCGTCTCCGACGCGGCCGCAGCATACGACCAGGCCGTCATCGGCATCGTCGGCGAAGAGAACACCCAGAAGGGCTGACCGTGACCGCCCTGGCCCACACCGGGGCGACCGGCACCGGCCGGGGGTCGCGCGTGAAGACGCGCGGCCTCCGGTCGTCGGCCCGGGCGCTCCCTCTCCTGCCGGCAGCGCTGCTGCTGGCGGTGTTCCTCCTCGGCCCCATCCTGGTGTCGCTGTGGGGATCCCTCACCAACGCGACCCTGTCGGGATCGACCGCCGTCGCGAGCGAGTTCATCGGCTTCGACAACTACACCCAGCTCTTCAAGGCCCCCGACTTCCCCGTCTCGGTGATCAACACGGTCGTGTTCGTGTTCTTCTCCGCCGTCATCGGGCAGAACGTGCTCGGCTTGGCCCTGGCGCTCATGATGCGATCGGGCAACCGCGTCGTCACCGCCGTGGTCGGCACCATCGTCGTCACGGCGTGGGTGCTCCCCGAGATCGTCGCGGCGTTCGCCGCGTACGCCTTCTTCCGCGACAACGGCACCCTCAACGGCATCCTGGCCCTCTTCGGCGCGGAGCCGGTCAGCTGGCTGTTCACGATGCCCGTGCTGATGGTCATCTTCGCCAACATCTGGCGCGGGACCGCGTTCTCGATGATGGTCTACTCCGCGGCCCTCGCCGACGTGCCGCCCGAGATCACCGAGGCCGCCGAGGTCGACGGGGCCAGCGGCATCAAGCGCCTCTTCTTCATCACCATCCCGATGATCCGATCCACCATCGGCACCAACTCGATGATCGTCACCCTGCAGACCCTCTCGGTCTTCACGCTCATCTTCGTCATGACCGGCGGCGGCCCCGGCAACGCCAGCACGACGCTGCCGATCCTCGCCTACCAGCAGGGTCTGAAGTTCGGCGAGCTGGGCTACGGCACGGCCATCGCCACGATCATGCTTCTCATCGGCGCGATCTTCTCCTTCTTCTACGTCCGCGCGCTGCGCGAGGAGGTCTCGTCATGAGCGCCACCACGACCCTCCCCGAGGTGACCGGTCGCAGCCGGTCCGTCTCCCGGGCTCCGAAGAAGACCAAGGCGTCTCTGTCGTCGCCGCGTACGCGGGCGCTGCGGATCCTGAGCAACACGCTGCTCATCGTGATCGGCATCCTGTTCGTCGTGCCGCTCATCTGGCTCGTGACCGCCTCCCTCGACGCGCAGCCGACGCTCGCGATCAAGATGCCCGAGGTGATCACGCTCGACAACTTCACCGCCGTGATGAAGCCCGACCTGCTGTTCCTCCCGCTGTGGAACAGCGTGCTGCTCGCGGGCGGCACCGCGATCGCCACGGTCGTGCTCGCTTCGCTGGCGGCCTACCCCCTGTCGCGGTACAAGATGCGCGTGGGGAAGCCCTTCCTCTACGCGGTGCTGTTCGGCACGTGCCTGCCGATCACGGCGATCATGGTGCCGGTCTACAGCCTGTTCGTGCAGCTGAACCTCATCGACTCCGTCGGCGGCACGATCCTGTTCCTCACCGCGAGCGCCCTGCCGATCGCGATCTGGATGATGAAGAACTTCATGGACGGCGTGCCCGTCGAGCTCGAGCACGCGGCCTGGATGGACGGTGCGGGATCCATGCGCACGCTCGTGCAGATCGTGCTCCCGCTCATGCGCCCCGGGATCGCCGTGGTGTTCATCTTCACGTTCATCCAGGCGTGGGGGAACTTCTTCGTCCCCTTCGTGCTGCTGCTCAGCCCCGACTATCAGCCCGCGGCCGTCAGCATCTTCAACTTCTTCGGGTCCTTCGGAGCCGTGGCCTACGGCCAGCTCGCGGCCTACTCGATCGTCTACTCCCTGCCCGTCCTCGGTCTGTACGTCCTCGTGCAGCGCGGGCTCGGCGGCCCGTCGGCTCTCGCCGGCGCCGTCAAGGGCTGACCCGTCCCCCCAGACAAGGAACCCACTTCCATGCACGACCGCACCGCGCTCATCGAGATGCGCATCGAACGCTTCGTCCGCGAGCGTCTCGCCCCCGCCGTCTACCGCGCCCGCCAGCCCCTCGAGATCTCGGCCTGGGAGGCTCCCGGCGAGCCCGTGACCTTCGACCACGCTCGGGATGCCGAGTACCGCCCCTTCGCGATCGGAACGCCCTGGGGCCGGGCGTGGGGCACCACCTGGTTCGCCGTGTCGGGCGAAGTCCCGTCCGCGTGGCGCGACGCCGCGGGCGCGCTGCCCGAGGGCACGGTCGCCGAGTTCGTCGTCGACCTCGGCTTCACGGCCGGTCAGAGCGGCTTCCAGTGCGAGGCGCTGATCTGGAACCGCGACGGCGCCCCGATCAAGGGCATCTCTCCCTTCAACAACGCCACCGCGGCGGCCGTCGACGCCGAGGGTCGCGTCGACGTGCTGGTCGAGGCCGCCTCCAACCCCGATGTGGGCAGCCTCTTCACCTTCGAGCCCACCCCGGTCGGCGACCCCGCGACCGCGGGAGACGCTCCTCTCTACGTGCTGCGCGAGATGTCGATCGGCCTGCGCGACGTCGCGGTGTGGGAGCTCCTGCAGGACTTCCGTCTCCTCCACGGGCTGATCGCCGAACTCGACGCGACCTCCGCGCGCCGAGCGACCCTGCTCGAGGCGATGGATGCCGCGATCGACACCGTCGATCCCGACGACGTCGCCGGCACCGCCCAGGCCGGTCGCGACGTACTCGCCCCCCTGATGCAGGCGCCCGCGGCATCCAGCGCCCACGTGCTGCACGCCGTCGGACACGCGCACATCGACTCGGCCTGGCTCTGGCCCGTGCGCGAGACCGCCCGAAAGGTCTCGCGCACGTTCAGCAACGTGCTCTCGCTCATGGACGAAGATCCCGGGTTCGTCTTCGCGAGCTCGTCGGCGCAGCAGTTCGCCTGGATGAAGGAGCACTACCCGGCGCTCTGGGAGCGGCTCAAGGCGCGCGTCGCCGAGGGACGCTTCGTGCCCGTGGGCGGCATGTGGGTCGAATCCGACACCAACATGGTCGGCGGCGAGGCCATGGCCCGCCAGTTCGTGGAGGGCAAGACCTTCTTCCTCGAGGAGTTCGGCATCGACACCGAAGAGGTGTGGCTGCCCGACTCGTTCGGCTACAGCGGAGCCCTGCCGCAGATCATGAAGGCCGCCGGCGCCCGCTGGTTCCTCACGCAGAAGATCTCGTGGAACGAGACCAACCGCATCCCGCACCACACCTTCCGCTGGGAGGGCATCGACGGCTCGCGCATCTTCACGCACTTCCCGCCGGTCGACAAGTACAACTCCGAGGTCACCGCCGCCGACCTCGCCCACGCCGAGCGCAACTTCTCCGACAAGGGGCGCGCGCGCACGTCGCTCCTGCCCTACGGCTTCGGCGACGGCGGCGGCGGACCCACGCGCGAGATGACGGCGACGATCGCCCGCACGCACTCGCTCGAGGGCGCGCCGATCGTGAAGCACTCCACCCCGCGGGAGTTCTTCGAGACGGCCGAGGCCGAGTACGCCGATCCGGCCGTATGGGCGGGGGAGCTGTACCTCGAGTTCCACCGCGGCACCTACACCAGCCAGCTGCGCACCAAGCAGGGCAACCGTCGCAGCGAGCACCTCCTGCGCGAGGCCGAGCTGTGGGCGGCGACCGCGACCGTACGCACCGGTGCCGCCTACCCGGCCGAGACGTTCCAGCGCCTCTGGCGCCTGGTGCTGCTGCAGCAGTTCCACGACATCCTGCCCGGCACCTCCATCGCCTGGGTGCACCGGGATGCCGAGCGCAACTACGAAGCCATCGCGACGGAGCTCGAGCAGGTCATCGCCGACAGCCTCCGCGCGCTGGTCGGAACCGGCGACCGGGCGGTCGTGGCGAACGCCGCCCCACACCGCCGCGCCGGCACCCCCGCGCTGGCGATCGCCGCGGCGACCCCCGCCGGCGACGTCGCCCCCCGCGCCGAGGGCGACGGCTGGGTGCTCGAGAACGGCCTCGTCCGCGCCGAGATCGACGGCCGCGGCCTGATCACCTCGCTGGTCGATCTGGCATCCGGTCGCGAGGTCGTGCCCGCGGGACAGGTGGCGGGCCAGTTCGAGATCTTCCGCGACACCCCCACCCAGTGGGACGCGTGGGACATCGACGAGACCTACCGCCGCCACGCCACCGCCCTCGACACCGCCGAGCGGGTCGCTGTCGACGGCGATGCGATCGTGGTGGAACGCGCGGTCGGCGACTCCACCGTCGTCCAGCGCATCGCCCTCGCCGAGGGTTCGCGCACGGTACGCCTGTCGCTCGACGTCGACTGGCACGAGCAGCAGAAGCTGCTCAAGCTCCGCGTCCCCGTCGACGTGCACACCGACCGCGCGGCATCCGAGATCCAGTTCGGACACATCGTGCGCCCGACCCACACGAACACCTCGTGGGATTCGGCGCGCTTCGAGACCGCCGCGCACCGCTGGGTGCGCGTCGGCGAGAGCGACTTCGGCGTCGCCGTCACCAACGACTCGACCTATGGTCACGACATCACGCGCCACGAGCGCGAGGCGGGCGGCACCTACTCGCTCGTGCGGCTGTCGATCATCCGCTCGGCGATGTTCCCCGACCCGGGGCAGGACCAGGGCGCGCACCACCTCGAGGTGGGCATCGTGGTCGGCGCCGACGTCGTCGACGCGGTCGCCGAGGGCTATCGCACCAACCTGCCGGAGCGCGTCGTCACCGACGCCGCCGAGGAGTCGGTGGCGCCGCTCGTGTCGATCGATGAGCCCGGCGTCGTCGTCGAGGCGATCAAGCTCGCCCAGGACGGCTCGGGCGACGTGGTGGTGCGCCTGTACGAGGCACTCGGCCAGCGAGCCCACGCCCGTCTCGAGGCCGGCTTCGAGGTCACGGGTGTCGCCGAGACCGACCTGCTCGAGCGCGAGGTCGACGCGGCCGCGGTGTCGGGCGTCGCGGGCGGCTCGGTCGAGCTCGACCTGCGTCCGTTCCAGCTGGTGACGCTGCGCCTGAAGCGCTGACAGCCGGCGCCGTCGGGCCCGAAGAAGACGCGGTGNCCCCCGGCCGCACCGTCATGTGCGGGGTCAGAGCGCGGCGACGCCCATGAGGATGACGGATGCCGCCATGGCGCCGATCTGCGCTCGGTCGAGCCTCGCCCGCATCCGCCGGCCGGCCGCGACCGAGAGGGCGGCATAGCCGAGCACCGCGGCGCCGAGCACCGGGCCGAGCGCGGGACCGTGGGAGTGTGCCGCCGTGTGGCCTCCCATGCCCAGGTGCAGCGCCCCCATGACGACCATGCCGACCGTGGTGTGAAGGGTCATCAGCGTCGGGGTCCGCGGCATCCGCCGCTGTCGCGACCGCCGCCAGACCGCGAGCGCCACCGCGGCGACCAGCAGCAGCGCCGTCCAGTACACCGGCGCGATCACGCCGAACGCGGCGGCATCCAGCATCGCCAGCAGCATGAGGACGGATGCCACGACCTCGGGCGGTCGCACCCGCGCGCGGTCGGCGGCCAGACAGCACGCGCCGATCGCCGCGGGCGCGACCGCCCAGGCGTGGAGGATCTCGCTCATCGCCTCAGCAGTGGCATCCGGATGCCGACGGTTCGCCGTGCGCGTCACCGTGGGCCGCGGGGGCGCAGTGGGTCGACGCCGGTGCCGGGACGTTGAGCACGGGGTTCCGCTCGAAGAAGTTGTACGGCTTGAGCGTGAACTTCGCGTAGTCCATCGGCATGACCGGCCAGTCCTCGTTGCGCGGGAAGTGCGTCAGGCCGAAGGTGTGCCAGAGCACGACGTCCTCACCGACGAGGGGCTCGTCGCCCGCGATGAAGGCCGGGATGCCGGCGCCGCCGGGGTGCTGGTTGACGAAGTCGCCCGCGGCATATCGCTCGTCGGGGTCGTACTTCGTCACGAAGAGGTTCTTCGTGGCGAAGGCGGCGCGCGCGGCGATCGAGGAGTCGTCGTCGGCGAGCAGCACGGGCGTCTCGGTGGGGAAGAGCATGTACGACGTCGCCTGGCCGCGTTCGGTCGTCTTCTCGGTCGAGGCGATCTGCCAGACGCGGCTGACCGCTCCGTCGGCGAGACGACCCGAGACCTTCTCGGAGGTGATCGGTGTCACCTTCTTGGTGAAGGCGTTGCCGGCGGGGTTGTCGGCCGAGATCGGCACGCGCACCGCGTCGATCTCGTTGACGACGTTGGCGACCCCGTCGACGGTCATGTCCAGTCGCGCCGAGAACAGGTGCTGGTGGTAGGGCGCCCCGAGGCCCGGCGCCACCTCCGACGCGTAGGGGTAGTCCGCCCCCGGGTAGGCGGAGGTGAACAGGATGCCGGTGAGCTTGGCCTCGCACTCGATGGTGCCGTCGAGGTAGAGGTACCAGTAGAAGCCGTAGTCGTAGTTGCCCACCGTGGTGAAGAACGAGATGACGAGACGCCGGGACCGGCGCACCTCGCTCGACCCGGTGAAGATGTCGGTGTGCTTCCAGAGGGCGCCGAAGTCCTCCTCGTGCATGCACACGGCGTTGCGGACGGTCCGCGGCATCCCGTTCTCGTCCGACAGCACGGCGTCCACGTAGGTGATGTCTCCGACGCAGTCGCAGCCGAGCTCGAGCTCGTTCGTGTAGCGACCGAAGAGGTACTCGCCGGTGTCGAAGTAGTTCTGCCAGAAGCGGTTGGGTGCGGGATCGGCGTAGGGCACGACCATCTCGCTGATCGATCCGCGATACATCACCGGGCGGCCCGCGAACGAGAGCTGGCGCACGATGAGTCCCTCGCGGGTGTCGAAGCCGATGCGGAGGTCCCACTCGCCCCACGTGACGTGCTCGCCGTCGACCGTGAAGCTCGAACCCTCGGGCTGAGTGATGACAATGGGCTTCAGCCCCTCCAACGGCGGACCCTGCAGCTCGGGGTCATCGAAGTTGCCGTGGGTCTCGGGCACGGTGAACCCGGGGGTGTCGACGACCTCGATGACGGCGCGGGCTGCGACGTCGATGTAGGCGGTGAGACCGTCGACGGGGTGCGCCCACGGGTGGTCGGCGGGGTGGTCCTGGCGGAACGCGAAAGTGCGCAGCACCCGGCGGCCCACCTCGTTCTCGTAGCCGTAGTGCCCCGCCGACAGCGGTACGAGCACGACGTCGGCCGTGGTCAGGCCGCGCGCGGCGAGGGCGGCGACCCAGACGTCGCTCTCGTTCGCGATGACGCCGACCTCCTCGAACTCGGCGTCGAGGATGGGGAGCTGCCCGTCGGAGCCGTCGAGCTCGGTCTCGCGCAGCACGGCTCCGGTCGCGAGCGAGACGACGAGGTCGAGCGAGTGCGCGGTGCGCAGGTTCAGCAGCTGGACCCGGGCGCGGCGCTCGGGCGCGGGGGACCCGCCGCGCTCCCACGCCAGCACCTCGGCCTTGGGGGCTTCTTCGAGGCCGACGTAGGCGAAACGGGTCGCCTCATCGATGCCGGTGAGACCGGCGACGATCGCGTGGACGGCGGTGATCTCGGCGGCCGTGAGCGAGGCGAGGGGGTGGGCCGGCGCCGCGGGAGCGGCGAAGGCGGTGGTGGTCGGATCGGTGAGGGTCATGGTGTCTCTCTCGGGTGGAACGGTCGTTGCGAGGGGAGGGGCGAGGGGAGGGATGCCGCGCGTCACGGCGCCCAGGCGCGCGGCGTCCGAAGATCAGCCGGCGATGGCGTCGGTGAGCTTGACGTACGCCGCGGGCCGCCGACGGCGGATCCACGCGGCCTGGGCGACGCCGAACACGGGCACGAGGACCGTCAGCCCCAGGAGCGTCCACGTGACCGCGCCGAAGACGGGGGCGCCGTCGGCATCCACGTCGCCGACCATCACGGGGAAGTACGCCACGATGACCGCGGCCGAGAGGATGAGTCCGACGAAGCCCAGGGTCGGAGCGATGACCGTGTTCCACGGGCGGCGATCCTGACGGTTCCGCGCGAAGTACACGATCACCGCGACCGAGGTGACGGCCATCAGCGCGACGATCGCGACCGTCGCCACCCCCGAGAGCCACGTGAAGACCTGCAGCAGGGGATCGAGGCCCAGCAGCGCCGAGCCCGCGAGGAGCACCCCGGCCGTGCCCGTCTGCACCAGCGACGACACGTGCGGGGAGAGGTGTCGTGCGTGCACGTTCGAGAGCGCGTCGGGGAGCACCCCGGCGGTCGACATGGCGTGCTGATAGCGGGTGAGCACGTTGTGGAACGACAGCACGCACGCGAACATCGAGGTCAGCAGCAGCACGTTCACGAACACCTCGCCCACCGCCCCGAGGTAGATCGACACGGTGCGCAGCATGAGGGTGGCGGGATTCTCGGCGGCGGCGGCCATGATGCCGTTCGGACCCCACGCCATGATCAGTCCCCACGCCGACAGCGTGTAGAAGACGCCGATGCCGATGACCGCGCCGTAGGTGGCGCGCGGGATCGTGCGGTCGGGGTCGCGGGCCTCGTCGCGGAAGATCGCGGTGGCCTCGAAGCCGATGAAGGCGGCGATCGCGAACATGAGGCCCACACCCGGCGAACCGCTGACCACGTTGGCCGGTTCGAAGGGCGCGGCGCTCAGCCCTTCCGGCCCGCCCCGGACGACGACGGCGGCCACGAGCACGAGGACGATCGCGACCTCGGCGAGCAGGAGGACGCCCAGAACCTTGCTCGACAGGTCGATGTGCCGATAGCCGAGGATGCCGACCAGGGCCACGCTCGCCAGCGCGTACAGCCACCAGGGCAGTTGCGGGCCGCCCACCGAGATGACGGTGATCTCGAGCAGATAACCCATGTACCCGTACACCGCGACCTGGATGGTCGTGTAGGTCAGCATCGCCGTCCACGCCGCGGCCAGGCCGGCGGGCCGTCCGAGGCCGTAGCCGATGTAGGTGAAGAACGCACCCGGGCGCGGAACGTGTCGCGCCATGGCGGCGAGGCCCACCGCGAACAGCAGCAGGATGACGGCGCTCACGGCGTACAGGGCGGGGTACCCCACCCCGTTGCCGAGCAGGATGCCGAGCGGGGCGGCCCCGCCGACGACGGTGAGGGGCGAGGCGGCGGCGACCACCATGAAGACGATCGCCGTGACGCCGAGGGAGCCCTGCAGGGTCCGTTTCGCGGACGCCGCCACCCCCTTCGATTCGAGCTGGGTCATATCGGTTCCTCCGGGTTTCGGGTGTGCAACCGAGAGTGCTCCGCGTCCGTTGCGGCGTCGTGAGGGGCGTATGAAGGTGTCGCGCCCGCGAGTGAGACCGTCCCCCGGCTCTGTCTCAGTCGATGACACGCCCCGGAAACACGCGTGTCGCGACGGGGCAACCCCCGCGGCGTACGGTCGGCTGATCCCGACGGAGACGACATGACCGCACTCTCCCGCGCCATCGCGCGGCCCACCCCCGTCGCCGGTTTCGGCGAACGCTCCCCGCTGCACGGCCTGGAGCGCCGCCGCATCGGCATCCTGGATCTGGCCGCCCAGTCGGTGTCGGCCGTGGCCCCGGCGGCGGCGGCCACCACCGTGGTGCTGCTGGTGGCCGGCGTCGCTCCCGGCATGACCGTGGCGGCGATCGCCGCGGCGGCCGTGCTCAGCTTCGGGGTATCCCGCACCGTCGCGCAGTTCGCCCGGCGCTTCGCGACCGCCGGGGGCCTCTACACCTACACCGCGCGGGGTCTCGGCACCCGCGCGGGACTCGCCACCGGTGCCGCGATCGTCACCGGGTACGCGGCGGTGGCGATGTTCGCTCTTCTCGGCGGCGCCTACTACTCGACGTACCTCCTGGCGGGTCTCTGGCCGGGGCTCGACCGCCCGGTCGTCGCGGCGGGTGCCATCCTCGCGCAGACGGCGATCGTCGCCTTCGTGCTCGTGCGCGGCATCCACGTGTCGGCGCGGGTCGCCCTCGTGGTCGAGGCGCTCTCGGTCGCCCTGATCATCGTGCTCCTCGCGGTGCTGCTGGCGCACGTCGGGCCGATCGACCTCGGGGTCGTGCTGGCGGTGCCGAGGACGGGCGGAGAGGCGTTCGCCGTCGCCGCCGGTGCCGTGATCGCCGTCACTGCTTTCGTCGGTTTCGAATCGGCGGCGACGCTGGGCGTCGAAGCGGTCTCGCCCCTTCGCAACGTGCCGCGGGCGATCACGGGCACGGTGGTCATCTCGGGGGTGCTCTACCTGCTCGCGGCCATCACTCAGGTCGCGGGATTCGACGCGCTCGGTGCCGACCTGGCCGCCAGCGCGTCGCCGATGAACGACCTCGCTGCCGCCTACGGTCTGGGCGGATGGGGCGTCGTGGCAGACGTGGGTATCGCGGCGTCGTTCGTCGCGTGCGCCATCGGCTCGACGACGGCGCTCGTGCGCGTCCTGTTCTCGCTGAGCCGCGACGGGGTGCTCCCCGCGCGCGTCGGGCGTACGCACGCGCGCTTCGGCACGCCGGCCGCGGCCGTCTTGCTGGCGCTCCCGGTGATCGCTGCCGTGCCCCTCTTGCTGGTGGGTGGGGGAGTCGACATGCGCGATGCGATGCACGTGACGCTGTCGGTCGGCGCCGCCGGGTACATCGTCGCCTACATCCTCGTGTGCCTGGCCGCGCCGGTCTTCCTGCGCCGCATCGGCGAGGCGACCGCCGGCGCCGCGATCGTGTCGGCGCTGGCCGCCGTGGCGCTCACGGCCGCTCTGGTGGCCTTCTTCATCGACGACACCGCGAGCGGAGGGAGCAGCCTGGCCGTGGTCGGGGTTCTCGCGGCCGTCTTCGTGGTGGTCGTCTTCGCGCTCCGCCGCCGCCACGGTCCGGGCTCGATCGGCGCGTACGACGAGCCGGTCGCCGCCCAGGTGCTCGGGGGAGTCCCCTCGCCGAGGCCTCCCCGCGATGGGTGACCGCGCGGTTCCGGCGCTGACCGCTCGACAACCCGGCGCGGTCCACTCGGCGCTGTCGGTGCTGGAGGCCGTGGCGCACCTCGGTGCGGGTGTCACGGCGCAACGACTGTCCGCGGAACTGGGCCTTCCCCGAGCGACCACCTATCGACTGCTCAACCTCCTCGTCGAGGACGAGTACCTCGTGCGCACCCCCGACCTGTCGGGCTTCGCGCTGGGTGCCAAGGTCGCCCAGCTCGCCGCGCTCGCCGCGCCGCCGGCGCGGCTCTCCTCGGCCGCACGAGCGGTCGTCGACGACGTCCGCCGCCGTGTCCGCGGCGGTGTGCACGTCGTGCTCTTCGTCGACGGACGCGTCGTCGTGCTCGACGCCGACCCCGACTTCCCCCTCTCCGATCACGCACGCCTCGCGCGCGAGCCGGAACGCTACGCGCTGGGACGCCTGATGCTCGTCGGCGACGACAGCGCGCGGGGGGCGGCGGTCGAGGCCGCGCGCGTCGACCTCGCGCGGTGGGGCGCGACGCGTCAGAGCGGCGAGGTCACGGCGACCGCCGGGTGCCTCGCGATCCCGTTGCGCGATGCCGCCGGTGCGTTCGCGGGGGCCCTGGGCTTCTCGGGCGCCCGCCACCGCGTCGACGAGCCCGAGCTGACGCTGTCGGCACTGCGTCCGGCTGCCGATGAGCTGGCTCCCCTGGTGGTGTGACGGGCGCCGGCTCCACCGCGTCCACGAGACGCCGCGGGGCGCGAGGGGGCGCAGCGACCGCGGGCGTGGGAGACCCCGCCGGGATGGATCCGGCTCGCGCGTCGGGTAAGCTGAACTCGGCTCTCCGCGTGGCGGCATCCAGGCCAACTCCCCCAGGACGGAAACGTAGCAAGGGTAACCAGGCTCTACCGGGTGCGCGGAGGGTCTTTTTCATGCCCGGAATCGGCGACCCGCCCGGCGCGGGTGGGTGGGCCGCCCGACTCGGCGGGTCCGGCGGCCGCGGTGCCGTCCGCGGGTGATCGCGGCGGCGACAGCCTCGGCGGATGCTTTCCGGTCGATGCCGCGGTCGGCGCGGGCGGATCCCTCCCGATCCGTGGTCAGCGCGGGCGGATCTCTCCCGATCCGCGGGGGATCAGGTCGACGGGCACGACGACCCGGCGCGGCGACATGCGCGCAACGCCGTCGAGGGTCTCGAACAGCATCTCGGCCGCCCGCACCCCGATCTCCTGCGGGCGCTGGGCGATGACGCTGATGCCGGGTTCCATCAGGTCGGCGAGATCGACGTCGTCGAACCCGATGAGGGCCACATCGTGGTGTCGGCCCAGACGGCGGAGGGCGTGCACCGCGCCGATCGTGATGAGGTTCTGCCCGCTGACGATCGCCGTCGGGGGAGTGGGCAATGCCATGAGCTCCAGTACGGCCCGTTCCGCGGCCGCCTGATCGGTGAGGTCGCGGACGATGACGGTCGACGTTTCGGGCAGCCCGAACTCCGCGGTCGCCTCGCGGAACCCGCGCTCGCGCTCTCGGGCGGTCCAGATGTCGTGGCGGTCGAGCAGCAGCGCGATCGTGCGGTGCCCGTAGCCGAGCACATGACGGGTGGCCAGCGCCGCACCGCCGACGTTGTCTGCGTGCACGAGGTCGGCCGCGAGGTCGGCGGGCTCGCGGTCGATGAAGACGACCGGCATCTTCTCGGGGACCATCTCGCTCAGGTACGCCTGGCTCCCGGCGATGCAGGTGAGGATGAGGCCGTCGACCTTGCGCCGGACGAATGCGCCCACCGCGGCGATCTCGCGGTCGGGATCGTCGTCGAGGCTCGAGGCGAACACCGCGACGTCGCGGTGGATCGCCACATCCTCGATCGCGCGGTGGATGGTCGCCGAGAACGGGTTCGCCACGTTTCCGAGCAGCAGCCCGAGGGTCTGCGTGCGCGTCATCGTGCGGCGGAGGTTCGCCGCGTACGCATCGGGCTCCCACTGCAGTTCGGCGATCGACGCGCGAATGCGGGCGGCGGTGGCTGCGGCCACGTTGGGCTCGTTGTTGATGACGCGCGAGACGGTCTTGATCCCGACGCCGGCGTGCAGTGCGACGTCGCGGATCGTGACGGAGCGAATGGCGACGGAGCCCTCGCGGGCATCGGGTCTGCCTGATAACGGTGTCATCACTTCGAACTCTTTTGATCGATTGGTTCTTGCACTCTATAAGCACTTCGGGTACACCTGTGACTGACACCGTTGTCAGTCCGGTTTCGACAGAGCAGTCCCCGACCATCAAAGGACCATATCCATGCCGCAGCACTCGACGTCCCGCGCCCTTCTCACGGCAGCCTCGATCGCCGCCGTCGCAGCCCTCGCCCTCACCGGCTGCTCCTCTCCCGCGGGATCCGCGACCTCCGCCGCTCCCGCCGGCGCCGACGAGCAGGTGGGCGTGACCCTGATCGTCAAGACCACGAGCAACCCCTTCTTCGTCTCGATGGAGGAGGCCGCACAGGCCGACGCCGACAAGGCCAACGTCAAGCTGACGCTCGCCGCCGGCAAGAAGGACGGCGACACCGACAGCCAGATCCAGGCCATCGAGAACGCCATCTCCCGGGGTGACAAGGGCATCCTCATCACCCCCAACGGCCCCGCCGTCATCAATGAGATCGAGAAGGCGCGCAAGGCCGGCCTGTACGTCATCGCGCTGGACACCGTGCCCGACCCCGCCGACTCCGTCGACATCACCTTCGCCACCGACAACTTCGCCGCCGGGGAACTGATCGGCCAGTGGACCGCCGAGAAGCTGGCCGGTGAGACCGCCAACATCGCGATGCTCGACCTCTTCAGTGACCAGATCGTCACCGTCGACACCGCGCGCGACCAGGGCTTCCTCAAGGGAATGGGCATCGACGTCCCCGACCCCAGCAAGAACGGCTCGGAGGCCCCGTCGGGCTCCTACACCGGTGGCAAGGGCGGCTCCTACACGATCGCCGGCCACCAGGCCACGCAGGGTGCGGAGGACGGCGGACGCTCCGCGATGGAGACGCTGCTGTCGAAGGACCCGAACATCAACGTCGTGTACACGATCAACGAGCCCGCCGCCTACGGCGCCTACCAGGCGCTGAAGGCCGCCGGCAAGGAGAACGACGTCATCATCGTCTCGGTCGACGGCGGCTGCACGGGCGTCGGGTACGTCAAGGACGGCATCATCGGCGCGACCGCGCAGCAGTACCCGTCGAAGATGGCCTCGCTCGGCATGGAAGCCATCGCCACGATCGCCCGCGGCGGCGAGGCCCCGAAGCCGTCCGACGGCCTCGACTTCTTCAGCACCGGACAGCAGCTCGTCACCGACGAGCCGCAGACGGGGATCGAGAGCCTCACCTCCGCCGACGCCGCCAGCACCTGCTGGGGCGAGTGATCACCCGGGGGCGNCCCCCGACCTCCCACCCGCGACCGGGAAGACCCTCATGTCACAAACACCCTCCACTCCCCAGACCGCGCCGCCGACGTCGGCCCTGCACCTGGCCGACGAGTTCATCTCGCGCCAGACGCCGATGCAGCGCGTGCGCAACGTCCTGTACCGCTACCCGGCCGTCAGTCCGGCCATCGTGCTCGTCGTCGCCGTCATCGTCTTCGGCATCATCAATCCCCGCTTCCTCGCCCCGGCCAACCTCTCGCTCATCACGCAGCAGGTGGCCGTGATCGGCACGCTGGGCGTCGCGCAGACGCTCGTCATCCTGACCGCGGGTATCGACCTGTCCGTCGGTGCCGCGATGATCCTCAGCTCCGTGGTGATGGGCAACGCGGCCGCGGGGCTCGGCATCCCCGGCCCTCTCGCCCTGGTGGTCGGGCTCATCGCCGGTGTGCTGACCGGCCTCGTCAACGGCATGCTGGTGACCCGCCTGAACCTGCCGCCCTTCATCGTCACCCTCGGCACGCTCAGCATCTTCACGGCGCTGTTGCTGCTGCTCTCCAACGGTGCGACCGTCCAGGGGAGCGACCTGCCCGAGATCCTCACCTTCACCGGAACGACCTTCCACATCGGCGTCGACGTGACGTTCGGGGTGTTCCTGATGATCCTCGTCTACGCCGTCGTCTCCTACGCCCTCGGACGGACCGCCTGGGGGCGCCACGTGTACGCCGTCGGCGACGACAAGGAGGCGGCCCGCCTCAGCGGCATCCGGGTCAACCGCGTGCTGCTGAGCGTGTACCTCGCGGCCGGCGCCATCGTCGCCCTCGCCGCCTGGATCCAGATCGGTCGCGACTTCGGGTCGAGCCCCAACGCCGCCGTCGACGCCAACCTCAACGCGATCACGGCCGTGGTCATCGGCGGCATCAGCCTGTTCGGCGGACGCGGCAACGTGTGGGGCACCCTCCTCGGTGCGCTCATCGTCGGCGTCTTCCGCAACGGCCTCGCCCTCGCCGGCCTCGACGTGCTCTACCAGACCCTCGCCGTCGGTGTGCTCGTCATCGTCGCCGTCTCGATCGACCAGTGGATTCGGAAGGTTCGCAAGTGAACGCCGCAGCAACCGACACGCGCACGCCCGTCCTCTCGGCCACGCGCCTCGTCAAGACCTATGGGCACGTCGTCGGTCTCGACGGCGTCAGCCTCGACCTCTACGCCGGCGAGGTGCTCGCCATCATCGGCGACAACGGCGCCGGCAAGACGACGCTCATCAAGTGCCTGACGGGGGCCGAGATCCCCGACGGGGGCGAGCTGCGCCTCGACGGCCAGCCGGTGACCTTCCGCCGCCCGCAGGACGCACGGGAGGCCGGCATCGAGACCGTCTACCAGTCGCTCGCGGTCTCGCCCGCGCTGGATGTGGCCGCCAACATGTACCTCGGTCGCGAGATCCGGCGTCCGGGTCCGCTCGGGTCGGTCTTCCGCATGCTCGACACCAAGACCATGCGCAAGAACGCCCGCGACGAACTCACGCGTCTGGGCATCTCGACCCTGCAGGACGTCACGGTCGCGATCGAGAACCTCTCCGGCGGCCAGCGTCAGGCCGTCGCGGTCGCCCGCGCCGCGGCGTTCGGATCCAAGGTCGTGGTGCTCGATGAGCCCACTGCGGCCCTCGGTGTGCGCGAGAGCAACCAGGTGCTCGAGCTCATCAAGCGCCTGCGCGACAACGGGGTGCCCGTCATCCTGATCAGCCACAACATGCCTCACGTGTTCGAGGTGGCCGATCGCATCCACATCCAGCGTCTCGGCAAGCGCGCCGGCACCATCACCCCCTCCTCCCACACCATGAGCGAAGCCGTGGCGATCATGACGGGCGCGCAGACGCTGTGACCGGCAAGTACCTCTACGCGCAGTTCACGGCCGAGGAGGGGAAGGGCGACACGGTCGCCGGCCTCCTCCGCGGTTACGGCGACGACGTCTCAGCCGAACCCGGAAACGTGCGCTTCGACGCCCACCGGCTGGCCGATGACCCCGACAGCTTCTTCGTCTACGAGGAGTACGCCGACGAGGCCGCATTCCAGGCGCATCTGGCGACGAGTCACTGCGCCGCCTTCAACGAGGCGTTCGCGCCCCACGTCATCGGTGGCGGGTCCACGCTGACGTGGTTGAATCCGGTGTCATGAGCGCATCCATTCCTTCGGTCCGAGCCCTCGTCATCGGCGAGGCGCTGATCGACATCGTCGACCGCACCGGCGTCGAGAGCGAACACGTGGGCGGCAGCCCCCTGAACGTCGCCGTGGGCCTGTCGCGGCTCGGCGTCGAGACGACCTTCGCCACCGAGTTCGCCGACGACGAGCGGGGGCGTCTCATCGCCGCGCACGTCGAGCACTCCGGCGTCGACGTGGTGCAGACGGCTGTCGATCAGGAGCGCACGTCGACCGCCCGGGCGCACATCGGGGCCGACGGCTCGGCGACGTACGACTTCGACCTCTCGTGGGAGTTCGCCCGCGCGCCGCGTACCGACGGCTTCGGCATCGTGCACGTCGGGTCGGTGGGCGCGCTGCGTCCTCCCGGCGCGCACCGGGTGGTCGAGCTCGCCGAGGCGCTGCCGCGCGACGTGCTCGTGAGCTTCGACCCCAACGTGCGCCCGGCCCTGCTCCCGTCGGTGGCTGAGACGCGCGATCTCGTGCACCGGTACGCCGCCCGCGCGACGGTGGTGAAGCTGAGCGACGAGGATGCCGAGTGGCTCTACCCCGACGATCCGGCTTCGGCCGCGGCGCGGTTGCTCGAGCAGGGGGCGTCGATCGTCGTCGTCACCCGCGGTGCCCACGGGAGCACGCTCTCCACGCGCGCCGGCGAACTGCACGTGCCGACCCTCCCGGTCGAGGTCGTGGACACGATCGGCGCCGGCGACTCCTACATGTCGGGGCTGATCGCGGCCCTCGCCCAGAAGATCGGTGTCGAGCGCGTCATCGAGGGGCGTTTCGACGAGGCCGAGCTCCGGGCGGCCGGGCTCGCGGCCGCGACCGCCGCGGGCGTCACCGTCAGCCGTGCGGGTGCGAACCCGCCGACGACGGTCGAGCTCGAGGCCGTCCTGCAGCAGAACACGGTCAGCGCCTCCTGATCGTCTCCGGTGCGACGACCCCGCCGAGGGGCGTCGCACCGGACGGTCTCGGCCGACCGGCTCCTCACCGGCGAGCGAAGGGTCCGTCCAGCACCGCCCACTGCAGCAGCATGATGGTCTTGGCATCCTGAATCGATCCCTCGCGGATCATCGACACCGCCTCGTCGATCGCGTACTCCAGGATCTCGATCTCCTCGCCCTCCTCGACGAGACCGCCGCGGTCGCCCACGCGCGTCGATCCGTCGTAGGCCGCCGCGAAGAAGTGCAGGCGCTCGGTCACCGATCCCGGGCTCATGTAGACCTCGAACACGGGTTGCACGTCGTCGACGCGCACGCCCGTCTCCTCCTCGGCCTCGCGGCGGATCGCGGTGACCGGGTCGTCGTCGTCGAGGAGGCCCGCGGCGGTTTCGATCAGCATCCCGTCGGGGTGGTCGTTGACGTAGACCGGGTAGCGGAACTGCCGGGTGAGCAGCACGGTGCGCCGCTCGGGGTCGTAGAGCAGGATCGTGGCGCCGTTGCCGCGGTCGTACGTCTCGCGCGTCTGCGTGAGCCACCGGCCGTCGTCGCCGCGGTAGCGGAGGGTCGTCTTGCGCAGCACGTGCCATCCGGCGGCGACGAGCTCGACATCGTCGATCTTCACGCGGGGGTTCCGATCGAGGTCGCGGCCGGTCAGGTGCAGATCGGTGCGCCCGCGATGGTCGGGGACGGTGGTTCCGGGGCGGAAAGACGTGCTCATAAATCGGAACCATAGTGCAGAAACGTGCAAGAGTGTGTATATGATGCTGGCCGCCGCCCGAAAAGACGCCCTGCTCGACCGCCTGCGCCGCGACGGACGCCTCGTCGTCAAAGACGTCGCCGTCGAACTCGGCCTCTCCGAAGACAGCATCCGCCGGGATCTCCGAGAACTGGATGCCGCGGGCCTCGCCGTCCGCGTCTACGGCGGCGCCCTGCCCGCCTCTCCGGCCGTCGCCGACTACTCCGCGCGGCGCGAGGTCGCCCGTGACAGTAAGGCGCGCGTGGCCGCCGCGGCGGTCGCACTCATCGAGCCCGGTGCGACCGTGCTGTTGGACGGGGGGACGACGACGCTCGCGCTCGTCGACGCGCTGCCGCGCACCTTCGCCGGCACGGTCATCACCCATTCGCCCACGATCGCCGCCGCCCTGCTCCACCACGACGCGGAGGTCATCGTGATCGGCGGCCGGGTGTTCAAGCACTCCGCGGTGGCGTGCGGTGCCGCGGCCGTCGAGTCGGCGCAGAACCTCCGTGTAGACGTGTTCTTCCTGGGCGTCACGGGCGTGCACCCGACGGCGGGGCTGACGACGGGGGATGCCGATGAGGCGGCCATGAAGCGCGTACTCGCCGAGCGCGCCGCCGAGACGTTCGTGCTCGCGAGCGAGGAGAAGCTGGCCGCGGCGTCGCGGTTCGGCATCCTGCCGCTCGACGCCGTGAGCGGGATCATCGCCGATCTCCCGGACGACGCCGCCCTCGCCGCGAAGCTGCGGTCGGCGGGCGCGCGAGTCCTCCCGGTGCGCACCTGATCACTCGACGCCGAAGCAACCCCGGGGCGATGTCGGGGGCCCGCAATAGGCTGATGGCGTGACGCAGAGCATCTACATCACGTCGGCCGAAGGTCATTCGGGCAAGTCCTCCGTGGCGTTGGGCGTGCTCGACGCGCTCAGCCGCGTCACTCCGCGCGCGGGGGTGTTCCGGCCCATCGCGCGCTCCATCGCCGAACGCGACTACGTGCTCGAGATGCTGCTCGATCACGACAGCGTCGACCTCGCCTACGACGACTGCGTCGGCGTCACCTACGACGACGTGCGCGACGACGCCGATGCCGCGCTCGCCCGCATCGTCGAGCGCTACAAGGCCGTCGAGGCGCAGTGCGACGCCGTCGTCATCATCGGCAGCGACTACACCGACGTGGGCAGCCCCGCCGAGCTCGCGTTCAACGCCCGCATCGCGGCCAACCTCGGCGCGCCGGTGCTGCTCGTGCTCGGCGGCCGGGCGCAGCAGGGCCACAGCGAGACGCTCGGTCTCTCCGTGGCCCGCACTCCGCAGGAAGTCGGTCAGATCGCCTCCCTGGCCATCTCCGAGCTGCAGCACGAGCGCGCGGCACTGTTCGCCGTGATCGCCAACCGCGCCGACGCCGATCGCCTCGACGAGGTCGTGGCATCCGTTCGCCACGTCGTCGACGCGGCCGGAGTCGTCGGCGGTACCGCCGAGCAGCGCACCGTGCCCGTGTGGGCGCTGCCCGAAGACCGGTTCCTCATCGCCCCCTCGATGCGCGGCGTGCTGCGCTCGGTCGAGGGCGAGCTCATCAAGGGCGATCCGGCGCTTCTCACCCGCGAAGTCCTCGGCGTCGTGGTCGCGGGCATGTCGATGGTCAACGTGCTGCCGCGTCTGAAGGAATCCGCGGTCGTGGTCATCCCCGCCGACCGCACCGAGGTGCTCCTCGCGGCGCTCCTGGCCAACGCCTCGGGCACCTTCCCGTCGCTCGCCGGGATCGTGCTCAACGGCGGGTTCGAGCTCCCCGACGCGATCGTGCGCCTCATCGACGGCCTCGGATCGCCGCTGCCGATCATCGCCACCGATCTGGGCACCTACGACACCGCCGTGCGCATCATGAACACCCGGGGGCGCCTCGCCGCCGACTCGCAGCACCGGTACGACACCGCCCTCGCGCTGTTCGAGCGTCACGTCGACACCGAACAGCTCACGCGCGAGCTGGGCGTCGCCCGCCCGAGCGTCGTCACCCCGCTCATGTTCGAGTACGGCCTCGTCGACCGCGCCCGCACCGACAAGCGCCGCATCGTCCTGCCCGAAGGAACCGACGACCGCGTGCTCCGCGCCGCGGCCACCGTGCTGGCGCGCGGCATCGCCGATCTGACCATCCTCGGCGAGCCGATCGAGGTGCGCGGGCGCGCGATCGAGCTCGGCATCGACATCCGCGATGCCGAGGTGCTGAGCCCCTTCGACGCCGTGCACGTCGAGAAGTTCGCCACCGAATACGCACGGCTGCGCGCCCACAAGGGCGTCACCCACGCCCAGGCCGCCGACACGGTCACCGACGTGTCGTACTTCGGCACGCTCATGGTGCACCTGGGGCTGGCCGACGGCATGGTCTCGGGCGCGGCGCACACCACGGCCCACACCATCCGCCCGGCGTTCGAGATCATCAAGACCGCTCCGGGCGTCTCGGTCGTCTCGAGCGTCTTCCTCATGGCACTGGCCGACCGCGTGCTCGTCTACGGCGACTGCGCCGTCATCCCCGACCCCACCAGCGAGCAGCTCGCCGACATCGCGGTGTCGTCGGCGGCGACGGCCGAGCAGTTCGGCATCGACCCCCGCGTGGCGATGCTGTCGTACTCGACGGGGGAGTCCGGCACGGGCGCCGACGTCGAGAAGGTGCGCACGGCCACGGCCCTCGTTCGCGAACGCGCCCCCGAGCTGCTGGTCGAGGGGCCGATCCAGTACGACGCCGCCGCCGACGCGGCCGTCGCACGGGCCAAGATGCCCGGCTCCGCGGTCGCGGGACGCGCCACCGTGTTCGTGTTCCCCGATCTGAACACCGGCAACAACACCTACAAGGCCGTGCAGCGCTCGGCCGGCGCGGTGGCGATCGGGCCGGTCCTTCAGGGCCTGAACAAGCCCATCAACGATCTCTCGCGCGGCGCGCTCGTCGACGACATCGTCAACACCATCGCGATCACGGCGATCCAGGCCCAGGGAAGCCCGGCCGTCGAGGCCCACGCCGAAGGGAGCGCGTCGTGAACGTCGTCCTCGTCGTCAACAGCGGTTCGTCGTCGTTCAAGTACCAGCTGCTCGACATGGAGCACGAGCGGGTGCTCGCCTCGGGGCTGGTCGAGCGCATCGGCGAGGGCACGGGCATCGCCCGGCACACCGTCGAGGCGGCAGCCCTGGCATCCGGTGACGCGGCTCCTGCCGTGACCGACGCCACCTACACGATCGAACGCGACATCCCCGATCACACCGCCGGCTTCACCGTCATGCTCGACGCCTTCGCCGCCCACGGTCCCTCACTCGACGATCACGCCCCCGTCGCCGTCGGGCACCGCGTCGTCCACGGCGGCGCCCGCTTCTTCGCGCCCACCGTCGTCACCCCGCTGGTGGAGATCAACATCGACGAGTTGTCGGTGCTGGCGCCCCTCCACAACCCGGCCAACCTGGCCGGCATCGTGGCGGCGAAGATGGCGTTCCCCGAGGTCCCGCACGTCGCGGTCTTCGACACGGCGTTCCACCAGTCGCTGGCTCCCGAGGCCTACACGTACGCCATCGACCGCGAGCTCGCCGAGGCGCACCGCATCCGTCGATACGGGTTCCACGGCACGAGCCACAAGTTCGTCAGCGAGGCCGCCGCGCAATTCGTCGGTCGTCCGCTCAGCGAGCTCAAGCAGATCGTCTTCCACCTGGGCAACGGCGCGTCGGTCGCGGCGATCGAGGGCGGTCGCTCCGTCGACACCTCGATGGGCCTGACCCCCCTCGAGGGCCTGGTCATGGGCACCCGCTCCGGCGACCTCGACCCGGCCGTGCTCTTCCATCTCGCGCGCCGCGCCGACATGTCCATCGCCGATCTCGACACCCTGCTCAACAAGCGCTCGGGGCTCAAGGGGCTCGCAGGCGTCAGTGACATGCGCGACATCGGAGAGCGACGGGATGCCGGCGACCCGGCCGCTCAGCTCGCCTTCGACGTCTACATCCACCGTCTCCGCGCCTACGCGGGCTCCTACCTCGCGCAGCTCGACGGCGTCGATGTGATCTCGTTCACCGCGGGCGTGGGTGAGAATTCGATCCGCGTCCGCGAAGAGGCCATGGCCACCCTCGGTTTCGCGGGCGTCGAGATCGACCCCGAGCGCAACGAGCGTCGAGAGCGCGGCATCCGGCGCATCTCCACCGACGCCTCCCGCGTCACCGTGCTGGTCGTCCCCACCGACGAAGAGCTCGAGATCGCTCGGCAGACGCTGTCGGTCACCTCCTGAGACACCCCACCCCACTACTCTGAGCCCGCGACGGCGGCCGGCCGTCGTCGTCTTGCCGATCTGGAGCACACCCGTGACCGACACCTCCGCCCTGCCCGACCTCACGACGTTCGAGGGCGTCCTGTTCGACCTCGACGGGGTGCTCACCCCCACCGCCGAGGTGCACATGCGCGCGTGGAAAGAGATGTTCGACGAGCTCTTCGCCGCGTGGCGGATCGAGCCGGCCTACACCGATCGCGACTATTTCGAGTACGTCGACGGGAAGAAGCGCTACGACGGCGTCGCCTCCCTCCTGCGCAGTCGCGATGTCGAGGTGCCCTGGGGAGACCCCTCCGACGACCCGTCCGAAGACACCGTCTGCGGCGTCGGCAACCGCAAGAACGTGGTGTTCTCGCGCATCCTGCGCAGCGAGGGCATCCAGCCCTACCCGGGCTCGATCGCCCTGCTCGACACGCTGCAGGCAGCGGGCACGCCGATCGCCGTCGTCTCCAGCTCCAAGAACGCGGTCGAGGTGCTCGAGGCCGCCGGCATCCGCGACCGGTTCCCGGTCGTCATGGACGGCGTGGTCGCCGAGCGCGATCATCTGTCGTCCAAGCCGGCCCCCGACGTGTTCGCCGAGGCCGCCCGCATGCTCGGCGTCGACCCGGCCCGCTCGGTCGCCGTCGAGGACGCCCTCAGCGGGGTGCGCTCCGCCGCGGCGGCCGGCTACGCCGTCGTGGTCGGCGTCGATCGCGGTGTCGGTGCCGACGACCTCACCGCCGCCGGTGCGACGGTGGTCGTCGACGACCTCGCCGCGTTCGTAGACTGAGCCGTCGCCTGCACGCGACACCCCCTCGTCGTCCCCGAGCGGCGAACCCGAGCTCCACCCGCGCGATCGGCATGCCGTCGTTCCGCGCCGACTCCGAACCCGCCACCGGAAGGCACCCCGATGATCGATCGCGATCGTTTCCCCGTCGACGAATGGCGCCTCGTCGAGACCGAGTTCTCGCTGGACGACGTGGGGGTCACCGAGACCCTCTTCGCCGTCGGCAACGGCTATCTGGGCCTGCGCGGCAACTCGATCGAGGGCCGCTTCGCCCTCGAGCAGGGCACGTACATCAACGGGTTCCACGAGACGTTCCCCATCCGTCACGCCGAGCAGGCGTACGGCTTCGCCGAGGTCGGCCAGACCATCATCAACGCCCCCGACGCCAAGGTGCTGCGCGTCTACGTCGACGACGAGCCGCTCTCGCTCGATGTCGCCGACGTCCGCGAGTACGAGCGCGTCCTCGACATGCGCCAGGGCATCCTGCGTCGGAACCTCCTATGGGTCACCCCCTCCGGCAAACGTGTGCGCATCGAAGACGAACGCTTCGTGTCGTTCGATGAGAAGCACCTCGCGGTGCTCCGCCTCACCGTGACGGTGCTCGACGCCGACGCCCCCGTCACCGTCAGCAGTCAGTTGCTGAACCGTCAGGACGGCGAGGGCATCTACGGCGGCTCGCCGATGGCATCCGGGAAGGCGGGATTCGACCCGCGCAAGACCGAGAAGCTGAGCGATCGCGTGCTGCAGCCGCGCGAGTACTGGCAGGACGGTGAGCGCTCGGCCCTGAGCTACGAGGTCAGCGAGTCGAACATGACGCTCGCGGTCATCGCCGACCACCTCATCGACACGCAGAACGAGTACACCTCGAGGCGTCTCATCGAGCCCGACATCGCCAAGAACGTCTACCGCGTTCAAGCGCGCGCCGGCGTCCCCACCACGATCACCAAGCTGGTCAGCTACCACACGTCTCGGGGCGTCCCCACGGGTGAACTGCTCGACCGGTGCCGCCGCACCCTCGATCGTGCGGTCGAGACCGGCATCGAGGGGCTGTTCGCCCAGCAGATCGACTGGTACGCCGACTTCTGGGACCGCTCCGACGTGCGCATCGGCGGACACGGCGATCTGCAGCAGGCGACGCGCTGGTGCCTGTTCCAGCTCGCGCAGGCGGCAGCCCGCGCCGACGGCCAGGGCGTCCCCGCGAAGGGCGTCACCGGCTCGGGATACAGCGGGCACTACTTCTGGGACACCGAGGTGTACGTGCTGCCGTTCCTGGCGTACACCTCGCCCCTCTGGGCGCGCAACGCCCTGCGCATGCGCTACCTGATGCTGCCCGCGGCGCGCAAGCGCGCGCACCAGCTCAACGAGGCCGGCGCGCTCTTCCCCTGGCGCACGATCAACGGCGAAGAGGCATCCGCTTACTACGCCGCCGGCACCGCCCAGTACCACATCAACGCCGACGTCGCCTTCGCCCTGGCGAAGTACGTGCGGGCGACGGGCGACGAGGAGTTCCTCGCCCGCGAGGGCGTGGACATCGCCGTCGACACCGCGCGGCTGTGGTCGACGCTGGGCTTCTGGCGCTCGAGCGACGCCGCCGACGACGGCGAGCACGACTCGTTCCACATCCACGGCGTGACGGGTCCCGACGAGTACACCACCGTCGTCAACGACAACCTCTTCACCAATGTGATGGCGCGTTTCAACCTGCGCTTCGCCGCCCGCACGGTCCGCGACCTCGCCGACAACGACCCCGACGCGTACGCGCACATGGCCGAGCGCATGAACCTCGACCCCTCCGAGCCCGAGCGGTGGGAGAAGGCGGCCGAGGCCATGCACATCCCGTTCAGCGAGGCGCTCGGCATCCATCCGCAAGACGCCGTGTTCCTCGAACGCGAGATCTGGGACCTCGAGAACACCCCTCCCGACCAGCGACCGCTGCTGTTGCACTTCCACCCGCTGGTGATCTACCGCTACCAGGTGCTGAAGCAGGCCGACGTGGTGCTCGCGCTCTTCCTGCAGGGAAACCACTTCACGGATGCCGAGAAGCTCGCCGACTTCGAGTACTACGACCCGCTGACCACCGGTGACTCGACGCTGTCGGCGGTCGTGCAGTCGATCCTGGCCGCCGAGGTGGGCTACCAGGACCTGGCGCTGGAGTACTTCCGTCAGGCGGCGTTCGTCGACCTCGGCGATCTGCATCACAACGCGTCCGACGGCGTGCACGTGGCGTCGGCCGGCGGGGTGTGGACGGCGCTCGTCAGCGGTTTCGGCGGTATGCGCGACCACTTCGGGCTGCTCACCTTCGACCCGCGTCTGCCCGCCGATTGGCCCGAGCTGTCGTACGTGCTGCACTGGCACGGGACGCGGCTCAACGTCACCCTCACCACGAACGCGCTGACGCTGCGCGCGGGGGAGCAGGGCGCGCCCGTCACCTTCGCCGTGCGCGGGGTCGACTACACCGTCGCCCCCGGCGAGACGGTGCGCGTGGCGCTGCACGGGCAGGGTCCGGTGCGTCCGGGCCGCCCCTCGATCCGTCAGCTCGAGGGCTCGGTGCGCGAGGACGGCACGCTGCTGTCGGCGTCGGTGCCCATCGTCACGGCGACGATCCCGGTCGTGAACGACGACGACGCCGCCCCCATCGCGGTCGGCCTCGACGGCGGGTTCTGAACGACGTCGGACGCGGCGACCTCCTCGGGTGAGGGGTCGCCGCGTTCGGCGTTTCCGGGGGGATGACGGAAGGGATGCCGGGACACCGGGATGCGTGGATCCGCGAGCCGGGACGCCGCGAGCCGGGATGCGTTGATCCGCGAGCCGGGACCCATCCGCTCGGGCGTCGAGCGCCGGAGGAGGGGGCGTCGGAGGCGATGTCGGAGGGACGCCGTAGGCTGGTCTGGTGACGACAGCCCTGTACCGCCGATACCGCCCCGAGGCGTTCGGCGAGATGATCGGGCAGTCGCAGGTGACCGAGCCGCTGATGACCGCGCTCCGTAGCGATCGCGTGGGTCACGCGTATCTCTTCTCGGGTCCGCGCGGCTGCGGGAAGACCACGTCGGCCCGCATTCTCGCTCGTTGCCTCAACTGCGCAGCCGGCCCCACCGACACCCCCTGCGGCACGTGCGACAGCTGTGTCGAGCTGGGTCGCGGCGGCGGCGGATCCCTCGACGTGGTCGAGATCGACGCGGCCAGCCACAACGGTGTCGACGACGCCCGCGATCTGCGTGAGCGCGCGATCTTCGCTCCCGCTCGCGATCGTTTCAAGATCTTCATCCTCGACGAGGCCCATATGGTCACGCAGCAGGGCTTCAACGCTCTGCTGAAGCTCGTCGAAGAGCCACCCGCGCACGTGAAGTTCATCTTCGCCACGACCGAGCCCGAGAAGGTGCTCGGCACCATCCGTTCGCGCACGCACCATTACCCGTTCCGGCTCGTCCCGCCTGCGGCCATGCTCGAGTACGTCCAAGAGCTGTGCGAGACCGAGGGGGTCGGCGTCGAGGCCGGGGTGCTGCCGCTCGTCGTGCGTGCCGGGGGCGGGTCGCCCCGTGACACGCTCTCGCTTCTCGACCAGCTCATCGCCGGATCCGACCCGTCCACGGGCTCGGAAGACGAGCCGGCCGGCCGCGTCCTCGTCCGGTACGAGCGGGCCGTCGCGCTGCTGGGGTACACCCACTCCGAGCTCCTCGACGAGGTCGTCGACGCGTTCGCGTCGAACGACGGCGGGGGAGCCTTCGCCGCCGTCGACCGGGTCGTGCAGACCGGGCAGGATCCCCGCCGCTTCGTCGACGACCTGCTCGAGCGGCTTCGCGACCTCATCATCGTCGCGGCGACCGGTGCCGGGGCATCCGCCGTGCTGCGCGGGGTGCCCGACGACGAACTCGAGCGCATGGCACGTCAGGCGACCGCCTTCGGCGTACATCGCCTCTCGCGCACGGCCGACCTCGTGGTGGCCGCTCTCGACGAGATGACGGGCGCCACCTCCCCGCGCCTGCAGCTCGAGCTGCTCGTCGCTCGTGTGCTCACCCACGCGGGGGTGTCGCAGGGCACCTCACCCGCCGCGGCCCACGATCTCGATGCGGCTCGCGGTGCCACGTCGGCCGCCCCGCAGCTCGCCCCGGCCACCGGCCGCCCCGCGTCGCCCGCCGCCGATATCGCCGCACCCGGAACGACGGATGCCGCGGCGCGGTCGCCGCGGGTCGCCTCCGCGGCGATCGCGTCTCCCGGTATCGCCTCGCCCTCCGTGGCGTCACCGGGCATCGCCTCGCCGGGGGCATCGACCGCCCCTCCGGTCGCGTCCCGGGTCGCGCCGCCCGCCATCGCCGCACCGGGTGTCGCCACGCCCGCGATCGCCTCCCCCGGCGGAACCGTGCCCCCTACCGCGGCACCGGCTGCCGAGACCACCGCGCCGCTTTCGCCGCAAGAGTCCTCGCGTGCGCCGGGGGCACCCGCCCGTCCCGAGGCGATGCGTGCGCGCGGCGCGTTCGACGACGACGCACCGCCGCTCACCGATGACGATGCGCCGCCACCGTTCGACGAGCCCGAACCGGTCGCCGAGCCCGGGCGCGGGCGCACACCCGGCGCGCGCACCGATGCCGACCCGCATCCGTTCGACACCGCTCCCACCGCCGACACGTCGCTGACCGCGGCTGTCGACGGTGCTCCCGATGCGGCGGCGACGCGCGACAACTCGCCTGATGCCGACGCTCCGGCGACGGAGGTGGCCGGTCCCGCCTCGACCGCGCCGGCATCCGCCAACCGGGAACCTGCTGCAGCGCCCGCGGGGGACGTGCCGCCTGCCGCCGGCGACGCCGCGCCGTCCGCCGCCGCTGGCGACCCCGCACCGCCTGCTGTCCGCGAGGCCGTGGTGCCTGCCGCCCCCCGCGACGCCGCACCGCCCGCCGCCGCCGGCGACGCCGCACCGGTTCCCTCACCCGCGGCATCGACGGCAGCCACCGACGACGTGTCACCGCTGGAGGCCACCGCCCCGACCCCGCCGGTCACACCGGTCGGGCCGATCGAACTCGGCCACCTGCGCGACGCGTGGCCGGAGATCCTCGCCCAGCTCGAAGTCGCGAGTCGCGCGTCGTGGCTCGTCGTGTCCACGGCGACCGTGCGCGCCTTCGACGACGACGTGCTGACACTGTCGTTCCGAGCAGTCGGCGACCTGAACGCCTTCAAGACGCGAACGCCCGATGGAGGTGCGAGCGAAGACCTGCGCCAGGCGATCCAGACCGTCCTCGGCGTCCGCGTGAAGTATCTCGCGCGTCTCGACGACGACGGTCGGGGAGGTTCCGGCCCCGGCTCGCCGCCGCGCAGCCCGGCGGGCGGATCCGACGCCCCTCGCGGCGGGGCTTCCGCGGGCGCTCCCTCCGCCCCGCGGTCGGCGGCGCCGTACACCGCGTCGGTCACGGAGTGGGCCGTCGCCCCCATCCCGTCCGCCGACGTCGTGGGGCCGGGGCCGACCGGGACGATGACGCCCTCCGCCGCATCCTCTCTCCAGGGTGACGTCGCGTCCGCCGGTCCCTNCACTGGCCGTCGACGACGAGCCCGACGATGTCGCTGCGTCGCCCGAGACCTTCGCGGTCCACCCCGGCGTCGTGCTCCCGCCGCGCGAGGTGACCCCCTCGGTGCCCGCCCCCGACGAGGTCGACGACGACGACGTCATCCCGCCGGCCGACGATGCCGAGGCGCCCCTTCCCCCCGTCGTCGTCCCGCGCATGGCTCCGCTCCGCGGCGGCGTGCAGCGGTACGGCGAAGCGGTCGTCCGCCAGATGCTCGGCGCCACCTACGTGCGCGACGAGCCCTACGAGCCCCCGACGAGGTTCAGCTGATGTACGACGGCATCGTGCAAGACCTGATCGACGAGTTCGGCCGCCTCCCGGGGATCGGCCCGAAGTCGGCGCAGCGCATCGCGTTCCACATCCTGCAGTCACCGTCGTTCGACGTCTCGCGCCTGTCCACGCTGCTCGGTGAGATCCGCGACAAGGTGAAGTTCTGCGAGATCTGCGGCAACGTGTCCGAGCAGGACCGCTGTTCGATCTGCCGCGATCCTCGACGCAACCCGGCCCTCATCTGCGTCGTCGAAGACGCCAAAGACGTCGCGGCGATCGAACGCACGCGTGAGTTCCGCGGGTTGTACCACGTGCTCGGCGGCGCGATCAGCCCCATCGCCGGCATCGGTCCCGACGACCTGCGCATCACGCAACTCATGCAGCGGCTCGCAGACGGGACGGTGCAAGAGGTCATCCTCGCCACCAACCCCAACCTCGAGGGCGAGGCCACGGCCACATACCTCAGCCGGCTGCTGCACACTCTCGAGATCCGCGTCACCCGCCTGGCATCCGGTCTGCCCGTCGGCGGAGATCTCGAGTACGCCGACGAGGTCACGCTCGGGCGGGCCTTCGAGGGTCGCCGCACGCTCTGACCCGGCCCCCGCTGGCGTGAGACGCGCGTCCTACCCCCGAGCCCGCGCCCGCGCCCGGGTGACGCTCGACAGCGTCGCGCGCACCGGCTGGCCGAGGTAGATGCCGAGCGAGGCGCCGACGGCGAGGGCGATTCCGATGGTCGCAGCCCCCGCGAGGGTCGTGACGCCGGTCATGAGCACGGCGGCGTCGTCGCCCGACTCCACGATGCCGAGCAGTCCGCGGAAGACCGCGGCACCCGGCACGAGCGGCAGGATCGCGGCGGTGGTGATGGCCACCGACGGCACGTGAAGGCGGTAGGCCACCACGATGCCCGCGAAGCTGCCGATGAAGGCGCCCACACCGCTGGCGGCGGCCACCTCGAAGCCCAGCGCCGTCGCCCCCACGTACCCCGCCCACGCGACGAGGCTGAGGGCTGCGGAGACGACGATGATCCTCGTTCCCGCGCCGTTGTAGACCGCCACCGCGATCGCGATCACCGCCGCACCGACGAACTGCACGGTGAGGGGCCCGAGCGGCAGCGCGTTCGACGGAGGCGACATGCCCAGCCCGATCACGCGCACGGTCTCGAGCCCGGCAAGGATGCCCAGCACCACACCGAGGGTCTGCGTCGTGAGTTCGAGGATGCGACCGGTCGCGGTCAGCGCGAATCCGTCGATGGCGTCCTGTGCCGCGCCCACCACGGTGAGTCCCGCCAGCATGAGGACGATTCCGGATGCCACGATCACCGACGGACGGATGTCCACGGCGGCATCCAGGCCGGTGTACCGCAGCAGGGGAGAGAGGGCCGCCACGACGGTCAGCACGAAACCGCCCGCGATCTGGGCGAAGAAGTAGGGCACTCGCACTCGCGCCATCATGTGCTGGGTGGTGGCGGCCAGGGCTGCGGCGATGAACGACAGCACCAGCGCGAGCCAGTTGGCGCCGAACATGATCGCGACACCCGCGGCGAGCGACGCCTGCGAGACGATCACGATGCCCGGGCGGTAGCGGAACGGCAGCCGCCGGATCGCGCGGCAGCGCACGATCGCGTCATCCAGCGCGAGACCGTCGGCGACCTCGGTCACCAGCGCCTGCAGACGCTGCAGTTTGGCGTGGTCGGGCACGGACCCGCGCACCACGCGCAGGAGGGTCGTCGGGTGGCTCGCGCCCGGGCGGCTGTGCGCGATGGTGATGGAGTTGTACGTCACATCGACATGGACGGGGTCGAGTCCGTATGCCCCGCACACCCGCACGATCGTCAGGGTCACCTCGTTCGCGGGGGCACCGACGACGAGCATCGTCTCGCCGATGCGGATGGCGAGGTCGAGGATGCGGGTCGCCAATGCCTCGTCGACGACGGGGAGGAGGGTCGTGTCGAGGGATGCCGCGTCGGCGGAGTGCGTGAGGCGACGCAGCGAGGACAGCCAGGTACCGGGGGTGAGCGGCATGAGATCGCTCCAGGGGGAGGGGGTGGAACCCGTCGATCCTATCCGCGGGTGATCTGGAATCGCCCCGGGTCGCACGAGGCCGATCGCATGACGGGACGGGGGGCATGTACGGGCGCGTATACGGCGTTCCGTAAGATGAACCCTCGGGCGCGGCATCCGGGCGCCCCGTCGTGGTATCCCGACGCACGCCCCTCCCGGGAGTTCTCCTCATGGCTCTGATCGTCCAGAAATACGGCGGCTCGTCCGTCGCCGACGCCGAGAGCATCAAGCGGGTCGCCAAGCGCATCGTCGACACGCGTCGCGCCGGCCATGAGGTCGTCGTCGCGGTCAGCGCCATGGGCGACACCACCGACGAGCTGCTCGATCTCGCGGGCCAGGTGGCGCCGATCCCCGCGCCCCGTGAACTCGACATGCTGCTGTCCAGCGGGGAGCGCATCTCGATGGCGCTGCTGGCCATGGCGATCCACTCGATGGGGTTCGAAGCCCGCTCCTTCACCGGCAGCCAGGCCGGCATGATCACGGATGCCACGCACGGCGCGGCCCGCATCGTCGACGTCACCCCCGTGCGCCTGCGCGAGGCGCTGGACGAGGGCGCGATCGTCATCGTCGCCGGCTTCCAGGGCTTCAACCGCGATACCCGTGACATCACGACCCTCGGTCGTGGTGGCTCCGACACCACCGCCGTGGCGCTCGCCGCGGCGCTGAACGCGGATGTCTGCGAGATCTACAGCGATGTCGACGGCATCTTCACCGCCGACCCGCGCGTCGTGCCGCTCGCCCGCAAGCTCTCCCGCGTCGGCAGCGAAGAGATGCTCGAGCTCGCCGCCAACGGCGCGAAGGTCCTCTACATCCGTGCCGTCGAGTACGCCCGCCGCCACGGCGTGCTCATCCACGCGCGTTCCACGTTCAGCTCGGGCGAGGGCACCTGGGTGCTCGACGCCTCGAAGACTTCACCGCTCGTCCCCGAGGGAGACACCATGGAAGAGCCCATCGTCGCCGGCGTCGCCACCGACCTCAGCCAGGCGAAGATCACCGTCATCGGCGTTCCCGACGTGCCCGGCAAGGCGGCCGATATCTTCAAGATCGTCGCGAAGTCCGGCGCCAACGTGGACATGATCGTGCAGAACGTCTCGGCCGCCGCGACCGCGCGCACCGACATCTCCTTCACGCTCCCCAAGACCGATGCCGCGACCGCCCTTCGCGCTCTCGCCGCCGAGCAGTCCGAGGTCGGGTTCGAGAGCCTCGTGCACGACGACCAGATCGGCAAGCTGTCGGTCGTCGGCGCCGGCATGCGCACGCACTCCGGTGTCTCGGCGACGCTGTTCGAGGCGCTGAGCATGGCGGGTGTGAACATCGAGATGATCTCGACCTCCGAGATCCGCATCTCGGTCGTCGTGCGCGGCGTCGATCTCGCCGAGGCCGCGCGCCTCGTGCACACCGCCTATGGTCTCGACGGCGACGACGAAGCAACCGTCCACGCCGGCACCGGTCGCTGACGCGCCTTTCGCAGGTCCTCCCCAGCCCCGCGGTCTAATCTGCTCCCGACGAGCGGGGGCGACGATGGCGCGGCGGCAGCGGTCGAGACGGTTCGTGTTCGGTTGGGCTCTCGGGGCCGCCGGGATGGTCGCCCTGGTTGTGGCCGGGTTGGTGTTCCAACCGTGGTTGCTCTTCGTCGACGTGCGCGTCGCTGACGAGATCCCCGCACCGGCGACGACGCCGTCCGCCGTCGTCGAACCCATCGATATGGCGATGACTTCTCCCGATCCGACGCCCTCGGGCGATCCGACGCCCTCCGCGCCCATCGGTCCGGTCGATCTCCTGACGGGGTCGCTGATCGGTCACGAACACGAGACATCGGGGTCGGTCCGCGTCATCCAGAATGCTGACGGCACTCGGCAGCTGGCGCTCGTCGGGCTCGCGACATCGAACGGGCCCGATGTGCATGTGTGGCTCAGCGCCGGACCGGTGGTCGAGGGGCGCGACGGATGGTACACGGCGGCGTCGTACGAACACGTCGACCTCGGCCCCCTCCGCGGCAACCTCGGCGATCAGCTGTACGACATCCCGGCCGAGGTCGATCTGTCGACCTTCCGCACGGTCGACCTGTGGTGCGAGCGCTTCAGCGTCTCGTTCGGCGCCGCAGCGATGAGCTGACCGCTCCGGACGTGCGACACCGCGCAGGAGTTTTCCGGCGGGCGGCTTCGGAAGCAGCGGATTCCGGCCGCGCACCCGTGCGGAACCGTCAATCTTCCTGCGCCGTGTCACCGCCGTCGGCGGCATCCCCGTCTCTCGCGCTACCCTGACCCGAACGCCGTCGTCGCGGCACCCACTCCCGAACACCCGAGGTACTTCGCATGACCCGCATCTCCGATTCCGGAATCTCCCTCGCCGTCGTCGGCGCCACCGGCCAGGTCGGCACCGTCATGCTCGAGATCCTCGCCGAGCGCTCGTTCCCGATCCGCGAGCTGCGCCTGTTCGCCACCGCGCGCTCGGCCGGTACGTCGATCGAGTTCGGCGGGCACTCCGTGATTGTCGAGGACGTGGCCACGGCCGACCCGGCGGGCGTCGAGGTCGCGCTCTTCTCCGCCGGCGCCACCGGTTCGCGCGCCCACGCCCCCCGCTTCGCCGAGGCCGGTGCCCTCGTGATCGACAACTCCAGCGCGTGGCGCATGGATGCCGAGGTCCCCCTCGTCGTGAGCGAGGTCAACCCGCACGCGATCGACCAGGCCGTCAAGGGCATCGTGGCCAACCCCAACTGCACCACGATGGCCGCGATGCCGGTGCTCAAGGTGCTCGACACCGAGGCGGGCCTCGAACGACTGATCGTCAGCACCTACCAGGCCGTGAGCGGCTCGGGCCTGGCGGGTGCCCAGGAGCTCCTCGGCCAGGTCGAGGGCGTGCTCGCGCAGGGCGACGTGGAGCGTCTCGTCCGCGACGGCTCCGCTCTCGATTTCCCCGCGCCCGAGAAGTACGTCGCGCCGATCGCGTTCGACGTCATCCCCTTCGCCGGCAACCTCGTCGACGACGGCCAGAACGAGACCGACGAAGAGAAGAAGCTGCGCAACGAGAGCCGCAAGATCCTCGAGCTGCCTGACCTCCGCGTCGCGGGCACCTGCGTCCGTGTCCCCGTCTTCACGGGCCACTCGCTCAGCATCAACGCCGAGTTCGCCCGCGACATCACGCCCGAACGTGCCCGCGAGCTCCTCGCCGACGCCCCCGGCGTGCAGCTCGAAGAGGTGCCCACCCCTCTTCAGGCCGCCGGCACCGACCCGAGCTACGTGGGCCGTATCCGCGCCGATCAGTCCGCTCCCGAGGGCAAGGGGCTCGTGCTCTTCATCAGCAACGACAACCTGCGCAAGGGCGCGGCGCTGAACGCCGTGCAGATCGCCGAGATCGTCGCGCAGAAGCTCTCCGCGCGCGTCTGAGCCGACGGCATCCGGATGCCGTGAACCCGGGGTTGTCTCGACATCGAACCGACCGATCTCTCGATGTCGAGACACCTCACGGCTCGCACCTAGAATCATCGAGTGACTGAAAACGTCGATGTTCTCCTCATCGGTGGCGGCATCATGTCCGCCACTCTCGGCACGCTGCTGAAGGATCTCCAGCCCGATCTGAAGATCGCGGTCCTGGAGCGCTTGAGCGATGTCGCGCAGGAGAGCTCGAACGCCTGGAACAACGCCGGCACCGGTCACGCCGCGCTGTGCGAGCTCAACTACACGCCCGAAGGCAAGGACGGCTCGATCGACCCGGCCAAGGCGGTCACGATCAACGAGCAGTTCCAGCAGAGCCGGCAGCTGTGGGCCTCGCTCGTCGCCGAGGGGGTGCTCGACGAGCCGTCGACGTTCATCAACGCCACGCCTCACATGACCTTCGTCCGCGGTGAGAAAGACGTCGCCTTCCTCCGTAAGCGCTACGAGGTGCTCAGGCAGCAGCCGCTGTTCGAGGGGATCGAGTACAGCGAGGACTCGCGCGTCATCAACCAGTGGGCGCCGCTGCTCATGCAGAAGCGGCGCAAGGGGGAGCCCTTCGCGGCCACGCGCGTCCCCGCCGGCACCGACGTCGACTTCGGCTCGCTCACGCGGCAGCTCTTCGCGAACCTGCGCGAGAAGGGCGTCGAGGTCGTCACCAACCACGACGTCAAGAAGCTGAAGAAGCAGAAGGACGGCACCTGGGAGGTCTCCTACCGCCACGTGATCGGTGGTACCCCCGGCTCGATCAACGCGAAGTTCGTGTTCGTCGGTGCGGGCGGGTGGGCTCTCAAACTCCTCCAGCGTTCCGGCATCCCCGAGATCAAGGGATACGGTGTCTTCCCCATCGGCGGGCAGTGGCTGAAGACCTCGAACCCCGACATCGTGTCCCAGCACCGCGCGAAGGTCTACTCGCAGGCCTCGGTCGGCGCGCCGCCCATGTCGGTGCCCCACCTGGACACCCGCGTCGTCGACGGCGAGTCCGCGCTGCTCTTCGGTCCCTTCGCCACCTTCAGCCCCAAGTTCTTGAAGAACGGCTCGATGCTCGACATCGTCACGCAGGTGCGCCCGCACAACATCGGGCCCATGCTCAAGGTCGCGATCGACAACCCCAGCCTCATCAAGTACCTCGTCGGCGAACTCCTGAAGACCCACGCGAAGAAGGTCGACAGCCTGCGCGACTTCATGCCCACGGCCAAGGACGAGGACTGGGAACTGCTCGACGCCGGTCAGCGCGCTCAGGTGATGAAGCGCGATAAGGACAAGGGCGGCGTGCTGCAGTTCGGCACGGAGGTCATCACGTCGGAGGACCGTTCGATCGCCGGTCTCCTCGGTGCCTCCCCGGGCGCGTCCACCGCCGTCTCGATCATGCTCGGACTGATCAAGACCTGCTTCCCCGAGCGCATGCCCGCGTGGGAGCCGCGTCTTCGCGACCTCATCCCCAGCTACGGTGAGACGCTCAACACGCGGCCCGAGATGGCTCGCAAAGAGTTGGATGCCACTGCTCGCGCGCTCGCGATCAACCCCTGAGCCGCGCGTGGCGAAGCTGTACTTCCGCTACGGGGCGATGAACTCGGGCAAGTCCACGGCCCTGCTGCAGGCGGCGTACAACTACGAGGAGCGCGGCCAGCGCGTGCTGCTCGCGAAGCCCGAGATCGACACCAAGGGTGCCGGCCAGATCGAGAGCCGCCTGGGCGTGTCCCGGGCGGTCGACTTCCTCGTTCGGGCCGATGACGACCTGCGGGCGGTGTTCCATGCCGCGGCGGGACCCGCGCCCGTCGCCTGTCTGCTGGTCGACGAGGCGCAGTTCTTCACGCCGGCGCAGGTCGACGATCTGCTGCGCGTGGCGGTGCTCGATGGCATCCCGGTGCTCGCCTACGGCATCCGCACTGACTTCCGCACCGAGGCCTTCCCCGGGTCCGCGCGCCTGCTCGAGATCGCCCACAGCCTCGAGGAGCTCAAGACCATCTGTCGCTGCGGCCGCAAGGCGATCTTCAACGCTCGTCTGGTCGGCGGTCGTTTCGTCTTCGACGGAGACCAGGTCGCGATCGACGAGGGGCAGATTCAGGGCGAGGTCACGTACGAATCCATGTGCGCCGTCTGCTACCTCCGTGAATCCGGAGGACGGCTCGACGGACGCTGACACGGTGGCCCCCGAGGCGGAGGAGTCGGCCGCGGGGTATGCCGCCGGGGACCGATAGCCTGGGGGCATGCGCGTACTCCTGGCCGGCGGTGCCGGTTACATCGGAACTCACACGGCCGTGGCTCTTCTCGAGGCCGGTCACGATGTCGTCCTCCTCGACGACCTGTCCGGGACGCACGCCGTCGCCGCCGAGAGGGTGGAGCAGATCACCGGCAAGCCCGCGCCCCTGGTCGTCGGAGACGCCGCCGATGACGCCGTCGTCACCGCCGCGTTCGAGGAGCACGGCCCGATCGACGCGATCATCCACCTCGCGGCGTTCAAGGCCGTCGGCGAGTCGACGCAGAAGCCGCTGGCCTACTACTCCAACAATCTCGACACCACGTTCGCGCTGCTGCGCGTGGGTCTCGCGCACGGTATCCGCTCGTTCGTGTTCTCCAGCACCGGAACCGTGTACTCCGACCCGGCCGACCTGCCGTTCACCGAGGAGTCGACCACGAGCGTCGACCTGTCCAACGCGTACAGCAAGTCCAAGCGCATGAACGAGGTCGTGCTGGCCGACGTGGCGCGGGTGAACCCCGAGCTGAACGTCACGGTGCTGCGCTACTTCAACCCGGTGGGTGCTCACCCGTCGGGCCTCATCGGTGAAGACCCCGCCGGCATTCCGAACAACCTGATGCCGTACGTCTCGCGCGTCGCGATCGGCACGCTCGACGAGATCGGCGTCTTCGGCGACGACTACGACACCCCCGACGGCACGGGCCTGCGCGACTACATCCACGTCGTCGACCTCGCCGAGGGGCACGTCGCGGCCCTCGAGCAGGCTCAGCCCGGGCACCAGGTGTTCAACCTCGGCACAGGTCGCCCGGTGAGCGTGCTGGAGCTCGTGGCGTCGTTCGAGAAGGCGGTGGGTCATGACCTGCCGAAGAAGATCCTCGACCGCCGCCCCGGTGACGTCGCGGCCACGTACTGCGACCCGACGAAGGCCGGTGAGCTGCTGGGGTGGCGTACGCGCCTGTCGATCGACGACGCGTGCCGCGATTACTGGAACTGGCAGACCACCAACCCCGCCGGGTACGTCACGACCGCCGACGCCTGATCATCCGCGCGTAGGGTGGTGTGGTCCGGTCACGCAACACGACCGGTCGAACAGGGGATGCCATGACCAGCACCGCACTGCGCGCGTGGCAGGTCGTCCTCGAGCGCATCGAGAGCGATCTGCGCGACGGGCGTCTCGTGGCCGGCGACCGGCTGGCGCCGGAACGAGAACTCGCGACGCAGCTCGGCGTGGGCCGGTCGAGCGTGCGCGAAGCCGTCCGCGTGCTCGAGGTGCTCGGGGTCGTGCGTACCGCGACGGGCTCGGGACCCACGGCGGGGGCCATGATCGTCACCACCCCCCGCGGGGGCCTGGCGGCCTTCCTGCGGCTGCAGGTGGCGGCGAACGGCTTCCCCCTGGCCGATGTCGTGCGCACGCGCGTCGTGCTCGAGTGCGACGTCGCCGAGCGTCTCGCGCAGCAGGGCGCCGACCTCTCCGGGGTCCACGACGTCCTGGGGGCGATGGATGCTGACGGCCTCACCCCCGAGGAGTTCCTCGCCCTCGACGCGCGCTTCCACCAGACCCTCGCCGAAGTGTCGGGCAACGCCGTGGTCTCGGCCATGATGGCCGGGCTCCGCAATTCCATCGAGGCGTACACGGCGGCTGGCGCGGCCCGCCTGGACGCGTGGCCGACGGTCGTGGATCGACTGCGGCGCGAGCACCGGCACATCGTCGAGGCGGTGTCGCGCGGCGAGGCCGACGAGGCCCGTGAGGCCGTCCGCGCCCACATCACCCGCTACTACACGGAGGTGGCGCACGCCGAGCGTGCCCACGCCGCCGACTCCGCGATCGTGACCAGCGCCTGAGGAGAACCACGTGACAGATCGACCCGCGCGTCCGCCGCGTCCCCAGCACATCCTGCACGTCGTCTCGACCGAGCGTCTGAGCCCGCACCTCGTGCGCGTCCAGGCGCGCGGCGCCGACCTCGCCGCGTTCCGCGAGAGCCCGCACACGGATCGTTACGTCAAGATCACCTTCGCCAAGCCGGAGCTCGGTCTCGAGCCGCCGTACGATCTCGTTGCGCTCCGCGAGACCCTTCCCGCCCGAGACCTCCCCGTGACCCGCACGTACACGGTCCGCGCGGTGGACGGCGATCAGCTCACCATCGATTTCGTCGTGCACGGAGACGAGGGACTGGCCGGCCCCTGGGCCGCGCGCGCGCAAGTCGGTGATCGCCTGGTGGTGTCCTCGCCCGGCGGTGGATACGCGCCCGACCCCACTGCGGACTGGCACCTGTTCGTCGGCGACGAGTCGGCGATCCCGGCCGTCGCGGCGGCTCTCGAAGCCCTGCCCGCGGATGCCGCCGGCGTGGCGTTCCTCGAAGTGCAGTCCGCCGACGAGCAGCTCGATCTCGCGGCCCCGGCCGGGGTGCGCATCGAGTGGGTGCATCGCGGCGCAGCCGAGGCCGGCGCGACCCCCGTTCTCGCCGACGCGGTGGCTGACTGGCATCCGTTGGACGGGCGGGGCCACGTGTTCGCGCACGGGGAGCGTGAGAGCATGAAGGCGATGCGCGACATCGTCTTCGGCCGCTGGGGGCTGGCGCGTGACCAGGTGTCGCTGTCGGGTTACTGGGCCTACGGCCGCACGGAAGACCGCTTCCAGGCAGAGAAGCGGGAGCCGATCGGTCAGATCCTCTGAGGTCGCCGCGCCGACCTCGGGTTCGATGGCCGCTGGGGGGCGAGCTCGTGGAGCGGCCTGGGCTGACTGTCCCCGAACCTCGGCGGTGGGGTGGTCGGGCGGGGGAGGATCGTCTGTCCTCTCGACGGTGAGGTCGCTGCGCTGGTGGAAGCGGCCGGGACCCCGGTAACGCCGCCGGGCGCGGCGCCCGTCGCTCAGACCTCGGCGCGCTCCGGCAGGGTCGGCAGGAGCTTCTCGAGGAACGCGGCGGTGTCTTCCCAGCCGTGAACGGCGTGGCATTCGACACCCATGGCGAGCACCGGGTAGTCGTTGCCGTCGGGGTCGAGGCGGTCGCCCACGAAGAGCATGTCATCGAGGGGGATCCCCGTGGCCTCGACGAGCTTGTTCATGCCGTAGGCCTTGTCGATCCCGCGGTGGGTGATGTCGACCGACGTGGAGCCACCCGAGCGCACCTCGAGGTCGGGGATGCGGGCCGCCACCGCCTCACGCAGACTGTTCTTCTTCTCGCCCGCGGGGTCCCACGCCATCTTCGCCTCGAGAGGCGCGGACTGCCCCAGGGCCGAGAAGGTGATCTGCGAGCCGCGGTCTTCGAGGATGTCGCCCCACGGCTCGGCCTCCCAGAGGCCCAGTCGCTCGGCTTCTTCACGGACGGCCGACAGTGCGCGCTGCTTCTCGTCGTCGGTGAGGGAGTGGGAGTAGACCGTCTCGATGCCCTCGGTGTTCAGGCGGTAGTACTGCGTGCCACAGGTGGGCATGAGGTGGAAGTGCGCGAGCAGCGTGGATGCGGCCTGCGGCAGGCGCTCGACGACCTGCGTCCGGAACTGCTGCAGCTGCCCGCCCGAGATGATGGCGACCTCGACGCGCTCGGCGAGAGCGAGGAGCAGCTCGCCGATGCGGGGGTCGATGGCAGACTTCGACGGGGCGAGGGTGTCGTCGAGGTCGAAGGCGACGAGGCGGGGCGAGGCGTCGGACACGATTCTCCTGGAGGTCTCGGGGTCGCGGTGATCAACGCCCTTCGGGGCGCACACGGCGGAGCCGCAGACGGCCCCAGCATGATTCTACGGGGGGCGTGTCACCGCTCCTGTCGGGTGAATTCCGGGCGACCGGGAGTGAGGTGGCGCGTATCGCGTCCGTCGACGGCCGCGATGCGCGCGGCGATGGTCGCTGCGGGAGGGGGCGCCGCCCTCGTTGAGGCCCACCGGTCCAGGTCCACGCCGACGGATCGGCTGTTCATGCAAGAGAGCCCCCCGCGATCCGCGGGGGGCTCTGTCGCCGAATCTCCGTACTCGCTCGATGAGCGAGGTGAGATTTCTAATTTGGTCGGGGTGACAGGATTTGAACCTGCGGCCTCGTCGTCCCGAACGACGCGCGCTACCAAGCTGCGCCACACCCCGTGAGCAACTTGAAAAGTCTACCCTGTTCCGGCCCCTGCTCCGAACCAGAGCGGAGGCTCGGGCGCGTCGTGGGTGTTCGACAGGCTCTCGTCGAGGCCGTATCCACCGGGGAGGGGATGATTCGCGGCCGTCCTCGACGCGGGGTGACGAGGACGGCCGCGAGTGCGAAGCGATCGGCGTGACCGACCCGTCTCCCGCGGCGGCGACGGGGCCACCGGCAGGACCAGGTCGCCGCACCCGATCAGGCGCCCGAGGCGGTCAGCTCCGCGGAGTGAACCGACGCCGGGCCACACTCCAGGCGATCGCCCCGACCCCGATCACCGCGGCGGCCGCCCCGCCCACGCCGCCCAACGACGCCGCGGACATCCCCGTCATCGCCAGCGCAGCGGGGGCGGCGGGCGCGGACTGCGCGGGAGCCGGCGGGGCCGTCGTCGCGGCCGGGGGCGTGGCAGAAGGCCGGGGATCGCTCGGGGGAGGTGTGGGCACGAGCTGCTCGGTCTGCGCGGGGGAGGCGAAGCGCTCCTGCCAGCGGTAGTCACCGGGCAGATGTGCGAGGGCGTCGGCATCCTGATCTGCTCGGTCGACGCGCCACACGGCCGTGTAGACACCCGGTCCGGGCAGGTGCTCCGACAGCACCTCGTAGGCGCCGGCCCCGATGCCCGGGTCCGTTCGCAGGTCGAGTCGCATCACGGGGTCGAGGTTCGACGGGATCTCCGCCGACTCGGCCGGATAGGCGCCCGTGCGGTAGACGTCCGCGGTAGCGGTGATCACGACGAACGAACCGTCTGCTTTGCGGGGCCAGACGCCGTCGGCGGACGACACGGTGACGCGATCGAGGAAACGACCGTCTTCGATGCGGGCGGTCGTTTCGATGCGGGGGGAGAAACGCACGGGACGGGGTGACGCGTCCACGGCCGACAGCGAGAATGTCGTCGGGTCCGCGGGCCCGGCCGATTCCTGCTGGCCGGGCGTGGAGAAGTAGTGGATCGCGGCGGAGCGGACGGAGAAGGTGCCCGACACGCGGACGCTGTACGGACGCCCGTCGTCGGAAGACGATGCGGGCGCGATGATGTCGTAATTCTGCCCGGCTCTCACGTCCGCGCGATCACCTCGACCGGTGTCGGCGAAGACGGCGTTCTCGAGGTGGAGGGTGCCCGTGGCGGAGGGGTCCACGTCGGCCATCACGGTGCCGCGGGTCGGGTCGTCGTCGCGGGTCGTCAGCGCGAGCGTGCCTCCGACGCGTGGAACGGCGATGCTCTCGGCCTCGGCGAGGTAGCGCACGGCCCGTTCCTGCACGGCCGCGCTGTTCTCGGGGCTGGCGCGACGCATGATGTGGTCGATCGCCTCCGGGAAGCTGTCGCCCGTGTAGCCCCACGAGTGAAGGGTGGTGTCGCGGTCGACGATCGCCTTGACGGCCCACCCGACACCGGCCGCCTGCACGGGATCGTCGGTCTGGCCGTAGGCGCTGACGAGGTGGTTGATCGACACTAGCTGCTGCGCGCTCAGGCCGTTGACATCCGACGAGACACCGCGGTCGGCGGTGGGCTCGGTGGCGACGGGGAGGCCCGGATGGATGCAGTAGGTGTGCACGTCGCCCACGCGCATCGAACCGTGCCAGCCCGTGCGCGACAGCGGCGCCCATGTGCCGAAACCGGTGCCGCGCTCAGCGGCATGGGCGGCCGGAGCCAACCCGAGACCGCCGAGCAGCGCCCCGATGACGGCGAGGGCGGCGAGAGTTCGTCGAGGTGACGGAGGAGGGTGGTGCATGCGGGGTGTCCCTTCGTTCGAGGAGACTCGATAGTCCGCCACAGTGCACCCGCGACAGCGAGGAAAAGGGCCGATCCGTGGATGGATCGGCCCTTCAGGCAGGTGGGGAGGACGCCTCAGCGAGGCAGCAGCGTGAGGAGCGTCGCCTCGGGGCGGCATCCGAACCGCACGGGCGCGTAGATCGAATGGCCCAGGCCCGCGCTCACGTTCAACGGCACGGTGCGTCCGTCGTGCGTCCATTCGCTGAGACCTCGGGCCTGGTCGAGCGGGATGTCGCAGTTGGATACGAGCGCGTTCCGGCTGAACGGCACGCGCACCTGTCCGCCGTGCGTGTGACCCGCCAGCAGCACGTCGGCGCCGAAGCCGGTGAAGGTGTCGAGCGTGCGTCGGTAGGGTGCGTGCATCACGCCGAGCGTGACGTCGGCGGCATCCAGGGTCTCGACGACCGGCGGGATCAGCTCGGGGTGGTCCCAGCCGCGGTGGCCGTCGTTCACGCCGAAGGCGGTCACACGCAGCCCCTTGATCTCCAAAGAGACCGCCGTGTCATCGAGGATGCTCCACCCGAGGTCGTCGGCGAAGAACCGATCCAGTGCGTCGACGTCGAGATGCTTGTGCGCCGGGAGGTGCCCCGACGGCCCGATGAAATAGCGGAACGGGTTGCGCGGAGCCGGCTCCTGGTAGTCGTTCGAGCCGTGGACCACCAGACCCGGTACGCCGCGGAGAGGGGACATGGCCGTGCTGACCCCGGTGAGTCCGTCGCGGTGTCCGAGGTTGTCTCCGGTGTTGACGACGAGATCGGGGGAGAGCTCCGCCAGACGTGCCATCCACTCCTGCTTACGGTGCTGCCACGGCGCCATGTGAGCGTCGGAGACGTGGAGCACACGGAGGGGCTCTGCGCCCTTCGGCAGCACCCGGAGCGCGTGATAGCGCACCGTGAAGAGATAGCGCTCGATGCCCACGCCCCAGATGGTGGCCCCGACAGCCGCCGCCCCCGCGACCCCGAGGGGTGCGAGGGCGGCGGTCACCACGGGGCGCGTCACGGGCAGGCCTTCGCCACGACCGACAGTGCGACCGTCGTGTTCTTGTTCGCACCGGTACCCCCGGCCGGGTTGGTGCTGACGACCTGACCCTCCGCCGGGGCGTTGGCATCCGTCTGACACGACCCGATCGAGACGTTGCCGTACCCCGCGCCGGAGAGAGCCGCACGGGCGGCGTTGACCGTCTGTCCGTCGACGTTCGGTACCGTCCCGCTCTGGCCGTTGCCGGGGTTGATGGTGATGGTCGAGCCGGCCGGGGCGGAGCCACCGTTGGGGCTCTGCGCGGCGACGGTGTCTTCACCGGAAGCGGAGTCGACGGGATCGCCCACCGTGACCCGGAATCCGGCGCCGGTCAAGGTCGAGCGCGCGCTGTCGATGCTCTGACCGACGACGTTCGGCAGGTCGCGCTGCTGTGTGCGCAGCAGGTTCGAGACGGGGTCCGGGAACCGGTCGCCACCGTAGAACTCGTTCGCGGCGCTCTGGATGTCCCGCGCGAGCACGTACCGCATGTCGCTCAGCTGGGTGCCGTTGAAGTACTGCCCGAACAGATCGACGTCGCCGTCCCAGTTGCCGACCCACACCGCGGTGGTGGCGTTGGTCGACGATTCGATCATCCAGGTCTCGTGGCCCTCGTGGGTTCCGGTCTTGCCCATCACGGCGGTGCCGTCGAACGGATTCGCCGTGGCACCGGTGCCGCCGCGGGCCATGACGCCCTGGAGGGCGTAGGCGGTGGTCGCAGCGATCTCCGGGGTCAGGGCCGGGGTGCAGGTGCGCTCCGGGATCGGGCGCTCCTCGCCGTCGGCGGTCGTGACCTTGTCGATGACCTTGGGCTGGCACTGGTTGCCGCCGTTGGCGACGGTCGCGTAAGCGCCCGCCATGGCGATGGGCGAGACGTTGTCGCTGCCGATGACCTCGTTGGCGTTCTGCATCTCGATGTCTTCGCCGGTCCCCTTGGTCACGCCGAGCTTTTTCACGACCTTGGCGATGTCGCACAGGTCGAGCTCCGCCGCCATGGCCAGGTAGCCGGTGTTCAGGGAGTCACGCGTGAACATCATCGGCGTCCCGACGTAGCCCTGGTTGCGCGCGAAGTTGTTGATGGTGGTGTTCTCCTGGTTGATCCAGTCCCCGGAACAGGAGTTCGTCATGTTCGGGACGGGCCGCAGGCGACCGTTCAGCGTCTCGTTGAGCGAGTGGCCCTTCTCGAGCCAGTCGACGAGCGTGAAGAGCTTGAAGGTCGATCCGACGCTGAAACCGATCGAGCCGCCGTTGTCGCGGTCGCCGGCGAAGACGATGGAGTTGTACGACGGGTCGGACTGCGCCAGCTCCGGATCCTGTGTGAACTTGGTGTTCTGCGCGATGGCGAGCACGCGTCCCGTCTTCGCTTCGAGGCTCACGGCAGTCGAGCCGAACTTCATCCCCTCGACGCTCTGAGGGGTGTTCTCGTTCATCGTGGTCTGCGCGGCATCCTGCATCCGCCAGTCCAGGGTGGTCTGGATGGTCAGGCCGTCCTGGCGCAGGGCGCGCACGCGATCGTCGGTCTCGGCGCCGAAGGCCGGGTCGTTCAGGATCGTCGAGACGACGTACTGGCAGAAGTACGGGGCGCCCGAGGAACCGCAGCCCTGCTCGGTCTCCGAGATCTTCGGGGTGATGGGCTCGACGGCGAACTGCACGTACTGCTCGTGCGTGATCTTGCCGTCGGCCTCCATACGGCTCAGCACGTACAGCTGACGACCCTTGGTCTCGCTGTAGCCGTCGGCGGCCGCGACGAGCTGCTCCTGCGTGATCTCGCCGTTGTCGCGCAGCGTGTAGAGCCCCTGGATGGTGCTCTGGTCGACGTCGTCGATCGAGCCGTCGGGCTGCTTGTTGTACGCCGTTCCGTCGGCGTCGATGATCGAGCCGTCGACCCGGTCGATGCGGAAGCGGTTGGGGTTCTGCACCATGCCGGCGAGGATCGCGGACTGTCCGATGTTCAGCTGCGAGGCCGAGATGTCGAAGTAGCGCTTGGCCGCGGCGTCGATGCCGTAGGTCACCCCGCCGAAGTTGGCGATGTTGAGGTAGCCCAGAAGGATCTGATCCTTCGAGTACTCCTTCTCGAGCTGGATGGCGTAGCGCATCTCCTGCAGCTTGCGCTGGTAGCCCTCGGCGCCCTCGGCCTGGACGGCGGCGGACGCGCACTCGATGAGGGCCTCGTCGCGGGTCTTGCCGATGGGGTCGGCGTCAGTGGGTTCGACGGCCTTGGCGTCGCGCTCGCAGCGCTGCACGAGCACGTTCTTGACGTACTGCTGGCTGATCGAGGACCCACCCTGCGTCTCACCGCTCGCGGCGTTGTTCAGCAGGGCGCGCGTGGTGCCGATCAGGTCGACACCGCCGTGCTGGTAGTAGCGGGGGTCTTCCGACGACAGGACCGCGTCGTACATGACCGGCGCGATCTGCTCGAAGGTGACGGGGGAGCGGTTCTGGTCGTAGAACTTCGCCAGCACCCGGTCGCCCGCCATCAGCGTCGTGGGCTGCATGAGCTCATCGGGCTGCAGATAGCTCGGCATCTTGTCGAAGATCGTGATGGCGCTGGAGGCAGCGGCACCGGAGACGGCGATGGCCGGCGTGACGGCTGCGGTCACCAGGAGTCCGGCGACCGCGCTGAGTCCGACGAGGCCCAGGATGCCGCCGAGGGCACCGCTAGCCGTACGTTTGTTCTCGGGCATAGGCTTGATGCTAAGCGACGTTGCTGGGCGATGCCTTGAAGGCGTGCGCTCGCGCGCGTACGCCATCCGTCCGTGCGCGCGATCGCTGCGCGCCGAACCATCGCCGGGAGCCCGACAATGACCACGTGGGAATACCTCACCACTCCGCTGCTGATCCACAACACCGCCGCCATCCTCAATAACTGGGGCAAGCAGGGGTGGGAGCTCGTTCAGGTGGTGACCGGTCCCGAGGGGGGACTCGTGGCGTACCTCAAGCGTCCGACCGGCGGCGGAACCGCCAACACCGGGCTCGGCGCCGCCGAGGCCGCTGCGCGTCAGTTCGAGGGTCAGCAGTGAGCGTCTCCGATCGCCTCGCCGCACTCGGCGTCGACGTTCCGGCCGTCGTTCCCCCCGTCGCCGCCTACATCCCGGCGAAGCGTCACGGCGATCTCGTGTACACCTCGGGCCAGCTGCCGATGATGCAGGGGGCCCTCCCGGCGACGGGCAAGGTCGGCGAGTCCGACGGTCTCGTCACTCCGGCGGACGCCAGGTCGTACGCGCGCCAGTGCGCGCTCAATGCCATTGCGGCGGCGGCTGCGGTCGTCGGCGGCGTCGACAACCTCGGCGGTGTGCTCAAACTCACCGGCTTCGTGGCATCCGTCCCCGACTTCACCGGCCAGCCGGCCGTCATCAACGGCGCGAGCGAATTCCTCGGCGAGGTCTTCGGTGAGGCCGGCGTGCACGCGCGTTCTGCGGTCGGTGTGCCCGTCCTTCCCCTGGACAGCCCGGTCGAGGTCGAAGTCGTCTTCACCGTCGTCTGATCACCGGCGGCAGCGCCAGGAAGCGAAAGCGTAACCTAGCGCGTCATTTCGGTTTTCAGAATATGCCCATCGAATGATTAGGGTATTTACGGGGAAGCGCACCCGCGCTCGCCTTCCACGTGATGTGGGGGGCACATTCTTTAGGGGAAAACGGGGAAAGATGAAGAACACGACGAAATTCTGGGCGGCCGGCGCAACGGCGCTCGCCCTCGCGGTCGGCGCCGGGATCACCGTCCCCGCCGCCTACGCGGCCGACATCACCGGTGATGTCCGGGTCACGCTGGACTTCACCACGGCCGACGAGGTCGCGGTCTCGGTCTGGGCGAAGAACACCTCGGCCGTCACCGCTTACGGCTCGGCGACGGTCGCCCAGACCAACGGGTGGGTCGAGACCTTCAGCGAGAAGCGCTTCGCGCCCGGTGAGACGTGGACCTGGGGGGCGACGTTCGACGGGTACGACTGCAGCGATCTCGACACCACCGCGGGTGTCGCGTTCGGTTCCTCCTCGCGCGGCGGGGACCCCGAGTGGACCTCGGGCATCATCACCGCCTGGGACTCGCGCGTCACCGTGATCGGTTGCGACCTGCCGCCGACGCCGACGCCGACGCCGACGCCCACCCCGACCGCAACGCCCACGGCGACGCCGACGGCCACGCCGACCGCGACGCCCACCGCGACGCCGACGGCCACGCCGACCGCTCAGCCGACGTCCACGCCGACGCCGACGACGGCCCCGACCGGTGGCCCGACTCCGACCGCCACGCCGACGGCCACCTCCACGCCGACGGTCGCACCCACCGCTACGCCCACGGCCACCGCGACCGCGGTTCCCGTGCCGGCCGGCAACGGGCAGTCCGGTAAGGGCTCGCTCGCGACGACCGGTATGTCCGGCGCCGCTCTGCTGCCGATCGCGCTGATCGCCGCCGGTGTCCTCGCGGCCGGTGCCTTCATCCTGCTGCTGCGTCGCCGCCGCTCCATCTGATGACGACGAGACGGGGCCGTTCGCATGAACGGCCCCGTCTTCGTGTCTGCGGGCGGTGACGCCGCGTCACTCGTCGTCGTGGGGACGTCCGGCCCGCCGGCATCCCCACGACGACGGCGTCATTTCACCTGGGCGCTGATCACGCTCATCACCGCGGTGTCGGCCAGCGTCGTGGTGTCGCCGACCTCGCGGCCTTCGGCCACATCGCGCAGAAGGCGGCGCATGATCTTCCCCGATCGGGTCTTGGGCAGCTCTCCGACGATGTAGACGTCGCGCGGGCGGGCGATGGGGCCGATCTGCTCGCCGACCCACCGCCGGAGCTCGTCGCCGAGTCCGTCGACGGGCTTCTGCTTCAGGTAGCGGCTCTTGATGATCACGAACGCGACGACCGCCTGGCCCGTGGTCTCGTCCGACGCCCCCACCACGGCCGCTTCGGCCACGCCCTCGTGCCCGACGAGGGCGGACTCGATCTCGGCCGTCGACAGGCGGTGCCCCGAGACGTTCATCACGTCGTCCACGCGCCCGAGGAGCCAGACGTCGCCGTCCTCGTCGAGACGCGCGCCGTCGCCGGCGAAGTAGTACCCCTTGTCGGCGAACTTGTCCCAGTACGTCTCGCGGTAGCGATCGGGGTCGCCCCAGATGCCGCGGAGCATGCTGGGCCACGGCTCCGTGACGACGAGCAGGCCCCCGCTGCCGTTGGCGACGGGTTCGCCGCTGTCATCGACGACGGCGATCGAGATGCCGGGCAGCGGGACCTGCGCCGAACCGGGCTTCGTCTCGGTCACCCCCGGGAGGGCCGAGATCATGATCGCGCCGGTCTCGGTCTGCCACCACGTGTCGACGATCGGTGTCCGGTCGGCACCGATGATCTCGCGGTACCAGACCCACGCCTCGGGGTTGATGGGCTCGCCCACCGATCCGAGCAGGCGCAGCGAGGACAGGTCGAACTCCTGGGGTACGTCGCGGCCGATCTTCATGAACGAGCGGATGGCCGTGGGCGCGGTGTAGAAGACGGTCACGCCGTGCTTCTCGATGAGTTCCCACCAGCGGCCGGGGTGGGGCGTGTCGGGGGTGCCCTCGTACAACAGCTGCGTCGCCCCGTTGGCGAGGGGCCCGTACGCGACGTAGGTGTGTCCGGTGATCCAGCCGATGTCCGCCGTGCACCAGTAGATGTCGGACTCGGGGTGGACGTCGTGCACGACGCGGTTGGTGAACGCCGCCTGCGTGAGATAGCCGCCCGAGGTGTGCAGGATGCCCTTGGGCTTCCCCGTCGTCCCCGAGGTGTACAGGATGAACAGCGGCGTCTCGGCGGGGAAGGCCTCGGCCTCGTGCTCGGCCGACGCCGACGGGACGACGTCGTGCCACCAGACGTCGCGGTCGTCGCTCCACTCGACGTCGTTCTCGCCGCGCTTGACCACCAGCACGTGCTCGACGGTCTCCTGGATGCCGGACCCGTTGCGGTCGGCGAGAGCTTGATCCACCGCGGGCTTGAGAGGGGAGACCTTGCCTTTGCGCCATCCGCCGTCGGCGGTGATGACGAGCTTGGCGCCGGCGTCGTCGATGCGGGAGCGCAGGCTGTCGGCCGAGAAGCCGCCGAAGACGACGGAGTGCACGGCGCCGATGCGGGCGACGGCGAGCATCGAGGCGATGGCCTCGGGGATCATCGGCAGGTAGATCGCGACGCGGTCGCCGCGCTCGATACCGAGGTCGAGGAGGACGTTCGAGAGGCGCTTCACCTCGTCGGTGAGTTCCGCGTAGCTGACGTTGCGCTGGTCGCCGGGCTCACCCTCCCAGCGCAGTGCGATGCGGTCGCCGTGACCCGCCTCGACGTGACGGTCGAGGCAGTTGTACGCGACGTTCAGCTCGCCATCGGCGAACCACTCGGCGAACGGCGGGTTGGACCAATCCAGCACCTGCGTGAAAGGCGTGTGCCAATGCAGGTCGCGCGCCTGTTCGGCCCAGAAACCCTCGCGGTCGGCGGCCGCGCGCTCGTAGAGGCCGCGATCGCCCACGGCATTGTCTGCGAACTCGGCCGACGGCGCGAACCGACGGGATTCGGAGAGGAGATGGTCGATCTGGCTGCTCATCGCGGCGCTCCTTCGCGTTACGTGACGCCCGCGTCAGCGCAGGGCGTCTTCACCCGCGCCACGCTATCGACCCCCTCCGGCCGGGGCCACCTCCGATAGTTGGCATCCGGAATTAGGCGAAACAGGTGATATATCGCTATGAATGGGTGCGTCGAGTTGGTGCGGAGTTTTCGGCATGCGTAATCTAGGGGTGCCCGAACATCGCTTCCGGCATTTGCGTCCGGGGGGAGCCCCCCAATATTCCTCCGGCCGCACGGCGGCATCCCTCGCCCCCCACTGACGGGATGCCGCCTCTTCTTCTGCCGCCCCGACGCCGATCGTGCGGAGACAGGGTGAGACGGTTCGGCAAGGCCTCTCCCCAGGGGGCTCGTGCCCCCGGTCGTCCACGGATAGCCCCTCGCAGCCGACGGCGGACCCGACACCGTCCGTACGGTCATCGGCATGTCCTCGCTCGCTCCGGTCCATCCGATCGACCCCGACCCCGCCTCCGCAGCCTGGCGGGATCCGGCGTTGGCCTTCCTTCGCCCGTTCCTCGACGATCCCGCCGTCACCGATCTCTTCATCAACGGCGACCGGGGCCTCTTCGTCGACCGGGGCGACGGCGCCGAACGCGTGTCGTCGTGGCGCGCGAGCGAGACCGAGGTACGCCATGTCGCCGTCCGCCTGATCGCGCTGGGCGGGCGTCACCTCGACGACGCCTCGCCGTGCGTCGACGTCCGTCTCCATCGAGGGGTGCGCGTCCACGCCGTCCTCGCCCCGGTCGCCGCGAGCGGCACGTCGCTGTCGATACGCGTACCGCGCTGGGACGCGCCGGATCTGTCGGATCTCGAGCGCGGCGGCATGCTCTCCGCTCCCCAGCGTCGGCGCCTTCAGCGCCTGGTGGAGCGACGTGAGAACGTGCTGATCACGGGGGCGACCGGGGCCGGGAAGACGACGCTGCTGTCCGCCCTGCTGTCGCACGTGCCGTCCTCGCAGCGCATCATCACGGTCGAGGAGGTGGCGGAGCTGCGCCCCGCGCACCCGCAGCACGTCGCCCTCGAAGCACGGCAGCCCAACATCGAGGGCACCGGCGGGATCCCGCTGACCCGCCTGGTGCGCGAGGCGCTCAGGATGCGGCCCGACCGGCTGGTCGTGGGCGAATGCCGCGGCGAGGAGCTCCGGGAGCTGCTCATGGCGCTCAACACCGGTCACGACGGAGGGGCGGGAACCCTCCACGCGAGCGGGCTCACCGACGTCGCTGCCCGGCTCGAGGCGCTCGGAGCGCTCGCGGGGATGGATGCCGTCGCGACGGCGCGACAGACGGTCAGCGCCATCGATGCGGTCGTCCACGTCGAGAGGGTCGATGGGCGACGGCGCGTGACCGGCTGGGGGCGCCCCGTCGTTCACGCCGGGCGCATCACGATCGAGCCCGAGCGGTGGACGTGAGAACCCTCGCGCGCGACGGCCTCGGCGCCCGTGCGGCGGATCCGATCGAGACCGTCATGCGCCTCGCGGTCCTGCTTTCGGCCGGGCTGACCCCGGCGAGCGCCTGGAGGCACCTCGCCGACACCGGAGACCCCGTCTGCCGCGCCGCCGCACACGCCGCTGCCGGGGGCGACGACGTCGGCGCCGTGCTCGCTGCGGCGGAGGGGTCGTGGGCGGACGTCGCGGCGATCTGGTCTGTCGCCGTCCACACGGGCGCGCCGCTCGCCGACACGCTCCGGGCGGTGGGCGGAGCGCTCCGCGACGCGACCGAGGTCGTCGCCGATGTGAGCGTCGCACTCGCGGAGCCCGCCGCCACGGCCAGGCTCCTGGGGTGGTTGCCCGTCCTGGGCGTGCCGATGGGGATGGCCCTCGGGTTCGACTCCGTCGGCATCCTGGTCTCCGACCCGGCGGGTATCGCCTGCCTCGCATCGGGCACCCTTCTGCTCGTGATCGCCCAGTCGTGGTCGCGACGGCTCACGCGCCGCGCTCGTCCGCCCACGGCGGTCCCGGGACTCCGCGCCGAACTGTGGGCGGTCGCCCTCTCGGGCGGAGTGTCCGCCGATCGGGCGCGTTCGCTGGTGGACACCGCGTTGGGTTCCCACCCCGCCGACGGCTCGCCCGACGACGCTGCGCAGACGGTCGCGTTCGCCGACCGCGCCGGGGTCCCCGCTGCGGAGTTGCTTCGCGCCGACGCGTGGCTCGCCCGACAGCGCGCACGGACAGCGGGGCGCACCGCGGCGGCACGGTTGTCGACGCGGCTGCTGCTCCCGCTCGGGATCTGCACGCTTCCCGCGTTCCTCCTCCTCGCTGTCGCCCCGATGATGCTCGGCATCCTGAGGTCCGGGGCCCTTCCGTGACCTCCCACCTCCCCCTCGATGTCCTCTCCCTCACCCTCTACCCCAGGAGTCCCCATGACCACCTTCCTCAACGCCCACCGTCCGCAGCTCCCCGCGGCCGCCCTGCCGCCGTTGACGACAGCGCGCGCCGGCGCGCTGTTCCTCGACGACCGCGGAGCCGCGACGGCCGAGTACGCCATCGCGACCATGGGGCGACGCCCGGTGCTGACTGGGCGTCCCGGTCGGCAGGAGTCGTGCCGGAGCCCTCCGACCCGCTACCGGACGACGGCACCCACAGGCGCGGGTCCACGACCCCCGAGATGACGAGCGTCTGCGCCTCGCCCGCGGTGATCTCACCGCCCACGACAACGGAGACCCGGAGAATCCGCACGACCTCCGCGCGCTCCGCCGCACCCATTGTCTGCAGACGGCCCCGCGCCCGTTCGGCCAGCGCGGCAACGTCCTGCAACGCCTGACCACGGGCCTCGGCGGACGACACAAGAGCCAGGTAGCCGGTGAGGCGTTCTCGCGCCGCGGTCAGTTCACCTTTCAGTTCCGACACCATCGCCTGCTGGCGACGCTCGTCGTCGGCCGTGTCCGCCATCAGGACGCCCCGCTCCGCCCGCGTCAACGCACGCTCCAGCTTCCCGACCTCCGCCTCCACCCCGGCGAGCGCCCGGGCGTCCGCCTCAGAGTCCGAGTTGTCGTCGGGCAGCGCAAGGTACAGGCGCGCCGCCTGTTCCAGCCGTGCGGGGTCGCCCAGCAGTTCGGCCACAGCCGCCCACACCGTGTCCTCGATGGGCTTCGCCCGAAGCTGCGAGCAGGTGCAACGCTCGTCACCCGCGGACGCGCGTCGCTTCGAACACCGGTAGGCACCCTCCCACGCCTCGCGCGGCAGGTTCACCGCGTACATGGCATGACCCTCGGTCGAGAAGACCCGGCCCGTCAGCAGCCGGGACACCGCGGGCTTGGCAGCGGTCCCAGTGATGCGGCGTTCGAGTGCCCGCACGACGGACCGGTGCTGCGCCACGGTGAACGTGGGGTTGCCGAGGTCGACCTCGACCGCGCCGCCGTGCACTGGGTTCCCCTGACGGTCCACCTTGGCCTTGTGGCGGCGCTGGCCGCCCGCCTCGCTGGCCTTCGGCGCGCCCCAGATCACTTTGCCCGTGGCGTTTGTGGCGTTGCGCCAGATACCGCGGACGACCTCCGCCGACCAGCGGTCCGCCTTGCGGGGCCGCACCCCGGCGTCGTTCAGTCGGTCCGCCAGTTGGTAAGCGTTGAGGCGTCGCTTCACCAGCAAGTCGTACCCGAGTCGGAGCACCTCGCGTTCGGCCTCGTCGGGGACCACGACGGAGGTGCGTCGCTGACCCTCCCGCCGGTAGCCGTAAGGGGGCTCACCGCCGGGGAGTCGGTTCTCGCGTGCTAGCGCCCGTTGTCCGGCGACGGTGTTCTCAATGATGGAGTCGCGGTCGAGGTTGGCGAACACCGCGGACATCCCGAACATCGCGCGCCCTGCGGGGGTGGAGAGGTCGAACGACTCCTGGAGGGAGACCAGGGACACCCCGAGTTCGAGCAGGTTCTCCATCTCCTTGATGGCGTGCCACGACTTCCGGGCGAATCGCTTGGTGTTGAGTACGACCAGGACGTCGAACTTCCCGGCTTCGGCGTCGGCGAGCATCTGCCGCCAGCCGGGGCGGTTGGCGTCGGTACCGGAGAGGCCCTCGTCGGCGTACTCGGTGACCAGGGTCCAGCCACGTCGTTCGACCTCTTCTCGGGTCTTGCGACGCTGCTCCGGCAGGGACGTGTTGTCTTTCTGCCCCTCAGAGGAAACACGGCGGTAGGTGGCTGCTCGGAGAGCCTTCGTGCTGCTCATCGGCGGGACTCCGTTTCGGTGGGGATCTGTGCGTTCGCTTCGGCGAGCACTTGGGAGGCGGCGGGCCAGCCGACCGGCTGAGTGAGGGTGAGGCCGTGGCTTGCGGCTATGGTGCGCAGGAGCGGGTAGACCACTCGCCAGGTGTCGACCGCTTCGTTTGCCAGGGCGCTGGGGGTGCCGGTGATGGGTGGGGTGGTGGCGGCGATGACGAGGGTCGCGATAGCCACCTCTTCGACGCTGAGCGCGGCGGGATCGTCGCTGACGGGGAGGTCGGGCGCCCGGTTCGCGCGCTTCACGTCCCGGAAGCAAGCGCGGCACCAACCCTGGCGGGCGGTGCCGCCTTTCTCGCGGAGAGCGAACGCGTCGAGCGGCTGCCTACGTCGGCAGCTGGGACAGAGCTTGGTCCGAGGCGGGTTCGCGGCGCTCACTGGTCCCACCCGATCAGCGTGAAGGTGCGCTCCCGAACCTCTTCGAAGTCCTCAGGGCTGGTGGGATCCGCGGCCCGCTCATTGGCTTCCTCGAAGTTCTCCAGGGCGTTCGCGAGCGCGGCCTCGGGGTAGCGGTCGAGTGAGTATTCGGTCATCGCGCGTCCGAGGATCTGCACCCAGGGCGCGTATCGCGGTTCGGCCGCGGGCGGGTGCTTCGATGCGCGCTTGCGGTCGACCGCTTTGCGCTCTGCGGGGTCAAAGAACCTCACCATGGGAGCGTTGGACGCGGCCATCAAGACGCTCCCTGACGGCGATTGATCATATCTTGAACCTTTCGAGGTTTATCTGCCTCTGATCGGGTATTTGTGTTCATCAACCAGAAAAACAGGCCGGGAAACGCCACACAATCAACCACGTCGGGTAGTTCGTCCCAGTTGCTGAACGAGCCTCGCCCCCAGGCGCGGGCTGTGTGCGAGCGCTCTCGACGCTTGGTCGAGGGGCACCCGTCCGGCGCGCACGTCGGCGGCGAGGGTTCCGACGTGGCGCACGTCGTGCCCCGGGCGGTACCAACCGCCGCGCGTCCTGCCGTCGCAACCGCATAGGCAATCCGAGCCGTCGCTTGGCGGGCGCTTCGGGGTCGCCCCCGTCAGGGTCACCACGTCCACAGCGTCGCGATGCCCCGCCCGGGCGGCGTGCACTCGACCGCCCCACACCCCGGCCGGTTCACGAGCGAGCCGCGCGTAGTTGCCGCACTGCGCGAGTAGTGGACACTCCGCGCACGCCTCAGCGGCAAGCCCCTGCTCCCGAGGGTCGTCCGACGTCCAACGGGTACCGTCCGGGCCGAGACAGGGCACCGGGACCGAGACCTCGCGCGCGAAGCCCAGGGCATCGTTGAGGACACCACGCGCCGCCTCCACCTCTCCGACCGTCGCGACCTTGCGCGTCGAGGTGACCGGCGGAACGCAGAACAGACACCCGGGCAGGCCGTGCTGGTGGCACTCCTCGGGCACGGACGGGGTCGTCCGTAACCTCGACGGCCCCGACGCGGGTCCGGTGGGGGTCGGTCCTGACGAGGTCACGGACGGGGCTTCCCCCGGAGTAGGCGACGGTCGTCCGTCGAGGCGACCGGGAACCGCCGCCGTCATTCCCTCACCCGCGGGGAACCCAGAGCCGCGTACACGGCTTCCTCGGAGGAGAGCGACTGATTCTCCGCCGCCACGTAGGTGACGTTCTTCGTCGTGTTGTTGATGGTCGTGCCGCCGCTCTCGCCGCCCGAGCCCACCACGCCCACCGAATCCAGGACCAACGTGTTCAGAGCCACCGAGTCGAAGGTCAGCGCGCCCACCGACGACGCCGGGAACTGCACCATCCGCTGGAACTCGTCGCCCACAGCGCCCTGCATCGACGCCAACCCCAGGACGAGACCCTCGCCGACGAAGACACCGAACGAGCGGAACAGTTTCGACGGTGAGGCGATGCCGAGTGTCTTCTTCGCCCAGTCGATGGCCCCGTTGACCACGTTCGAGATGGAGTTGATGACGTTCTGAGCCATCGAAGCAATACCGTTGCCGAGGCCGAGGATCAGGTCGCGGCCGGTGTTGTAAAGCCAGGAACCCGCGCCGGAGAAGAAGCCCATCACTCGACCCCACAGACCGCCGACGACGCCGAGGACCTGACCGACCGCTCCGCGCACGGCTGAAACGATCCCGTTCCAGATGCCGCCGACACCCGCACCGGTAGGCCCACGGGAGGCCGGGTACTCTGACGCCCATGTGGCTTTACATCGAAGGACAGACCGACCCCATCCCCGGCGCGGAGCGGGTCCCCGGGGAAGCTGTAGGCGACTACTGGTACAACCTCGAGACGGGGGCCACGGTCTTCATCACAACCAAACGGAAGGATGGCGAGACCCAGGAGACAGGTCGCCTGTACGTGTGGGCCACGACTCCAAACGCCCAGAGTGCTCCCGTCGAGGTGACGAGACGGTTTATGGACGACGACGCGAGTTACATCGAGTCGAAGAGCGGCACCAGGAACCGCGACGGCAAGCTGAAGAACGCCGTAGAGAAACTGAATGAGGCACTCGGGGTGGAGTGACCTCGCCCTCGTGACCGGGGCTCTAGTCGACATCGTCACCCGCGTGCCGTTCGCCATGCCACGCTGCTAACGCAGGCACCATCACTGCGTCTCCCGCGGGGCAGTCGCCAAAGTGCACGTGCGCGACGGGTGAGTCGCGGAACCAACCGAGCGTGAGAAGCCGGAGCAGCTGTTCCTCGTTCAGTTCGTCTGCCCACAGCAGCGGGCCCCCGCACGGACATTTCCCCTCGGCGATCTGTACGTGTCGGCGCGCAATTCCCTCCCGGATCGCGGGAGGCGCATCTTCGGGGACGGTCATCACTGCCAGCCGGTCGTTAGGTCGGCCGAGCGGCATCACCCACTCCTCACCGGGGCCGAGAGGCGGAGCGTACCCGTCGACCTCTACGGGCTCGAACGGATCGGACTCGCTGCTCACAGGTCGTCCTCGTCGGCACCGGGCGCAAGCGGCACGCGCTCGGCATCCTCACGCACCCAAGCGTCGATCTGGGCGCGGCGGGCCTCGTCCAGGTAGAACTGTGACCCGTCGAACCGCACGGCACCGCCCTGGCCTCCGATCCGCCCGAGGTCGTGGAGTACCGACTCGGCGGCGCGAGCTTCGACGTGCTCCTCGGGGTAGCCCTGCCCGAGCAGACGTTCGCGCCGGAACTCCACGAGTTCCTGCAGGTAGCGCGGCCCGAGCCGAAGCCACGCGGCCACCTCCGGCGCGCGTTTGGCGTCCTTCGTGTCCGTGGCGAGCTGTGCTGCGTAGTTGTGGTTCTCGCTCATTTCAGTCGACCTCCTTGGTCGTTGTGGTGGTTGGTACTGCGTCGGATGACAGGACGACCCCTGCCGATTTGGGTCGGAACCGCGAGCGGGCCAGCTTGTAGTGCGCCTTGCAGAGCCCGTTTCGGTTCGCATCTCGCTCGCAGTTCTCGACCCAACAACTGCTCCCCGAGGACGCAGCCGCAGCCGCCGCGGTGACCTCTCGGCCGTGAGACGGGATCCACGCGGCCAAACTCAGACCGGCGGAAGCCGCGACGCGACGGAACCGGTCGTAGTGCCTCGAGCACAGGCCCAGCGAATGCACCGTCCGGTCGCACACGCCGACCTGGCAACGCGGGTTCGGGCCTCGCACCGCCGACCAGCCACGCACCTCCTTCGTGTGCGAAGCGAGCCACTCGGGAAGGGCGAACGTCGAGCCGGTCATGCGGCACCTCCTTCGCGCGCGAAACAGCGCCAAACAGTGGAGGGTTTGTCTGCTCCGTGGGTGCCGGGGAGGGTGGTGACGCGGGTGACGTGAGACGCGGGACCTCTCTGGGGGGTGCCCTCTCGCGGGTTTCCTTCCCCTCTTATCGAATGGAGGGGGTAGGGAATCCCCGCGTTTCGCGTCATTCGCGTCACTGGAAACGGTTCCACCGCGTCATGACGGGCCGGAGGTGGTGACGCGAGAGGTGACGCGAGCTCGTTTCGCGTCACCATGGAGGCGTTTCGCGTCACCATCCGCGTCACCCCGCGTTTCGCGTCACTCGCGTCACCACGGATTGAAGTGAGGTGCGTGACGTGGGTCGCGGGTGCGTTCTTGGCGTTCACCAGGCCTCCTCCTCTTTGCCGATCAGCTCGCCGTCGTCCGTTTGGGGGTTGATCGTGCTGTCGAACACCCAGGCGCGGGAACGGCCGGTGCGGGAGCTTGTTGCGCGGATGCCGACAGCTTCGAGGGGGCCCGCCTGGCGGGTGAGCGCCCCGGCGAACGCTCTGCCGTCTTTTGGCCACCAGACGTGCAGGTCGCGGTCTTGTTCGTCGCGGTGGCGCGCTGCCCTCGCGTGGGCTTCGGTGGCGCTGTATTTCGCCGGGAGGGTCTCTTGGGCCAGCCAGCGTTGGATTGTCATGACGAACGGATCCGACTCGGCAGCCTCCACCATCGCGTCAGACGCCGCCCGGACGAACGCTGCCTCGACTGCTGGGTCGAGTGCGTGGAGTGCGTCGGCGAAGTCTGCCATTCGCGGTTTCCCGCCTTTTCGAGCCTCGCTCGCCGGGAGGTTGCGAAGGATCGTGGACAGGTCGGTCAGTACCGCTCCGAGGGTCGACGGGTGCTTCGCAACACGCTCCTCGGCGATCGCCTTCTCCGACCTCCGTTGCGTGGCCGGGATGGTGTCGCATTGAATTTGGATCAGTCGCTCGAGGGCGTCCGCTTTGAAGTTCGGGACCGAGAGGCCAGTGATGACACCGGTGCGACGGAACGACACGATGAACTGGTCGTTGTCGCTGTAGAGGGTGCGGCGTTCGTCGCTCGTCCCGGTGACCAGTCGCGACAGGCGGTCCGAGGTTTCCTCGGAGGCGCGGGACACGTTGTCGAACCCGACGAGGTACCGGTTGGATGCCATGGCCACTTCGTCGCGTTCGTTCTTTCCGAACGAAGAGCCGAGCTCGTCCCGGGGGTCGAGCACCGAGACCACGGTTACGGCTTTGGTGGTTTTCGAGGACCCGGCGCGACCGTGGAAGAAGAGCACGGGCCTCGCGATGTCGGGCAGGAGCGCGGCGGCGAGCCAACCGCGGGTAAGCATCCAGCGAGCGTCGGTTGCGGACCATCCGAGCAGTCCACGGAGGACGTCCGGCTGGCCCCCGGCCACGGGGACGGGGAGCGGGCGGGTGCTGTTCGCGAGGCGGAAGGCGACTCCGGCCGGCGGTGTGTCTTCGATTCGCCATCCGTCGCCGGTCACGACCACGCACAGGGTGTTGCCGGGCTGGGCTAGGTCGAGCACCACGGTGCCTGGTGTCGGACGTGCGGCTCGTAGGTGCAGCCGGACTTCCTCCGCCTCCCGCAGTGCGACCTGGTAGAGCGAGATGAGCGCTTGGGTGAGGGCGGCGCTGTTGACGGGTTTGCCGGTGCGGCGTTCGTAGTCGTACTGGGCTTGTCCTTTCAGCCCACCCTCGCCTTTCTCCGACAGCATGATCGGGCGTCGGACGCCTTGTCGCGGCACTGCGTACGGTTCGCCGTCCGGGGTGTGGAAGAACTCGTATGCGGAGTGCAGGAAGTCGAGGGTCTGACGGTAGGCGCTGGGCTTGTCTTCTTCCTTCGGCAGCTTGAGGCTGTGTTCCCGCGGGGTGAGGGCGCCGCTGGGACGGGGGCTCTGAATTTTGGGGCTCACGGTCGGGTTCCTCCGTACTTAGCGATTGCTCTGTCGAGGGCGACGTCCCATTCGCGGGCGGGGTCCTCGGCGGATGAGTGCGGGGTATCGAGCCATGCGCCTCGTGCGAACTCGAGTGCTTCAGGGACCCCGGGGTGTCCCTCGGTGGCGAGCTTCACGAGATGAATCTGAAACCGGAGCATTGCTTCGTGTCCGGCGAACGATTCGCCCGCGATCAGCGGGCGAACCGAGCGTGCGACGGCGTGGCTGAGGGTGCGACCGGTCCTGTTCTCCGCCAGCCACGTTCGCGAGCCGTCGCGGTAGGACGACTCTGCGGCTGCCTGGGTGCCGACTTTCCCGCCGCGGAGGATGGGGGGCGGTGTTGCGGTTATGGTCTGGGCCGGTGGCAGCAGGTAGGGGACGACTACATAGCCGCCGCCGCTCTTGCGGTCGACGCCGGGTAGGACGTGGTTCACCGATGTGGACGTCCCGGCGAACCAGTGGTGCGTTCCGAGCCCGGAGATTGAGGGGAAGCTGGGCGCGCCGTTAGCCATCAGGTCGACGTCGTACTGGGCGAGTGAGACGAGGCCGTCAGGTTTCCCGGGTTTGCGGTCGACATCGATGACGGTGAGGTGTGCGACCCCAGGGGCCACGGCAGGAATACCGTCCGGGTGGAGGTCGAACATGCGGTTGAGCGCGTGCTCGTTGATAGTCGCTCGGGATTCCCAGGCGGTCTCGCCAGCGAAGGGGGTTTTGTCGGGGCGCACGACGAAGCCGGGGTAGCCGTTCCGGGCGTTGTGCAGTGACACCTCCCGAGGGCTCACGTGTGCACCACCAGGAGGATGCCGAGGACACAAGCCCAGGACCCGGTTGCGATGTAAACGTCGAGCCAGGTCTTGGGGTTCACGAGCGCCCTCAGGTCGTCTCTGAACGTCGGAATCCGGGGGTCGTCCCGGTGCTCCGCAACGGCCCGCGTTCCGAGGGCGGTCACTTCGTGGCCTCTGTGGTCGCGTCGAAGAGCACGTGAAGGAGCCGTCGAAGGTCCTCCGGGGGCAGGGATTCGGCGCTCCAGTGAGCGGTGGCAATTGTGTGTCGCATGGTTGGCTCCGTGATGAACGGGCGCGTGTACGACAAACGCCCGTGGTTCCGTTGCTCACCGCATCTGATGACACGCGGTGAGCGACCCGGATTCCACGGGCGTGGGTTGCGACTGTCGGTTCTACCGACTCCCCGGAGCAAGGTGTCTTCTAGCCAGCTCTGGGGAAGCTGTTTTGTTGTCTATCTGTCCCCCTTCCACTACGCGCAGTACTTGTCAAGCAAGCCACGAAACTGGGAGCCAGCTGTGTGACTCCCAGTCACGTCACTGGCGAAATTCCGTGCGCAAGCGAGGCGCGGTAAAATTGGCCCGACCGGTTGGCTCCGGTTGCTGTCTATCTCGGCTGGCCCCCGTTTCGACGGGGGCTTCGTCGTATTATCGATTTGGGAACAGCAAACTTGTCGCTAACACAACAGCAACGGTTGTCGCGGCGGCAGTCGCGGCAGATGCAAACGCGGCACGACGCAGTCCACCTCCCTCCATTCCGACAGTCTGTACTGTCCGTTTTAGTCCCACGTCAATCAGGGGAGACTCAACTTCGACAGACGCGGGCCCTTCTGACACAAAGAAAAAGGACGACGAACCGTGTTTTCGTATGAGCTGTGGTCCGTAGTCGAAGTGGACCCAGCTCATCCCGGAACCTCCCATAGCGCCGTTATGTTTTATGTCGCCCGAGAAATCACCGACCACAACCGCACCACCGCGCACCTTCAAGGTGATTGGCTTGCCGCCGTCGAACAAGGTCGAGGGAATGTCGGCTCGACTATTGGACCGCAGGGTAAATTCGTTGAAGAACGGTAGCCGAACCTCGGTACCCTTCACCCTGAATTCAATGTCGCTCTCCGCCAGGTCGCCGCCGATGACGGGCTTGCTAGTATGACTCCACTCGATGCGGCGTTTCGGGTGAGACCGCTGGTAGCTGACCAACCACGTGACGAGCCCGGCCACGCCGAATACGACCGCCACGAGCACGCCCGCGATCGTCCACCCGATCCCTATCGCATCCATGTGGCAATGCTACCGAGTGGGGAAGCTCGACCCCTGGTGGTTTGGTCTCAGCCGAAGAAGTTGCGGTGCAATTCCTGGAAGCGTCCGAAGAACGCGGGGTTGTCCATGTGGGCAACGTGAACGAGCTCACTTTGCGGGTCGTCGCCTTGCATCTGCCTGTGCAGGTACAGATAGAAGAGGCTGACGCCGGGCGAGAGTGTGAGATAACGCCCGTCCCGATCGAGGTTGTCCGGCACCTCGTCCGCTTCGTAGAATTCGTCGATGCTCGGGCGCGTGCCGGGGTCGCCCAGCCATGCGATTGCAAACTGGACCAGCCCATCGAACTGCGCCTCAAGCGCTTCCTCAACTTCAGAGATCGCGCCCAGACCGACTTGTTGGAGTTCGGCGGCACGTCTGCTCGCGTACTCACTGGAAATGTTGTTTTCGATGGTCGCGCCGATCCCCGCAGCAATCGCCCTATCGGCACGACTCGTGGCACCGTTGGATGCTACGAGCGCCTCGATCGAGTCCTGGTCCACAGCAGCGTCGTCTCCACTCTCAATCGCCATCTTGACGAGGCTGGCGTGCCTCGTGGTCTCGTCACGAAGGGCATCGAATTCGTAGTCCGCTGTCTCGAGGAGACCAGCCAGTCGAGCGAAACGCCTCTTCAAGCCAGAAGGGATTCCAGACGGCGACTTGTAGCCGAGGTCATGCTCGATCTGGGCCCACGCGTGTTGGAGGATCGACCGAATCTGAACCTCGAAGTACATATCGGCGTAGGGCTTGTACTCGCCTAAGGTCGCGCGTGCACCGTTTAGCTTCACAACGAGGTGGTGGGAGAGGTAGCCGAATCGATCCGGGTCGAGCATGCTCGCCTTGTTTGACGACCGACCAGCGTCCACATCAAGATTCTCGGAGAGGATCTTCACCACCATGTCAACGTCGCTCTGCAAGTAGGTGACGACGCGCACGCCCAACATGTCGTGGAGGTCTTGGAACGTTTCGAACCGGCCCCCGCTGGCGTCGATCTTCTTGGTGGCGCTCTCCCTCGTTTTCACTCGGTGGCTGATGTCCAGCACGCCGACGTTGGTGGTGCCCAGGAGGTCCTGAATCAAGCCAACGATCTTGGGGCCCATCAGCGTGAGCACACCTGACAGCGGTTGATAGTCACTCTGGTGGCTTGGGTGCACGTGCCGATGATACCGAGGGCTTCGGCGACGGTGCACGACTAACCCTCCCGCACCCCGATGTCTGACCGAGTCCGTGGCCGGATGTGCCGACTAGGTTGACTTCATGGCTTCATTCTCAGAGCGGCACGGCTACAAAGAGGTGCGAACAGTGATGCAGCGCGAGACCCTTGACGACGAGTCTCGCCATACGATCTGGAACCTACTCGCCATTCTGCCTGGCGAGTTCGACAAGTACGCCGGCGACCGCACATGTAACCGCCTTCTCGACGCTGTGTGGGTCTGGTACTTCCGCGAGGATCGCGACGAGAGGCCTAGGGATTGGGCAGTCTGGGACAAGATCAAGAGCGCGGTCTACACGGCCGAGTGGAATGAGGTTCTAGATCTACTGGAGGCATTCACAAAGTATTGGGAGCAGAATGAGACTCCTCGGTCCGCCTCCCTAAGGCGTGTGTTCCAACGCATGCTTAATGAGATGTTTGAACGACATCTCGTCGGCTATCGGATGATCGGATCGGAGATAACGCCTATTGACTCCAGTACCGAGTCAGAAGCAATTGTAAGAGCAATAGATGACGCGTCCGTAGTCGGAGGCGCTCGTCATGCGTTAAATCGCGCAGTCGACCTTTTTGCAGACCGCACCACTCCTGACTACCCCAACTCAATCAAGGAGTCCATCTCGGCTGTCGAGGCCATCGTAAAGAAGGTGACTGGGGAGAGGACATTGGGGGCGGGCCTGAGGAAGATCGAGGCAGCCGGGCTAACCATTCACCCTGCACTCAAGGGTGCTTGGTCGCAAATGTACGGCTGGACGTCCGACGACGACGGCATTCGACACGGCGGGATTGAGGCCGCCGACGCGGACCAGGCACTCGCCAAATACGTGCTGGTCACTTGCTCTGCGTTCGTGTCTTACTTAACGGAAGAAGGCCGCAAGGCCGGCCTGCTCCGGTAGCCCGACTGATGCCGGTCATCCGTCTAATTCCTCGTCGCCAGAATCGTCGGGTGCTTGGTTGCGAGATCGCTCGGCCGCCTCCTGAAAGAGGGCTTGCTCGAGGATGTCTCGGTTTTGGGCATCACGGATCGCCTGTAGCTTCAGGGAGAGCGGAGAACCAGACGCTGCGTCTCTCTGGTGCTTCGCCTGAGCGCGGAGGTAACGTAGGGCGCTCGGGTTCCCGGCCAATACATTCTCGCGGAGCTCTGCGTTCTCGGCCAAGACCCCGGCGATTGACCGATACTCGCTCGCGGACAGGCTGCTGCTGCTGCTGCTGGCCGCAGGCGAACGGTGTCGGAGTTCGTTGGTCAGCCCGCGGATGGACGACATGATGTCCGTAAACATCTCGGACACGTCGGGCGGCTGGGGCTCGCTCACTTGCACATCGGCGCTCGGAATCTCTTGGATCTTCTCCTCGAGATCCCCCCACCACCGGTCGAAGTGTCGTTCGATGTTCATGGTGGGGTGAGCAATCTCAGCGATTGACTTCATTAGCCGCAGGAAGCCGGTCCGATCGGCGGGAACCCCGTTGAACTGCTTCAGCGGTTCCTCGAGGGCAGCTGGCTGGAAACCAAGAGTCACCGGGACAACGCGCGCGTCGTCATCGATCCGCTTTGCGAGAGCACCCGCTTCGAAGTTCAACCAAGGCGCGCTCATGTTCTCAGGCGTTACGCACAGCACGCCGAAATCTGTCTCGCTTAACCAACTGTTGACTTCGTTGTTCCAACGCTGCCCCGCTCGTATGTCCTCAGTAGAGCAGAAACACTCGACGTTCTGGATGACGTCGTGGATCCAGTCGCGCAGAGCGTCGGCCATGGCGCGGCTGCGTGGGCCGGACCAGCTGATGAATACCTTCACCTTCATGACACTAGCGGCGCATCGTGGCCGCACTCGGAGCTTCAGGTCGCCGTGACCGATGAGTTTCCCGGTGAAACCGGGACTCATCGCAGGGCAGGCTCATTCTTGTATGAGGCCAGGCCGGGGAGCGCCAAGCACCAGGCTCACCTGAGCCGCTGCCTCGCTGAACGTGACGATCAGCCCCTTTGCGTACTCCATGTCCGGTGCCGCCTTCGCTTCAAGCGTCGTGTACGACTCGTAGCCCTTGCCGTTAGCAGCCAGCGCCTGGTTCAGCGCGAGTCGGTCCCGAGGGGGCAACGTGGCACCCAGTTGGTCGAGGATCCGCTCCGCTTCGTCCATGATGCGGTCCGCCAGTTTGGCGCGGCGATGGCGCGCGTACTCGCTCATGACGCCCCGCGCCTTCGCCATCGCCTCGGGCGTGCCTGAGGAACCCTGGCCCGTCCGCGCGAACTCGACGCCCGGCGTTGCCTTGACGATCTCCGAAACCGTCCGCGCACTGATGCCCACGTCTCGCGCAACCGCCATGCGCGTCTCACCCGACCGCACAAGCTCGACTACCCGGCTCCGCACTTCGGGTGATGTCTTCACACCACTAGCCATTTGATGCACTTCCTATAGAGGGGCGGGCGGCGAGCGCGTAGCCCGCCGCCCCTCGAACGGTTTAGTAGCGAAGCGCCGGGGCGGGGTGCTCGGACTGGCTCAGACGGTCCAGCCGCTGCACCTTCTCGTCCAGCGCCACGTCACGCGACAGCGTCTCTTCGATGCCGAGCGCCGCGTAACCCGCCGGGTCCACCTTGTAGAGGCGACCGAGCGCGCCCACGGAAGCCGCACCCTCCACCGCGCCGAGCAGCACGTCACGCCACGCGGACACGACATTCGCGTCCTCCACGACGTCACGGGCGGCGATGGCCTCGGGCACCCCGAGGTCGACCAGGCGGGAGTAGACGAGCGCCCGCACCTCCTCGGCCACGCCCTCCGAGTCGCCGGATGTCAGCGCCTCGTCCGACACCTTGATCCAGTTCGCGATCGCCGCGAGACGGAGCGGCTGTGCCGACAGGATCAGCGCCTCCAGGGAACGGCCCGCGCGGATCAGGCTCGACACCTTCTCCCACTCCATCCGCTGGAGCGCCACGTCGTCGGCGTTCTTCGGGGCCAGCTTGCCCAGCACCTCCGCGATGCCGACGTTGGGGTCGGTCTTCGACTCCGCCGGGATCTGGGCGAGCAGCGACTCGCGGGCCTTTTCCAGCTGCGCGAGCCGCTCGCGGTGGATGGCGCTGTTCGTGTAGTTCGGGTTCTGGTAGTCCACGGCCACCAGGAGGGAGGAGCGGAACGTCAGGAAGGCCCGAACGAACGGGTCGGTGTTCACGGTCATTGTCTTTTCCTTAATCTGGGCGGGCCTCGCCCCGGTCGGACTCTCGTCCTGGGTGAGCTTCGGCCCTGGGTGACCCGGCGAACGTTCGCCGCCGGGAGCTTGGGAGCCCGCTTTAGGCGGCGGCTTTCTGGGTCGTGACGGACCAGGAGAACGGCGGGAGCACCGGCGGAAGCGCCAGTAGGCGCGAGGGGTCGGACGATGGCGGCCGTCGCCTTCGCGGGCCTGCTGGTCGTCATCATGCGCAGCGACGAGGTCCGCGGCATCCTGACCGATCTGGTCCGGCGCGCGCTCACCGTGCAATGACGCGTCGACAGCTCGATGACCGGGGAGCCGTCACCGCCGAGTTCGCGGTGGCCCTGCCGGCGGTGATCATCGTCCTCGCGCTCGGCGTCGGCGTCCTCGGATCGGCGGCGGCGACGGTACGTCTGCAACACGCCGCGACGGAGGCCGCGCGGCTGCTCGGCCGGGGTGACGCCGAGGCCCTCGCGGGAATCGCCGCGACGGGCGGAACGGCGTCCGTCGACCGTCACGACGGGCTGGTGTGCGTGGCGGCGGCGGCGCCGGTTGCGGTGGGACCGCCGCTGCCCGCCGTCACGGCCCGAGCGTGCGCGCTCGACGGAGGCCGTTGATGGCGGGCAGCGTCTCGATCGTCGGCGTTGTGGCGACGTTGGTGGCCGTGACCGTGTCGCTCGGGATCGCGGGCGCCGCGGCGATCGAAGCGCAGCGGGTGGCCGGTGTCGCCGACGCGGCCGCGCTCGCGGCGGCAGACGCCGTGAGCGGAGCCGTGCCGGGCGAGCCGTGCGAGCAGGCCGGCCGGATCGCCGCGGCGAACGAGGTCCGCCTGACCCAGTGCGATCTGGAGGGTCTCATCGCCACCATCTCCGTCGGTGGGGCGTACGGTGGAATTCCATTCGATGCGCGCTCCCGGGCCGGACCTCCCGAACCGTCCGCCCCGTGAGACCTCCCGGAACCCGAACAGGGAGGCGTGTGTATGGTGTGCATCGACGAAAGGACCCCAGTGGCAAACGGCAAGAAACTCGTCATCGTCGAGTCCCCGACGAAGATGAAGTCGATCCAGGGATACCTCGGCGACGACTACGAGGTGCTCAGCTCGGTCGGTCACATCCGCGACCTGGCGTCGAAGAAAGAGATCCCGGCCGACAAGAAGGCGGCGTACGGCAAGTACTCCATCGATGTCGAGAACGACTTCGACCCCTTCTACGTCGTGAACGACCGCAAGACCAAGACGGTCGCCGAGTTGAAGCGCGCGCTCAAGGGTGCCGACGAAGTCCTGCTCGCCACTGATGGTGATCGCGAGGGCGAGGCCATCGCGTGGCACCTCTTGGAAGTACTCAAGCCCAAGGTCCCCGTCCGTCGCATGATCTTCCACGAGATCACCAAGGACGCCATCCAGGACGCCGCCGAGCACACACGCGAGCTCGACGTCTCCCTCGTCGATGCCCAGGAGACGCGTCGCGTGCTCGACCGGCTCTACGGCTGGGACGTCTCCCCGGTGCTATGGCGCAAGGTCGGTTCCGGACGTGAGGGTACGGCGCTGAGTGCCGGCCGCGTCCAGTCGGCGGCGACACGCATGGTCGTGGAGCGCGAGCGCGAGCGCATGGCGTTCGTCTCGGCTTCGTACTGGGACGTCGAGGCGCTCGCCTCCCGATCGGGCTCGTCGTTCACCACGCGACTCAACCGCCTCGACGGCGCCCCCATCGCGCGCGGCGGCGACTACGACGACCTCGGCCAGCTCAAGAAGGCCGTCGTCGTCCTCGACGAGACCGAGGCCCGCGCCTTGGCCGATGCCATCACCGAGGCCGGGCGTGCCACCGTCGCCAAGGTCGAGGCGAAGCCGGGCACGCGCAGCCCGCGCGCCCCCTTCACCACCTCCACCCTTCAGCAGGAGGCGGGTCGCAAGCTCTCCATGAGCGCCAAGCACGCCATGGGCGTCGCTCAGCGGCTCTACGAGAAGGGCTTCATCACCTACATGCGTACCGACTCGGTCGCCCTGTCGGGTCAGGCCGTTTCGGCTGCGCGCGCGCAGGCCGTCGCCCTCTACGGCGACAAAGCGGTGCCGGCGAACCCCCGCGTCTACAAGAGCAAGTCGAAGAACGCGCAGGAGGCGCACGAGGCCATCCGTCCGTCGGGCGAGACCTTCCGCACGCCGGCATCGCTCGCCTCGTCGCTCGACCGCGACGAGCAGAAGCTCTACGACCTCATCTGGAAGCGCACCGTCGCCAGTCAGATGGCGGATGCCAAGTACGAGACGACCACGGTCACCCTCACGGTGGATGCCGGGGCCAAGGTCGCCGAGTTCACGGCATCCGGAACCGTCTACACCTTCAAGGGATTCCTCGAAGCGTACGAAGAGGGCGCCGACGAGAAGCGCAACGATGACGACGCCGACCAGTCGCTCCCGGCTGTCGCGGTGGGCGACGAACTCGCGGTCAGCGACGTGGAGCCCAAGGGGCACAGCACCTCGCCGAAGCCCCGCTATACCGAAGCGAGCCTGGTCAAGGCGCTCGAAGAGAAGGGGATCGGTCGCCCGTCGACCTTCGCCAGCATCATCGGCGTGATCCTCGACCGCGGGTACGTCACCAAGCGCGGTCAGGCCCTCGTTCCCAGTTGGCTCGCGTTCAGCGTGGTGCGACTGCTCGAGGAGCACTTCGCCGACCTGGTCGACTACGACTTCACTGCCGCCCTCGAAGACGATCTCGACGCCATCGCGCGCGGCGAGCAACGACGCACCGAGTGGCTGAAGTCGTTCTACTTCGGGTCGGACAAGCAGGTGGGCCTGCGCCACATCGTGGACAATCTCGGTGAGATCGACGCGCGCGAGCTGAACTCGACGCGGATCACCGACACCGCCACCCTGCGCTTCGGCAAGTACGGACCGTACCTGGAGATCACCGATCCAGCAGCCGATGCCGAGGCGAAGCCGCGGATCGTCAACATCCCCGAGGATCTCGCGCCCGACGAACTCACTCCCGCCAAGGCGCAGGAACTCATCGACGCCCCCGTCGCGGGTGACCGGGTGCTGGGGGAGAACCCCGAGAACGGCAAGCTCGTCGTCGTCAAAGACGGCCGCTTCGGCCCCTACGTGCAGGAAGTGGATGCCGAGGAGCCCGACGAGGTCGACCAGGCCACGGGCGAGGTCGTCGAACAGCCCAAGAAGCGGGGAGCGAAGAAGGAAGCGGCTCCCAAGCCGCGCACCGCGTCGCTGTTCCGGTCGATGTCGGTCGACACCGTCGATCTCGACACCGCACTGCAGCTGCTCTCGCTCCCGCGCGTCGTGGGCACCGACCCCGAGACCGGTGCCGAGATCACCGCGCAGAACGGCCGCTTCGGTCCCTACCTGAAGAAGGGGACCGATTCCCGCTCACTCGACGACGAGAAGCAGATCTTCGACATCACCCTCGAACAGGCGCTCGCCAAGTACGCGGAGCCCAAGTACGGCGCGCGCCGGGCTTCGAGCGCGCTGAAGGAGTTCGACGCGGATCCCGTCAGCGGCAAGCCGATCAAGCTCAAGGACGGCCGGTTCGGTCCGTACGTCACCGACGGCGAGACCAACGCAACAGTTCCCCGCGGCGAGAACGCATTGGAGATCACCTTCGAGCGCGCGATCGAACTCATCGCCGACAAGCGGGCGAAGGGACCGGCTCCCAAGAAGGCGGCCCCGGCCCGCAAGACCGCGGCGACGAAGACCGCGGCGACGAAGACCGCGGCGACGAAGACCGCGGCGACGAAGACGGCGGCCACCAAGACCGCGGCGACGAAGACCGCGGGAGCGAAGACGACGGCGACTCGGGCGACGGCGACGAAGTCGACCGCGACGCGGACGACCGCGGCGAAGGCCCCGGCGACGAAGACGCCCGCGACCAAGGCTGCCGCGACCACGGCCGCAGCGACGTCGACGACGGGCACCACGACCCCGCGCAAGGCGCCGGCGAAGACGTCGTGACCGACGACCTCACCCGGCCGCTGCACGCCCCCCGGGCCGCGGCGGCCGGGGGGCCCGGGCTGTTCATCACCTTCGAGGGCGGGGACGGCGCGGGAAAGACCACGCAGGCGTCGCTTCTCGAGCGCTGGCTCGAGGAGCGGGGTCGGCGGGTCGTGCGCACCCGCGAGCCGGGTGGAACCGACGTCGGTGTGCGTATTCGTGACATCGTCCTGCATCACCGCGGCCACATCGACGCCCGCGCCGAGGCACTGCTCTACGCCGCCGATCGCGCGCATCACATCGCCACGCACGTGCGTCCGGCCGTGGCACGTGGCGACGTCGTCATCCAGGACCGCTACCTCGACTCGTCCGTCGCCTACCAGGGCGCCGGCCGGGTCCTCGACGCCGACGACGTTCGCGCGCTGTCGCTGTGGGCGACCGACGGACTGCTCCCCGACCTGACCGTGCTCCTCGACCTCGACCCCGCCGCTGCGCGCCGCCGTCTCGACGCCGACGACAAACCCTTCGACCGACTGGAGGCGGAGAAGGAGGACTTCCACGCGCGCGTGCGCGCCGGTTTCCTCGCCCTCGCCGACGCCGAACCCCGGCGTTTCCTCGTGCTCGACGCGGAAGCGGCCCCCGGCGACCTCGCCGCCCTCGTGCGCGCGGCGGTCGCGGAGCGTCTGGACTGAGCCGCGCAGGCGGCGGTGCGGGATGCCGCTGCGGGCGACGCGTCGAGGTCTGACGCGGGCGCGGCGCAGACGTCGGACGATCCGCAACGGCATCCATCGTCCCTGGCTCGCGGCGCACTCGGTGCTCCCCGCCCACACCGCCGAGGTTTTGCACAGCCGAACGCCAGCGGCGGTGTCCGACCCCGCGGTTAGGCTGGAGCCCATGTCCGTCGCCCTCGATCCGTCCCCGCAGGCCGTCGGCCCGGCGCCCTTCCCGTGGGACGCCGTGTGGGGGCAAGACGAGGCGGTCGCATCGCTGCGCGCGGCGGCATCCACCCCCTCCTCCCTCGCGCACGCCTGGCTCATCACCGGCCCGCCCGGGTCGGGGCGCTCCACCCTCGCCTATGCGTTCGCCGCCGCGCTGATCGCCGACCCGGGCGATGAGCGCGGCCAACGTCAGGTGCTCGCGCGCACGCACCCCGATCTGACGGCATTGCGCACGGAACAGGTCGTGATCCGGATCGACGAGGCCCGTCGCCTCGTCGAACGTGCGTCGTTCGCGCCGTCTCTCGGCAGGCACCGCGTGATCGTGGTCGAAGACGCCGATCGCATGTCGGAGCGCACGTCCAACGTGCTTCTGAAGGCTCTCGAGGAACCGCCCGAAAAGACCGTCTGGGTGCTCTGCGCGCCGAGCGACGCCGATCTGCTGCCCACCATCCGTTCACGGGTGCGGGTACTCCGCCTCCGCGAACCGTCGGTCGCCGACGTCGCAGCGCTCATCGTCGAGCGCACCGGTGTCTCCGCCGAGATCGCCGAGGAGTCGGCTCGCCACGCGCAGCGCCACATCGGTATGGCCCAGCGTCTCGCGACCGACGACGACGCACGGGCACGCCGCGCCGAAACACTCTCCGCCGTCCTCGCGGTGCGGGGCATCGGCGACGCCGTCGACGTCGCGGGTCGCATGGTGCGCCTGGCCACCGAGGACGCCAAGGCCCTCACCGCCACCCGCGACGAAGAAGAGCGCCGGTCGCTGCTGCGCATGCTCGGCGTCGCCGAGGGCGCCGCCGTGCCGCCCTCGGTGCGCGGGCAGGTCAACGCCCTCGAAGACGACCAGAAGCGCCGGGCCACCCGCAGCCTCCGCGACGGTATCGACCGGGTGCTCACCGATCTGCAGTCGCTGTTCCGCGATGTCGTGATGATCCAGTACGGCCGTGAGGGGGATCTCGTCAACAGCGAGCGGATCGACGCCCTGCGCTCCCTCGCCGCGGAGTGGACGCCCGCCCGCACCCTCGGTGTGCTCGATCGCATCACGGTCACGCGCCGCAACCTCGAACAGAACGCCGCCCCGCCGCTGGCGCTGGAGAGCCTCATGATCACCGTGGCGAACGGTTCGGCACCGTGAGCCTGCGCCGTCGCGTGACCGCCGTCATCGCGGGGATGGCGGGTCTCGCCCTCGTGCTGAGCGGGTGTCTCTACGCTCAGATCCCGCCGATGGCGCCCGACACGGAGCGCTCGCTCGCGCCGCAGACCGACGGCATCGAGGCGTCCCTCCTGCCGTACTACGGCCAGACGCTGACGTGGAGCGACTGCGGCAGCGTCGGCTTCGACTGCACGACGGTCACCGCCCCCCGCGACTACGCGGATCCGTCTGCCGGTGACCTGCAGCTGGCCGTGATCCGCCATCGTGCGACATCGGGTCAGCCGCTGGGGTCGTTGCTCACCAATCCCGGGGGACCGGGCGTGAGCGGAGTCGACACCGTGCGCGACTCGCTGTCGCTGGTGGCCGACGAGACCCTCACCGCCTCGTACGACGTGATCGGGTTCGACCCGAGGGGGGTCGGGCAGTCGTCGGCCGTGACCTGTTACGACGCGGCCGATATGGACGCCTTCCTGTACGACGTCCCGCCGGGGAAGCGGGGGAGCGACGAGCGCGACGCCGCGCTCGAGCAGCGTCAAGCAGATTTCGCCCGAGCGTGCGAGGCGGGGAGTGATGGCATCCTGCCCTACATCTCGACCGAGAACGCCGCGCGCGACATGGATCTGCTGCGCGCGGTCCTGGGTGACGCGAAGCTCTCCTACCTCGGCTTCTCGTACGGTTCGCTCCTCGGAGCCACCTATGCCGGCCTGTTCCCCGAACGCGTCGGGCGGATGGTGCTCGATGGCGGCATCGATCCGAGCCTCCCCGGCAGTGCGAGCGGCATCGCTCAGGCCGTGGGCTTCGAGAACGCACTGCGCGCCTTCATGGCCGACTGCCTGACGCGTTCGGACTGCCCGTTCGCGGGCTCCGTCGATGACGCGATGAGCGACCTGAGCGCGCTGCTGGAGCGGGTCGACGCGCGTCCGCTGACCAACGGCGACGGCCGCAGCCTCGGCGCGGACACCCTCGTGACGGCCGTCCTCGCCGCTCTGTACAGCGATCAGAGCTGGCCGTATCTGCGCACCGCCCTCACCGACGTGCAGAACGGTGACGCGTCGGTCGCCTTCCAGCTGGCCGACTTCTACAACGGACGCGAGAACGGGCAGTACTCGAGCAACACCCTCGAGGCGCTGAGGGCGTACAACTGCGTCGACTATCCCGACGAGGCCGACACCGACGACGAGGCGCTCGAGGCGGAGCTCGAACAGAAGGCGCCTGTCGTGGCGCCCTACTGGGTGGGTCCCGACCCGTGCGCCGCGTGGCCCGCGCCCCCGACGGGGACGCGCGCCGAGATCACCGCGCCCGGCTCGCCGCCCATCGTCGTGCTCGGCACCACCGGTGACCCGGCCACGCCCTATACCGAGGCGCAGGCGCTCGCCGATCAGCTCTCGCAGGGCGTGCTCGTGACCTACGTCGGCGAAGGCCACCTCGCCTACAACAAGGGAAACGCCTGTGTGAACGGCGCCGTGGACGACTACCTCGTCGACGGCACCGTGCCCGAGGCGGGACTGCGCTGCGAATGACGACCTCGCCTACGCTTGGTTCGTCACACCCCGAGGAGAACCCTATGACCGCGCCCACCGCCGACCTGGCGACGTACATCGACCACACCCTGCTCAAGCCCGAGGCCACCCGTGCCGACGTCGAACGACTCATCGCCGAGGGCGCCGCGCTGGGTACCTACAGCGTCTGCATCTCGCCGTCGTTCCTGCCGGTGGAGGTGCCCGAGGGGGTGAAGCTCGCCGTCGTCTGCGGTTTCCCCAGCGGCAAGCACCATGCCGAGATCAAGGCGGCCGAGGCGGCGCTGTCGGTCGCTCAGGGCGCTGACGAGATCGACATGGTGATCGACGTGGGCGCCGCCGTCGAGGGGCGCTACGACACCGTCGAGGCCGAGATCCGCGCGGTGCGCGACGCCGTCCCGGCGCCCACGGTGCTCAAGGTCATCATCGAGTCGGCGGCTCTGAGCGACGAAGCCATCGTGGCCGTGTGCGAGGCGGCGGTGGCCGCAGGAGCCGACTTCGTCAAGACCTCCACGGGGTTCCACCCGGCCGGCGGCGCCAGCGTTCACGCGGTCGAGCTGATGAAGCGCACGGTCGGTGATCGGGCCGAGGTCAAGGCCTCGGGCGGTGTACGCACGCGGGACGCCGCCGAGCAGATGATCGCCGCGGGAGCGACGCGCCTGGGCCTGTCGTCCAGCCGCGACATCCTCGCCGACAGGACCGCGAGCGGCGACTACTGACCGCTCCATCGGCTGTGTGCGTCCGAGTGCGCTGAAGCATGTAAACTCGATGATCGTGCACGCGACAGCGCGCACGTGCCGCCTTAGCTCAGACGGCAGAGCGATTCACTCGTAATGAATAGGTCAAGGGTTCGATTCCCTTAGGCGGCTCCGAAGGCCCTCACCCGCTTCCACCGGGTGGGGGCCTTTTCCCGTCTGCCGGGATCGCGACGCCCGCCTGAGCGGTGCGCGTGCGCTCGCCGGAGCGGAAGTCATCCGGTCGGTTCGAGCCTCCGCGACACCATCCCGGTGCCGAGAGGCCGCGGGGCCGGCGAACCCGACCGATAAGCTGGCAGACCCACCCCCACGACGGTCGTGCCCGTCCGCTACCCGCTGGAGTGCCCGTGTCGAATGCGATCGACGCCCTCATCGAGATCTTCACGTGGGTGGGCCTGGGCGCGGGTCTGCTGCTCGCCCTCGCCGCGGTGTTCCTCCTGCTCGCCGACGGCACGTGGATGCCCGCCCGGGCCGTGGTGGAGCGTGTCGACGAGGGGCGGGTCGTTCGGTGGTTCGACCATGACGGCGGCGTGAACGAGGCGGCGCTGTCAGCGCACGACGACGCCAAGGTGGGGTCGGCCGACATGATCGACATCTTCTATCGGCGGGGGAGCGAGCACCGCATGCGCCTGACGCGCTCCTCGCCGCTGGTGCGGTTCGTGTCGTTGCTGGCGGTGGGGGTGCTGGCGCTGGGGGTCGTGGCTTTCGTCGTCTCCGTCGTGATGCTCTTCGTCCGCGGCTGAGGATCCACGCGTCAGGTGTCACCTGGTGGCCCTCGAAGCGGGGCCGGACGGATGCCGACGCGATCGACCCCGACGTCTCGATCCGGGGCGCGGGCGGACGACGCGCGCGTAGGCTCGACGCATGACCCGTGCCCTGTTCATCGTCGACGTGCAGAACGACTTCACCGAGCGCGGTGCCCTCGGAGTCGAGGGCGGTGACGCGGTCGCCGAGCGGATCTCGCGCTACCTCGGGGCCCATGCCGACGATTACGCGCTCGTCGTCGCCTCGCGCGACTGGCACAACGGCGACGACGACAACGGCGGGCACTTCTCGTCCGAGCCCGATTTCGTCGACACGTGGCCGGTGCACTGCGTCGGCGGCACGTACGGCGCCGCCTACGACGACGTGTTCGACACCTCGCGCGTCACCCACCACCTCAAGAAGGGGCAGGGAAAGCCCGCGTACTCCCTCTTCGAGGGCGTCTCCGACGGCGGCGAGACCGCGGCGGAGATCCTCGACGCCCACGGCATCCGCGACATCGACGTCGTCGGCATCGCCACCGACTACTGCGTGCGGGCGTCCGCTCTCGACGCCTTGGCGGCCGGGCGCCGCGTGCGCGTGCTCACCGACCTCGTCGCGGGCGTGCATCCCGTCTCGAGCGACGCCGCATTGACCGAGATCGCCGCGGCAGGAGCGGAACTGGCCGTCTCCGAGGACTGAAACCGGGTCAGCACGACAGCGAGTCGTCGGAGCGGGGAACCGTGATCGTCACGGTCGTCCCCTCGCCCGGGACGCTGGTGATGCGCAGCATGCCGCCGTGCTCGCCGGCGATGCGCCGTGCCTTCGTCAGACCACCTTCGTCGGCACCGTCTTGCGCATCGCCCGTGCGTCCGCGGTTGCCGTCCTGCATGATGGCGACCAGATCATCGGCGCGGATGCCGCGCCCACGATCGTGCACGCGGACGGCGGCACCCTCGTCGGTCTCGTACGCATCGACGTCGATGACGTCGTCGGAGTACTTGGCGGCGTTCTCGAGCACGTGCGCGACCGCGTTGCGCAGTCCTCTCCCGTCGGCGCAGACGGGCACGGCATCCATCTGTCCGAACACGACGCGGCCGTGCGTGTCACCGGGGAGCACGAGCGTGACCGCGTCGCGCGCGACCGCGTCGAAGGTCTCGCTCCGCCGGCCCCGCCGAGCGGGCGTGTCCGCGACGCCCCCGAGCGTCTCCGTCACCACGAGGATGCGGTCGGTCGCCTCCGCCGCGAGCCGCAGCACGCGATGGTCGGGACCGAGCTCGTCGCCGAGGAGCGCGAGGAGTTCGTGCAGCGCCGTCGCGGGGGAGAGCAGATCACGAGCCACGGCACGCCGTGCGGCGGCGCGGTCGTCCGACGCCTGCTTCTCGCTCGTCAGGTCGCGCACGATCTTCACGAACCCGAGCACCTGACCCTGGTCGTTGCGGATCGCCGAGATGGTCACGCGCGCCCAGAACTCGCTGCCGTCGTTGCGGACCCGCCACCCCGTGTCCTCGACGTGACCGTCGCGCTGAGCGGCGGCGAGCAGGTGATCGGGTACGCCGCGGCGACGGGCGTCCTCGCGGTAGAACTGCGAGAAATGGCATCCGATGATCTCGTCTTCGGTGTAGCCCTTGATCCGCTCGGCGCCCAGGTTCCATCCGCGCACGAAGCCACCGCTGTCGAGCTTGACGATGGCGAACAGGTCGACCTGTTCGTCCCAGTCACGCGGTATCGATCGGCGGATGCTCGCCAGGGCGTGCGGGGCGCGGCCGGAGAGTTCTCCCGGCGGCTGCCCGCCGGGGACGACGCTCATACCCGCGCTCGGCGAGGGAGGGGCGAACGTTCGGGAGGCATACAGCGATCATGCCCGAGCCGACCGGTCGTCCGACAGCGATTGACACCGCGCCACCGGTGCGCGTCCGCCCCGTTACGACGAGACGGTGACCAAGGTGCGCTGCCAGCCGCTCGAACCGTCGGGGGCGATGGGAGCCTGATCCTGGATCTGCAGGTTGCCCTGCTTGTCGGTCGCGCGCACCGCGATGTAGTGCGACCCGGGCTCGGCGTTCCAGTCCAGCTTCCACTGCACCCACGACTGGTCGTTGATGGGTGTCGACAGCTGCGTCTCCTGCCAGTCGCCGTCGTCGATGCTGACCTCGACCTTCGCGACGCCCACGGGCTGCGCCCAGGCCATGCCGGCGATGACGATCGCTCCGGCGGTGACCGGGGCACCGATCTTGGGGGTGTCCACGCGCGAGGACATCTTGATGGGAGCCTCGGCGGAGTACCCGCGGGGGGTCCAGTACGCCTCGTCGCGGTCGAATCGCGTCACGGTGAGCTTGGTGACCCACTTCGTCGCCGACACGTAGCCGTAGAGCCCCGGGACCACCATGCGCACGGGGAACCCGTGGTCGAACGGCAGCGGGTCGCCGTTCATCGCGACGGCGAAGATGGCATCCAGGTTGTCGTCGGTCAGTGACGACAGGGGAGTGGATGCCGTATACCCGTCGACGCTCTCCGACAGCACCATGTCGGCGTCGGCTTGCACGCCCGCCATACGCAGCACGTCACGGATGGGGACACCGGTCCAGATGGCGTTGCCGACGAGACCGCCGCCGACCTCGTTCGAGACGCAGGTGAGGGTCACGCCGTACTCGTCGAGTCCCATTCCCACCAGTTGGTCGAAGCTCAGCTCGATCGGGTTGTCGACCATGCCGTCGATCGACAGGCTCCACGTGGTCGGGTCGACGTTCGGCACGGTCAGGGCGGTGTCGACGCGGTAGAAGTCGTCGTTGGGCGTGATGATCGGAGTGAGGCCGTCGATCTCCCAGTTCGCCCCGTCGGGCACCGTGACGGTGGTGCGCGCCGCGGGGAGCCGCAGCGCGTCTCGCGCCGCAGCCACCGACGAGGTGGTGGCGTTGAGGATGCGCGAGCCCACGCCGACGAGCACGGCACCGATCGTCGAGATGCCGGTGAAGAGCAGGAACTGTCGGCGGTTCGTGCCGGCGATGCGGGAGTCGTCGTCGCGGGCCGCGTCGACCCACCGCTTCAGGCGCGCGACGGCGAAGACGAGGACGAAGATCCCGGCGATCGTTCCGAGGACCGGGGGCAGCCACGCGAGGGCTCCGGCTCCGGTGCGGGTGATGATCGCGGCCGTGGCCAACGCTCCGCCGATGCCGATGAGCACCGCGCCGACCGGACGGAACCGGTACTGCAAGATTCCGGCCACGGCTGCGGCGACGGCCGCACCCACGCCGACGCCCGCGAGGAGGGCGATCTTGTCGGTCTCGCCGAACAGGGTGATCGCGAGCTCCTTCAGCGGGCGCGGCACGATGTCGACGATGAACGAACCGACCGCCAGCACGGGGCTGGCCGAGCGGGCGACGAGGGCGGCGAACAGTTCCGCGACAGCGAGAAGGACGGCGGCCGACGCGATGCCGGCGAGGGCCGCCCAGATCCACGCGTGCGGGCGGCGCACCCCGGTCGCATCGTCGGTGTGGGCCGCGGTCTGAGTGGTCATTGCATCCTCGTTTCCGGGTGCCACGCACGCGCGACCCCGCCTCGTATCTTGTTCGGAGCGGAAGGGGGATCGGATGCCACGCCCGAGGCCCGTGTTCGCACCCTCGCGCTGTCGTCGGCGGGGCGGGGTCGGCGCCAGGGTCGGCGGGCGAGGTCGGCGCCGGGGGTCGGCGGACGAGGTCAGCGCCGCGGGCCGGCCGAGGTCCGCGCCGCGTGGGCCGGGGCGAGCGCGAAAGCCACGACCCCCGACACGATCAGCACGAGCGCGATGCCGAGTCCGGCCGTGAGCGGCTCGCCGAGGAGGGGGACGGCGACCAGCGCGGTGAGCACGGGGCTGAGGGCGCCGGCTGCGGCGGTGATGCTGCTGCCGAGGTTCTTCACGGCTACGACGTAGCAGGCGGTGGACAGCATGCCGGTGCCCACGCCCTGCACGAGGGCGTAGGCCCCCCACGCGGGCACGTCGACGGTTCCGCTGAAGAGCTGCGACGGCAATGCTCCGGCCGCGGTGAGCACGAGCGCCGCGATGAACGAGGTGAGCGAGACGAGGGCGATGACCCCCAGCGGGTCGAGTCGCGTGCGCGACAGCCCGATCGTGTAGGCCGCCCAGACGAAGCCCGCCGCCATCAGGACGGCTATTCCGTCCGGACCGGCGGGGCCGCCGGTGAGGGTGGCGCTCACGGCGATCCCGACGACGATGGCTCCGAGGGCGATCAGGCGGCGGCGGGAGACCGACGAACGAAAGGCGAGGAAGAGCAGCAGCGTCACGAACAGGGGCACGGTACCGGGCACGAGCAGTCCGGTCAGCGCCGCCGAGGTCAGGTGCGCCCCCCAGGCGAACAGCAGGAAATGGGGGAGTCCTGCGAGCAGCACGAGAGCGATCACGCGGACGCGCTCGCCCCGCAGGCGCCGTAGGGTCCGGGGGATCCAGGGGGCGAGGGCGATGGCCGGCACCCCGAAACGCATGATCGCGGCATCTCCCATGGTCATTCCGGTCGTCTCGAGCGCGCGCGTGGACAGCGCGAACGACGACCACAGGCAGACGACGGCGGCGACGGCGACGACGCCGACGATCGTTCGGCGCGGCACCGCGGTGGGGCGAGGGAGGGCGAACGTCGTCACCCTGCGAGCGTAGGAAGGATGGCGCGGCAGGCGATTGCGGATATTGCGTGGGAGGGGCCTTCGTTGGCAGAATCTGCTGAATGACCGGCTTGGACGTGATCGACCGACTCATCCTCGCCGAGCTGCAACGCGACGGACGGCTCACGAATCAGGAGTTGGCCGATCGCGTCGGGCTCTCGCCCTCGCCGTGCCTGCGCCGCGTCCGCCGTCTCGAGGACACGGGCGTGATCTCCGGATACCGCGCGGTGGTCTCGCCCAAGGCCGTCGACCTCGAGATCACGGCCTTCGTGCGACTGCGTCTGGCCTCGCACGAGGGCTCGACCGTGGACGCGGTGGAAGAACGGTTGCGCGCCATCCCGTGGATCGTCGAGGCGCACCTGCTCGCCGGCGATTGGGACTACCTCGTCCGCGTCGTGACCCCCAGCTTCGACGAGTACGAGCGTCTGCTGCGCGAGCACCTCCGAGCGATTCCCTCACTGTCGTCGATCGACACGACCTTCGCCTTCGGGGTGACGAAACCCCTGTCGCCGCTGCCTGTCCACCGCGACGTGACGGTCCGCGCGCCCTGACGCCCCGACACGAGGGGCCGGGCGTCCGGCACGCCGGTTCCGTCGGACCGCGCGTTCATACCCGGGGAGTGACACCGACCACCGCCGCACCGATGCGGATCCGTGCTCAACGATCACGGCATCCACGTCCCCTCGCGTCCCTGCTGCCTCGCACCGAGGACCGCGCTGAACGCGAGGGGAACGCCGTCCGATCAGCGCGCGCGACGCTGCTTGGCGAGCTTGGCCACCACCCGGCGCCGCACCTTCTGCACCTTCGGGTCGTTCCACACCCGGTATGCGACGGTACCCGCGGCGACCGCACGCCCGATCGCTGTGCGTGCCAGCACCGCCCCGGCCAGTCCTACCGCTCCGGTTCCGATCCACCGTCCGACACCCATGGCGCCTCCTTCTGTCGCGTCTGGAGACTCCAGCAGACAGGATCGGATGACGGATGCCGGCACGCTTGCGCCCCGCCGCCCGGTGTGCTGCGACGCCGGCTCAGGCGATGCGCTCGCCCATCCCGGCCGCGAACGGCTCGAGGGCGGCGACGACGTCGTCGGGCAGGGGCGTGGAGCTGGCGGAGACCGCGTCGTCGATCTGGCTCGTGCGCGAGGCGCCGATGATCGCGGTGGTGACGACAGGGTCGCGCAGCACCCAGGCGACGGCGAGTTGCGGGATCGAGAGGCCGGCCTCACGGGCGACGCCGTCGATGCCGCGGATGCGCTCGAGGTAGTCGTCGGTGAGCGCCGAGGCGTCGAGGAACCGGCTGTCGGCGGCGCGGGAGTCGGCGGGCACCGTCCCGTCGAGGTACTTCGCGGTGAGCAGGCCCTGCGCGAGCGGCGAGAACACGGCGCTGCCGACGGCGAGCTCGCGCAGCGTCGGGAACAGCTCGGCTTCCGGGGTGCGGTCGAACAGCGAGTACCGCGGCTGGTGGATGAACAGGCGCACGCCTTCGGCGGCCAGCAGCTCGTGCGCACGACGGGTGAGGTCGGCGGGGTAGTTCGAGATGCCGGCGTAGAGGGCTTTGCCGCTGCGCACGATGTCGACGAGGGCGTGCACGGTCTCTTCGATCGGCGTGTCGGGGTCGACGCGGTGCGAGTAGAACACGTCGACGTAGTCGGTGCGCATGCGCGTCAGGCTCTGTTCGAGTGAGCGCACGAGGTACTTGCGCGATCCGCCGTCGCCGTAGGGACCGGGCCACATGTCGTACCCGGCCTTGGTCGAGAGGAACAGCTCGTCGCGGTAGCGGCGCAGGTCGCTGTCGAGCACCGTCCCGAAGGTCGACTCCGCCGCCCCGTACGGCGGACCGTAGTTGTTGGCGAGATCGATGTGCACGACGCCCCGATCGAAGGCGTGCCGCAGGATGTCGCGCTGCACGTCGAGTGGACGCGCGCTGCCGAAGTTCTGCCAGAGGCCGAGCGAGATGCGGGGGAGCGGGATGCCGCTGGAGCCCGCGCGCAGGAACGGCACGTCGTCGTAGCGGGTGGCGGCGGCCTCGAACGGAGAGGTCAGGCGGGGGTCATCGGCGTCGATGGGCATGGTGCTCCTCGGAGGGCGCGGGCGGGTTGCCTCGACTCTGCCATGCCCGACCCGTTCTCGCTCGCCCGCGGGTGACGCCTGCCGTGACGCCTCGGCATCCTGGCGGCCGCGGACGCGGAGACGGCCCGGGATGCCGTGGCATCCCTCGCGAGCTCCGATCGAGGCGCCGGTCAGGAGGCCGCGCCGGCCAGCTCCTCGCGCAGCAGCCGCGCTCCCGCGGAGAGCGCGCTGATCTTGTCGAACGCGACCTGGCGAGGCAGCGGCGCCATACCGCAGTTAGAGCTGGGGATGAGCTTGTCGGCGTCGACGAACCGCAACGCGCGACGCAGGGTCTCGGCGACCTCCTCGGGGGTCTCGATGCGCTCGCTGGCGACATCGAGGGCGCCGAGCATGATCTTCTTGCCGCGGATGAGTTCGATCAGGTCGATCGGCACGTTCGAGCGGTGGCTCTCGAGCGAGACGATGTCGAGAGTGGACTGCTGCAGCAGGGGGAACGACTCCTCGTACTGACGCCACTCCGACCCGAGCGTGGCCTTCCAGTCGGTGTTCGCCTTGATCCCGTACCCGTAGCAGATGTGCACGGCCGTCTGGGCGTTCAGGCCCTCGGCAGCGCGCTCGAGGGCGGCGACGCCCCAGTCCTTCATCTCGTCGAAGAAGACGTTGAAGGCGGGCTCGTCGAACTGGATGATGTCGACCCCGGCGGCCTCGAGCTCTCGCGCCTCCTGGTTAAGGATGGTGGCGAACTCCCACGCGAGCTTCTCACGGCTGCGGTAGTGGCGGTCGGCGAGCGTGTCGATCATCGTCATGGGGCCGGGCAGCGCCCACTTGATGGGTCGATCGGTCTGCGCGCGGAGGAACGCGGCATCCTTCACGAACACGGGCGCGCGGCGGCTCACTTCGCCGACGACGGTCGGCACGCTCGCGTCGTACCGGTCGCGGATGCGGACGGTCTCGCGGTGTTCGAAGTCGACACCCTCGAGGTGCTCGATGAAGGTCGTGACGAAGTGCTGACGGGTCTGCTCGCCGTCGCTGATGATGTCGAGGCCGCGACGCTCCTGCTCCTGCACCGCGGAGCGCAGGGCGTCGTGCTTGCCCTCGACGAGCACGTCGCCCTCGAGCTCCCATGGCGACCACAGCACCTCGGGCTTGGCGAGCCACGCGGGCTTGGGGAGGCTTCCGACCGTCGAGGTGGGCAGGAGCGTCGACGCGGCGGTCGTTCCTTCGCGGGTCATCGGGCGGCCAGAGCGTAGTCGGCGGCCCACTGGTCGAGGATCGCGCGGTGCGGCTTCACGAAGTGCTCCTCGGCGTAACGGCCCTGTACGACGGCGAGTTGACTCCGTTCGACGCGGTCGTACGTGACCTCGGTCGGCTCGAAGTCCGCGGCCTCGAGGCTCGGGCGGTAGACCTCGCCCGCGGGGACGCGGGCGTTGTAGATCTCGGGACGGTAGATCTTCTGGAAGGTCTCCATGGTGCTGACCGTGCCGATCAATTGCAGATCGGTGTAGTCGCTCAGCAGATCCCCCCGGAAGTAGAACGCCAGGGGTGCGACGCTGCCGCGCGGCATGAAGTAGCGCACCTGCAGCCCCATCTTGCCGAAGTACTGGTCGGTCAGCGACGAGGTGGCATCCTGCGCGTACTCCACCCCCAGGGCGGGGTGCTCGACGCCGGTGCGGTGATAGGTGCGGCTCGTCGAGACGCTGATGCAGATGACGGGCGGGAGCGGGAACCGCTCGCGGTAGGCCGCGGAGTCGAGGAAGTGCGAGAACAGCTTGCCGTGGAGGTCGCCGAAATCGTCGGGAACCGAGAAACCACCCGCGGCGGCCTGGGCTGCGGGGAGCACGATGCTGAAGTCGTAGTCGCGCAGGTAAGACGAGAAGTTGTTGCCGACGATGCCCTGGTGGCGCTCGCCGGTGAGCGTGTCGAGGATGTGCACCTCGAGCACCTCGATGACGGGGAACTCCTCGTCGGCGCCGTCGGAGAACTGCAGCTGAACGGAGATGATGTCGAGCTCGACGCGGTAGCGACCGGAGTCCGGACCGTCGCCGGACGCGAGGTCGTTGCAGCGACGGTCGATCATCGACAGGGCGTTACGCAGGTTCTGCTGACGTCCGTCTCCGCGGGCGAGGTTGGCGAAGTTCGTCGTGACGCGCGATCCCTCGGCGGGTGCGTAGTCCTCGTCGAAGCGGGTGGTGGTGATGCGGAACGTGATGTCGTTCGACATGGGGATGCCAATCCGGGGGAGCGGGAGACCGGGCGGGTCTCGAGAGAAGTCGGTGTCCTCATCGTGCAGGGGGAGAGGGGGCATCGGGTAATTCCGCGACGCTATGCCCTGCTATAGCCTCTCCCTATGCCCAAGCGGACGAGCGGCATCACGCTGCAGCAGCTCCAGTACTTCATCGAGGTCGCCGCCGAGGGGTCGATCAGCGCAGCCGCCGATCTGCTGTTCGTCGCCCAGCCGACGATGTCGGCGGCGATGCGCGACCTCGAGACGCGGGTGGGGCGCGATCTGCTGACCCGCTCCGCCCGCGGCGTGACCCTCACCGTCGACGGCGTCGAGTTCCTCGGATACGCACGTCAAGTGGTCGAGCAGGCCGAGCTTCTCGAGCAGCGTTACCTCGGCCGCCCGCCCTCGCGGCGCCTTCTCGGCGTCTCGGCACAGCACTACTCCTTCGTCGTCGACGCGTTCGTCCGCATGGTGAAGGCGACGGATGCCGCGGAGTACGAATTCTCGCTCCGGGAGACGCGGACGTTCGACATCATCGAAGACGTCCGGACCCTCCGTAGCGAGCTCGGCATCCTGTTCCGCAACGATTTCAACCGCAACGTGCTCGACAAGCTGCTGCGCGATTCGGGGCTGGTCTTCCACCCGCTCTTCGTTGCCGCGCCGCACATCTTCGTCTCACGGCGGAACCCGCTGGCATCCCGAGCCCGGGCGACCCTCGACGACCTCGCAGGTCTGCCCCGGCTCACCTTCGACCAGGGCGCGAACAACTCCTTCTACTTCGCCGAGGAGATCCTCTCGACCCTGTCGAGCGCGCAGGAGATCCGGGTGTCCGATCGCGCGACGATCTTCAACCTCATGATCGGCCTCGACGGCTACACCATCTCGACCGGAATCATCAGCGACGACCTCGACCCCGAGATCGTCGCCGTCCCCCTCGACGTCGACGAGCGGATCGAGATCGGTTGGATCGGACGCAGCGCGATCCCGCTGACCGAGCAGGCTCAGCGCTACCTGAGGGAGGTGCGCGAGGTGGTCGCCGGGTTCGGTGTGGCGCTGCTCGGCTGAGGATGGGAATGCGCCGTCCGGTCGGCATACTGGGGGCGTGATCATGTCGGAACGGGCCGCCCGCCCGCGTGTCCTGCGCGGCGTCTCTCTCGCCCCCGTCCTGGCGCTGACGATGCTCGCCGTCGGGTGCGCCATCCTGCCGCCCCCGGATCCGATGCCCGAGCAGGGATCCTGGACGGTCGTCGACGGGGAGGGCATCTCCGAAGACCTGCTCGCCGACGACGCTGACTTCACCGTCGAAACCGTGCTCGTCGTCTTCGCCCTGCAGGACGAGTTCGGCCCCGAGAATCTGCTGGATGTCATGTGGCCTCTCGAGGACCGCGCGATGACCGCCATCGAGTCGACGGGCCTCGGCTACCTGGACGGCAACGAGGTGGGCGACTCGGAGTACTCCCTCTACTTCTTCGGCGATGACCGCGAGGCGATGTGGAAACTGCTCGAGCCCATCATGTCGACCGCCCCCTATCCCCTGGCACGCGTCGAACTCTGGCCTCCCGGGCGAGAGGCTGAACCGCGAGTGATCCCGTTCGGCGACGAATGACGACGGGACAGACCCGGCGACGTCGGAGGACACCACCGGGGCGCGTCGGCAGATTCGCAAGCTTCCCCTGGAACACGCTCGCCGTCGCGGTTCTCTTCGCGGCGTTGCTGGTCCTGATACCGGTATCGATCGTTGATGCTCTCGCCGCGGCTGACGGCAACTGGAGTGCCAAGCCATGGCCGGACTCGAGGTGGATGTCGGATGCGACCATCTCCCAGTCCGCCTTCGCGGCCGTGCCGTTCGTGCTCATCGTGGCCGCCGGTGTGATCGCGGCAACCAGAATGTTCGTCGGCGAAGTCCGTCAGTGGCGATCACGCGGACCGAGCTTCGCTGAGCCCGACTCGGGGATGGACTGCTGACGCTCGGTCGAGATCGATCATCAGCGTGACCGGTCATCCGCCGGCGCGACGGCCGCGACGGACGCGCTCGACGGTCTCGCCTGCAGCGACACCCACGAGGAGCATCGCGCACGCGATCGACAGCCTGAGCGCATCGAAGACCGGGACGACGGATGCCGCACCCGCGAGCACGGCGAGAGCAAGAAGACCGAGAAGCTGAGGTCGCGACCAGCGACTCTCGAGGACGCGACGGAACGCCACGGTGCCGGTGAGGAAGAGGACGGGCGCGCCGACGATCACGATCGTGGTCGCGAGACCGCGCTGGTCGGGATGCGTGAGCATCTGTTTGTCGCCCACGCTCATCAGCACGATGCCCGCGATGATCAGAAGATGCACCCAGGTGTAGGCGGTGCGAGCGAGCCGGCCCGGCTCATCCGACGCCTCGATCGCTTCGGCGCCGACGCGCTCGCCATGGTCGAAATAGATCCACCAGGTGGCCGCCGCGGCGACGAACGCCGTCACCATCGCGGCGATCGATGACGTCGACGACTCCTTCTCGACGAAAGCGAAGCCCGTGACGAGCAACCCCTCGCCCAGGGCGATGAGCACGAACAGCGCCGTGCGTTCGGCGATGTGGGGGCCGGACAGGTCCCAGGACTGCAGCATCACTCTGCCTCGGCCCGGGACGGGGAACCCCAGGATCGTTCCGGCCAGTTCGACAGCGAGTGCCGCGGCCCAGAACGGCAATTGCCAGGTGAGGGGCAGCAGTGCGCCGACGATCCACAGGGCGCTGCTGGCGACCGTCCAGCCGAGCACGAGAGAGAAGTCGCGGGCGACCGCGCGGTCGTGGCGGATCGTCGCCCAGACGATGAACCCCGTGCGCCCCACCTGAAGGATGACGTACGCGATGGCGAATGCCCACGCGCGATCGCCGAAGGCCTCGGCGATCGAGACGCTCATCACGAGGGCGACGAAGGCCAGCGCGATCACCGCCCCGCGGACGGGCAGCTTCATGGGATCGAGCCAATTCGTCACCCAAGTGGTCGACACCCATGCCCACCACAAGGCGCACATCATGACGGCGACCTCCAGGGCCCCCAGCGGCGTGTGGTTCTCGGAGAGGTAGGCGGACAGCTGGGTCAACGCGAGGACGAAGACCAGGTCGAAGAACAGCTCGACGTACGTCACGCGATCCGCGCGCGCGGAGTCCGCGGGGCGCAGCACGTTCCGGGCCATCCCGAATGCCATGCCCACATCCTCGCACCGACGCCCGAGGGACCCGTAGTGCGTGAGTCCTTTACGTCGTCCGTGTCTCGGATGGTGGGAGTCGGGTGCGAACCAAGGCCCGCTGCGAACAACACGGTGGTCGTCGCCGAACACGGGGGTGGGCGCGCGTCGGCTCTCAGAGTCGGTGGATGCCGGGCGTCGGCAGTCCACGGGGCGACGGCCGCCGGCGCGTGAGCGCCGACGGCCGTCTAGGGGTGGGGTCGCTTGTTCAGGACTCGCGCGTGCGGCGGGGGAGGATGCGCATGACCGCGGTACCGGCGGCGATCAGGGCGAAGGCCGCGAGACCGAGCCAGACCGAGTTGAAGCCGGTCATGGCGAGTGCTCCCGCGCCGACGCCGGCTCCGGTGGATGAGGCGATGTTGTTGTACATGGGTGTTTCTCCGTTCACCAGTCGCGTCGACGTCGTGTCAACGCGTCCAGGTATGCCTTGGTGTGGACGATCTGTAGGAAAAGGTCGATGACGAGCTCGTACATCAGGCCGGCGAGGACCATGTGCCGCCATCCGCGGTCGCGGACGGTGACGATGCGTTCGACGATGAAGATGACGGTGACGCCCAGCCAGAACGGCTGGACCGCGAAGTTGCCCCACCCGATCGCGTAGACGATCGTGGCGAGGTAGACGTAGGTGATGACGCAGCCGATCATCGTGAGCAGCTGACGTCCCCAGTACGGTGCCGTGACCCGCGTCAGGCCGTACTGCACGCAGTTCTCGACCGCCCCGCGCTTCCACCGCAGGCGCTGGTTCCACAGCTGCCGCCACGTCGGCATGACCTCTGTCACGAGGGTGCACCCGGCGGGGCTGAGCACGTCGTAGCCGAGGTGGCGGATGGCGAAGGTGAGCTCGTTGTCCTCGGTGAGCACCGAGGTGTCGTACACGCCGCCCCGGCCGTCGCCCGCGGGCAGCTCGCCGGCCAGGCGAGCTTCTCCGATCCGGCGCAGCAGGCCGACCTGCAGCACGGCGGCGGTTCCTGTGACGACGAGACATTTTCCGCGCAGGCGCCGCACGTCGCGGGCGTAGCGCGCGTACTCGTTGCGCTGGAGGTGCCCGACGAAGCCGCCGCCCTCGCTTCCGCGGAAGACACCGCCGACGGCGCCGATGCGCCCGCGGAGGTTCTTGCGGGCGATCTCGAGGAAGTCCGGGTCCAGCGCCGAGTCGGCGTCCTGGACGAGGACCACGTCGTCTTCCCGCAGGTGGGGGAGCGTTTCGGCCAGGAACTGGTTGAGCGCTCCGGCCTTCTTGTGGGTGTTGTCGGTCGTGACGAACACCTCGGCGCCGTGTGCGCGGGCGATCTCGACCGTGCGGTCGGTGCAGTTGTCGGCGATCACGACGATGTGGTCCGGCGGGGACGTCTGGTTCTGCAGGCCCAGGATCGCGGCGGCGATGCCGTCTTCCTCGTTGTGAGCGGGGAGGGCGGCGACGAGGCTCCCGGTGCGGGCACCGGCGCGACGACGGCGCGTGGGGGTGGCGACCGGCGCCTCCGCGTCGGTCGGAAGCGGGGTCTCGAGTGCGGAGCCCGTGAACACCGAGACCTCCGTGTGCCGCTCCGCGGTCGGAGTGGTCGCGAAGACGGAGCCCTCACCGTGCCGCTTCCTCGTCGGGGTCGTCGCGAAGACCGAGACCTCGGCGTGCCGCTGCCCGGTCGCGGAGGACGCGAGGGCGCGACGCAGGCTCGGCGCCGTCGGACGATCGAGTTCGCTGATCGAGGGGGAGGTGCGGCGGCGCGAGCTCTGCGAGCGCCGAGTCGGAAGGTTCTCGGGCGCAGCCTCCCATGACGCCCGGCGCAGAGCGGGTGACGCGTGCTCGTGGGCACGCCGGGTGGTGGTCGTCATCGGGATCCTCTCGTCGCCCCGCGCACGCTCGTGCGCCGGGATGGGCTCGCCGATGGAAATCTCGCAGCCCCCGCTGCCGCTCGCGCGGACTGTCCGGTTCGCCGTGCGCTCCGAACACCGTCGAATCTATGCGGACGAATACGAGATGCGGTGAGGGGGGACGCGAGGGAAGCTCAAGATCAGCGCAAGAAAAGAAAAGCAAGAGAAAGGGCACTTCTTGCGCGATTTATCAGCATCTGCTCAGATTCATTCAAGGGTCGTGTGAAACGACGGCCGTGAGTAACGGTGATCTCTTTCGTGCGGTATTCAAGAGACAGGACTCGTCATGCTCGGTCGTTTTCCGGTGCCGCGTCGCGCGGCCGTCGTGCTCGCCCTCCTCGCTCTCGTGGCCCTTGCCGGCGCACCGGGCGCGGCCGTGGCTGCGGAGGAATCCGTGGACGCCGCACCGACGGCGGTCATCGCATCTGCGCCCGCCGACGCAACGGGGTGGTCGACGTTGCTCCGCGACGACTTCGACGGACCCGCCGGCGCCGCGGTCGGTCCGCAGTGGGAGCACGAGATCGGGACGTGGGGGACGGGCGCGGTCGACCGCACCACCGCGTCCACCGCGAACGTGTTCCTCGACGGGACCGGCGCCCTCGGCATCCGTGCTCTCCGCGATGCGTCCGGCTCGTGGACCTCGGGGCGGATCGTCACCGTCGACAAGTCGTTCTCAGCGCCCGAGGGCGGACGACTGCTCATGACGGCATCCGTTCGACTGCCCGCCGTCGCCGATCCGACCGGGTATTGGGCGGCCTTCTGGGCTCTCGGCCGCGACGCGAACGCGCAGATCGACTGGCCGCGCACGGGAGAGTTCGACATGCTCGAGGCGGTGAACGGCACACCTCAGCTCCTCCAGACGCTGCACTGCGACCTTCCCGACGGGGGTGCCTGCGACGAGCCGTTCGGCATCACCAGCGGCCTCATGGAGTGCGCGTCCTGCCTGACCGGGTTCCACACGTACTCGGCGCTAATCGATCGCACGGAGCCCGGGGCCGAACGGCTGGAGTTCTTCGTCGACGGCGTCCGCACACACGTCGTCGAGGAGGCGGAGGTCGGCGAGAGCGCGTGGGACGCAGCCATCCCCAACGACTACTTCCTCATCCTCAACCTCGCCATCGGCGGGGGGCTGCCCAACGGGGTCTGCGGATGCGACAGCGCGGCGGCGCCGAAGACCTCGGGGGGCACGATGTCGGTCGAACACGTCGCGGTGTATCGGTCCTCTCCGGCGCCGGCGGTTCCGACGATCACGGGCACCGCCACGGCGGGTTCGACCCTGGTTGCGGTCTCCGGCCGCACAGTGCCGGTGACATATCAGTGGCAAGCCGACGGCGTCGCGGTCTCCGGCGCCACGTCCGCCTCGTTCACCGTTCCGGGCGCGGCGGTCGGCAAGCGCATCTCCGTCACGGTCTCGGCCCTGGACGGATCGGATGCCGCAACCTCGCTGCCGACGGCGCCCGTCACCGCCGGCACGCTCGGCGCGGTCACCCCCACCATCAGCGGCGCCGCGAAGCTCGGGTCGACCCTGACCGCATCGCCGGGCACGTGGACGCCCAGCCCGGTCACCCTGACCTACCGGTGGAAAGCGAACGGTGTCGATATCGCCGGTGCGACGGGCAAGACGTGGAAGGTCGCCACGACGCAGGTCGGCAAACGGATCACCGTCACCGTCACCGGGAGCAAGGTCGGCTTCACCTCGGCGCAGCAGACGTCGGCGCCGACGGCGGTCGTCGTCCGTTAGGCGACCGGGTCGGCGAGGGCGAGGCCCGGATGTCCGCGGACGTCGTCGTGTTCGAGGGGGAGGTGGTGGGCCCGGAGGGGCTCGAACCCTCGACCCGCGGATTAAAAGTCCGATGCTCTGCCAACTGAGCTACAGGCCCTGATGCCTCCAGCCTACCGGGAGCCGCCGGGGCTTCGCGCTCATCGCCGCGTGCGGGCGACGATCCAGAAGAGGTAGGCACCGCCGACGACGCCGGTCAGCAGACCCACCGGGATCTGCAGGGGGGCGAGCGCACGCTGCGCCACCACGTCGGCGATGACGAGGACCACCGCGCCCGTCAGCGCTGAACCGAACAGGGGGATGCCACTGGTGCCCAGCGTCCGCCGGGCGAGCTGGGGCGCGGCGAGGGCGATGAACCCGATGGGACCCGACACCGCGGTGGCCGTTCCCGTCAGCAGCGCCGCGACCACGACCAGGAGCAGGCGCACGCGCCCGGTGTGCACGCCCAGGGAGCGCGCGGTGTCCTCGCCGAGCTCGAGCGCGCGGAGGTCCCTGTGCACGAGGGCGAGGACGACGCTCAGGATGCCGAGGGCGCCGAGCAGGAGGGCGACGTCGTCCATCGAGGTCGCGGCGAGGCTCCCGTGCAACCACTGGTCGGCGTTGCGCGCGATCTCGACGGGCGCGCGCGTGAGCAGGTAGTCGTTGACCGCCGCGAGCAGCGTGGACAGCGCGATGCCCGCGAGAATCGTCCGTTCGCGCGAGACGCCGACGCTGCGCGCGAGGAGCATGACGACCGTGACCGTGAGCAGCCCGCCCATCCACGCCCCCGCGGCGGGGGACGCGGTGGGCGCGATGACGATGAGCCCGATCAACGCGCCGGTGGCGGATCCGGCGGTGAACCCCACGATGTCGGGGCTGGCGAGCGGGTTGCGGGCGAGGGTCTGGAAGACGGCGCCGGCGAGTCCCAGGGCCGCACCGATCGCCAGGGCAGCGATGACCCGCGGGACGCGCAGGCCCATCACCACGACGCTCGTGCGGCCGTCGGCACTGCCGGCGAGGGCGGATGCCACGTCGACGAGCGACGCCTGGAACGACCCGGTCGTCACCCCGACGGTCGCGGCGACGATCGCGACGGCGACGGTGGCCGCGGTGACGAACGCGTACCGACGGTGCCGACGCGCGACGGCCGCGCGCGTCATGACGTCCCCCTCACGACGAGCCAGAGCAGCAGGGGAGCTCCGACGAAGGCGGCGACGATGCCCGCCTCGACCTCGCCCGGGAGGGCGATGATGCGACCGATCACGTCGCTGGCGAGGGTGAGTGCGGCGCCGGTCAGAGCGGCCAGGGCGAGTGAGGAGCGCACGCTGCGGCCGACGACACCTCGCACGATGTGGGCGACGAGCAGTCCGATGAAGGCCAGGGGCCCCGCGGCGGAGGTCGCCACCGCGCACAGGAGGGTGATGGCCGTACCGGCCACGACCACGACGAACGCCGGGGACACCCCGAGCGAACGCGACAGGTCGGCGCCGAGCTGCACCTGGTCGAGTCCGCGGGCGACCGCGGCGGCCAGGACGACTCCCGCGATCGCGACGGGCAGCAGCTGAGCGGCGACGTCGGGGTCACGTCGCTCGAACGAGCCGACCGCCCAGAAGCGGAACGATTCGAACGTGTCGTCGTCGGCGAGGGTGATGATCCGGACGACGGCGCCGAGGCAGGCGCTCAAGGCGACCCCCGCCAGAACGAGGCCGACCGTGTCGCCGCGTCGACCCGGCCGTGCGGCGGCGTTCACCAGGAGGGCCGCTCCCGCCGCTCCCGCGAAAGCGAACCAGACGTATCCGGCGGCCGTGCCCACGCCGAAGAACGCGATGGCGACGACGACGCCCACCGCCGCCCCGGCGTTGACGCCCAAGAGCCCCGGGTCGGCGAGGGGGTTGCGGGTGACGGCCTGCATGAGCACCCCCGCGACACCCAGGCACGATCCGGCCAGCAATGCGGTGAGCGTGCGGGGGATGCGGAGGTCGAAGACGATGACGCCGACGGCATCCCGCCGGTCCGAGAACAGTGCGGACAGGACGTCTACGGGAGCGAGAGCGCGTGACCCCACCGCGAGGCTCGCGACGACGAGGCCGATCAGCAGGACGAGGGCGACGAGGGTCAGTCCTGTCACCCGCCGCCGCGCCTCCCGCCGGCGCTCGAACAGGTGAGCCGCGGTCGCCGGGTGAGTCGCGGCGGACGGATCGAGCACGAAGGTAAGGATAACCTAAGCGGGTGATCGCGTTTCGTTCTCCGTCTTCCCCCGCCCGTTTCCGTCCGTTCGCCGCCGCCGTCGCAGCGATGACCGTCCTCGCGCTCAGCGGCTGCGCCGGCGCCGCCGCTCCGGCATCCTCCGTCGACGCCGAGGCCGGCGCCTCGGGGGAGTGGGTCGTGTCGCGCGACCTCGAGCCCGGCATGGGCTCGACGGAGCCCGACGGTGTCTTCCCCCGCGAGGTGACGCACTTCGAAGGCGTGACCGAGATCCCCACCCGGCCGTCCCGCATCGCCGTCGTGTCCACCGGTCAGCTCGACGCGCTCCTGACGCTGGGCACGGTGCCGGCGGCCGCCACCCGTGCCGAGAACAGCGGACTGGTGCCGGACTACCTGCTCGACGCCTTCCCCCAGGATGTCGCTGCGCTCGCCTCCATGACCGACATCGGCCAGCGCACCGAGCCCGACCTCGAAGCGGTCGCGCAGGCCGCCCCTGATCTCATCCTCATCAACGCGACGCGGGGTGCGGAACTGTACGACTCCCTGTCGGCGATCGCCCCGACCGTGGTGACGAAGGGCAACGGGGTGAACTGGAAGAGCGACTTCCTGCTCATCGCCGACGCGCTCGGCGACGAGGGCGCCGCTCGCGGCATCCTCGACGCGCTCCATTCCGATAGCGCGGCGTTCGCGCGGACGCACCCCGCGGGTGATCCGACGGTGTCGTTCCTGCAGTCGACGGGCGATCGCACGCGCATCATGGGGGTGCCCTCGTTCGCCGGGGGGATCGCGGAAGACCTCGGACTCGGACGCCCGGCCTCGCAGCAGTTCGACGAGACGTCGCAGGAGATCAGCGCGGAGCAGATCGACCTCGCCGATGCGGATCATGTGTTCTACGCCGGCACCGGCCAGGGCGTCGCGTTCATCGAGGAGGCGCCGCTGTGGCCCACACTCGACGCCGTGGCGGCCGGGCGTACGACGGCCGTCGACTTCGACCCGTGGTTCATGAACGCCGGCCCCACCGCGGCACGCATCGTGCAAGACGAGGTGACACGCGTCGTCGGTGCCGACTGACGCACGAAAAAGAGCGAGAGCCGGACCCCCTCGCCTGGGGTCCGGCTCTCGCCGTCAGTTCCGATCGGTCATCGATCGGTCGATGCGTGATCGCTCACGCGTCGAGGACTTACGCCGGGGGCATCAGCACCGTGTCGATGAGGTACACCGTGGCGTTGGCGGTCTGGACGCCACCGCAGATGACGTTCGAGGTGCCGTTGACCGTGATCGAGTCGCCGGAGCCGGCGACCGTGACGTCCGCACCCTGGACCGTGGTGTGCGTGCCATCGATCTCGTCGGGCGCGATCTGGCCGGGGACGACGTGGTAGGTGAGGATCGACGTGAGCAGGTCGGTGTCGGTCTTCAGCGTCTCGATGGTCGCGGCATCGATCTTCGCGAACGCGTCGTCGACGGGGGCGAAGACGGTGAACTCGCTGCCGTTCAGCGTGTCGACCAGGTTCACGTTGGGGTTCAGCTGCCCGCTGACCGCCGCGGTGAGCGTGGTGAGGAGCGGGTTGTTCGAGGCGGCGACGGCGACCGGGTCAGCGGCCATGCCTGCGACCGAACCGGCACCCGAGGGGACGGTCTCGGCGTAGCCGGCGCAGCCGGGGCCGACGAGGTTGGCGGCCGGGTCCATGGCGGATGCCGAGGCCGACATCGAGGGGGACGCCTCCATCGAGGGGGCGGTGCTCTCCTCGGTGGCCGTGCCACCCGAGGTGGTGCCGCCCGAACATGCGGTGAGAGCGAAGGCCGAGCCCAGAACGAGGGCGAGACCGGCGACGACAGGCTTCTTCTTGGTGAGCATGACATTCCTCCGAAATCGTTCGGATCGCGTCTGCGACCCGTCAGGGACACCCCGGTGCGAGGGGCGGTTCGCCGTGGAGCGGCTTACACATGGTCTTCGGGACCCCCGAGGGAACGGATTGCGGAATGTTCGCGATTCGGTCGTTTGACGGCATCCGCGTACGGAAGAAAACCTGGTCAGAGTCAAATAAATATTCTTTGGAATATTTCGCGGTCCGTTGGAATCCCCGAGGGGGAGGTCGTATGTAACGGTTCGTGCAGACCTTTCGCGTGCTCGCGCGCGCGTACAGGAATCGCCTCGGCGGTACGGAATGATGGATGCCATGGTGATCGACGGTTTCGACCTGCCCGACGAGGGGCTCGAGAAGGTCGATCACATCGGCATCCTGTTGCTGCGTGTCGCCGACGGCGACCGTGCGGCCTTCGCCGAGGTGTACGACTCCCTCGCCTCTCGCGCCTTCGGTCTCATCCGTCGTGTCCTGGTCGACCGGTCGCAGAGCGAAGAGGTGTTGCAGGAGGTCTTCCTCGAGATCTGGCAATCCGCCGCGAAGTTCACTCCGAATAGAGGTCAAGGAAGATCGTGGATACTCACGATCGCGCACCGACGAGCGGTGGACCGCGTGCGGTCATCGCAGTCGAGCGTCGATCGAGACGTGCGAGCGGGCTTCCGGGATATGGATGTCGCTTACGACGACGTATCCGAAAAAGTCGAACTGAAAATGGAGGGGCGGCGCGTCGTCGATGCACTGGCGACGCTTCCCGACGCTCAGAAGGAAGCGCTCACGCTGGCCTACTTCGGTGGGTACAGCCAAAGTGAGATCGCAACCCTCGTCGGGGCACCGCTCGGTACGGTAAAGACCAGGATGCGCGACGGTTTGTCGCGTCTGAGGATGGAGATGGGGGTGGACAAGTGAACGAGAGGGACTTCGCCGACCTCGCCGTCGGACATGCGCTGAATGCGCTATCCGAGGCAGATGAACGCGCGTACCAGGAGGCTCTCGCGGGTAATCCGCACTGGGACCACCACGTGCGTGGAGCGGCCGACACGGTCGCCCTCCTCAGCGCCTCCGTCGAACCGGTCGAGCCACCGCCCGCGGTGCGAGCGTCGTTGTTCGCCCGTATCTCCGAACTCCCCCAGGAGTCAGCGGGTCCGCAGACGGGACCGACCTCCGCCGACGAAGAGGATTTCGCCGCCGTGGGCACCGCTCCGGCGGCGCCCGTGCGTGAGCCCGTCGCCCTCCGCGCGTCCGGCCGGACGGGCTGGGGAATGAAGCGGTGGTTCGCTCTCGCCGCGTCGTTCGCCGCCGTGCTGGTGCTCGGCTTCGGAGCGGTGACCGTGAGTCAGTTCTTCGCGCCTCCCGCGGCCGTCGTCGCCCTCGAGCAGATCCAGGATGCCCCCGACGCGCAGTCGGCGTCTGCGACGATGTCCGACGGGACCGTCGCCACGGCGCACTGGTCGCCCTCGACGGGCCAGAGCGTGCTGGTGGCCGACGGAATGCCCGAGCTCGCCGACGGCACGACGTACGAGCTGTGGTTCGTCCGCGACCAGACCCCGATCGCGGCGGGGACGTTCGAACCCGACGCCGACGGCAAAGCCACCGCTGTCCTGCAGGGCGAGATGCATGCCGGTGATGTGATCGCGGTCACGATCGAGCCGGCGGGCGGGTCGCCCGATGGCACACCGAGCACCGCGCCGGTCGTCGCCGTCGCCACGGCCTGACGCGATCGTTCGGGGCGGGTCCCGAGCCGGGTGCGTCGGGCGAACGCATAGCCTGGACGGATGAGCGATTCTTCTCGCGAATTCCACAAGCCGGTGCGGCGCCCGGCCGAGCTGTTCGACCGTCTCTTCGCGGCCGACGACCCCGCCGAGGTGTCGCGTGTGGCCCACAGCACGGCTCACGCCCTCATGTCTCGCGTGCGCGCTGATCCCGCGGCCGACATCGTCGAGCGTCTCGTGGCCTTCACCGACGATCACGGCATCGACGACATCGCCGAGTTGTGGTCGCGTTCGCCGGCCCGCTCCCTTCCGGGCGCGCTGTGGCGGCTGTACCTCCTGCAGCTCATGATCCACGACGACGCGGCGACCGCGGCGCTGCTCTACGAGCGCGGTCGGGTGGAGATCGCGACCGTGGATGCCGTCGTGGCGGGCGCTCCGGCACCTGCCGGGCCCGAGGAGCTGATGCACCTCATCGACACGATCCTCCGGGGACTGTTCGAGGGAGACTTCGCGGTCGCGCTCGATCGTGCGGCAGCCTTCTGCCGCGTGCAGGCAGCGGGTTCCACCCACCTCGCCGACGACTACGAGATCACCGAGTCGGAGCGTGCGAGCGCCCTGACCACGCGGGCCCTGCGCCTGGCGACCTACGCCGAAGACCTGTCGGCGTGCGCGGCGCTCTGGCGTCGCGACGCGCTGACCTGAGCCGGCGCGGCATCCGGGGCCGGGTCACCGCACCAGACGACGCCAGCTCCCGGTACTCTCCACGGTTCGCGGATCCGGCGCTCGACCCGCCCGACGACGGACGAGGAGCAAGAAGGTGCCGGACCGCAGAACGCCTCTCGGCGCATGGCCGCTCAGAGCGGCAAAAGATGGAGCCCGGGGTTACTGCGGCCCGGCTAGAAGAGTGTAACAAGAGCGAGCCCGAGTCATTCCCATCCGCGGCCCCGTTGACACGTGCCGGGCGCGTCGGCTCCCGAGCGCGATCGACGGTTCGGGGCGCGACGACCCCGCCCCGTACCGCCGAATCCGCCCCGAGCCGTGTCGGAGCAGCCGCGTAGGCTCGTTGCATGGCCTTGCGCTCCGCTCTCCGCATCGACCCCGTGGCATCCGTCAATCGGAGGGCGACCTTCGCCGACACGTTCCGCGTGATCGATCCGTCCACTCCCGCTCTTCCGGTCGGAGAACTCAGCGCCCAGCGCGGTGACGGCGTCTTCGAGTCGCTCGGCGTCGTCGACGCCCACCCGCAGGAGGTCGAGCCCCACCTCGAGCGCCTCGCCCATTCGGCCCGGCTGTGCGATCTGCCCGCGCCGAACCTCGCGCAGTGGCGAGAGGCGATCGTGAGGGTGGCCCGCGGGGCGGGGCGGGGCGAGAACGTGATGAAGCTCCTTCTGAGCCGTGGGGTCGAGGGAACGGACGCGCCGACCGCGTGGATCACCCTCGCCGACGCACCCGACAACACCGCGGCCCGCACCGACGGTGTGCGCGTGGCGACCCTCGACCGCGGCTATGCGCTCGACGTGCCCGCCCGCGCGCCGTGGCTTCTCCTGGGCGCCAAGACCCTGTCGTACGCGACGAACATGGCCGCCATCCGCGAGGCCAAGCGTCGCGGGGCCGATGACGCCGTCTTCGTCAGCAGCGACGGCTTCGTGCTCGAGGCGCCCACGGCATCCGTGATCCTGCGGGTCGGGGACCGCTTCGTCACGCCCGCGCCGAGCACCGGCATCCTGCACGGAACCACCCAGCTGAGCCTGTTCGCACACCTCGAACAGCGGGGGTTCGCCACGGACTACGCCGCGGTTTCGGTCACCGAGCTGGCGGAGGCGGATGCCGCGTGGCTGCTGTCGAGCGTGCGTCTCGCGGCCCCGGTCTCGTCGGTGGACGGGCAGGCCCTCCCGGTCGACAGCGCCTTCACCGACGAGCTGAACGCCTATCTGCTCAGTCCACGCGACTGAGCCGGCCCGCACCGCGGCCAGGGGGCGCCGGATCGTGCCCCCGGGCGCGAGGCGATGCCGGGGCTCGGTATCCGCAAACCACGAAAGCCCCGCCGGAGCGGGGCTTTCGCGCGGAGACGGATGCTTATCCGAAGCGGCCCGACACGTAGTCCTCGGTGGCCTGCACCGTCGGCGACGTGAAGATCGTCGAGGTGTCGTTGTACTCGATGAGTTTGCCGGGCTTGCCGGTGCCGGCGATGTTGAAGAACGCCGTCTTGTCGCTCACGCGCGACGCCTGCTGCATGTTGTGCGTGACGATGACGATCGTGTAGTCGTTCTTGAGCTCGGAGATCAGCTCTTCGATCGCAAAGGTCGAGATCGGGTCGAGGGCCGAGCAGGGCTCGTCCATCAGCAGCACATCGGGCGAGACGGCGATCGCGCGAGCGATGCACAGACGCTGCTGCTGACCGCCCGAGAGGCCTCCGCCGGGCTTGTCGAGACGGTCCTTGACCTCGTTCCAGAGGTTGGCGCCCTGGAGCGACTTCTCGACGAGAGCATCGGCGTCGCTCTTGGACATGCGCTTGTCGTTGAGCTTCGCGCCGGCAAGCACGTTCTCGCGGATCGACATGGTCGGGAAGGGGTTCGGGCGCTGGAAGACCATGCCGACGTGACGACGCACGAGCACGGGGTCGACACCGGGACCGTACAGGTCGTCGCCGTCGATGAGCACGCGACCCTTCACGTGACCGCCGGGGATGACCTCGTGCATGCGGTTCAGCGTCCGCAGGAACGTGGACTTGCCGCAGCCCGAGGGGCCGATGAACGCGGTGACCGAACGAGGCTGGATGTCGATCGAGACGCCCTCGACCGCGAGGAATTCGCTGTAGTAGACGTTGAGGTCCTGGACCTCGATGCTCTTGGACACGAAGGTGCCTTTCTGGGCTCAGCGCGCCTTGGGCGCGAACACCGCCGCCACGATACGGGCGATCAGGTTGAAGATGACGACGAGGATGACCAGCAGGAATGCCGCACCCCAGGCGTTCGCCTGCGATGCGTCGATGTCCTGGCCGGGGAAGCTGTACGCGGTGTACGCCATGACGGGGAGGGTCTGCATCGGGCCCTCGAACGGGTTCGCGTTGAAGTTGTCGGTGAAGCTCGCCGCGATGAAGATCGGTGCGGTCTCACCCACGACGCGGGCCACGGCCAGCACGACACCGGTGATGATGCCGGAGGCCGCCGTCCGCAGCACGACCTTGATGATCGTCGCCGAACGGGGCACGCCCAGCGCGAGGGATGCCTCACGCAGGTCGGCCGGCACGAGGCGCAGCATCTCCTCGGTCGAGCGGATCACGATCGGGATCATCAGGACGCACAGGGCGATGGATGCCGAGAACCCGCTGAACGCCTTGGGGCCGACGACCAGGCTGAACAGCGAGAACGCGAACAGACCGGCGACGATCGAGGGGATACCCGTCATGACGTCGACCAGGAAGGTGATGGTCCGGCGGAGCGGGTTGCTCGGCTGGGCGTACTCCACGAGGTACACCGCCGCGAGGACGCCGACCGGGACCGAGATGAGCGCGGCGATCCCCGTGATGATCAGCGTTCCCGCGACGGCCTGCCACGCACCCGCGGTCGCGACGACCTCGAGGGTGTTCGGATCGAACGCGGTCCCGCCCACCTGCGTGATGAACTGCAGGTTGACCACCGCGAGGCCCTTGGAGACCACGGTGAACAGCGTGGAGACGAGCGGTGCCAACGCCAGCAGGAAGGCCGCCGTGACCAGACCGCGCACGACGCGGTCGACGGCCTTGCGGCGGTTCTCGACGATCGAGGAGCCGACGCCGATGGCGATCAGATAGATCACCGCCGTCAGGATCAACCACGCCGCGAGGTTGAAGCCGCCCATGAGCAGCTGCACGCCGGCGATGACGACCGCCACGCCCGCCAGCATCGCGGGCTCGATGTAACGGGGGAGCTGCCCGCTGGTGAGGGCCAGGGGAGCGGAGGGAGTGGTGACGGTCATGAGCGCTTGCCCTTCTTGCGGCCCTTGGCGCCGGGGCCCGTCGCGCCGATGATGTAGCGGGCGAGCATGTTCACCGCGAGCGACACCACGAACAGCATCAGACCGGTGCCGATGAGCGCGGAGCGCTGCAGGTCGGTGGCGATGGGGAAGTTCAGTGCGATGTTGGCGGCGATGGTCTGCGAGTTGTAGCCGTCGGTGAGCAGCAGCACCGAGTAGATCAGGCTGGGCGAGATGATCAGCGCGATGGCCATCGTCTCGCCGAGCGCGCGGCCGAGCCCGAGGAGCGTGGCCGAGACCATGCCGCTGCGGGCGTAGGGGAACACCGACAGGCGGATCATCTCCCACCGCGTCGCGCCGAGGGCCAGGGCCGCCTCCTCGTGCAGGCGAGGGGTCTGGAGGAAGATCTCGCGGGTGATCGAGGTGACGATCGGGAGGATCATCACCGCCAGCACGACGCCACCGGTGAGCATGGTGGAACCGGTGGACGAGACCGGCCCGTTGAAGAGCGGGATCCACCCGAGGTACTGGTTGAGGAACTCGCCGACCGGGAGCAGCAGCGGGCGCATGACGATGATGCCCCAGAGGCCGAAGACGATGGAGGGGACCGCCGCCAGGAGGTCGACGATGTAGCCGAGCGCTCCGGCGATGCGGCGGGGCGCGTAGTGCGAGATGAACAGCGCGATGCCGATGGCCACGGGGGTTCCGATGACCATGGCGATGAACGCGGCCCAGATGCTGCCGAACAGCAGCGGGCCCACGTACTCCCAGAAGTTGGTCCACGACCCGTTCTGGTATCCGGCGAGGTCTCCCTCGCTCCAGTTCGCCGTGATGGCAGGCAGGCCGCGGATGATCAGGAAGATCGCCACACCCGCGAGGATGATCATGATCGAGACGGCGGCGGTGGTCGACAGGCCCAGGAAGACGGTGTCACCGACCCGGCGCTTGCCCACGATGCTGGCGCGGGGTGGGGTAGGTGAGACCGGCGAGGTCTCTTTCTCGGCGACGGTGTCAGTCACGGGGGACCTCACGCTCGGCACGGGTCATGGGTGCTCCTCGGTCGGGTGGCTCTGTGAGGATTCGGCTCAGCGGAGCGTTCGACGTGGTCGACCGTTCCGATCAGCCCGGCCCGACCCGCACGAGAGTGCGAGCCGGGCCGAGTCCGAAGAGATGTTTACTTGATGGCCGCGAGCGTCTCGGAGGCAGCCTCGAGCACCGAGTCGGGCAGCGGCGCGGAGCCGGCGTTCTTGGCCGCGACCTGCTGGCCGAGCGTGCTGGTGACGAAGCCGAGGTACGACTTCACGAGCTCGGCCTGAGCGGCGTCCTTGAACGTCGAGCAGGTGATCGCGTACGACACGAGCGGGATCGGGTAGGAGTCGGCGGTCAGCTTCGAGTAGTCGAACTTCTTCGACAGGTCGCCCTCGACGCCGTTGCTGGCGTCGACCGCAGCGGCCTCGAACGTCGCGGTGACGGCCTCGGCGCTGTAGGGGACCGCGGTGCCGTCGGTGACGATCGCGGCGGCGTTCAGGTCGCCGATGGCGGAATGGTCGGCGTAGCCGATGGTGCCGGAGCCGGCCTTGACGGCCTCGACGACGCCCGAGCCGCCCTTCTGCTTCGAGACGTTGCCCTCGATCGGCCAGTCCTTGCCCGCGGGAGCGGTCCAGACCGACGACTGGGTGGCCGCGAGGTAGTTGGTCAGGTTCTGGGTGGTGCCCGAGCCGTCCGAACGCGCGACGGTGGTGATGGTGCCGGCGGGGAGCGCCGTGCCGTTGTCGGCGGTGATGGCCGGGTCGGACCAGTCGGTGATCTGCAGGGCGAAGATCTTCGCGATCGTCTCGCCCGAGAGCTTCAGGTCGGTGACGCCGGGAATGTTGAAGATGATGGCGACGCCGTCGAGGTACACGGGGATGTTGACGCCGCCCTCGGTGCACAGGGCTGCGGACTGCGCGGTCTGGTCGGCGTTGAGGGGGGCGTCGGAGCCGGCGAAGTCGTAGGCGCCGCTGAGGAAGTTCGTGACGCCACCGCCGGAGCCCTGCGACTTGTCGTAGTTGATGGTGACGCCCTTGGCCTGGGCGTTGTAGGCGCTGGTCCACGCGGCCTGCGCGTTGGACTGGGCGCTCGAGCCACCGGCGGTGATGGTGCCGGAGAGGTTGGGGTCGACCGTGAACGCCACGTCGGCGGAGGAGGGGGACTCCGAGGTGCCGGCGGCGGGAGTGGAGCTGGAGGGGCCGGCGCAACCGGCGAGCGTCAGGGAGGCCACGGCGGCCAGGGTGCCCAGCTGGGCGATTCGGGAGATCTTCACGGGGTGAATCCTTCGCATGTCGGGAACAGGAACCCGGTGCAGGGTTCGCCGTGAACGGTAAACAGTCACTCTTAAGAGACTGCGTTGCGGGGGTGAACGGGAGGTGAACCGGTGCGGCCTTTCCGGGGTGTTTCCCCGGGCGTTGTACTGTTCACCCCCGTGACGACCCTCGCTTCCACACCGCAGGCTCCGCTCGATCGGACGACGGCCGCCCCTCTCGCGCGCACCCTCATCGACATCCTCGCCGACGTCGCCGCGCGGCATCCGGAAGCATCCGCCATCGACGACGGCTCGGGCGCTCTCAGCTACCGCGAACTGCTCGCGCGGGTGTGGCGGACGGCGGCGGCCCTGCACGAGGCGGGCGTCCGCCGAGGGGACCGGGTCGGTGTGCGCATGCCCTCGGGCTCGAAGGAGCTCTACGTCTCGATCCTCGCGGTGATGGCGGCCGGTGCCGCCTACGTTCCCGTCGACGCCGACGATCCCGACGACCGCGCCCGCCTCGTGTTCGGCGAGGCGGGCGTCCGCGGCATCGTCGCGGGGGAGGGCGAGTTCGTCGCGCAGGATGCCGACCTCGTACGCCTCTACGACGGCGACGCCCCCCACCCGAGCACCAACGCGGTGCCCATCGTCGCCCCGCCCACTGTCGACGACGACGCGTGGATCATCTTCACCTCCGGCTCCACCGGCGTTCCCAAGGGCGTCGCGGTCTCGCACCGCTCGGCGGCGGCGTTCGTCGAAGCCGAGGCCCGCATCTTCCTCCAGCAGGAGCCGCTCGGCCCCGGCGACCGCGTGCTCGCCGGTCTGTCGGTGGCGTTCGACGCCTCGTGCGAGGAGATGTGGCTCGCGTGGGGTCACGGCGCGTGCCTCGTGCCCGCGCCGCGCTCGCTCGTCCGCTCGGGTGAGGATCTCGCGCCGTGGCTGCTGCGTCAGGGCATCACGGTGGTGTCGACCGTGCCGACGTTGGCCGCGATGTGGCCGGCGGACTCGATCGAGAACGTGCGGCTGCTGATCTTCGGCGGCGAGGCGTGCCCGCCCGAGCTCGCCGCCCGTCTCGTCGCCGACGGACGCGAGGTGTGGAACACCTACGGCCCCACCGAAGCGACCGTCGTCGCCTGCGCCGCCCCGCTCGACGGATCCCTGCCCGTGCGCATCGGCCTGCCGCTCGACGGGTGGGCGCTCGCCGTCGTGGACGCCGAGGGACTCCCTGTCGCCGAGGGGCAGGTGGGTGAGCTGATCATCGGCGGAGTCGGTCTCGCTCGATACCTGGACCCGGCGAAGGACGCCGAGAAGTACGCACCCATGCCGACGCTCGGCTGGGACCGGGCCTACCGCTCCGGCGACCTCGTGCGCTTCGAACCCGAGGGACTGGTGTTCCAGGGCCGCGCCGACGACCAGGTCAAGGTCGGCGGCCGGCGCATCGAACTGGGCGAGGTCGAGTCGGCGCTGCAGGACCTCCCGGGCGTCAGCGCGGCCACGGTGGCCGTGCGCACCACCGACGCGGGGGTGCCGGTGCTCGTCGGCTACCTGGTGATGGACGAGGGCGTCGAGCTCGACCGGGGTGCGGCCCGCGCTCTGCTCTCCGAGCGGCTCCCCGCGGCGACCATCCCCCTCCTCGGCGTCGTCGACGCCCTGCCCGTCCGCACCTCGGGCAAGGTCGACCGTGCCGCTCTGCCGTGGCCGCTGCCGGGCGTCGAGGCGCCCGCGGCCACCGACTTCTCCGCCGACGAGAGCTGGCTCGCCGAGCAGTGGCAGGCGGTTCTGGGTCTTGCCGTGACCGATCGCAAGACCGACTTCTTCGACCTCGGCGGGGGTTCGCTCGCCGCCGCGCAGCTCGTCTCGCGCATCCGCACGCGGGTACCGGAGTTCTCGGTGGCCGACATCTACGACGTGCCGCGGCTGGGCGCGATGGCCAAGGCACTGGGTCCGCAACTCGCCGACGAGGCGCCCGCGGAGTTCCACCGTGCGGCGCCCACGCCCCGCTCGACGCAGTGGGCGCAGACGCTCCTCGGCGCCCCCCTGTTCATCCTCTCCGGGGTGCGTTGGCTGCTGTACCTGTTGACGGCCTCCGCGATCCTGCAGCTCGTCCCGGGCTTCGACGTGCTGCCGAGCGTGCCCTGGCCCGCGCTCGTCGGCGGCCTGCTGGTGTTCGCGACCCCGTTCGGACGCATGGCGATCGCCGTGGCATCCGCTCGTCTTCTGCTGGCGGACGTGCGACCGGGCGACTACCCCCGCGGGGGATGGGTGCACATCCGGTTGTGGCTGGCCGAGCAGATCGCCGCTCAGGTGGATGCCGTGGGTCTGGCCGGCGCCCCCTGGGTGTCCTACTACGCGCGGGCGCTGGGCGCGCGGATCGGTCGCAACGTCGACCTGCACGCCCTGCCGCCCGTCACGGGAATGCTGGAGGTCGGCGACGGTGCGTCGATCGAGCCGGAGGTCGACCTGACGGGGTACTGGATCGACGGTGACCTCGTGCGCATCGGCCAGGTCCGGATCGGGGCGGATGCCACGGTGGGTGCGCGCTCGACGCTCGCCCCCGGCGCCCGTATCGGCCGTCGCGCCGAGATCGCCCCCGGCTCGGCGGTCTTCGGTCGTGTCAAGGCCGACCAGTCGTGGGCGGGCTCTCCCGCCGTCCGCGTGGGCGGCACGGCGAAGGGCTGGCCGACCGAGCGTCCGCCGGCACCGACGCGGTGGGTGTGGGCCTACGCCGTCTCCGCGGTCGTTCTCGCCCTGCTCCCGCTGGCCGCGTTCACCGCGGGGGGACTCGTCATCGCGTTCGGGATGCGCGGGGCCGACGACCTCGGCCAGGCGACCGCCGCCGCGTTCGCGTGGCTCGTCCCCGCGGTCGCCCTCACGGGCCTGGTGTTCGCGGCATCCGTCGTCCTGCTCGTCCGCCTGCTCTCGATCGGTCTGCCCGAGGGCACGTTCCCGGTGCGCAGCCGGGTCGCCTGGCAGGCATGGAGCATCGAACGACTCCTGGATGCCGCCCGCACGATCCTCTTCCCGCTCTACTCGTCGCTGTTCACCCCCGTCTGGCTGCGGATGCTGGGCGCGCGCGTCGGCCGCGACGTCGAGGCGTCCACCGTCCTGCTCATCCCCTCGATGGCGCGCATCGAAGACGGGGCGTTCCTCGCCGACGACACCATGGTCGCCTCTTACGAATTGCGCGCGGGCTGGCTGCGCGTCGGGCAGGTGCGCATCGGAAAGCGCGCGTTCCTCGGCAACTCCGGCATGGCCGCCCCCGGCCACCGCGTGCCTCGCGATGGGCTCGTCGCCGTGCTGTCGGCGGCTCCGCCCAAGGCCAAGGCCGGATCGTCGTGGCTCGGGTCGCCGGCGGTGCGCCTGCGGCGACTGTCCGCCGGGGGCGACGACTCCCGCACCTACAACCCCGGACCGGGCCTCCGCCTCGCCCGCACGCTCTGGGAACTCTGCCGTTTCGTGCCGGTCGTGGTGACCTGCGGCATCGGCCTGGGCGTGCTGTTCACGCTCGCAGCGCTGTGGGAGAGCGCGGGCCCGCTGTGGACGCTGCTGCTGTCGGGCGTCGTCCTGTTGGCCGCCGGAGCGGTCGCGGCAGGGGTGTCGACCGTCGCGAAGTGGGCGATCGTCGGCGTCATCCGGGCGGGCGAGCAGCCGCTGTGGTCGAGCTTCGTGTGGCGCACCGAGGTGTCGGACACGTTCACCGAGATGGTCGCCGCACCCTGGTTCGCCCGTGCGGCGTCGGGGACGCCGGCGCTCGCCGTGTGGCTGCGGACCCTGGGGGCCAAGATCGGCCGGGGCGTGTGGTGCGACAGTTATTGGCTGCCCGAACCCGACCTGGTCACTTTGGGCGATGCGTCAACCGTCAATCGCGGATGCGTCGTTCAGACGCATCTGTTCCATGATCGAATCATGAGCATGGACACCGTCGAGCTGGAATCCGGGGCCACCCTGGGCCCGCACAGCGTGGTGCTGCCGGCATCCACGCTCGGGGCGCACGCCACCGTGGGTCCCGCCTCGCTCGTCATGCGCGGCGAGACCGTTCCGGTCGGGTCGCGCTGGAGCGGGAACCCCATCGGACCCTGGCGTGCGGTGAAGGTGCGCGCCTACCAGTCGACGACGTGAGCGGGACGGATCCGTACGCCCCGCAGAGCGGTGACGCGTCGTACGGTGTGCGCTCCTACGACCTCGCGCTCGGCTACCGCGTGCGCACCAACCGTCTCGAGGGGACGGCGACCATCGTGGCCGTGGCGCGTGCGCCGCTGACCTCGTTCGCCCTCGATCTGGTGGGGCTGCGCACGTCGCGCGTCCGCGTCGACGGGGCCGTGGCTCGCTTCGCCGCGGGTCCGCGCGTGCTGCGCGTGACGCCCCCGCGGCCGCTCGCCGCGGGCGACGTGTTCGAGGTCGAGGTGGTGTACGCGGGTGCGCCGGCCCCACGACGCTCGCGCTGGGGCGCGGTCGGGTGGGAGGAGCTGACCGACGGCGCGCTGGTGGCGGGCCAGCCGATCGGTGCGCCGACCTGGTTCCCGTGCAACGACCGGCCCGACGATCGTGCCCGGATGCGGATGGAGATCACCGTCGACGACGGGTATACGGTCGCCGCGACCGGCGTCGCCGGAGCGACCACGCGACGCGGCGGGCGCACGACGACGACGTTCACCTCCGACGTGCCGACCGCGACGTATCTCGCCGCCGTCCACGTCGGGCGCTATCGCACGCGTCCGCTCGCCGGCGGAGGAGTGGATGCCGTTCCGCCGATCAGCGTCACCGCACCTCCGTCTCTGAGCGCCGCGGTCGATCGCGCCTTCGCCGCGGTGCCCGAGATGCTGCGCGTGTTCGACCGGTTCTTCGGGCCCTATCCGCAGGACTCCTGTTCGCTGGTCGTGACGGCCGATGAGCTGGAGATCCCGCTCGAGGCGCAAGGGCTCGCCGTCTTCGGCATGAACCACCTCGTCCCGGCCGCGCAGCGGCTGGTGGCGCACGAGCTGGCACACCAGTGGTTCGGCAACAGCGTCGGCATCGCGCGCTGGCGCGACATCTGGCTCAACGAGGGGTTCGCCTGTTACGCCGAGTGGCTGTGGTCGGACGCCTCGGGCGGTGTGCCGGTCGAGACCTGCGTCGCCGACCACTACGCCCGTCTCGCCGCCAAACCGCGCGATCTGCTGCTGGTCGACCCCGGACCCGACGACATGTTCGACGACCGCGTCTACAAGCGCGGAGCACTCACGCTCCACGCCCTGCGGCGGACGCTGGGCGACCGGGCGTTCTTCGATCTGGTGCGCTCGTGGACGTCGCAGCATCGGCACGGGTTGGTCGCGACCGCCGACTTCCGCGTCGCCGTCGAGAGCGCGGGCGGACCGGATGCCGCTGCGGTGCTGTCGCGCTGGATCGATTCCGAAGCTCTGCCGTCGCGCCCCTGATCCGCGCGGGATTCCGTGCGGGTCACCCGCTCCAGCTGCGAATCCGGTGAATGACGAAGGACTTCGGGTACGGGCCGGCGGCGGCATCGATCTGCGAAGTCGTCGTCGAGGTCGGCGGCGCGCGGCGGAAGGGGTGGAAGGGCTTCACCCGGCAGGAGCATGCGACATTCGTAGTGGCTCCGCGGGACCGGACGCCGGCCGCCGGGTGCGCACGCCCGACGCGACGGCCTCAGCGTGGCCGGGCGACGGCGAGAGCCGCCACGACTCCCTCGGGGCCCGCGAGATCCCACCCACGCCAGCCGGTCGTTGCCTGCTGGCCACCGGGACGCTCGACGACGTGCGCCGACCACCCATCCGCATCCTCACGCACGCGGACGCGCGCCGGATCCACGGCCAGACCCCGGCCGTCGGCTTTCAACACCGCTTCCGCACGCGCCCAGGCCCGTGCATCCGCCGCACCGGTCAGCACGCGATTCAACTCCCCGGCGTCCGCCGGCACGGCATCGACGCCGAGTCGATCGTGATGACGTGTCACGGCGACGACGGTCCACCCGGGGACGTAGGACACCGACACCGCGGCATCCCTGTCTTCCACTCGTATCCGGCCGTGATCTCCCCCGCAGAGCGGGCATCGCGAGACGAATCGCGCGCCCGGGAGCAGCTCGGCGAGCAGGGCCCGCGACGCATCCCTCCGCGGCTCATCGGGGGGAGCCGCCCGCCACGCGACGTGGATGCCCGGCGGGAGCGTCACGCCCGTGGTTCGTGCGTCTCGATCGCGACGATACCGGCGCCGGGGTGTTCGACCGGCACGTGGGCGACCGAGAACGCGCCCGGTTCCAGGGTGGACGCGCTGCCGAGGTAGGAACCGCTCATCGTTCCGGTCGCGAGGGCGAGCTCGTGCAGAAGGGACGGCAGAACGGGGCTGTGACTGGTCAGGACCACGGGCTTGCGCGCGCGTACGCGCTGGCCGATGACGGCGCGCGCATCGGCGTGGCCCTGTTCCCACGCATCCTGGCTGATGTCGGCCGTCAGCTGCACCCGCTGCCCGACTGCCTGAGCGATCGGGGTCGCGGTTCGCACGCACCGTTCTGCGGGACTCGAGAGCACGCGACGCACCCCGAAGGCCAGCAGAGGTCCGACGATGGCCTGGGCCTGCTTACGGCCGCGCGCGGTGAGCGGGCGATCGGTGTCGATGCCGTCCCATTCCTCGCGCGAGCGCGCCTTGCCGTGGCGCAGCACCACGATCGGGAACGTCGGCAGGGCCTGTTCGTCGACGATGCGGGCGAACTCGTCGAGGATCTCGATGTCGACCGGGTAGCTGAGGTGCTTGCGCGCCTTCTTCATGCTGACCCACTCGATCGCCGCCACCTCTTTGTTGGGGACGAACGACGACGTGCGCACGGCCGCATCGGTGGCCTCGGCCGCCCAGTAGTGCACGATCTTCGTTCGCGAGTTCGGCATCCGATACCGGGAGACGCCCACGGGCACCCCGAGAGCGACACGGATGCCGGTCTCCTCGCGGATCTCGCGGACCGCCGTCTCGGCGAGCGTCTCGCCGGGATCGACCTTGCCCTTGGGCAGGGTCAGGTCGCGGTACTTGGTGCGGTGGATAAGCAGGATACGGAGTTTGCCTTCGACCCGGCGCCACACGACGCCGCCGGCGGCATAGACGGCGGTTTCCGTCATCGTGCCGTCCGGGCGCGGCGCTTGCGCTGGATGCGCGACATCGTGTGCTCCTGCAGGTCGAGCAGGGCCGTTCCGTCGGCGGCGACGCTGTGACGTGTCCACTCGCCCTCCGACCCGAGGTGCCACGAACTCGTGCCGTCGTCCATCGCGAGGTCGAACAACGCGGTGAGCTCGCGCAGCTGGCTCTCGTCGACCACGCGCACGAGCGCCTCGACGCGGCGGTCGAGGTTGCGGTGCATCATGTCGGCGCTGCCGATGAAGATCTGCGGATCGCCGTCGTTCGCGAACGAGAAGATGCGCGAGTGCTCGAGGTAGCGGCCGAGGATGGAGCGCACGATGATGTTCTCGCTCATGCCCGGCACTCCCGGCCTGATCGAGCAGATGCCGCGCACCCACACCTCGACCGGGACCCCCGCCTGGCTGGCGCGGTACAGCGCGTCGATGATCTCTTCATCGACCATCGAGTTCACCTTGATGCGAACGCCGGAGGGTTTGCCCTCGAGCGCGTTGCGACGCTCCTTGTCGATGTGGCGCAGCAGGCCCTTGCGCAGGTGCAGGGGAGCGACGAGCAGGCGCTTGAACTTCTTCTCGATCGCGTAGCCGCTGAGCTCGTTGAACAGCCGGGTGAGGTCGCGACCCACCTGATCGTCCACGGTGAAGAGGCCGAAGTCCTCGTAGATGCGGCTCGTCTTGGGGTTGTAGTTGCCGGTGCCCACGTGGCTGTAGTGGCGCAGTCGCCCCTCTTCTTCACGGATGACGAGGGCGAGCTTGCAATGGGTCTTCAATCCCACGAGGCCGTAGACGACGTGGACACCGGCCTTCTCGAGCTTGCGGGCCCAGACGATGTTGTTCGCCTCGTCGAAGCGCGCCTTGACCTCGACGAGGGCGAGGACCTGCTTGCCGGCTTCGGCGGCGTCGATGAGGGCCTGCACGATGGGGCTGTCGCCCGAGGTGCGGTAGAGGGTCTGCTTGATGGCGAGCACGTGCGGGTCGCGCGCGGCCTGCTCGAGGAAGGCCTGCACGCTCGTCGCGAACGATTCGTACGGGTGGTGCACGAGTACGTCGCTCTTGCGGATCGCGCGGAAGAGGTCGGCACGGCCGTTCTGCTCCGGCGGCTGGAACGGCAGAGCGGTCTTGGGCACGTGCGGCGGGTACCGCAGGTCGGGGCGGTCGATGCGCGAGAGATCGAACAATCCGCGCAGGTCGAGGGCGCCGGGAAGGCGGTAGACCTCCTGCTCGGTGATGTCGAGCTCGCTCAGCAGCAGCGAGCGGGTGACGTCATCCATGTCCTCGGTGATCTCGAGACGGATGGGCGGGCCGAAGCGGCGGCGCAGCAGCTCGGCCTCGAGGGCCTGGATGAGGTTCTCGGTCTCATCCTCCTCGATCGTCATGTCTTCGTTGCGCGTCAGACGGAACGCGTGGTGGTCGAGCACCTCCATGCCCGGGAAGAGGTCTTCGAGGTGGTTGGAGATGAGCTCCTCGAGCGGGAGATACCGCACGCCCGGTCCCTCGCCCTGCACCTCGACGAAGCGCGGCAGCATGGGCGGCACCTTCAGGCGCGCGAACTCCTGACGACCGGTGCGGGCGTTGCGGATGCGGATGGCGAGGTTGAGGGAGAGGCCCGAGATGTAGGGGAAGGGGTGCGCCGGATCGACGGCCAGCGGCATCAGCACGGGGAAGACGTTGCGCTGGAAGTACTCGGTCAGTCGAGCGGCGGTGTCTTCGTCGAGGGAGTCCCACGACACGACCTCGATACCGGCCTCCGCGAGCGCGGGCCGCACCTTCTCGGTCCACGCCGCTGCGTGGCGCAGCTGCAGGCGGTGGGCCTCGGCCGAGATGTCGGCGAGCACGTCGAGAGGTGCCCGCCCGACGTTGGTGGGCACGGCGAGCCCGGTGACGATGCGGCGCTTGAGACCCGCGACACGCACCATGAAGAACTCGTCGAGGTTGCTGGCGAAGATGGCGAGGAAGTTCGCGCGCTCCAGCACGGGAACCGTCGGATCTTCCGCCAACTCGAGGACGCGCTGGTTGAAGGCCAACCAGCTCACCTCCCGGTCGAGGTACCGGTGGTCGGGCAACTGGTCGTCTTCCGCCTCGACGGCCTCGTCGAAGTCGTCGTCGTCGGCGTCGCCGAGCCCCGTATCCAGCACGTCGTGTTCCATCATCCCCACATCATGGCAGGGGTCGGTGACACGCGAGTGAACGGGTGGTACGCGTCGGGTCAGACGGGGGCGGATGCCGCGACGGGCGCGTCGTCCTCGTACACGTTGAAGCGGTAGCCGACGTTGCGCACGGTGCCGATGAGCTGCTCGAGGTCGCCGAGCTTGGCGCGCAGGCGCCGCACGTGCACGTCGACCGTGCGGGTGCCACCGAAGTAGTCGTAGCCCCAGACCTCGCTGAGCAGCTGCTCGCGCGTGAAGACGCGAGAAGGGTGCGTGGCGAAGAAGTGCAGGAGCTGGAACTCCTTGTACGTGAGGTCGAGCGGCTTCCCGTGCACCTTCGCCGAGTACGACGACTCGTCGATCGTGATGCCCGAGGTCTGGATGCGCGTGGACACCTGATCGGCCGTCTGCCGGCCCATGGCCAGTCGGATGCGGGCGTCGATCTCGGCGGGACCCGCGCCGACGAGCACGACGTCGTCAATGCCCCAGTCGGTGGAGACCGCGGTGAGGCCGCCCTCGGTGATGATGAGCACCAGCGGGGCCTCGACGCCGGTGGTCGACATGATCTTGCACAGCGATTTGGCGCCGACGAGGTCGAAGCGCGCGTCGACGAAGATGACGTCGGCGCTGGGGGCGTTCACCAGCTGCGCTGCCTCGGCCGGGATCTGCCGCACGCGGTGGCTCAGCAGTTCGAGCGCGGGCAGGGCAGCGCCGCCGCCCGGGGCGGAGCTGAGTACCAGAAGCTGTGCCAAGAGGACCTCCCGTGCGGCGTGTCGCGCACCCGATCATCTTAGGGTGACGCGGCCACGGCCTCATCACCGGCGCTGCACGTGCGCGCGACGGGGGTCCTGAGTGATGATGGGGACATGTCCACTCCCGACCTCGCTCCGCGCCGCACTTACGCCGGTGTCGTCGCGGTATGGGCCCTCGCAGCCGTGGCGGGTGTCCTCATCGGGGTCTTCGCCCCCGAGGTGTGGCGTGCGCAATGGATCGCGGTGGCCCTCGGCGGCTGCGTGATCGTGTCGTTCGCCGTGCAGCTCTGGTACGGCCGGTCGCAGGCGTTCATCCAGCGGATGGCGCTGAGTTCATTGGGTGCGCTCGTCGTGCTCGGGGTGATCACGCTCGGTTTCGGTCTGGCATCCCTGGTCTCGGGCTAGAGTTGGGGCATGGACCTCCTCGCGCTCGAACTGTTCTTCGTGGGACTTCTCGGACTCGCCTCGCTGGCGATCGCCTTCGTGTCCGGAACGGTCATCTGGAACCTCTATCGCGGCCAGCGCTGAGCGCGTCGTGATCGAGATCCCGACCGACCTTCCGGCCGACCTCGTTCCCCTCTCGTGGCTCGTCGGCGTCTGGGAGGGCACCGGCGTCATCGACTATGAGGCGGAGGGTCGTGCGTTCTCGGGGGAGTTCGCGCACCGTGTGAGCTTCAGCCACGACGGCGGAGCCTTCCTCAACTACTCCGCCGACGCGTGGCTGCTCGACGGCGAAGAGCGACGCCCCCTCGTCTCCGAGATCGGCTATTGGCGCCTGGCGCGACCGGTCGGCGAGGCCGATGCCGGTCCCGGGCTCCTTCCGGCCACGCAGCCGCCCGTCGCCCGCACGGCCGACGACGTCGAGGCCCTGCGCAACGCCGACGGCGGCTTCGACATCGAGGTCAGCCTGGCGCACGCCGACGGCATCCTGGAGCTCTACGTCGGTCAGGTCAAGGGACCCCGGATCGATCTGGCGACGGATGCCGTCGTGCGCACCGCCGGAGCCAAGCACTACGCCGCCGCGACGCGGCTGTACGGCCTGGTCGACAACCACCTTCTGTGGGCGTGGGACATCGCCGCCCTGGGCCGCGAACTGGCGTCGCACGCCTCGGCGCGACTCGCGCGGGCGGAGTGATCATGGTCACCCTCGCCGACGTCCCCGGTGCCGTGCTGGACGACCGCGGGCTGCGCCACGTCGGATCACCCGTCGCCGAGCAGCGACGGTTGGCATCCGGCTCGGCGCTCGCGCCCCTGGGCGACCGGCGCGTCATCTCCGTCGGCGGCGAGGACCGCCGCAGCTGGCTCGACTCGCTGTCGTCGCAGGCGCTGACGCATCTGGAGCCCGGGGTGTCCACCGAGCTGCTGATCCTCGACCCGCAGGGGCGCGTGGAGCACGCGGCCGCGGTGGTCGACGACGGCGAGACGACGTGGCTGGTCGTCGACGCGTCCGACGCCGAAGCGCTGGCGACCTGGCTCACCCGCATGCGTTTCCGTCTGCGCGTCGACGTGCAGGACCGTTCCGCCGATCTCGTCGTCGTGGGCGGAACGCGCGCGGCCGTCTCGGCCCTGCGCACCGTCGCCCCCGTCTGGGTCGACCCCTGGCCCGCGGTCTCACCCGGCGGCTGGGCGTACGCCCGTGTCGAACCGCACCCCGGCGCCGAGCGCGACTGGGCCGAGGCGATCGTGGATGCCGAGGAGTTCGGCCGCGTGCTCGACGGCGCCGTCCGCGGCGAGATCGCCTTCGCGGGCCTGGATGCCGTCGAGGCGCTGCGTGTCGCCGCCTGGCGCCCGCGCGTCGGTGTCGACGCCGACGAACGCCTGCTGCCGCACGAGGTGGATTGGCTGCGCACGGCGGTGCACCTGTCGAAGGGCTGCTACCGCGGTCAGGAGACGGTGGCCAAGGTCCACAACCTCGGACACCCGCCCCGACGTGTGGTGGCCCTGCAGCTCGACGGAAGCGACAACGTCCTCCCCGTCCGCGGCGATGCCGTACGCGTCGGTGACGCCGTGGTCGGCGCCATCACCTCGGTCGCCGTGCACCACGAGGAGGGGCCGATCGCCCTGGCCCTCATCAAGCGCACCGCACCCGAGGGTGTGCCGCTCGTCGTCGACACCGCCGACGGCCCGCTCGCCGCCGCGGCCGAGACGGTCGTGCCCGCAGATGCGGGGGCCACCGCGTCCATTCCGCGGATGCCCCGCCTCGGACGCCGCCGCGCGGCGGAATGACCGCCGACGATCCCTCGACGACCGTCGGGGTCGTCGTTCCCCGTTCGCGCCTGCGCTCCACGCTGCGGCGACGCGTCGCGCGCGTGCGCGACTCGCTCCCGGCGGTCGCGCAGATCGTCGTCGCCGCGACCGCGGCATACGCGTTCGCCCACTTCGTGCTCGGGCATCCGGTGCCGCTGCTGGCGGCGACCGTGACGGTGTCGAGTCTCGGTCTCGTGCGCGACGCGCGTCCGTGGCGTGTGGCCGAGACCGTCATGGGCATGCTGGTGGGCATCCTCATCGCCGAGATCGTGCTGGTGACCGCGGGGAGCGGCTGGTGGCAGATCGCGGTGGCCATGACGACCACGCTGCTGGTCGCCCGCTTCCTCTCCCCGCAGCCGGGGTTCGCCCTGGCGGCGGTGGTGCAGTCGCTGATCGCCTTGGTCGTTGTCACGGGAGCGCCGTTCCTGCGTCTCGTCGACGGCGCGATCGGCGGGGCCGCGGCGCTCATCGTGACGGCGCTGATCCCGAGGACGCTGCGACGCACCGAACTGCGCGACGCCGACGAGCTGTTCGACGCGCTCGAGGTCGCGATGGCGACCATCGTGAGAGCGCTGCGCCGGGGCGACCGCGTCCGTGCCGAGCGGGGTCTCGAGCGTGCCCGGTCGCTGCAGACCTACGTCGATGCGTGGAGCGGTTCGCTGGAGTCGGGCCGCGAGGTCGCGCGCATCTCGCCGTTCCTCCGCCGCCAGCGTACGGAGCTGCAGCGCCATGAGCGGGTGAGGCAGTCGCTGGACCTGGCGACGCGCAATCTGCGGGTCGTGGCCCGCCGCGCGGCCTACCTCTGCGCGGACGGCGAGACGCGACCGATACCGGCCGACCTGCTGGCCGAGCTCGCCCGGGGCGCGTCGCTGGTGCGCGACAGCCTCGACGACATCTCGCTCGAGCCGGCGGCGCGCTCCGCGGTGGTCGGCGTCATCCGTCGCCTGGACCCGGCGGCGCTGCTACCGGACGGCGGGGTCGGCGAACTCAACCTCGTCGCCGCGATGCGCCCCTTGGCCGTCGATCTGCTGACCGCGGCCGGAATGCCCTCCGCCGAAGCGCGTGCTCTGCTCCCGCGCATCTGAGGCGGCGCCCGGGCGGCGGCGTCCCCGGTTCCCCGGCTCACCGCGGCGCGACGGCCGCCCACGCGACGCCGACCTCGCCCAGCCGCCAGCGCTCGCGACGCACGAGCGGCCAGCCGGCGTCCTGCAGCCCCGTCATCGCGGTGCGCCAGCGGTGTGCGGCACCGAAGGGTGCGAGCGCCGCCGCTCGCGTCCACTCCCGGTCGAGGGATGCCACGAATGCGTGCACCCGTTCGCCCTCGACGTTGCGGTGGATCAGGGATTTGGGCAGGCGCTCGGCCGCGATGGCGGGGGTGTCCAGCTCGGTGAGGCGGAGCGAGATCGTCAAGCTCCGGGGCACCGCGTCCGCCCCCACCTCCGCCCAGGTGACGACTCGGCCGATCTCGTCGCACGTGCCCTCGACGAGGATGCCGCCCGGTTGGAGGCGCGCGCACATGCGCGCCCACGCACCGGCGACGTCGGGCTCGTCGTACTGACGCAGGACGTTCATCGCACGGATGATCGCGGGGCGTCGTCCCTCGGCGGTGGGCACCTCGAATCCGCCGCGGGCGAAGGACACCCCGGAGACGCCCGCGGCCTGCTCGCGCGCACGGGCCACGCGGTCGGCATCGATTTCGAGGCCGAGCACCGTGGCATCCGGTCGCTCGCGGACGAGGCGGGCGTGCAGCTCGAGGGGTGTGACCGCGCTCGCGCCGAAACCGAGATCGACCACGAGGGGGTCGTCGGTGCGGCGCAGGGCCGGATGACGGGCGATCCACCGGTCGACCCGGCGCAGGCGGTTGACCCCGGTCGTGCCGCGGGTGGGACGGCCGACGGGGGAGGAGGTCACGTCCGACATGATGCCAGCCGCGGCTCCTGATCGGCGCCCGCGCGTCGATAGCATGGAGTCATGCCTCACACGCTGATCCTCCTCCGCCATGGGCAGAGCGAGTGGAACAAGACCAACCAGTTCACCGGCTGGGTCGACGTGCGACTCACCGACCAGGGCAAGGCCGAGGCGAAGCGCGGCGGCGAGCTGCTCGCCGAGTCCGGCGTGCTGCCCGACGTTCTGCACACCTCCGTCCTCAGCCGCGCCATCCAGACGGCGAACATCGCCCTCGACGCGGCCGACCGTCTCTGGATCCCCGTGAAGCGCTCCTGGCGCCTCAACGAGCGTCACTACGGTGCTCTGCAGGGCAAGGACAAGGCGCAGACGCTCGAGGAGTTCGGCAACGATCAGTTCATGCTGTGGCGCCGTTCGTTCGACGTGCCGCCGCCGGCCCTGCCCGCCGACGACCAGTACAGCCAGGTCGGCGACCCCCGCTACGACGGCATCGACGGCGAGGTGCCCGACACCGAGTCGCTGAAGATTGTCATCGACCGCATGCTGCCCTACTGGCACAGCGACATCGTCCCCGATCTTCAGGCGGGTAAGACGGTGCTCGTCACCGCGCACGGCAACTCGCTGCGCGGTCTCGTGAAGCACCTCGAGGGCATCAGCGACGCCGATATCGCCGAGCTGAACATCCCCACGGGTATCCCGCTCGTCTACCGTCTGAACGATGACCTCACCCCGGTCGGACCGGGCGAGTACCTCGACCCCGAGGCCGCCGCGGCCGGCGCTGCGGCCGTGGCCGCTCAGGGCAACAAGCACTGACAGCGAACGACGAAGGGGGTGGATGCCGATCGGCATCCACCCCCTTCGTCGTTCGTGCTCAGATGGCCGGGCTGGGTTCGTACGAGACGTCTTCGTCGGCACCGGCCCAGTCACCGGTCGCGAGATAGGTGACCTTCTTGGCGACCGACACCGCGTGGTCGGCGAAACGCTCGTGGTAGCGGCTCGCCAGCGTCGCGTCGACCGTGGCCGTCGCCTCGCCCTTCCACGAGTCGCCCAGAACCTTCTCGAAGACGCTCAGGTGCAGCTCGTCGATGTCGTCGTCGGCGTCGCGAATGGCCTCGGCGACCCGGAGGTCTTGCGTGCGCAGCAGCTCGGCGAGCTTGCGCGCGACCTCGACGTCGAGCTCGCCCATGCGGGTGAACGTCGACTTGAGGCCCTTGGGGATCGCGCGCTCCGGGAATCGCGAGCGGGCGAGCTGGGCGATGTGCTCGGCCATGTCGCCCATGCGCTCGAGCGACGCGCTCACGCGCAGCGCGGTGACGACGATGCGCAGGTCGCGGGCGACCGGCTGCTGGCGGGCGAGGATCTCGATGGCCAGCTCGTCGAGAGCGACGGCCTTCTCGTCGATGATCGCGTCGGCTTCGATGACTTCTTCGGCGAGCGCGACGTCACTCGTGCCGAACGCGCGCGTGGCACGGTCGATCGCGATGGTCACGAGGTCGGCGATCTCGACCAGGCGGTTCTGAACGTCCTCGAGGGACTGGTGGAATACTTCGCGCATGGCGGGTACCTTCCTCGTCGGCGGCACGGCACAGATATGTCCCGCAACCCTCCGGGATTCTGTCCAGCGAAGGTTAACGAGTGGTGCTGTGACAGTGAATAGTAGCGTTCGGCGGGCCGGGGGCGGGGGTGAACGGCGGGTGAAGCCGCATCCTCCCGTTTACGCTGGGGGCATGCAACAGCCGCAGCTCGCGCTGCTCTCGCTCTTCGCGGGTCTGCTGATCGGAGCCGCCCTGGTCGGCCTGGTCGTCGCAGCTCTGCGGGCCCGCGACCGTTCTCTCGCCGAGACGACCGTCGATGTGCCGGAGGGCGTGGACGCCATGCTCGAGGCGATGGACGACCCCGCCTTCGTGTGCGACACCTCCTCGACCGTCCTGGCGCTCTCTCCCGCCGCCGAGGTGTTCGGCGTGCACACGGGGGAGGTCGTCGCCAGCGACGAGCTGAAGCGGGTGGCACGCGTCGCCCGCGACACGGGTGCCGCCGTTGCCGAGAACCTCCGCCTGCGCCGGGGTGCCGCACCCGCGGAGGCCCGGCTCGTCGCCGTGCGCGCGACGCCGATCTCCAACCGGCTCACCCTCGTCGTGCTCCGCGACATCACCGAGCGCGAGCGGGTGGAAGAGATGCGGCGCGATTTCGTCGCCAACACCTCCCACGAGTTGAAGACGCCGGTCGGCGCCGTCAGCCTCCTCGCCGAGGCCATCGAGTCGGCCGCCGACGACCCCGACCAGGTGCGCCACTTCGCCGCGCGCATGCAGGCCGAGGTGGCGCGGTTGAGCGCGCTGGTCAATCGCATCCTGAGCCTGTCGCGCCTCCAGGCATCCGACGAGCTGCGCGACGTGCGCGATGTGTCGATCGACGAGGTCGTCACCGCCGCCGTCGAGTCGCACGCGGTGCAAGCGGACTCGGCGCAGGTGGTCGTCGTGCGCGGCGGCACGAAGGGCCTCTGGGTGCGCGGCGAGCCCCAGATCCTCACGGAGGCCGTGGGCAACCTCATCGCCAACGCGATCGCGTATTCGCCGCAGGGTTCGAAGGTCGGGGTCGGCGTCAAGCTCGACGTCGATGTCGTCGAGATCGCCGTCACCGACCGCGGCATCGGCATACCCGAGGGCGACCAGCACCGGGTGTTCGAACGGTTCTATCGCGCCGACCAGGCGCGTTCGCGCCGAACGGGCGGCACCGGACTCGGCCTCTCGATCGTCAAGCACGCCGTCCAGCGCCACGGTGGCGAGGTGCGGCTGTGGTCGCGGCCGGACCGCGGCTCGACCTTCACCATCCGCCTCCCGTTGTCCGAGACCCCCGATCTCGACATGGTCCGTCCGAAGCAGCGTCGCAAGGGCCGCAAGGCCTCCGCCGCGTCTTCCGCTCCCGTGAAAGAAGAAACCGCATGACTCGCGTTCTGATCGTCGAGGACGAGCCCGATCTGGCCGACCCGCTGGCCTACCTGCTGCGCCGCGAAGGATACGAGGTCGAGATCGCCGAGGACGGCGCACTCGCTCTCGCCGCTTTCCGCGAGCGCGGTGCCGACATCCTGCTGCTGGATCTCATGCTCCCCGGGATGCCGGGCACCGAGGTCTGCCGGCAGCTGCGGTTGACGTCTCAGGTGCCCATCATCATGCTGACGGCCAAGGACTCGGAGGTCGACATCGTCGTGGGGCTCGAGCTCGGCGCCGACGACTACGTCACGAAGCCGTACTCGACGCGGGAGCTGCTGGCGCGTATGCGCGCGGTACTGCGCCGCCGCACGCCCGACGACGCCGACCTCGACGATCGCGTGCTGGCGGGTGGCCGCGTGGTGCTCGACATCGACCGCCACACCGTCGCCGTCGACGGCGGCGAGATCAACATGCCGCTGAAGGAGTTCGAGCTGCTCGAGGTGCTGATGCGCAACGCGGGCCGCGTGCTGACGCGCGGACAGCTCATCGATCGCGTGTGGGGCACCGACTACTTCGGCGACACCAAGACGCTCGACGTGCACATCAAGCGGATCCGTTCGCGCATCGAGTCGAACCCGAGCGAGCCCAGCATGCTGGTCACCGTTCGCGGACTGGGGTATCGCTTCGAGGCATGACCGCGAAAACGACGAAGGCGCCGAAGCGATGCTCGGCGCCTTCGTCGTCTTGAAGGAGAGGGTCGTCGTCCTCAGGAGGAGGGCGTCGGTGTCGCGGTCGGCGTCGGCGTCGCCGTGTTCGTGGGGATCGGCGCGAGGCTCACGGTCACCTCGGGCGTCGGGGCGAGGGGCGCGAGGTATTCGAGGGCGCCGTCGAGGACGGGCACCTGCATGAGCGACCCCTGGCCGTCACCGGACTGGAAGTAGACCGGGACGGTGGAGCCGGGGACGGCGTCGATGTCGTCGAGGCGCAGCGGCTCGACGTCGTCCGTCGGGTCGCCGAGGCTGAGCGTGCGGTTGGCCGGCACGTTGACGGCGGCGCGGACGGCGGAGGAGCCCTCGCCGACCTCGATGCGCAGCACCAGTTGGTCGGCGGTGTCGTTGACGATCGCGGCCACGAGGTTTCCGGTCGTACCGTCGTCGTTGGCGACGATCAGGGCGTTGCGCACGGACAGGGGACCGGCGTCGGCGGGGACGTTCACGCCGTCCGACGCCGAGTAGTCGATGGTGGTCGCCTGCGGAGCGATGAGGTTGCACCCCGTCGTGCCCAGCAGAACAGCGGCACCCAGGGCGACGGACGCGATCAGGCGCGTTTTCACGGATCCTCCAAGATCGACAGACGGCATCCCTCTCATCCTACGGGGTCCCCGGCGCGCGTCCCGCTCGCGCGGCACGCGCCCGCGGACGCGAGGGCGTGCACCGCCCGCGCGCGAGGGGGAGGGGCGAAAGGTGGGCGGAACAATAGCGCATGCAGGCCTGTGGTATCCTGGATGTTGCCGAAAGGACATAACTCCATGCTTTTTGAGGTTGGCGAGACCGTCGTTTACCCGCACCATGGCGCGGCCACGATCATCGAGGTCAAAGAACGCGTCATCAAGGGCGAGACGAAGAAGTACTTGAAGCTCAACGTCACGCAGGGAGACCTCGTCATCGAGGTCCCGGCCGACAACGTCGACCTCGTCGGCGTTCGCGACGTGATCGGCAGAGAGGGTCTCGACCGCGTGTTCGAGGTGCTGCGCGCACCGTTCACCGAGGAGCCGACCAACTGGTCGCGCCGTTACAAGGCGAACCTCGAGAAGCTGGCGTCGGGTGATGTGATCAAGGTGAGCGAGGTCGTGCGCGATCTGTGGCGCCGCGATCAGGATCGCGGCCTGTCCGCGGGCGAGAAGCGCATGCTGGCGAAGGCTCGTCAGATCCTCGTGTCGGAGCTCGCTCTGGCCGAGAAGACCGACGAAGACCGCGCGAGCGTCGTGCTCGACGAGGTCCTCGCCTCCTGACGACGCTCGCCGTGCGACTCCTCCGGGTGTCGTCGCGCTAGCGTGAACGGGTGACTCACGCTCCGGATCCGCGTTTCGCGGTCATCGTCGTGGCCGCCGGCTCCGGTACCCGTCTTCGCGGCGGGGTGCCGAAGGCGTTCGTGGCCCTCGATGGTCGGTCGATCCTTCATCACGCCCTCCGCGGTGTCTTCCAGGCGCGGCCGGAGCAGGTGGTGATCGTCGTCCCCGCGGACCACGAGGCCCAGGCTTCCGACATCGCGCGCGACGCCGCAGACGGCGAGCCGCGCCCGGTGGAGGTCGTCGTGGGCGGGACCACCCGTCAGGAGTCGGTGGCTGCGGGGCTCGCGGTCCTTCGCGACGACATCGCCACGGTGCTCATCCACGACGCGGCCCGCGCCCTGACCCCGGCCGCGGTGTTCGAGCGCGTGGTCGCCCGCGTCGAGGCCGGCGCCGTCGCCGTCATCCCCGCCGTGCCGGTCGTCGACACGATCAAACGGGTGGACGCGAGCGGTCGCGTCGTCGCCGCCGTCGATCGCAGCGAATTGGCGGCCGCGCAGACCCCGCAGGCCTTCCGCGTACAGGTCCTGCGCGCGGCCCTGAGCGCGGTCGATGCCGACCACACCGACGATGCGGCGCTGGTGGCTGCGGCCGGACACGACGTCGCCGTCGTCGACGGCGACGCGGTGGCCTTCAAGATCACCACCACCCCGGATCTCGAACGCGCACGCGCCCTGCTCGCCCTCGCCCCGCCGGCATCCGTCCCCTCCCCGACGGCTCTCGCGCCTCGCGTGGGAATCGGCACCGACGTGCACGGGTTCGGCGGCGAGGGCACGCTGTGGCTCGCGGGCCTCGAATGGCCGGGGGAGCAGGCCCTGTCGGGACACTCCGACGGCGATGCGGTGGCGCACGCCATCGTCGACGCCCTGCTGGCGGCGGCCGGACTGGGCGACATCGGCACCCACTTCGGCACCGATCGCCCCGAGTTCGCCGGTGCCCACGCCGAGGCGTTCCTCGCCCACACCGCGGAACTGCTGCGCGCGGCGGGGTGGCGGGTCGGCAACGTCTCGGTGCAGGTGCAGGCCAACCGCCCCCGCTTCGCGGCACGCCGCGTCGAGGCCGAGCGGGCGCTGTCGGCGGCCCTGGGGGGAGCGGCGGTGTCCGTCAGCGCGACGACCACCGACGGACTCGGCTTCACGGGGCGCACCGAGGGGGTCGCGGCCTTCGCCACCGCCCTGGTGCTGCCGCTCTAGAGTTCGCGGGTCATGAAGGTCGACAGCGGATCCGGCGCGTAGGGAGCGAACGCCTCGCACTCGCGGAACCCCTCGCTCGCGTACAACCCGCGGGCGGCGGCGAAGTCGTCGGTGCTCCCGGTCTCGAGCCACAGGCTCCGGATGCCGCGCTCGGCGGCGTCCTCCATGATGTGACGCAGCATCGCCCGCCCGATCCCCTGCCCGAGGAAGCGCTCGACGACACGCATCGACTTCAGCTCGGCTCGGTCGCGCCCGAGGTCCTTGCACGCGCCGATGCCGGCGAGCTCGTCGTCGATCCATGCCGACCAGACCGTGACGCCGTCGGCGCTGAGACGGTCGACGTCGAGGGCGTGCATGCTCTCGGCCGGGGTGTTCTCGAGCATCCCCGCCAGGTGGGCGGCGACCAGGGCGCGGGACTCGGCGCCGGTGAGGTCGTCGGGGCGGATGAGCAGCGGCATACCCGCACCGTAGCCGCTGCGTGTTTCCCCCAGGTGTCGCGCACGGGGTGGCCGGTAGGGTTGAGCGGTGACTGTTCGGCTGTACGACTCGAGGGCGCAAGACCTGCGCGACTTCATCCCACTCGACCCCTCGAACATCACCGTCTACGTCTGCGGACCGACCGTTCAGTCCGGGCCCCACATCGGACACGTGCGCGCCGCTCTCGCCTTCGACCTGCTGCGCCGTTGGCTCACCCACCGCTTCGGGCGGGTGACGTTCGTGCGAAACGTCACCGACATCGACGACAAGGTGCTCGCCAACGCGACCGAGGGGGAACCGTGGTGGGCGCTCGCCTACCGCATGGAGCTCGAGTTCTCGCGGGCCTACGCCGCCATCGGCATCCTGCCCCCCACCTACGAACCGCGCGCCACCGCGTCGATCACCCAGATGCAGGAGCTCATCGCCGAGCTCATCGAGCGCGGCCACGCCTACGCGGCCGCCGGAGACGTCTACTTCGACGTGCGCTCGTGGCCCGCCTACGGGGAGCTCACCCGACAGAGCCTGGATGCCATGGAGCCCGCGGCCGACGCCGACCCGCGCGGCAAGCGCGACCCGCGCGACTTCGCCCTCTGGAAGGGCGCCAAGCCCGGGGAGCCCGGATCGGCCACCTGGGCTTCGCCCTGGGGAGACGGTCGGCCCGGCTGGCACATCGAGTGCTCGGCGATGTCGCGCCGCTATCTCGGAACGGAGTTCGACATCCACGGCGGTGGGCTCGATCTGCGCTTCCCCCACCACGAGAACGAGATCGCCCAGTCGACCGCCGCTGGCGACGCCTTCGCCCGCTACTGGGTGCACAACGGCCTCGTCACCGTCGACGGGCAGAAGATGTCGAAGTCGCTCGGCAATTTCGTCCTCGCCGCCGAGGTACTCGCCGAACACGACCCGATGGTCGTGCGGTACGCCCTCGCTGCCGCGCACTACCGGTCGAGCCTCGACGTGTCCGACCGCGCGTTCGCGGAGGCGGCCAGCGCACTCGAGCGCATCTCCACCTTCCGTCAGCGCGTGCTGCGGGCCGCGGGCGCCGATCCGCTGGTGATCGTCCCGGGCGAGATCCCCGCAGCCTTCGCCGCAGCGCTGGACGACGACCTCGGCGTGCCGCAGGCGATCGCCGTGCTCCACGAGGCCGTGCGAGCGGGCAACGCCGCGATCGACGGGGGAGACCTCGACGCCGCTATCGCGGCGCACCGTTCGGTCGCCGCCATGGTCGACATCCTGGGTCTGGATGCCACCGAGGCCGCCACGGCCACGGGGACCGCCGACTCGACCCTCGACGCCCTCCTGCGGGAGATGATCGCGCAGCGCGCCCGCGCTCGCGCCGACAAGGACTGGGCTGCCGCCGACCGCATCCGCGATGCCGTCGCCGCCGCCGGAATCACGCTGGAGGACACTCCGGCCGGAACACATTGGAGTATCGATGCCTAAGCCCGGACGCCCTGGAGCACGCAACCCCGGCAAGAAGAAGGGCCCCCTCAAGGGCACCGGCGGCCACGTCCGCAAGGCGCTCGAGGGGCGGGGCCCCACCCCCAAGGCGGAGGACCGCGCCTGGCACCCCGCCGGCAAGCGCAAGGCCGCTGAGGAGCGCTACGCCGCCGCCGGCGGCAAGGGCCGGCCCGGCGTCCGCGCCGTCGGCAACCCCAACCGCAAGAGCCCCAAGGCCGCCGACGACACCGAGACGGTCACCGGCCGCAACTCGGTGCTCGAGGCTCTTCGCGCGAAGATCCCCGCCACGGCGATGTACATCGCCCAGCGCGTCGAGATGGACGACCGCGTCAAAGAGATGCTGTCGATCGCGACGAACCGCGGCATCCCGGTGCTCGAGGTCACCCGCCCCGAGCTCGACCGCATGGCCGGTTTCGACGGAGTGCACCAGGGCGTCGCGCTCAAGGTGCCGCCGTACTCCTACGCCCACCCGCAGGATCTGCTCGAGCAGATCATCGACCGCGGCGAGGTGCCGCTGCTGGTGGCGCTCGACGGTGTGACCGACCCGCGCAACCTCGGCGCGATCATCCGCTCCACGGGCGCCTTCGGCGGTCAGGGGCTCATCATTCCTCAGCGCCGTTCGGCGAGCGTCAACTCCGCCGCGTGGAAGACCAGCGCGGGCGCTGCCGCCCGGATCCCCGTCGCTCTGGCGGCGAACCTCACGGCGACGCTGAAGGAGTTCAAGAAGCAGGGCGTGTTCGTCCTGGGGCTCGACGGCGACGGCGACGTGTCGCTGCCCTCCCTCGAGCTCGCGGACCGGCCGGTCCTCATCGTCGTGGGCTCCGAGGGCAAGGGCCTGTCGCGCCTCGTCACCGAGACGTGCGATCAGGTCGTGTCGATCCCGATCACGGCCGCCACCGAGTCGCTCAACGCCGGTATCGCGGCATCCGTCGCCCTGTACCAGGTGTCGACGCTGCGCGCCGCCGAGTGACGAACCTCACCCTGCTCTGAAAGAGGGGAGGACCTCCCCCGTCGCATTGCCGGGCCGTCGGGAACACGGCACGCTGGACGATGACGAGGTCTGCTCCGCGCACGACCGACGAAAGGAACACCATGCCCCGCATCGCCGTCATCGGAGGCACCGGCTACGCCGGTGGCCACATCGTGACCGAGGCTGTCCGTCGCGGCCACACGGTCGTATCGATCGCCCGTTCCGTCCCCGCCGAGCGCATCGAGGGGGCCACGTACATCGAGGGCACCGTTCTCGACGTGCCCGGTCTCGTCGCGCAGCTCGAGGGCGTCGACGTCGTGGTCTCGGCCGTCGCCCCGCGCGGCGACATGGAGGGCAAGCTGCGCCCCGCAGTCGCCGAGCTGATCACCGCGCTGCCCGAGAACGTGCGTCTGGGCGTCGTCGGCGGGGCGGGCGGTTCGCTCGCCGCCGAGGGCGGTCCGCGCCTGATCGACACCGACGGGTTCGCCGAGGAGTACAAGCCCGAGGCCCGCGAGGCCATCGGCATCCTCGAAGACCTCCAGGCCGACGACACCGGCCGGGACTGGTTCTACGTGCACCCGGCCGGCGGCTTCGGCTCCTGGGCGCCGGGGGAGCGCACCGGCACCTACCGCGACGGCGGCGACGTCCTCGTCGTCGACGACAACGGCGACTCCTTCATCGGCGGCGCCGACTTCGCCGTCGCCGTCCTCGACGAGATCGAACAGCCGAAGCACACGCGGGAGCGGTTCACCGTCGGATACTGAGCCCGCGCACGGCAGAGGCCGTGGCATCCCGGACCTGATCCCGGATGCCACGGCCTCTGTCGTCTCCGGTGCGACGTGCGCTCGCTCGGTGGGCGCCAGATCACACGATCGTGACGAGGTGACCCGCTCCTGCGCCGGAGGAGCGTGTGATGTCGTACTGATCGTCTGATCTCGCGAGGGGTTCGGGGCGCGGCGCGTCAGACCAGGTCGCGCCAGTCGACCAGGTCGGTGTCGGTCGTGGGGACCTCGCCGGTGGCGGGGGCGTCGGCATCAGAGACCGTCGGCACCGACATGGTGTCGGTCGGCGGACCCATCACGGTCGCCTCGTCGCGGCGGTGGCGCAGCACGTCGTCGATATACGAACTCACGACCTCGGCGAGGGGCACCGAGCGCCCCCGCGCCTGCGACATGTACCACCGGTGCTCGAGCACCTGGTGGAACACCTCCGCCGGCTCGAGCTTGGCCCGAAGGTCCCACGGGATGGCCATGACGATCGGCTCGAACACGCGCGTGAGCCATTCGTGCGCGACCATCTCCTCATCGGCGCCGAGCCGCGAGACACGCGCGCGGAACTCGTCGAGGTCGTTGAGCAGACGGCGGGCCTGATTCTCCTCGACGTCGAGCCCCGTGAGCCGGAGCAGTCGACGCTGGTGGTGTCCGGCATCCACGACCTTCGGCTGGATCGACACCTGCGTGCCGTCGACCGCCGTACGGATCGACATCTCGCCGATGTCGAAGCCGAGCGCATTGAGACGATGCACGCGCTCGGTGATGCGCCAGGACTCGTCGACCGCGAAGGACTCCTTGTCGGTGAGCGCGCCCCACAGCGAGTGATACGACGACACCAGGCCGTCGGCGATGGCGATGGCATCCACCCCGCCTTCGAGGCGGCCCCCGGCCTCGAGGTCCATGATCTCGCCCGCGATGTTCGTCCGCGCGATGTCGAGGTCGTGCGCACGCTGGCCAGGGCTCAGGCGGTTGCCGTGAAGCTCGCCCGTCTCGGCGTCGACGAGGTAGGCGGCGAACTCACCCGCGTCGCGGCGGAACAGGGTGTTCGACAGCGACACGTCACCCCAGTAGAACCCCACGTTGTGCAGACGCACGAGCAGCACGGCGAGGGCGTCGACGAGACGCGTGGCCGTGTGCGGTCGCAGCACCTGCGTGAAGAGTGCGCGATAGGGGAGTGAGAAGCGCAGATGCGCCGTGACGAGCGCGGCGGGCAACGGCCGGCCCGATGCATCGGTGCGCCCGGCGATCACCGCGATGCGGTCGACGCAGGGCGCGGCGAGGCGGTCGAGGTTGCCGAGCATGTCGTACTCGCGACGCGCCATCTCCTCGGTCGTCTCCTTGATGGCGACGACGCGACCGGAAAGGGTGGCGAAGCGCACGAGGTGACGCGAGATGCCCTTGGGAAGCGCCACGATGTGGCTGCTCGGCCACTCGCCGAGTCCCGTCGACCACGGCAGCTGCAGGAGCCCCGGATCGACGGCGCTGGCCGTGATGCTGAGGGATTCGGACACGGGAACCTCCGGGAAACAGTGCGGCGCGCCCCCGGCCCNGGGACCGGGGACGCGCCGCGTCGGTGCGTGGGTCAGGCCGAAGCGATGGCCCGGTCGGTCAGGCGGTCGCCCGACTCGAGGTCGAACACGTGCACGTGGCCGGGGACCGGAGCCAGCACGACCGTCTCGCCCGCGTTGGGGTGACGGCGACCGTCGACGCGCGCGACCAGGTCGGTGCGCTTGCCGTTGATCTCGGTGTGACCGTAGAGGTAACCGTCGGCGCCGAGCTCTTCCACGAGGTCGACGACGACCTTCAGGCCGCGGCCGTCGGCCGGGGCGACCTGGATGTCTTCGGGGCGCACACCGATGGTGACCTCGGAGCCGTGCGCCTTGCCGATCGTGTCGGCCTCGACGGGGACGACCATGTCGCCGAAGCGCACGCCGCCCTCGGCCAGGTCGGCCGTGAAGAGGTTCATCGCGGGCGAGCCGATGAAGCCGGCGACGAAGACGTTCTTCGGGGTCTCGTAGAGGTCGCGCGGGGTGCCGACCTGCTGGAGAAGGCCGTCCTTGAGGACCGCGATGCGGTCGCCCATGGTGAGGGCCTCGGTCTGGTCGTGCGTGACGTAGACCGTGGTGACGCCGAGGCGACGCTGCAGCGACGCGATCTGGGTGCGCGTCTGGACGCGGAGCTTGGCGTCGAGGTTCGACAGCGGCTCGTCCATGAGGAACACCTGGGGCTGACGGACGATCGCGCGGCCCATGGCGACGCGCTGACGCTGACCACCCGAGAGGGCCTTCGGCTTGCGCGTGAGGTACTGCTCGAGATCGAGGAGCTTGGCGGCCTCGAGCACGCGGGCGGCGCGGTCCTCTTTGCCGACACCGGCGATCTTCAGCGCGAAGCCCATGTTCTCGGCGACGGTCATGTGCGGGTACAGCGCGTAGTTCTGGAACACCATCGCGATGTCGCGGTCTTTCGGGGGCACGTCGGTGACATCGCGGTCACCGATCAGGATGCGGCCCGAGTTGACCTCTTCGAGGCCGGCGAGCATGCGCAGCGACGTGGACTTGCCGCAGCCGGAGGGGCCGACGAGGACGAGGAACTCACCGTCTGCGACGTCGAGGCTCAACTTGTCGACGGCGGCGCGGGTTCCGCCGGGGTACAGACGGGTTGCGTTGTCGAAGGTGACGGACGCCATGTTTTCTTCTCCTTCACCGGCAGGTACGTGCCGGACGATCCGTAGTGAATGGAATGAACGGGGGCGACCCCGTGCGCGCGACAGTGCACGCAGGGTCAGTATGGCACGTGTCTGGTCATTTCTCAGCCAGCGTGGCTACCATCGGTCCTCGTTCGCCCACCCGTGCGAACCCCCTCGTTTCATGCGGCGATCACCCGCGTCCGGAAGGTTTCATGTCCCACGACCCCTCAGCGAATGCGCCCGCCGAACGCGACCGTCGCGAAGCGGTGCGCGAGAAGGCGCAGCAGGTCAAGGCGAAGCAGACGCGCTGGCGCATCGCGCGGCGCTCCGCCATCGCCGTCGGCGCCGTCGCGGTGATCGGCATCGGCGCCGTGGGCGTCTCGGCCGCGCTGAACTCGCGCGAAGACCGCTCGCAAGCGCTTCCGGGTGCCGCCAGCGACGACGGATTCCTCATCACCAACGCTCCGCAGGTCGCGAACCCCCTGGCCGACCAGACCGTCGACGGCACGGCCGCGACCAAGGCGGCCGAGGCTGCACCGACCGCGGAGCCCACCCCCGAGCCGACCTCGACGGCCGCTCCCGTCGACATCCGCGTCTACGTCGACTACCTCTCCACGGAGGCGCGCGAGTTCCAATCCGCCAACGCGACGCAGTTGTCGAAGTGGGTGGGCGACGACGCCGCCACGCTCACCTACTACCCCGTGGCCATGCTCACGTCGAAGTCGAACGGCACGAAGTACAGCCTGCGCGCCGCCGGAGCCGCCGCGTGCGTGGCGACCCACGCCTCGGACCGCTTCTTCGCCTTCAACCACGAGCTGCTCACCACGCAGCCCGCCGTCGACACCGACGGCTACAGCGACCAGCAGCTGGCCGACATGGCTCAGGGCGCGGGGGTGAGCGACGTCGCGACCGTGCGGTCGTGCATCGAGGACGAGACCTACACCGCCTGGGCGAAGGCCGCCACCGATCGCGCGATCAAGGGGCTGCCCGGTACGGACGGACAAGCGCTCACCTCCACCGCCACCGTGCTCGTGAACGGCACGCCGTACGTCGGCAACATGGACGACGCGAAGGAGTTCGCGCAGTTCGTGCTCACGGTCGACAGCAACGCCTATTACTCCACCGCTACCCCGGCACCGTCGACCACGCCCGCGGGCTGAACCGATCTCTCGGCGGAGGCGACGGTGTGCGATTCTGTTGTCATGAACGATGAGATCGAGGACTCCCCGCCGCGGCGGTCCCGTGATCAGCTGAAGATCTGGGTGCAGGAATTCCGCGACCAGGGCCACCTCGTCGCGGGCAAGATCAAGGTCGTCGACCAAGAGGACGCGGACGGCCAGGACACCGGCCTCGTGGTGATCAGCCTGTCGAACGCGAACGCGTCGATCTACATGCAGCCCCGCGGCTACGACGAACCGTTGTGGGAGGCGACGCTCAGCGCACGCCCCGATGACCTCACGCTCACACCGCACGAGATGGCCAGTCTCGCGGCCGAGCTCGTCATCGCCGGCAACCTCTGCTCGTTCCTGCAGTTCAAGTCCCTCGACTGGGACCGCCGGAGCGGTATGCACCGCGAGTGATGCGGCCCACGGCCTAGACTCGTCCTCCGAGACGCCCGCGGTGTCTCACGCCGGCTTGGCGCAATTGGTAGCGCACCGTACTTGTAATACGGGGGTTGCAGGTTCAAGTCCTGTAGCCGGCACGTTTTTCCGGGGACCTCGACCTCGATGATCGGTCAGATCGGGCCCAGCCCATCGGAAACCCATCGCTTTCAACTCGCGTGGCGACGACGGTGATGCTGCACGGCTTCGTCGCGCCGCCGCCTCAAGCGATGCACGAGCATGGGGCGCGCGGCGAGAGCGTCGTGGGTGTCGATGACGCGGTGCAGGACCTGGAAGTACCGTGCCGGCGTGACGTCGAAGCGCGCGCGGATCGCCTCGTCCTTCGAGCCGGACCATCTAGGCCACTGCTCTTCGAAGTCGAGCAGCTCCGTCGTGAGGATGCTGGTCATGTGGCCAGTCTGCAGGTGACCTCCGACATTGCCGCCGTCACGTTTCGGTATCGCGATCGGCCCACCCCGCAAGCTCTCGCTATCGTTGTGCGACGCCCGCCCACTGGGGGACGCGGGCACCATCAGAAAGAGCACGATCATGAGTACGCCCACGAGCCCGACGTCATCAGACGTCGCCCCGCCGAAGCCCGGCCCGAAGACCCTCTGGAACATTTCGTCAGTCGGCGTGCGCGCCGGTGTCGTAGCGGTCGCATCGGTCGCCGCACTGGGCATCATCGGCACTATCGTCGCGAGCAGCATCGCCGCGCAGAACGCCTCGAACTGGGCGGTGCTTCGTGACCGGAGCGCGGAGCAGGCAACCACGATCTCGCAGCTCGAGTCGAGCGTGACCCGCGCAGAGTCCGACCGCGACCGTGCGGTGGGGAACCTCGTCCCGCAGGCTGAGCTCACAGAGCGGGAGCAGACGGTGGCGGCCGCGGAGGGGGCAATCGCTGATCGTGAGGCGGCGGTGAAGGGACGCGAGGACGCGATCACGGCGAAGGAGCAGTTCGTCCGGCAGACGTCTCTCGCCGACGGGACGTATACCGTCGGCGTCTCGATGGAGGCGGGCACCTACCGCACTCAGAATTCGAACAGCAGCTGCTACTGGGCCATCTACGTTTCCGGCACGAACTACGACGACATTGAGTCGAACGACCTGGGTTCAACGGGTGTCCTGACCGTCACTGTCGGCGATGGTCAAGACTTCCAGACGAAGCGCTGCGGCACCTGGACCAAGGTGGGCTGAGCCACTCCACGCGCCCGCCTGACGCGACAGAACGCCCCTCCCAGCACGCCGAATGCGGGAGGGGCGTTCTCGTTGTCGGTGGTGGAGCGTACCCTCGCCGCATGTCCCGTCCGCTGCACCCCGACGTCGCGCTCGGCATCCACTTGTCGACGATCTGCTCGCGCAACAGGTACACGACCGACCCGGCGCCCGTCATCGCCGAGCTGTTCGATGTGGCTGGCGACCGGGGCGACGTGCTCGCGTTCGAGGTAGGCCGGTGGGCGGGTTACTACGACGATGAGCACACCGCAGTGCTGGTGGCCGCGATCATCGAGAGCGTCCCGGGCGCCGAGGAGTGGGCGCCGACGGGTCGAGAGAAGCGCTCTGCGCCCGCGCACGGGACGACCGGCTTCGGGCCCGCGTACGTGCCGCCGACGCCCGCGGGGTGAGGGGCCGGGTGAAGTCCGAGACGGATAGCGGTGGCGTGTATGCCACGCCTCCTAGCGTCGTCACCATGATGACCAGCAAACATCTCACCGCCCGCGCAGCAGCATGCCACCTCGGCGTCCGCCGCTCCACTCTTCGCGCCTGGAACGAGTCCGGTGTCGGTCCGCTCCCTGACGTGCACGGACGCTACGACCCGGCCTCGGTGATCGAGTGGTCGGGCGAGATGGCCGCGGCCGCTGCGGGAGATACTGCGCACCCGGTGAACGACGAAACGCCCCGGCAATCCGCTCGTCATGAACAGGGGAGCCGGGGGCTTCTTCGTTCTGGGTGGTGCTATCAGGAGTCGGAATGAATCGACTGATCGGTCACATACAATCGGGCGCATGGGGAACAGCTACGGGTACCAGTCGACAATGGGCCGGTCGCGCTTGATCCCTCCCGGCGCGAATGTCGCCACGACAATAAGACCCGGCAAGTGGACATTGACGGACGTCGGGGGCGTGCTCCTCATGGCCGCCGCGCTCACGTCACCGTGGAACGCACTCAGCATCGCCGGGAACCGCCCCGGCGTCCTATTCCTCGTCTTAGCCGCCATCCTGATCGCCTTCGACTCGCTCGCTGCACGTGCACCAGGACGCACCCGGGCGTGGATCTGGCTCCCCGCGCTGGCCGTTGCAATCGTGCTGGGCGTGCACGCGGTCGTTCCCGTCGACCCGTCCTATTTGCTGGGTCGATTCGAGTATGTGACCGCCCTCGACGTCACCACCATCAACCCGTGGGTCCGCGCCGGTCAGTGGCTGCTCGCGATGACGATCCTCCCGGCTGTGCTGGCTCACGCGGCCCGCCGGCGACCCGCGTGGGTACCCCGCGTCATCTCGGCATGGGTCGTCGGCGCAGCGGTGAGTGGGCTCGTCGCCGTCCTCGACTTCGCCGGTATCACGAATATCTCCCTCACTCTCCTCGGCTTCGAGAACGGACTCAGCCGCGGCGCAGGTCTCAGCTTTCACCCCAACAGCCTCGGAATCAGCTGCGCCATCGCCGCCCCTGCAGCACTCTGGATCATGGGTCGCCGCCGCTGGCTCGGACTACTGCTCGTTGCGATCACTTCCGCCGGTGCGATCTTCTCTGGATCGCGTGCCGCTCAAGCCGGTGTCATCGTCGGCATCCTGCTCGTGCTGCTCTTCGCCACACGAAGCCGTCGCGTCATCCCCTGGCTCCTCGGCCTCATCACTGCGGTCGTGGTCTACGCACTCGTGCTCGCCCCTTCGATCATCGAGCAGACGTCCGAGCTCTTCCGATTCACGAGCACCAATGCTGTGCAGAGCGACGAGGGGCGCGCCGCCCTCGCCGCCCAGGCGCTCCTCGATTTTCAGCACTCACCGCTGCACGGACTCGGCATCGAGTATGTGCTCCTCGCTCATAACATCTACCTCCAGCTCCTCGCCGCGGGTGGTCTTCTGCTGTTCCTCGCTGTCGGCAGCTACTGGGTGCTGAGCATCCGGGACGCGTGGAAGGCGCGCGGCTTTGAGCATGGTCTGACGGTCTACCTCGCGGTGGGCGTCGTTGTCTGGCTGCTAGGTGGGTGGGTGTCGAACCAGCTCATCGACCCGTTCCTGTATTTCCCGGTCGCGGGCATCGTGGCCGCTTACGCCGCGGCGCCTAGGAACGACGAAACCGCCCCCGACGAGCCCGATAAGGCTCGCCGAGGGCGGTACATGCGTTCAGAGTTCACACGCAGCTAGAGCCTCCGATGGATTATTGATCGGTGTGGCGCCAGGCGGTGATTCGGCGTCCGGCCACGAGTGAAATGATGCCGTGTCGGGTGCCGCTGTAGGTCGTGTCGGTCGCGCTTACGACGGGCGTTCCGTCGACGAAGCCCGAGAGTGCCCCGTTCGCTCCTCTCACGAGCGCGATGGTCACGGCGCTCGAAGGAGGCGTGGTGGACCCTGCCGTCGCGAGAGCAGTGAAGCCCGAAGAGGTGCGGATACCGATGCGCCAGCCGTTGTTGTTGCTGTGGAAGAAGTAGTACCCGTTCAGCGACGCGTCACCACAGGCGAATAGGCCGAACGACTGGGCGTTGATGCCCTCCGCGGTGAACTTGCCGCCGCCCTGCCCGTCATCGACGTACGCGATGGTACCCGCCGTGGCGGACGCGGTGGCCCACTCCGCCGCGTTGTCGACGATCGACACCGACGAAGCGGTCGACAGCGTCCACGCCTTGTTCCCGACCTCGCTGTTACCGAGTACCCCGTTAGGGCGGTCGAAGCTGTCACCCGAGTACGTCGTGACCACGATGAGCGGGTTCGGGATCGGCCCCGTGTACGCGGCGGCGGCGGTGGTCCGGGTGAGCCGGTTGAGGCCCTGCGAGAAGTCGAGGGTGCTCGCGAGGACCGTCTCGATGCGGTCGGCCATGTAGGCGTTGCCGCGATCGTTGAGGTGCAGACCGTCCTCGTCGCTGATGTGCTGCAGCGGGTTCCAGTCCGATGCCGGGGTGATGCGCACCACGGTGGGGAAGTCGGTCAGGACTGCAGCGCATGCGTCGACGTACGTCTGCCGTTGGGCGACGTTGGATCGGGACGGTTCGACGGTCACCCACGCGATCTGTGCGGGTGTCGCTGAGGGGATGACGAGGCCGACGACCGTGACCGATCCGGAGATCAGCTTGCCGCGGAGGATGTGATCGCCGGACCCTAGTCCGCTGAGTTTGTACGCCCCGGGGAAGACCGCCTTGTGGCTGCCCGTGTCGATGGTGGTGATGAGGCGGCTGCCGTCGCGGATCTCGAGCACCCCGCCGGAGCCGGTGGAGGTGTTGACGAGCAGGTAGGCGGTGTCGCCGTTCACGCCGAAGTCGAAGACGGCGTTGGCGACCCCGGACGCGCCCGCGGACCACGACCCGTCGAACGCGAACGTCGTCGACGAGAACGGGAACCGTGCCCGCGACGACAGCACGGCCATGATCGTGCGGAACGCGCGCGCCGCGGACGCCTGCCCGTCGGCACCATACTGGGTGGACGTGTTGCCGATCCCGGAGCACACCAGCACCAGCCCGCGCGAGTTCGCCGACCACGACGACACGACTGCTGACGCGATCTCCCCCATGGTGGTGCCGGCGACGCCGCGGTTGTCGTAGTTGCGGAACCGCTGGCGTCCGTTCAGCCGATCAGAGAACTGGGTGCCGGTGTCCGCGCCCTGGCTGGGGTTCTTCGCCTGCGAATCGCCGTAGACGGTCAGGGGGACGCCTTCGAGGTTGCGCTCGAGGCGCTGGAAGTCCGGGGCGACGATGCCGCTGATCGTAAGCCGCTGCGCCTGCACGAACGCAGACGCGGGATTCGCCTGCACGCTCGCCATCGCGGCGTCCGTCGGAGCTGTGGCTCCGTTCAGAGCCTCTGCCGCGGATTCCAGGCGAGCGACGTCAGCGGCGCTCATCGTCACCCACGAGAGCGCAGTCCAAGCTGCGGCCCCGTCGCCGACCTTCGCCCGCTTCGCGGTCGTGTCGTAACCGAACTCACCTGCGGCGAGGACCGGGTTAGAGGTGGCCCACTCGGCGGCCGTGCCGCGACGGAGGATGATCTGAGCAAGAGCCATGCGGCTACTCCGTTCGGACAGTGCGGGTGCGACCGCGGCGGGGAGAGAAGTAGATGGTGAGGGCGCCAGCGCCGGCGATCATAAGGACCGCCAGACGAGGCAGTGGATGAGGACGACGAGCAGGGCGAGGTCGATGTCCGCGAGGACAAAGAACACGTGCATCTGGCGCATGAGCGGCGTCACGCGCTCGCCCGCCCTGCCCGTCATGGGTCACTGGCCGGAGTCGTCGCGGTCGTCGAGCGCGGCCTGGAACTCGGCGCGGGTCGAGACCTTGGGGTCGGGCAGCGCGGCGCCGTCCTGGACGCGCGACTTCGGCACCGAACCGAGGCCGACGCGGGTGAGGATGTCGTTCACACCGGGGACCGCCATGACGCGCGCCGACAGACCCATGAGCAGGGCGGTGACAGCGACGATCGCGTTCAGCACGAGGAAGACGGACGGGGGGATGACCACGTCGGTCTGCTCACGCAGGTACGCGGCGCCGGCGAGGCCGACACCGTTCACGATGGGCACGAGGATGACGAGCGCCTGCACGATCGTGCGGAGGACTCGCTGGCCCTTGAACCAGATCTCGGGAGTGTTCATGCGGGGGTGTCCTTTCAAGACGAAGACCCCGACACGGTGCCGGGGTCAGGGTTTGTCGCGGCTGGGCCGCGGCGGGTAGGGCTCGAGCTCGTCGGGGTCGGTGCACGGCGCGTCGATGAAGCGTCGGCGCGCGAGCGCGAGGGCTTCCTCGAGGATGCGAGCCCACCGTTCCCACCAGCCCACGTCGGCCGCTCGTGCGGCCTTCTCGGCGGCGAGGTCGAGCAGCGCCTGGTCGCGGTCGGCGCGGGCGCGGTCGCGCTCCCCGATGGCCTTGTCGACCTCAGCGCGCCGGCGTTCCATGTGACCGGCCCGGGCGTCCCGGATCCAGTCGATGGACTTGGTGAGCACTCCGCCGACGACGGACGAGGTGAGAAGCAGGGTCAGCAGTTGTGCGGTATCCACGTCACCCCCGGGGCTCGAAGGTGTACTTCCTGATGAGCAACCAGCGAACGAAGAACAGGCCCGCGCCGAGCGCGATCCACCCCATCTGCGTGAGGCGAGACCCGGACTGCGAGAGGTGCAACGACAGGACGACGATGAAGTAGATCGCCGCGCCCACCCAGATCATGACGATCGACAGGCGCTCAGCGAACCACCACCCCGGGAACACCGTCAGCAGGCCCCCGAAGGCTCCCATGATGACGAACGCCGCCCACGCTGCCGTGAGCGGCGTCCCGAGAGCACCCTCGATGGACTGCGGCGGGCGCAGGAGAGTCGCGAAGCCCGTCATCAGCGCCACCCCGTACAGCACGAAGTAGGTCAGCTTGAGGTGGCGGGGCTCGGTGATCGACTCCCAGGCCCGCTTCACACGGACGGCGACCATCAGGACGCCGTGACGACGAACGTGAGCTCCTGCAGCGCCTTCTTCGCACCTTCCTCGCCACCGTCGCGCGCCGCGGCGCCGACCGTGTCGAGGAGGGTCTGCAGCTGCTCGGGCGTGACCGCCACCTGCGCCTGAGCGATGGCCGTCTTGATGGCCTCAAGGTCGGCGTCGGTGAAGCCGTCCCCGCCAACCTCGACTGTGTCGCCGATGGTGGCGGGCAGGAACCCCGTTGCGAACCCGAGCTGCGCGTCGTCGGCGCGGAACGCGCTCCCGCCCGTGTAGCCGAGGCCCTGCAGCAGCTCGGAGTAGCCGGCGGGCAGGATCCAGAACTTTCCGTTCATCGGGTTGACTGCGATCAGCCCGGTGCCCCACGAGATGATCTTGTACGGCGCTGCGGCGCGGTGCACCTTCTCGAGCGCCGTCATGAGTTCCGCGTGGCGGTCCTTCGCGTCCTGCCTGGCCTGGTCGTCGAACATGTCGTCCTCCTCGGAGATGGGTGTGGCGTTCCCGCCGGCGAGCGCCGGGTCGTTGCGGTGGTTGTCGAGGTGCGCGAACCGCTCGTAGTGCCAGCGCTCGACGAGGGTCCAGACGCCGTTGACCCACCGGTAGACGGTGCGCCGCCACCCGTGGTCTTCCATGCGCGTCTGCATCTGCTGCGCCTCGTTGGAGTCGATCGCGCCGCCCTCCTGGTGCACGCTGGGCGTGTCCGGGCTCAGGGCTATCGGGTATCCGACTCGGAGGTAGGTCTGGAAGTGGGCGTTCTGCTCGTCCCAGGTGCGCCCGGCCTCCGTGATCTGCAGGAGGTGCCCGATCTCACGGTCGATGCGGAAGATGGAATCGGCATGGGGGCGGTCGAGCCAGCCGCGGCCGCCGCCGAGGTCGACGCGCTGACCGGGGAATGAGTAGCCCATGTCACACGTCCTCGATCTGCAGCTCGCCGTGCTCGTCGAGGAACGCGCGGACGAGGCCGTCGCCGTTCAGGTCGGCGCTGCCGCCGATGTCGAGCACGATGTGCGGTGGGGCACCTTCGGCCTTGAGGATCTCGACGATCTGGTCGCGGCCGGGAATGCTGTCGATGGTCACGGTGCTCTCCGTTCAGTAGCCGTAGGCGATGAAGGCTGTCGCCACTTCCGTGTTGGCTCGGTCCGGCCAGAACGACTGGAAACCCTGTCGAGTCACGGTCGTGGCGATGAGGTACGGGTAAGCGCCCGCCGTCGGGGCGAAGTTCGACTGGTTGTCGATCATCAGCACGACGCCGATGCAGGCTGACGGGAACGCTTCCGCGAAGTTGTGGATCAGCTGACCGCCGGGCTCGGTGCGTCCCGACGCGAAGCCCGTGCGGATGAGGGGAGTCACGACGCCGGGCAACGCTGTGTTGCTGCGGTACGTGGTGAGCCGGTTCCCGCCCGCGATGAGCCGCCACTCGCCGCTGATGCGCTCGTAGACACCACCGGTGTCCGTCTCGACGTAGACCCACCCGTTCCGGGTCTGTGAGGCGGTGAGGTTCTCACGCGCCTGGCGCGTGCCCTTGAGGAGGCCACCGAGGCGCACGGCGACGTCGTGGATTTTCTGCATGTCCTCGGCGGGGCCGCCGCCGCTGGCCGCGTCGTCTGTGATGGTGACAGTCCCGTCGGCGTTTTCGACCCAGCCCATATCAGGACCTCCATGTGATTTTGAGTGCGCCGGACTGACCGTCCTGCGCGAGCGAACGAAAGATGTTGTAGCCGCCCTGGTTCAGCCCGACGCCCCAGCGGTCACCGCCCGCTTTGAGGGCGTGGAACCAGCCCGCCGGGTCCGGCGGCGTGCGGAAGTCGCCGCCTGCAGGAGCCCACTCGGTGTAGCCCCAGAACCCGGGCACACCGGCTTTTCCGCGCTGGTCGTGGAGAGCGAAGCGTGGCGCATCGCCCTGCCGCTGCTGGTAGGCGATGTAGATCTCGAGGCTCACGAACTCGGCGCCGGCGGGGATGGTGTCCTTGATCTGGCTGCCGTAGAACCAGGCGCCGAAGGTGGAGTTCGAGGCGTACGGGCGGTCTGTCCACCAGCGGGTGGAACCTCGGTCCGTGGACCCAGCGTCGACGGCGCGGAAGACCTGCGTGTGCACCTGCGGTGAGGAGCCGCCGCCACCGTCTGGCGGGGGCGGCGGGAGGACAGGCTCGGGGGACGTGGACAGCTTCACGCAGGACGGTCCCGGCCAGATCACCGCGACGGTGTCCCCGGACACCGGGGGTTCCGTCGGGGGTCCGTACGGCATGACGAAGTCGCCGAAGTCGGTCGTGACCCTCACCTGGTCCGCGCCGACGGCGGTGACGACGATTCCCATGCCGGGCTTCGGCGCAGTCGTGCCCACCAGGAAGAGTGACCCGTCGATTGACCAGACGTGCACGGCTTCGTTCACCTCGGGAACGATGCTCGTGAGGAAGGGGACGTGGATGCGTTCGGCGCCGAGGTCGACGAGCGCCGTCATGCCTTCGTTGCCGACGTACCGGCCGACGTAGGTGGTGACGCGGCTCTTCTTGCCAAGGAGGAGGCGGACCGCGGCGTCATCCAGCATCGGGCACCTCCACCATGAGCGACGTCACCCCGTCCCCGGGCACGACGCGCTGAACGCGGACGGGGTCGCCACCGAAGCGTCCGGTGTCGGCGAAGGTGAGGACATCGCCGACCTCGATGAGCGGGGTGAACGCGACCGTCACCTGGCGGGTCACGGAGCGGACGCGGGCGACGCGGGGGAGCAGCTCCGCGGCGTACGCGTCGACCTGTTCTTGGGTGGTGAGCATCTCCGACGCGTACCGGTAGGTGGCGCCGCCGTAGGGCGACTGCGAGCCGTCGTGGTTGCGGACACGGAGGAACCCTGCCGTGATCTCTCGCACGCCGTAGAGAGGATCCCCGGTGGGCGATTTCCCGACGACGACGACGCGGTTGTAGGTGTAGGTCGACGTCATCGAGGACGGCGCGGACAGAACGTTCCGCAGCGAGCCGACGGGGTCCGGCCACGCCTTCGGCCGAGCAGTGAGCGCGCCCGAAGAATCGACGTGCGGCCACGCGTCGATCCGGTCGAACAGCGCTTTCACCGCGTCCTCGCGCGACCCTTCGTACGCGATCGTCGGGACCGCGGCATCCGGCACATTGCGGATGACGGGTAGCCCGGTGATGGCTTGCACTTCGGCCCACGTCGAGGACGTCGCCGGCGTCGTGGGAAAGGGGAAGTCGTCGCGCTGCACTCTCACGAGAGGGTCCTTGAGCTCGACGGTGAACGCTTCACCGGGGTGGATGAGGCGTCCCTCCCAGAGCATGCGCGCCTCGACAGCGTCCGGGACGTCGGTGATGACCAGCCGACCCTGCGGGATGCGCTCAGTGAACACACCTCCGCCGATCAGGCAGTCGACTTGCATCTCGGCGCCGAACGGGGAGAACCAGTCACCGATATCGTGCGGGATGAGCGACCTCGCGTGGTCGTCGGTCCACACCACGCGGGAGGTGCCCGTCGCGACGACGAACCGTGTGCCGTCCCAGGTGAGCGCCGGCGCCCGCTCGATCTCGACGTTGGGGAGTCGACGGTCGCCGTCGTATATGAGGTCGAAGACCCACTGCACGTCGTACCCGCCGTCGGCGAGGGCCTGCGCTGTGCGGTCGGACACCTGCCTCACGGGGGCCTCCTCACCCGGCGGCGCCGGCGTATTCCCATGCAGATGCCCACTGGCTGTACCTCGGCAGCGCCCGCGCGATGCTGGTGTAGCTGCCACCGAGGGCTGCCGCGAGGTCGGAGTATCGGAGCGATGGTGCGAGCAACGCCGGTGCGGGCTGTCGGGTCTCCGTCAGCGTCGCGCGGAACCGAGACACGCGGGTCGCGGTCGACTCGCTGACGGTCTCGTCGATTTCCTGGGGCGCGGACACTCGGCCGTAGAACACCGCGGGCAGTACGCCGGGGTTGGGGGAGCGGATCAGCCACACCTTGATCTGCGGGTTCTGTCGGGTGCCGAGTGTCGCCCAGACCTTCCCGGCGGTCTCGCGCGTCTCGGCGAGGAAGTCGACCGCGAGGTCCTGGATGCCGCTGAGGGGACCGGCGCCGACGAAGATGGGCAGGTCCTCACCCTCGGTGACGATGTCGACACCGGGGACGGTGCGCTGGATCGACGGCCACGAGCCCGCCATGTTCTTCACGAGCGCGTTGAGGTTCGGGTTGAGCGGGTTCTGGATGAGCACGTACTCCGAGGGGGCATGCCAGGGGAGGAACGTGGTCCCGACCGTGGCGCGACCGATCGGGCCGGACGCGTTCTCGAACTCGATCTCGTACGTGCATGAGGCGTTCGGCGGGGCGGCGTAGTCGAGGATCGAGACCGTCGACCCGAGGGGGCGGTTGACCGCCCCCTGGATCTTCCGGTCTCGGTCGGCGTCGAGACGCCACAGCGTGACGGTTTCCGTGCCGGTGGGCACGTCGACAGCGACGAGGGATGCCGCGCCACCGTTGACCTCGCTGCCCGTGCTTGCGGGCGTGCCCCCGCTGATCACGTTCGTTCCGGCCGCGGCGGACGCTCCGCCGTCGACCACGTCGAGCGGGTCGAGACGGAACTCGACTCGCGGGACGGGGGCGAAGTCGGTGCGAGCGACGAGGGTTGCGATCACCGTGAGGACTCCCCACTGGTCAGGTTGCGGCTGGATTCGGAGCGCGCCTGGTGGATGCGCCCGTCGATGATGCGGCCGAGACCGTCGCCGCCGATCTGGAGGGTGCCCGTGATGACCATGCCGTCCAGCGAGGGTGCAGCGGACGAAGTGCCCACAGCGGCACCCGAGGAAGCGCCCTTCGGCACCATCTCGAAGCCCCACTCGTTGAGCATCTGTTGGGCGATGACGAGGGACCGGTCGCGCTTGGCGGGGGAGTTGGGCAGGTACCACTCGCCGCCGGTCTCGTCCTCGGCCCACACCCGGTAGGTGCCGGCGCGAGCGAACTGCGCGACGTGGTTCTCGCCGCGTCGGCCGCCGTCCGCGTAGAACTCGACCTTCCCGCCGTCGGCGTTGTACTTCACCGTCGTCCCAGCGATCTGGTAGGTCTGCCCGCCGGTGGCGTCGACGGTCACGTTGATCCGACGCCCGTTGTACGACGTGAAGAATCCCTCCAGCTCACGCCGTGCGCCGGAGGTCTGCGCGATGACCTCCCACTCCGTCTCGGAGGGGATCCGGTAGATCTGATCCGCCAGGGACGCAGCTTCGTCGGCGTTGTACCCGAGGTCCTGCGCCCGCTGGATGAGCGCCTGCCGGCCAGCCTCGAGCGAGGCCCGATAGCTCTGCGTGTTGCCATCGAGCGCGAACTGCTTGTCGGCTGCGTTCTGCGACGAGGCTGCCAGGTCGTTCAGCATGCCGAGGTTGTCACGGCCGACCTGGGTGCCCTGGTCCAGAGAGAGCGAATAGCCCTCCTGGCCCTCGCGGGCCTTCTGGATGGTCTCGTCGACCTTCGAGAGAGCGTCCCGGTAGTCGATATTCGCGCTGACCGCGTCCTGGCCCACGCCGTTCGCCTCATTGATGGTGTCGATGAGGCTGCTGAGCTCGTCCTCCAGGGAGCGGACACCCTCGGACGCCTCGAGGTATGCGGCGGCCGCAGTCTTCGTGACCTCCGTGCCCGCCCCTGTCGCGGCCGTCGATCCCTCGGTGGCGGCCTTGACGTCGTCGTGACGGGTCTTCGAGTCGTCGAGCTGGGTGCTCATGTCGCGGACGGCCTGGCTCGCGTTGGACAGGCCGATGTCGAATCCGCCTGTCGCGGCGCTTGCTGACTTGAACCGTTCGACGACCGACTGCGCAGCGTCGCCACCCTCGTAGAGGGCGTCGGTGAGCTCCTTCTGGCTGATGCCGATCTTCGTGGCCTGCTCGAAGACGTCGGCGTCGGCCAGCTTCTTCGCGATCATGGCGCGCGTGTTCTCGGTGGCCGCTCCGGTCACGTCGTCGAGGGTGTCCGCGAACTCGGCCGCACCCGCGTTCATCTCCGCCTGTCGGGCGACGACGAGCGCGATGACGGTGACGATGCCAGTGAGCGCGAGCGCCGCACCCGCGCCGACGAGCGCGGTGGTGCGCATGCTGGCGTTGGTCTTGGCGAACTCGGTCTGCAGCTCGATCAGGCGGGCGCGCACCTGCACGGCGCCGCCCGCGAACAGCAGCGTCGCGGCGGCGGCGACGCCGAGCACGAGCGCGGTGGTCTGCACCGGCGCGGGCATCTCGCCGTAGCTGTCGACCAGCAGGGTCGCGATCTGCACCATCTGTCGGAGTACGTCATTCGCGCCGGACCCGGTGCGGATCAGGGCGGTGTCGAATGCCCCGCCCAGCTTCTCGATGTCGCCGGCGAGGTTATCTTGCCGCATGGCGGCCTGCTCGGCGGCGTACCCAGAGTCGTCGACCGCGTCGGTCCACTCGGTGATCTTGGCGGAGCCGCCTTCGTAGAGCAGCGTCGCGGCGTTGAGGGACTCGTTGCCGAAGATCCGGCCGAGCGCGGCGAGACGCTCCTGCTCGGTGAGGCCGCCGAGCTTGCTCTGCAGCTGGTCGGCGATGCCCGCGAGGGAGAGCATGTTGCCCTGCGCGTCGAAGACGCTGATGTTGTACTTCGCGAGCTCCTTCTCTGCGGCCGCGGACGGTGCTTGGAGGCTGGCGAGCACACCGCGGAGGGAGGTGCCGGCCTTCTCGCCGATGATGCCCTGCGTCGCGAAGTAGGCGATCGTCCCGGCGGTCTCGTTGAGGGAGAGACCCACGGACCCAGCGAGGGGTCCGACGTAGCTCAGCGCGAGCGCGAGGTCGTCGACCGACCCCTGCGCCTTGCCGGCTCCAGCCGCGAGGACGTCGGAGACATGGGCGGCCTCGGATGCCGGGAGACGGAACTGGGTGAGCGTGGTCGCCATGATCTCGGCAGACCGGGCGACCTGCAGCTGCCCCGCGGCGGCGAGAGCGAGCGCGCCGTTAAGGGAGCCGCCGACGATGTCGGAGACGGACTGGCCCGCCTTGGCGAGCTCCTCCTCCGCGGCGGCGGCTTCGGACGCCGAGTAGGCGGTGTCGGCGCCGGCCTTCAGCGCGGCCTCGCCGAGCTCCTTCTGCTCGGCAGCGGTGGCCATGGTGGCGGCGCCCGTCTGCGACATGGCCTTGTCGAACTCGGCGTACTTCGCCACCGACAGCGCCACCACGGCGGCGGTGGCGGCACCAGCGACCAGGAGGACCTTCGACAGCTCCCGGGCTGCCGCGATCTGCTCCTCGGTCGACTGGGCCTGCTTCTGCTGCTTCTTCGACGCGGTCTCGGACTCGTCGCCGACGCCCTTCGTTGACTTCGCCTGCTCGTCGAGGGGCGCCTTCGCGTCCTTCGCCTTCTTGCCGGTCTTGTCGACGGCGTCGCCGGTGCGCTCGACCTTGGGGGTGGCCTCAGCGGATGTCCGGCCGACTTTCTCGATCGCCTGGTCCGCCGACGACATGTCCGACTGGAAGGTCTGCGCCCCCGCCGTCTGGATCTTGAAGATCAGCGCGCCGGCGTCGTAGCTCATCCCGAACCGCCTTCCCGACCCAGGTCGTGTCGATGTCGGGGAGGCGGTAGATCGCGCCGCGGACGGTGTGCCAGGGACGCGTGTCGAGCGCCCTGTCGAAGTCGGTGACGAGCCCCGCGGTGGCGAGATCGAGTTCCACCTCGCCGAACAGCTCCGGCCAGACGAGCCCCCAGAATTCGGAGGTCGTCAGACCGGGGCCGTCGTCGGTGCGGGTGTGCCGTGCGGCGGACGCGGCGCGCTGCGCCTGCCACTCGGGGGTGTAGATCAGCTCGGGGTAGATCCCGTTCGCGTCGGGCCTGCCGACGCCGATGATCAGGCCGTCGCGGATGCCGCGGGCGATGTCCGCGGGGCCAAGAGACCCAAACGCCGGGACAGCGCCCCCGTTGCTTTTAGGGTGCCCGCGAGACCCTCACCGCCCTCGATGTACACCTTCACGCCGTCGAGGCCGAGCACGGTCTGCCAGAAGAACGCGGGCATGAGGATCGACTCGGCCTCGTCCTGCGAGAGCTCGAGACCGATGCGGTTGAAGTTCACCTGCTCCGCGTCCGGGCGCGGCTCCCACCGGCCGGTGATGGCATTCTGACGCCCACCGTCAGCGGCGATCTGCAGCGCCTCGGTCATCTCCTGAGCGCGGTTCTGTTGCCCGGCGGAGACGGCGAGGTAGGTGTCGGTGATCTGCACCCCGGCGCGGCCGGGAAGCGGGTGGATTATGAACGGCTGGTCGATGCCGTCGAACGTGAGGTGAAGGTCGCGGCCGACCTTCTCGGCGTGCACAGTCATGGAGTCCCTGCCCTCCCTGACTTACGCCGCGGTGTACGGCAGCGTGTTGGACACGCCGGCGTCGTTGGTGACGGTGATCGGCGCGGAGCCCGACACGGTCGCCGGGATCAGCAGGGCGACGGTGTACTCGTCGACCTTGAGGATCTTCGTGACCGTCTGTCCGTCGATCGTCGCGCTGACGACCGTGCCGAGCTTGTACCCGCGGACCTTGAGCAGGTCGCCGGGAGCGAGACCGGCGGGGGTGGCGGACTCGAGGATCGGCGACCCGTTGCCCGCGATCGGGGACGTGATGCGCGGGACGATGCCGTCGGACTGCAGGGTGATGCGGACGATGCCCTTGTCGGCGAAGCCAGTGTTCCCCTCGGCGTACGCGACGGAGAACTTGCCCTGCACGACGGGCATGTCCTCGTCGAGCGCGTCAGTGAACAGCTGGAACTCGCGCTTGTTCGCCTCGCCCTCGGAGAACGCGGCGCTCACGAGGTCCTTGAACCACGCCTGAGCGGCGACGATCTGCTTCGTAACGGGGTCGCGGACGACCTCGACGTCGAAGGTGGGGGCGTAGTTGTAGCCGATGATGTCCTCGCGGGTGCGGCCCTTCTGGCCGTACACCTCGCGGGGGACGCTGATCTTCGTCGGGTTGAGGGCGAGGTTGTTGATGTCGCCCGTGATGTTCTGGAACACGCCGTTCTGCCGCATGCGGATCAGGCGCTGGTGCGCGAGCGCGACGGACCCCGCGGAGGGCGCCATCGTGTCGTAGAGGGTGGTGTCGGCCATGGCCGCCTCCTTCGTGGGTGGTGTGCCGGCGCTTCCGGCGGGGGTTCCTACGGCCGGCGGCCGCGGAAGTAGTAGGTCGCGGCGACGGCTGCGCGTCCCTGCGAGTCGGGGTCGAAGTCGGTGGCGGAGAACTCCCACGCCCAGCCGATGCCGAGCACGTTCGGGACGTACTCCTTCTGGTCGAGCACGGCGCGGAGGTCGGCGCCCCAGGCGCGCGCGGCGGCGACGCCGCCCTTGCGTCGGGTGTAGATCTGGGTGCGCCAGACCATATCCGCGCGGCCCTCGGGGACGGGGCGGAGCGGGGTGAGGAGCGTGAACTCGTTGATGCTGGTCGGCATGACGCCGTCGAGGCGGATGCCGAGCTCGGAGGCCTTGCCGGTCGGCTGGTACACCGCGAGACCGGAAGCATGGAGCAGCTGAGCGAGCGCGCGGTTTAGGACCATCTCTGGGGCGTCAGCCACCCTGCACCTCGTTCCGGATGATGTCGCCGAGCTCCTTCTTGTTCTGCACGACGGCGTTCTCCAGCCACTTGCCCTGAGCGTTCGGGTTCGAGTCCTTCGAGAAGTCGTACTCCGGGTGCTCGTGGAGGCGGGCCGCGTACGGGGTGTCGTAGACGATGCCCGCGCCTTCTTCGGCGGTGACGGCGGGCTCGACGGTTCCGGACCCGGAAAGGTTCCCGGTGTCGAAGGGCACCATCTGGCGGGAGAGAGTGAGGCCGCGCTCGGCGGCCTTGTTCTCCCCGGAGATGAGGCGCGCGGCGATCTCGTCGGTCAGCTCGCCGAGGCGGTTCGTCATCGTCACCTGCACGCGGACGGCCATGGGTGCTCCCTACTCGAGGTACAGCTCCACGTGGGACGGGGTGCCGCGGTAGTCGAAGAACGCGGTGTCGATGACCTCGGCGGTGCGCTCGCGCGGGGTGCCTGCCCAGACGGTCACGCGGGATCGGGGTGCAGTGTCGTCGTCGGGCAGCATCACGACGAACGTGGTCGAGGTGATCTCCTGGCCCGAGGTGGGGGAGGTGGAGCGGCGGTCGACGCGGAGGCGGGTTTTCTGCTCGACGTACGCGGGCCGGTCCGTGCGCTCGTCGCCCCAGATGTCGCCCTCGGCGCCGTCACCGTCGAACGGCTGCACGGCGACACGGTGGGGGAGGTGCTTCTTCCGCAGTCGGGCCACGGCGACCTCCTACGTGTGAGCGATGGATGAGCCGATGAGACCCGCGGTCGTGAGGATGTCGACGGCCTTGTCGCCGATGCGGCGCGCGAGCTTCTCACTGGCGGTCAGGTTGTCCGAGCCGGACGACGTCGTTCCGAGAGACACGGAGCCGATCTTCACGGCCCCCTGGACTGCGTCGATGCCGCGGGGGTCGTCGGTGTCGGCCCAGTGCTCGACGATCGCGCACGTCGCCTCGGCGAGGTCCTCGGCGGTGTCAGCGTCGGTGGGGTAGCCGTCTTCGTCGACGTCGTACACGGCGCCGCGGATCAGCTTCTCCACCTCGACGGACGCGGACCGCAGCCGCTTCGTGAGCAGCGTCTCGTCCGCGTAGTCCTCCTCGGCGTACTCGCGGTAGTCCGAGGGGGTGGCGAACACGCGCTGCGGCATCTCAGTCCTCCGTGGCGCTCAGGGTGACGATGCTGGTGCCGTCGCCGAGTACGGTGCCGTCGGGCAGCTCGACCGTGGCGAACTCGCCGACGGCGGGACCGACCAGCGACCCGTCACCGCTCTCGACGCTGCCCGGGATGGGCTTCGCCGGGACGTGCGACAGGATCTCGACGATCTCCGCGTGCTTCGCCTTAGACGGGAGGTCGATGCCGTCCATCTCGGCGATCTCGCGCAGCTGCGCGATCGTCATGGTGGTCAGGTCGACGATCGGCTCGCCGAGACCACCGTGATAGGGCGCGACGACCTCAGGGTCCTCCTCGAAGCGGAACCCGTGCTGGCGGAGCGCGAGCTCCCGCTCGGGGTGCAGCGCCTCGACCGTCGCGACACCGTCGATGAACTCGACGTCGAACTGCGTCTGGCGGCCGGCGACAGCCTGGGGGTGGATGATGCGCATGATGCCTCCTCTGGGTGGTCGACACGGCAGGACTCGAACCTGCGCACCGTGGCTCTTCCATCTGAGCTACGTGTCGTGGTGCTCCCCACACGGCGGAGCGTGTGCGCGCCGTGCGGGGAGCGGTGACGGTTACTTGACCGGGAGGTCTCCCCGGTCCTTGATCTCGTCGTCCTTCGGGTCGGTGCTGTCGTTGACGAGCGCCTTCCCGTCGGAGGTGGTGACGCCCTTGTAGGGGGTGCCGCCGGGCTTGATCGCCGCCCAGATGTCGTCCTTCGTCTTCACGTCGGCTTCGATCTGGATGCCGTTCGCCTTCGCGAACGCGAGGAGCTGCGGCTTCGTCCACTTGTCGGACGGGTCGCCGAGGGGGAACTCCCGCTGGACCTCGTCGTCCACGTGGCCGCTGACCTTGTACCCCTGACGCTCGAAGTACGCGATCGCGCCCTCGTCGTCCGTGGAGCCCTTGCCGTCGACGAACCGCACGCCCGCGACGATGCCGTCGAATCCCTCGACGGGCGTCTCGATGGTCTTCTTCGCCATGTGGATCACCGCACCTTCACGTTGCGCAGCACGGCGGCTGCCTTGGTGGCCTTGAGGGCGACGGCGATCGGGCCGAGCTCGACCTCGCCCTTCTTGACGGCGCCGGCCGACGAGAAGTCCGGCATCCAGGTCTGCACGAGCTGGCCGCCGACGATGGACACTCCGTGGAAGCCGTCGAGGCCGACACGGTACGCGTACAGGTCGGTGAGACCGGTCTGCGCGGAGCCGCCGACCGTCGCCGAACGGATCGGGATGATCGGGTTGTTCGTGCCGGGCTTGTTGCCCGGGTCGGCGAAGATGACGCCGCCGTACGTCTCGCGCTCGATCGGGCGGCCGTTGGCGCCGATGAGCCCCTCGACGGGGTCCTTCGTGTACTGGCCGGCGCGGCGAGCGGCGGCACGAACGCGAGCGAGCGCCGACGAGTTTCCGAGGATGACGGTCGGAGCGCCGTCGAGCAGGCCGAGGAACTCGTCGATCTTGTCGAGCGCGCGGTGCTCGGCGCGGGGGTTGGTGTCGAAGTCGGACCAGTCGGTCACGACGCCGACGCCGGTCTCCGTGGTGGAGCCGGTGAGGGCCTTGTCGAGACCGTCGAAGCCGTTCGCATCGACGGCGGTGTCACCGTTGATGACGGCGTCCTGGAACTTCGTGCGGGTGGCCTTGATGGCCTGGGACAGGTTCAGCGCGACGGATCCGGACGCGGCCGGGCCGATCTTCGCGATGACGCGGTCCACCTCGAACGAGCCACCGAGCGGGGCCAGCGTGACGCCGACCTTCACCGTGGTGACGTGCTCGGGGGTGTACTCGGTGTTCAGCGGGCGGAAGGCCGCGTTGCGCTGCGTGGCGAGACGGCGGTAGCCGTAGTCGAGCGTGGCGCCGCCGCCGGCGGGGTTGACGGCGTCGTCGAAGATCATCGTGTCGAGCACCGCGTCGAGCTTGCGGAACTCGTCGATGACTGCCACGTCGAGGTCGGTAGTCGCGTTGGACTTACCCTCGGCGATGGTAACGGGCATGGTTCATCTCCTCAGTGGAGTCAGCCCCCGAAGTGCGCCTTCACGGCGCCGTCGAGGGTAGGGGTGGTGGTGGGGGTCGGCCGACCGCCCTGGTGACCGGGGCCGCTTGCTCCGGGGAGGGTGGGTCCTGCCTTGAACGCCGAGTTCCTCTCGAGCGCGTCTGTGATCGCCTTGTCGACGGCGGCCTGGTCGGCCAGGTCGACAGCGGCGAGGGCTGTGGTGAAGCTCGAGGAATCGAGCAGCAGGTCGGCGTGCGCGCCGAGGCGGGGTGCGGCGAGGAGCACGGCCCGCTCGCGTGCCAGGGTGTCGCGCTCGGCGATCGCGGCGTCGCGTTCGGCCTTCGTCGCGGTGTGCTCGCCCTGCTCCTTCTCGAACGCCTCACGGTGAGTGCGCGCCTCGCCGCGAAGTTCGCGAACATACTCGTCCGGGTTGCCGCGGTAGTTCACCGGCTCGGGCTGCGCCGGGGGCGTGGCCGGGGCCGCGGGCTGCGCCGGCGGGGAAGTCGGGACGGGCGGCGTGGCCGGGGCCGCGGGTGCCGCCGGCTCAGCCGGGGCCGCGGGCGGGGTGCCGCCGGGCGCGCCGTTCTCGCCGTCGAAGTACCGCAGGAACGGGCGGTCGAACGCGGGGCGGAACTGCGGGCCGAGGGTACGGGTCAGAGTGCTCACGCGGTCACCTCCTCGTACGTCGCGGCGAAGATGTCGGGCTTGCACGGGTAGAACTCGCCCTGGACGCCGCGGATGACGTAGTCGCCGAGGGAGGCGGTCATCGTCCCTTCGAGCGTCTTGATCTGCACCTCGTGGGGGCTGGCCTCGTTGCTTCCGCCCGCCCATTCGGCGATCAGCGCGCCGTCGAGGACGGTCTCGAAGTGCATGGCCTGGATCTCGACCGGCTTCTTCCGGTACGTGGTGGGTGTGGTGGTCATGGGTGAGCCTCCTGCTCGTGGGTTCGCTGCACCCCTGCGGTGAGCGAAGTGAAGGGGACCGCGGCCGTCGAAGTGCAGGGCCGACGACGGCCGCGGAGTGTGGGGAGCCCGTTCGACAGAGGGCGGGACTGCCTGGCGTCCGGACCCGGCCGGAACGTTTGCCCCAAGGGCGGGGGCCAGGGCCGCTGTGCACCGCGGCTCGAGGGTGGGGAGGGGCGCAGGTACGCCTCGCTTGTAAGGAGAGCGTCGTGAGCGTCCTTCGCGGCTTCACAGCGGGGACCGCGTTGACGCCCCTCCCGGGTCTGTCGAGTGACATGAGATGCTGAGGTCCTCCGGCACGAGGGAAGGTGAGCGCTTGGAAGACGTGAACTCTCTGGCGACGTACATACCGCTCGGGGTCGCTCTCGTGGCCGCGATTTCCGCGCTCACTGTCGCGATACTGGGGAGCAGATCAGACGCGCTGAAGCGCGCGGAGAGACTCACGGGCGTCGCCGCAACCATGCCAGATGGCGGCACGAAGGTACTCGTCGAGAGGTCCCGCGATCTCGTCGCCCTGCGATACGCGCTTCGATCCGCAGCACCCAAGTACGGATTATTGAGCTCGCTCGGCGCCTTCGTTCTCTTCCTCGCGTTCTGCTTCGGCTACGCAGGAATCAGACACGCCCAGGATGGTCTCGTCGGATGGCAGGGATACGTCTCGATCGGGTGGTCGAGCGTTGCCGGGATGCTCCTCGGGCTACCTGTGGGGCTTAGAGAAAAATGGATACGGCGGCGACAACGCGCCGCTGGCGCGATCAGCGACGACCTGAGCTATCCGTCTGAAAAGTGAAGCTGCTCGCGGTACGAGGATCTCTTTCGGCCTGTCTCCTTCAGGAACGCGCGCATATCGGCCTGAGCCTTCGCGACGTCACGTGCGGCGCGGCGCGCGTCCGTGTCCGTCATCGCGGCGGCCTGGTCGCGTTTCGCTGACCGGATCTCCCGCTCGAGGCGGCGCTGCTCGGCGCGTTCGTGCTCGGCCTGCTTGTCGTACTCGAAGTCGCGCTGCGGGATCGCGAGGCCGGGGGAATAGGCGTTGACCTTGCACCGGTCGTTCGGGTGACCCCACCCGGCAGCGCGCGCCTGAGCGAGCGTCCCGTCGATGTGCACGGTGACCGGTTCGTCGCGGGTCGCGTGGGGGAGGACGACGTCTCCTGTCGTGCCATCGAACGACACGATCTTCCCGATCCACGGTGCGCACTCCCGGCACGCGTCGGCGCCGCCGCTGATCGTGCCGAGCTCGATGCCGTTCTGCTGCATCCGCCACACACCGGCGTCGTTGTACGCGCGGGCGACGCTGGTGCGCCCGGCCATCTCCGCGTACGCGCCGATCGTCCACCGGCGGCCGGACCGGTCGACGAAGCCGGTGATGCCCTCGGCGAGGAACCGTTGCACGATCCGCGCCTGCTGCACCTGCGACGTCGTGATGCCGAGGAGCGTGGACGGCGTCATCATGGCGACGATGCGCTGGTACGCGTCGCGCGGGTACCTGGTGATCCGCTCCCGCAGGTTCGTCAGCCGGTTCTCCAGCGACACCGCCACCATCGACGCAGCCTGAGCAGCGGTCGACGTGAACGGCACAGGCCGGAGCCCCCTGCTGCCGATCCCGAGAGACGCGGCGGCGGCAGCTTCCCCCTCGAGCGCCGCGAGCGCGACGAGGCGCGCCGCGAGGTCGCCAGGGGCGAGACCGTCAGCGAGGCGCTCACCGATGCGAGCCAGCTCGCTCAGTGCCCGCGCGCGCTGGGCGGCGAGGTCGGCGAGGATGCGGTTCTGCTCCCGACGTTCCGCGGCCGTGAGCCCCGCGCCGGCCGCCGCTTCGGGCAGGCGGGCGGAGAGGTCCATGTCGCGGCGTGCGCGAGCGGCGACCTCGGCAATCGCTTCGTCCTCCGCGTCACGGAAGCGGACGGCGATCTCCCGGCCGAGGTCCTCGACGATGTCCTCGATGCTGCGGTCGGGGTCCGGCTTGAACAGCGCCACCGTCGCCCCCTAAGCTCGCACCATGCCTCGCGTTGAGCGGTGGCGGAAGGTCCCTAGTAGCTCAGTGGATAGAGCGCGGCTCTGACGATGTCCGAGGTCGCGGGTTCGAATCCCGCCTAGGTTTGGGGGTCCCGGGTCATTCTGGCTCGGGACCTTCCCCTTCTTCCTCGTCGTCGCCGGTGAATGTCGCCGGATCCGGCGCGGTCCCGCGGTCCTCACGGATGCGGCCGACCTCGATCTTGATCTCGTCCTCACCCCAGTCGGGGTTCGCGCGAGCAACCTTCTCCCACAGGCTGATCGCCCCGGCAGCATCCAGGAGCGACAGGGTCCGTGCGAGCTTCTCCGGGTCCTCCTGCGACACGTCGGGGAAGATCACGGTCGGCTGCTCGAACCGCCCGCCACCCTTCCCGGGGAACAGCTTCCCGTCGAGCTCGAGCGCAACCGACGCCTGACGGCTGATCGCGGCGCGGTCGTACAGGATTTTCTTGTCGCGGGTGCGTTCCGACGCTTTGTTCCGGTCGTCGACCTCCGTCGCGGTCTGCGTGCCGCCCTGCCCGCCGCCGGAGTAGTCGCCCCACGCCGACTGCGAGTAGCCGGCGGCGCGGAGAATCTCCCGGTAGAGGGCGAACGCGGTGCGCTCGTGCTGCTCGACCCGGATCTCGAACTGGACCTTGTCGATCATCAGCTCGCCCGGCTTCCCGGGGGAGTTGAGACCGGCGAAGACCTCGCGGCCCATGTCGAACGCGGCACCCATACCGGGGCCGAGGTAGTCGAGCATCGCGTCCGGGACGAGGATGCGGCCCGCGCCCTGGCGGAGGTCACGCATCCACGACGAGAACGTCTCGTCGAGCGCATCGAACAGGCCGTGCAGGCCTGCGTAATCGGAGCGGCCCGTGTTCGCGAGCACGCCCTTCTTCCGCCACGCGCGGGTCGGCATGTTTGGGTTGTACGAGCAGGTGAGGCGGTCGATGCCGGTGAGGATGCGGGAGTCCGCGTTCACGAGCCCGGCGAGACCGGCGGTCTCGGGTCGGTCCTGCAGCGGGACCCGCTTGCCGAGGTTCGTCTCCGTGCCACGGAACAGGGCGTGCTCGATCGCGCCGACCTCGTGGTGCTCCAGGTGGCGGTAGACGACCTGCGTCCGGCCCTCGCGGTACTCGGTCCACATGGTGCACTCGACCATGACGCCGCGCCGGAAGACGGGGATGACGACGTCAGCGGCGGCGACCTCGAGCCACACGTGATCGGCGACGTCGACGTCCCACGCGGAGGTGATGACCGTCGCGCCGAGCGATGCCTTCAGTTCGCCCATGGTGTTCCAGGTGGCGTGCGCGGCTTCGCTGTTCGCGATGAGGTCGAGACGCTTCTTCGCCGTGTCGTTCCCGTCGGTGCCGAGGGACACCTCCGGAGGTTCCGCGAACACCAGGTCCGACGACAGCGTCGCGAGGTCGGCGGGTGCGGGGACGTGGATGCGGGTGCGGTTCTCGTTCGCGGGGACCGGGCGGCCCCAGAACATCTTCGACGCGGCGCCGACGAGCCCGCCACGCATGGCCCGCCCGCGGTGGGTGTGCGTGGCGGCGGCCTGACGGTCGGACGAGTAGAGACGCTCCAGCTGCGCGGTGTCGCCCAGCTGCCATGCCTCGTTCAGCGCGTACGCCTTGTACGCCTCATCCCACGGGGCGGGCGGCCAGGCGGTGTTCTGCTCGGGGATCGGCATGCGGGACCCCCTTCGGGTGGAACTGGTCAGGCGATCTGGCTGGCGAGGATGGGGATGCCGCGTTCGGCGTGCCAGGTCTTGAACTCTTCGGTCGTATGGTTCTTCTCGATGCCGCAGTGACAGCGGTGCACATCGACGGGGCCAGCATTGCCGTGGTAGCAGAAGTGGTTCACGCGCACCTCCATCACGCCGCGAGCTGCGGCTTCCAGTAGTTCGTCGTCGAATGGGCGATGTACCGGCCCGCGTCGAGGCTGTGGTCGTTCTCTTTCACGACCTGGTCCTCACCGGCGTCGGTGGCCTTCGCATCCCACCGGTACTCCGTGACCTCTTCGGTGAAGCCGGTGCACCGGTCGGTGACGACGAGCTGCCCCGCGTCGAGGGCGTTCGCGATCGTCTGGATACCGGGGAGCACGTCGTTCACCGCCGGCCACGGGGTGAGGCCGGTGCCACGGAGGTCCTGCTGCATCTGCATGTGCATCGACGCGGCGGCCGGGTCGAGCATCAGGAACCGCGGCTGCACGGTCAGCGGGTACGGGGTGTGGTCCTGGGGGAGCCACGCCCGGAACTTTGCGGAGAGGGCGGCGTCGGTGAGGCGGAGGTCGTTGTGGTCCTTCGGGTTGTACCGCCACTCGTCCATCAGGATCAGGCGGGGGCGCGGTTCGTCGGACACGCCGAGCATGAGCGCCGCGGTCGTGTTCGTCGTGCCGTAGTCCATCCCGATGCCCATGACGTCCCGCAGCCGCGGCATGTCCGCGAAGGGGATGACGTGACGGGCGGGGTCCCACATCGGGTAGACAGCGCCCTCAGCGTTCGTCCACTCGCCCTTGATCATCCGGTCGTAAAACACGCCGGAGAACGACGCCTCCATGTCGGCGATGTAGTCCGCCGGGAGGTTCGGGTTGTCGCGCATCGTGAAGTGGAAGCTGATGAGGTTCTTCGCCGCGCCGGGGACGATCCAGTTCTTCCGGATCCAGTGGTTCCGGGAGGCTGGGTTCATCGTCGCGAGGAGACGGGCGCCGTCGACGCGGAGGCGGGAGACGAGCATGTTCCAGAAAGGTTCCGGCATGAGCGCGGCCTCGTCGACGTACGCGAGCGCCACCGTCGAACCCTGGATGCGGCCGACAGCCTCAGCGTTATGCGCACCGATGACCATGACCTCACGGCCCAGGATGCGGGCCGAGGAAGCGCCGGGCGTGTAGACGATCTGCGACGCGATGACGGTGCCGAAGATCGACGTGTTCTGGAACAGCACGAAGATGTTCTGATACACCGTCGTCATCGTCCGACCGACGATCACGATGATCCCCGTCTTCGGGGCCACACGCACCGCGAGCAGGAACGCCCACAGGCTGATCACCGTCTTCCCGGAGGAGACAGCACCGAACCACAGGGCCAGCTTGAACTTCGCCGCGTCGACGAGGGACAGCAGCTGCGCACGGGAGACGAGGCGTTCGAGATCAGCGAGGTTCACGGCCACAGCGCGCGCAGCAGCGAACGTAGTCGTTAGGCTGCCACGACGATCCGACGAACTGCCACACCCACCGGTGCAGGCCCAGGAAGCACAGGATCATTCGTCGACCCCCGTCTCAGTCTCCGCACGGAGCCGATGAGCCGCAGCCTTGAAGCCGCGGGCGATCGTGTCCAGCACGCCGACGGCCTGATCAAGGCCCGTGTCCGACTTCTCCACGATGCGGGTCAGCTTGTCGAACGTGATCCCCGCCGTCGTAACGATATTCCGACGCACCTCCACCGGTGCCGAATCCAGCACGCGGGAGTTGTAGTCGTTGTCCTTGCCGCCGAAGTTGTACACCAGGTACGGCTCGTCGATCTTGTCGAGCATCGCCTCCGACGCGGCGAGCATCTTCTCAGCCAGACGAACACGTCCCGCGGCCAGGTCCACAGTGTGCGCCGCGACAGCCGCAGCAGTCTGCGACCGGTCGAAGGTCAGGCCCTCACCCTTAGCCCACCGAGACACCGTCGACGGCGAGCAGCCCATCTCCTTCGCGATCGCGTTGCAGGACAGCCCGCCGGCGTACAGGTCACGAGCGCGTTCGGCGTCGAATGTTCCACTGGCTGCCATTGGGGGTCACCTCTTCGCGGGCCTCTTGCCCTGTGGGATGAAGGTTGAGAGCGAATAGATAGCATCTGGACATGGCTAATTCGGCAGACAACCTGCACTCGCTGTTTAACCTCTGGCGATCACGGGTCGCGCAGCGTCCCGGCGCGACGATGGGTGCGCTGATGGATCTTGACGGGTTGGCCTTGGACGAAATTTCGACTGCGTTCGCACTGATGCATGTGCTCGAGGATCAGCTCCGGTACTTGGGTGATCACAATGCGCGAGTGAAGGTTCATCAGCGCAACCTGCGGCGGTGGATGCGCGTGCCCCTTATGCCCCAGGTTGGCTGGTCGGCGAATGTGAGCTCGCCGGACTACGTCGTCACGGAGGAGACGCTCGACCAGATCGAATCTCTCAGCTCGTTCCTGGACGGGAAGGTTTTCGACATAGACGATGAGCGCCTGCCGGACCTACGGGACCTTGTCCGGGAAGCGGAGGCGCTGCTCGCGTCGAACTCGACTATGGATCCGATGCTTGCTTCGTATATTCGCCGGTTGCTTGCGTCCATCCGGAACGCGCTGGACGACGATAGTGCGGGTTTCGCGTTCGACTACGTCTCTGCCGTTGAGCAACTGAGAGTCGCGTTCATGGCGGCTGCGGAGTCTGCGCGGACACCCGAGGAGAAGACCGGCTGGCGGAACATGGCGAGTCAGATCATCACGGGCACGGGGGTGGCGCTGGGTATCGAGGTGGGGAAGAAGATGCTCGGCATTGAAGCCTGATTGCAGTGTCGAAGCCCCGGTATCCACGTGGTGTGGGCCGGGGCTTCGTCGTGGGCGGAGTGATCCACCATCTAGTTCTTATCCTGCCTGTTTTGACACATTTGCACCTTTTTGCGGCGGGTCTACCTCAGCGGCGTGTCGGGATGCCGCGGGGCCGCCCGCGCTTCTGGGTGAGGGCCACACGCCCGACTGCTTTCGACGGGACGACGGTGCGGCCTTCACCGTCCGTGTCGGTGGCGAGGAGGCCACGGTCGATCCACCGGTACACGGTGCGCTCGGCCTTCCCAACGACGGCGGCAGCCACCTTCACCGTGATCCAGGCGGGGAGCTGTACGTCAGCCATCGGACTCCCGTTCACTCGATCCGGGAGCCGCACGCCGTGCGCACGCTGCGTCATTCGCGCACACCCGAGACTTGTCGTCGTTCGGTGCGTACGTGAAGCCCCGGACGCCCCAGCGCCCACATCGGACGCAACACCACACCCTCACGACGACGATCCATTCGATCTGGTCGCCTGGCATTCTTCGGGCGTCCCGTTGAACCCGCATCGGCACGACGGGCCCTCTTCGGGGTGGTCGATGCCCCAGTCGGACCAATCCGGGCCGTGCTCGGGCCCCTGCACACTCGATCCGGTCACTGCGACCACTCCATCGCGACGAACCTTCCGCGCGGGCGGTCGATCAGCATGTCGGGCTCGCCCTCGACGAGGCCCGCATCAAGCTGCCGCCTCGGCCACTCGACCGCGGATCGCGAGTCCCAGTGCCAGCCGTGCTCGCCACAGTGGCACGGGCTGATCTTGACCCACTGCCACTCCGGCTCACGCTGAGCGGCGAAGCGAGTGGGATCATCGTCGCTGTCTACTGGATCGCCGTAGCGGTAGCCCGTCTCGTCGTCGTGCTCCTTCCAGATATCGAGCATGAGCATGTCGAGGTCGGGGAGGTCGCGGTAGTCGAGGCGCACGGCCGTCTGACCCTCAGTCAGCATGTGGATCTTCACGGTGTGCTCCCGTTCGTGTGGTTGGGTGTCCGCCGGTAGCCGCAGCGGCACCGATCCATGAGCGGATGCTGCTTCCAGTCGTCGCAACGCGCTTCGCGGTCCCTCTGGTGCACGGCGAACTGATCCTCGGCCCCGATCGCCTGCACGCTGTGGTCGACGTCGGCTCGCCCGCCGTCGACGAGGACGGTCCGGGAAAGGTCGGCCAGTGCGCGCTTGATGAGGGCGCCGTCGGACGTTATCCCCAGCGCCGTTTTGATCTGGTCGAACTCCTGACGCTGCTCGCCGGTCAGACTCGCCGTCACCACGCGCTTCTTGAACGGCTCTCTCTCGTCGAAGGTGCTCATGCGGTCTTCCTTCCTGCGTCGGCGGTGCGCCGGGTGATCGTGTGCGCGTCGTCGATGGTCCAGGCGTCGCGGGGTGCGGAGCCGGGGGCGGCGGTAGCGAGGTCGGCGTCCCACAGGGCGGGAATGCCCGCATGGCGGGACTGCACGCCGATGAGGTGGCACCAGCAGTCGCAGTCGACGTCCGGACATTCGACGTGCTGGATCGCGTCGTCCGACTCGCACGCGGTCGACCCGCCCCACGACGCGGGGCCGGTGCGGATCTTGTCGAGCCGGTGGCCGCAGTGCTGGCACTCGACGACAGTGAACGCGCCGACGACCCGCTCCCGGTTCCGTGTCGCCGTGAGGAGGCCGCACTCGGGGCACCGCGCGGGCGGCGGGGTGACCTTCGCCCGTTCCTCGACCTCGAGCGTGCGGTACGCGTTCAGCGCGGCGTGCGCGAACTGGATCGCGTGCGCGGCGCCGGCGGGCGTGTTCACCCACATGAGCAGGGTGAGGTCTCCGCGGGTGGCGAGGTGCCGGTTGCAGGCGTCGAGCTCGAGCATGGCGAGTGACAGGTTCGAGTACCCGAGCGCGGTGGACCCGCCGCCTCCCGTGGCGGCGACGGCGCGTCCGCCGGCCGCGACGATGAGCGTCGACCATCGGTGCCACCCGGCGAAAGCGGTCTCGACGAGGTCCCAGCAGTGGCGGCAGAGGAACCCGACCTCGGCGGCGAGGGGGAGGCAGCCGCGGCAGGTGCCGGGGCGGGTGCTCTCGGCCCAGCCGGGGTGGTCGAGGCAGGTGACGCGGTGCTCCCCGAGCGTCGTGCACGCGCGGATGCCGGGGAGGCCGTCGTTCGTGGCGCATACGAGGGTCATGTCGGTTCTCCGTTCGTGGTGTCCTGCTCCGACGTCGCGGCGGTCATCACTCCGCGTGCGGCCTCGTCCCAGTAGCGCGCCACGTCGCGGAGACGGCGAGCGGTCTCTCGATAGACCTCCGCCAGCCGCGGGCACTCGCGAACCGTGACGCGGGTGAGCTCCCGCGAGTGCCCGGTGGGCTTGGACTTCGAACCGAAGGCGACCCGATGGAACGGCTGATAGTCGTCTGTTGTGACGGTGAACGTGTGCCGCGAGTCCGCGTCGTGCGCCGTGATGGTCCCTACCTCGCCGTACGAGGCGTAGTCCTTGCGGCCGTAGACCCACATGACGCGAGTTCCGATCGGCGGGCGGCGTTTCACTGGCATGAGCAGGCTCCGTTCGGGGCGATCTCGGTGAAGCAGTCGGGGCAGACCGGGCGCGGGGCGCGCTCGACCTCAGCGGCCGGGGTGCAACCGTCGTGCACGAGCTGGTCGCCGACGTACACGACGTCGTCGCCGGGCTCGATACTGTCGCCGCAGTCGGCGTGACAGCGGCCGGGGTAGCGAGCCGTGAACGGCTTAGAACGGGGTGTCGTCTCCATGACCGCCACCTCCCCATGCGTCCGCTGCGCCAGCCTGAGCCGCTCCCGGCGTTGCCCAGGGCTCGTCACCCACCGGAGCGCCCGATTGGCCGCCAGTCGAGCCCGTGCCGCCCGTGGCGCGCGTGACCTGCGCCGTCGCGTACCGCAGGGACGGGCCGATCTCGTCGACCTCGAGCACGATCGACGTGCGGTTGTTGCCCTCCTTGTCCTGGTAGCTCTGCTGCTTGAGTCGCCCGGTCGCGATGACGCGGGAGCCCTTCGTCAGCGACCCGGCGACGTGCTCAGCGAACTCCCGCCACACCGACGCGCGGAGGAACAGGGCATCCCCGTCCTTCCACTCGTTCGCCTGACGGTCGAACGTGCGCGGTGTGCTCGCGATGGTGAAGTTCGCGACCGGGAGACCGTTTTGCGTGTACCGCAGCTCGGGATCGGCGGTCAAGTTGCCCACGACGGTGATGATCGTCTCGCCCGCCATCAGACGTCCGCCTCGTTGGCGTTCTGTGCCTCAACTTCGACCGGGTGCGGCGTCGTCATGCTCTCGGGCACGATGACCACAGCCTCGGGCCGCAGGGGCACGAACGCGGCCTTCGGGATCTCGACGGTGAGCTTCACCTCGACCGTCCCCGCGCGCGGGCTCGACGACCGGTTCTGCGTCGACGCCACGACCTTCGCCCCATCGATGGCCTCCACCGACGCGCGGTCGCGCACCCACCTGCTGTATTCGGGCGCCACCTGCAGGTACACCTCGGCGCGCACGGTGTCGTTGTTCGTCATGCTGTCCTCGTCTCTTCGTGGTTCTGGCTCGTCTGCTGGCGCAGGATGCTCCGGTAGTTCTTGACGGTGCCGGGATGGCAGCCGACGACGGCCGCGATCGCCTTGGCCGTGGCGCCATCGGCGGTCATCTGCCGAATGGTCTGGCGGTTGGCATCGGTGAGCGTGCGCCGCGACTGGTAGGACCGCGCGTCTCGGTCGGGCTCGACGGAGTTCGCGGGCTGGGCGGCACCGTTCGCGAGCTTCCGCTCGATCAACTCGGCCACCGGCACCTCGCGCCCCGCTGCTGCGGACGCCCGCCGCGCGGCAGCGTCGAGGAAACGGAACGTGCCGCCGTCGATGTGCACGGTGATCGGGATGAGTGCGGTGCTCATGCCCCGGCCTCGATCGCGCCGGTCGTGTAACGGATGGACTCCTGGCGGTCCCGCTCCCGCGCAGCCTGCAGCCGGTACGCGGCCTCCGGGTCGAGCGGTTGCCGGCGCGGCCAGTCGGCGGGGACGATGCCGCGCGCCTTCGCCGACCGCACGTCGGTCTCGACGTCGGCGGTCTTCGTGCGGGCGCCGGCCTCGACACGGTCGAGCACGTGCGCCGCGGTGAGGTACTGGTGCCGAGTCGCGGGGTCGCGGTAGTGGGCGACGATCGCGGTGCGGCACTGGTCGTAGGTGAAGTCGCCGAGCAGCTCGAGCCACGCGGCGGTCGCGAGGTCGTCGGGGCGGCGGTTGTCGAAGCCCGCGGCGACCGCGAGGAGCTTCGCCGCTTCTTGGGTGTTCATCGTTCGATCTCCTGCTGGTGAGTGGGTTCGCCGAGAGAGGCGATGTAGGCGAGGTGCTCTTGACCGCGCGTCGGACGCGCAGCGGGGGCCGGTCGGGGCGCGCGGGCTGCGGGGAGGTCGTCGGTCCACCGTTCGTGGCCGATCCACACGCCCAGCGCGGGGACGAATTTCGTCTCCGTCGTCTCGGCGTACGCGGTGCCGAAGCGGACGATGTCGGCGACGAGCTCCGCGAGGGGGCGGCGGCGGGCGGCGATCTTGAAGCGGTCGAACGCCTGCTTCCGCTCGGTCTTCTTCGGCCAGGCGGCGTAGGCGTGAACGAACGCGGCTTCGAGTTCAGCGGTCGGGGTCACGCGCGCGAGAACACTCTGTTCCCCTGTTCCTCTGTTCCTCTGTTCCTCTGTTCCCCTGTTCCAGGAGCGACGGTCTCGCGAGGCTTCGCGACACTCTCGCGAATGTCGGAGTCGCCGAACTCGGTTGTGCCGTCTGGCCTGGGCATTCTTCCCTTACCCGGCTTGTCGATGCGCTGAATGCTTTCCCAGAACGACACGAACAGCAGTCGGGTCCCGTCGGCCTCGTACCTGTGGATAAGTCCGACGGTTTCGATGCGGGAAAGACCTTCGGAAACCCTCGCGACGGTCTCGCGAGGATTCGCGAACATGTCGCGCGCGAACAGGTCGCCAACGATCAGCGCCACGTCGTCGCGCCCCACGCCGTTGTCGTCGACGTACGACTCCAACCCCTTGAGGAGGAGGCGGTCCTCCCACGTCAGGAGCGCCACACGCTCGCTCTTCCAGAACTCGGGCTTCGTGCTGCGGATGCGCATCAGCGGGACCCCCTCAGCGCGAGCAGTGCGGCCCGGGGCGTCTGGTCCGCGCGTGCTTTCCACGCGAAGTACTCGTCCCCGTAGATCTGGTGCATCCGGTCGAGCGCCTCGACGGCGCTGATCTCGCGACGCTCGTCACCCTCCAGGAGGAACCAGGCGTGCTCGTGCGCGAAGAACACCGGCACCGCGGCGACGTCGGGTACCCAGATCGGGACCTTGATGCCGTACGCCTTCGCGATCTCCGCGAGGTCGGCGTCCGCCTCGATGCCCCCGTTCAGCAGCGAGTCGAGCCACAGCAGGTTCTCGGCGCGGTGCTTATCCGGCCGGCCCCCCATTCCGCCCTGACGGTGCTGCGGGACAAGACGCTCCCCGGTGGTCGCCGTCCACACGCACACGAACCCATCGCGCCGGGACAGCGCTTCGAGCTGGCGGCGGGGGACGCGTCGATCGGACACGGTGTCTCCTTCGTGGCAGGGGCAGGTGGAGCGTCGGCAGGACTCGTCGCCGCCGAACTGGCGGCCGGGGTGGCATCCCGGGCACGCGCCGCACGCGCGGCGGAGCCGGGGGAGGGTGTCGGGCGCCCAGTTCACGCAGCGGCCCATTCGGTGTCGAGCAGGTCGAACAGGGTTGGGACGCCCTGCTCGTCGTCGTGCCGGCGCAGGTAGACGAGAGAGTCGGCGACCGACGCCGGGTTGAGCTCGGACCCGTACCCACGGCGGCCCTGCCGCACCGCTTCGAGCACCGTCGAGCCGAGACCGCTGAACGGGTCGTAGACGAGGTCGCCGGGGTTGGAGTAGGCCGCGATGAGGCGCCGCGGGATCTCGAGCGGGAAGGGGCAGATGTGGTTCTCGACGGCGCGGCGCTTCTGCTCGCTGTTCAGCGTCTCGATGCGCAGGACGTCGTGCCACACGTTTGGCGCCCACGACCCCGGGACGAGCGACGCGAACGTGCCCGGGAGCGCGTTGGCGGCCGCGAGTCGCTCAGCAAGGGCAACGTGCCGCTCGTAGTCGTAGACCGAGCGGAGAGACTGATCCGTGAACAGCTTTGATCGCGCGCCCGGGTCGAGTACTGCGAGCTCGTCGAGGGCGAGCAGACGGTCGCCGGAGGCTCGCCAGTCCGCGGCCGCGTCAATCTGCCACCGGCCGACTGAGTATTCGTCGCGAGCCTTCACGACACGCTCGTCGGCCCAGCCCTTCGAGCGGTCGCTCTGCGGCTTGTGGAAAAGCAGCACGTACTCCGGTGAGCCGACGCCCATCGGAGTGTGGTCGCGGAGCATCTTCGAGTACGACAGCCGGTACGTCTGATTGTTCTCGCGCACGACGTCGGTCGTGACGGTGATTGCGCCGTAGTAGTCGAATCCGTGCTGGCGGTAGTGCGCGATCGCTTCGGCGTGCAGCTCGCTGACGGTGTAGACGCCGGCACCCGTGACGGAGCCAAAGAGCTGACGGTCCTTCACGTGTACGGCGAGGATTCTGCCCGGCATGAGCGCGCGGTAGAGCGACGGCGTCAGGTAGTCCATCTGCCACCAGAAGTGCGCGTTGTCGTCGGTGTGACCGAAGTCGGCGTAGTTCGGGGAGTACTCGTAATGGTTGCCGAACGGGATGCTCGTCACCATCAGCCCGACGGAGTCCGACTCGAGGTGATTGCGCGCCTCCACGACCGAGTCGTTCAGCGCGATAGTCCATGCCTCGCCGGTGTGCACCTCTCGCTCGACGCCCATCGCGCGGGTGAGCTCGGCGGAGATCGCGGATGCCGAGAGCCCGAATTCGCGGAGGACGTCGGACATGGTGTCGGTAAGGCGTTCGTCCTCGGCCCATTTCGTCTCGAGCACGGCGCGCACCTCGGACTCCGTCTCGGCGTAGATCAGGTGTACGTCGCACTCCTGCATCTGCCCGAACCGGTGAATGCGGTGCACAGCCTGGACGACCTGCTCGTACTTGTGGGTGATGCCGACGAAGACGGCCGTGCTGCACTGCTGCAGATTGAGGCCGCGGCCGAGCTGGACGGGCTTTCCGATGAGCGCGTATGTCTCGCCGGCGAGCCAGGCGCCGAGCTGCTGCTCGATCTGTTCGTCGGTGAGCCCGCCGTGCACGGACGAGTACGTGAGGCCCTCGGTGTCGAGCGCTCGCTCGAGCGCGGTCTGTTCGTCGTTCAGGTCGCACCACAGGAGGATCTGGCCGGGCAGCGGGTGTCCGAAGTGCTCGCGCACGATCGACATCGCACGGTCCACGCGGGCGTCGAGGGTGCGTCGCTTCTCGCGCGCGGCATCCACGAGTGACATGGCGCCGCCGCGGACGAGGACGCCCTGGCCGTCGCGGTCGACCTGGTCGGAGAGGATGCCGACCTGAACCTCGTCCCAGTGCACCCGCAGCTCGGGGAGGGCGTAGCCAGCGTCGGAGTATCCGAGGTCGGAGGGCCGCTGGAGGAAGCAGGCCCAGGTGTTGAGCCACAGCCAGAACTCGCGGCGCTTGTGCGGGTACAGCGTGAGGTTGCCGGCCTTCGACGAGTCGCGCTGGAAGAACCGGGTGAGGGCGGCGCCGGTGTCCATGATGCCGAGGAACCCGGCATAGTGGATCAGCTCCTTATGCCGGTTCGGCGACGGGGTGGCGGTGGCGACGAAACGGAATGGGGTGTTGGCGAAGAGGACGAGGAACCGCTGGTAGGTCTCGGAGCCGAACGAGCGGAGTACTGCGGCCTCGTCGAGCGAGACGGCGGTGAACAGGTCGACGTCGAGCTTCCCGTCGCGCACGGACTCGTAGTTCGTGACGTACAGGCCCGACCAGGTGGGGTCGACCTCGGCCGTGGTGCGGACGAAACGCACCTCGACGTCGAGCAGCTCGCGGCCGTCTCGCGCGATGTCGAAGCGGACGCCGAGCGGGGCTACGACGAGCCCGCGGCCGCCGACCCGCTCGATGATGAGCCGGAGTACTTCGAGCTGCATGACGGACTTGCCCATGCCGTATCGGGCGAAGATCGCACGCCGGCCGCCGGCGACGGCCCACTTCACGACGTCTGCCTGGTGCGGCTTGTAGAGGTCGTGACCGGGCCGGAAGATGGGCGACAGGTCGGCGTCGTCGACGTCGAACCCGAACGATCGGTCGAACGCGACCTTGTCGCGCAGGAACGATTCGTAGTCACGGCCGTCGTTGCCGGTGCTGAGGGTCAGGAGAGCGCTCATGCGCGGGCACCGCCTTCGAGGAACACCGCAAGCGTTTCGAGGCTCATGGTCACGTACTGCTCCGCGGGGTCCGTTGTGCCGCGCTTCTTGTGCACGACCACCCCGACGACCGCGTCGTCGTTCCCGCGCTCGGCCTCGGCCTGACGGAGCCACCCGGGCAGGTCGGCGCGTGCGGTGTCTTTGCACTCGATGACGACGCGGCCACCGAGCGGGGTGCGGACGCCGCCGATGTCACCGCGGTCCTTCGCCCCGGTCTTCGCGCGGCGGTCGATGCGGTCGTCGCCGAGGCGCTTCGCGAGGAAGTCGGCGACGGAGCGCTCAAAGCGGGTGCCGGCGTCCTTCGCTGACGCGCGGGACCGTCGGGGCTTCGCGATGTCGGTCACTGGTCCGCTCCCGTAGTCGCAGCGATCACACGGATCTCCGAGTCGAGGGATCGGGTGACCCTGACCTGGCCGGCGTCGGTGATGAAGATGAAGTGCGCGAGACCTTCCGCCTCGTCGACGGTATGGAGGTGCACGACGCCATCCATCGTGTTGATGCAGATGCGGTCGCCGTCACGCAGCCAGGCGGCGTGGATGACACCGGGGACGAGGCCGCCGAGGACACGCCAGTCGACCGATGAGCGCACCGCCTCGTCGTGGCTGGCGAGCCAGCCGTCGAAGATGTCGCCTGCGATGCGACGCTGCTCCTTCTCGCCGTTGATGGGGTCGTGGTAGGCGGCCTGACCGCCGTCGTCGAGGAAGGCTTCGCGAATGCGGTCGTCCGTCCAGACGCTCGAAGCGTTCACGAGGGCACCTCGGCGGTGTTCCAGTCCGCGGCCGTGTTCTCGTTGACGACGACCGTCTCGGGCTCGTCGTCGATGCGGGTGACCTCGACCTCGTCGAGACCGCGGAGGGTCTGCACCTTCGCCTCGTCGGCCTCGAGCGCGCGGCCCAGGTCGGTCGACTTCGGAAGATACTTCGCCAGGGCGCGGACGGCGGTCTTCTTGACCATCTCGTCCTCGTTCGTCTTCCACGGCGTCGACGCCCAGTACGACGGGCGGCGTTCCATGACCTGGGTTCGGGTGAGGTAGACCCACGTCGTCCCGCCGGAGCGCATGCGCGCGGTGGCGACGACGCCGATCCAGTCGCGGGTCTCCTCGAAGTCCTGCGGCACCCAGTCGTAGAACATGCCGCGCTCGGCATTCGCGCCGTACGTGAACTGGTCCCCGCGGCGGACGAGGAACGCCTGCACGTTCATCACGAACTCCGACCGGAGAGCGAGCTTGATCAGGCCCTGGTAGCCGATGATCGGGAGGCAGATTTGCTGCCCGCGGTCCTTCCGCGGGGTGAGGTAGAACTCGCCCAGCCCGGACCCGATCTCAAGGCGCAGCTGTGCGGCGAGCATGACACCGCCGAGGAGGGTCTTCGGGTCGGCCTGCATCAGCTGCGGCGACTTCATGATCTCCGACAGCACGGCGCGGACGAACGCTTCGCTGTTCATCGCCCCGCCGAGCTGCCGCTCGATCGCTGGCAGCTGTGCCTCGACGAGGTCTTTCATGGTGGGGTTCTGCTTCGCCGCGGCGGCGGCGGTAGAGAGGTCGGTCACTTCTTCTCCTTGAGGTTGGTGCGCATCACCCGGTAGGGCTGGCCCTGGGTGGTGAACTCGCGGACGATGTCGGGGTGCACCTGGCGGAGCGCGGACGTGTCGAGTCCCATGCGCCCCTTCTGGTAGCGGTAGGTGAGGACGTTCTTCCCGTTGCGGGTGATGGTGTCGGCGCCGCCGAGCCACTGCCCGATCGCAACCTGAAGGGCGTCAGCTTCGGCCTTCTGCGCCTGCATGTCGGCGAGCAAGATCGCGCGGCGCTCGATCGCCTCCATGACCGTGTCGTCGGCCTCGAGGGACGTGCCCGCGTCGACGGGGACCTCGTTCAGCTCGGCGATGGTCGACGGCATCGGGGGGATGCCCGCACGCACGTTCCCCTCCCAGAACGCCTCGACTGAGGGGATGAGGTGCTCGTTGATGAAACGGTCGTCGCGGGGCTCCCAGAACAGGCGGAACTCGCGCCCACCGATCCAGACGACGACGGCGGCACGGGTGGTGCCGGCGACGGCCATCTCCGCCTGAACCTGCACGCGGATGTCTGTCGGGATGCCCTCGTCCCAGTGGTGCCCGGAGTAGTGGTGGGCGGTCTTGAACTGCCACGTGATGAACGGGTAGGAGGACACGCGGTCGAACGAGGCGTGCAGGAACGGGTGGGCGGCGGAGCGGGCCATGAAGCCCGGGGAGAGCGTCACGTCGAGGCCTGCGAACTGGTGCACCCAGGCTTCGATGATCGGCTCGGACTGGTGGCCGATCCAGGCGAGCAGCGGGTCGAAGTCACGGTCGACGCCCTGCTTGTGCTTGTAGACGTCGAGGGCGGTGTTGCCGTAGGAAGAGAGGCCCATGACGGCGGCGACTTCGGACGCGCCTACGGAGCCGCGGCGCTCGTTCTCCCACGCGGGAGTGTCGGGCGTGACGTCGATCGTGACGAACGGGAGCGTGCGCAGCATCAGTCGACCTCCGAGAACTCGTAGGCGCACGCCGTGCACAGACCCTCTTTGTCGATGACGACGTTCTGGCCGCAGCGCGGGCACTGCGTCGGGAACTTCGGGTCGGCGCACAGGAGGGGCCAGAAGATCGACTTCTCCTCCTTGCGGATCTCGGCGAGCAGCTGACCATCGGTGAGGTCGTCGATGGTCTGCTGCGTGTTCAGCACCCATGGGACGGTCAGCTTGAACGCCTTCCGGATCGCCTGCCGCGCGGACTTCGTGCCGTAGCGGTCACCGATCGCGTCGACGATGCGGTCCTCAATGTCCTGCATCGCGCGCCAGTGATCGTCGAGGATCTGGTGGTCGTGGGGGAGGGGACTGGGGACGGTGGGGTAATGGACGGGGGCGGTCGTGGTCACGAGGTGGTTCTGCTTCCGGCGGGTCCACGTCCAGACGGTCGTGAACAGGGCGAGGAGGATGAGAGTCGCGGCGATGACGGCGGCGCCGTCGAGACGGCCGCGGATGAGCGCGAGGGCGAGGAAGACGAGACCGGACGCGAAGAACACGGTCACGAGGCGGCCGTAGACATTCACGACGGCAATTCCGCGGCGGGGACGATGGCGTACACGGAGACTCGGAGACCGTCGAACTGGGTCGACGTGCTGACGAAGGTGACGCCGTCCGCTTCCGACTCGGTTACCTCCTCCTCGAAGGAGACAGCGAGGGAGCCGACGATGTCGCGGTCGGTGACGCCGAGGCTGATGTGCTGGGGGACGGACGGAAGGCGGACGCCAGCGGCGATCCACGGCTTCGTCTCGATGAGGTCCGCGAGCTTGCGGAGACCGGACGCAATGTCCGCTCCGGTGTACGCGGGGGGCGGTGCTACGGTGGCGGTGGTGGGCATCTGTGGTGCCCTCCTCTCTTTCGATTCGCCCCTGGTTGCCGCCGGGGGCGTCTCACTTCGGTTGGTCAGGCGGTCCGCTTGAGCGGGGCCACGTTGTCGGCGCCGGACTGCTCGCGCATCCAGGCATCTAGGTCGCTGCGGTAGCAGCGCACGCGCCCGCGGAGCAGCCACATGCGCGGCCCCTCGCCTTTGGAGCGCATGTTGTAGTGCGTCTGCACTGCGAGACCGGTGACCTCGGCGACCTGCTGGATCGTGAGGACCTCGTCCGACGAAGTCACGACGCGACCTTGTTCGTCAGCGAGCCGGTCTCCTTCATGTGCCCCGCGATAGCCGCAGTCACATTCGCGACGTAGCCGACCGTGGGGACGAGTCGACCGTTCTCGACCTTGGACAGGTACGCGGGAGCGGTGTCGGCGATCTCGGCAGCCCTGTCGAGAGTGAGACCGGCTATCCCTCGGAGTGTTCGGAGGGCCTCTCCGGCCGTTCTTTGGTGGGTCATGTCCAGGACTGTAGACAACTTCTGGACACAAAAGCAACCCATTTGGGGGACAAGGCTGGACCTCATGTCAAGAAATGAAGTGCTTGTGCCATGATTTCTGGGCATGATACGTTCATGGCCATGTCAAGAAACTCACCTGCGAAACTGACAGCCGAGATGCGCGCAACGTTGGCGCGTCGCGTCAAGTCGCTACGACTTGAGCAGGGCATGAAGCAGGAAGAGCTCGCCGAGAACGCAAACGTTTCCCGCCAGACGCTCAGCGACATCGAGAACGGCAACACCACCCCGCAGGCGAAGGTGCTGCAGCGGATCTATCAAGTTCTCGGCATCGACATCGAGCCCGTCTCCTTCGAAGAGCAGACAGACATCTGGCTTGGAATCCTCGGCACGCTGATCGAGGCCGTGCCAGCGGATCGCCGGCCTCGCGCCGTCGACGGCGCCATGCGTGCCATCACGCACGAAATCAACGCCCCAGGCAACGTGATCCGCGGCCGTTTCGGCGCCGATGTCGGAGCCCCAACCGAAGATGACCTGGACGCCGTAGCCCGCCCCACCGACCCGGAGCCCACCGACGAGCAATGACCCCCATCGACGAGTACCTCGAGGACCTCGCCCGACAGGGCGGCATCCACATCGAGCATGAACGGCTCCCCGACGGCCGCGACGGCCAGTCCTGGACAGACCGAAAGATCACCCGCCTCCGCCCCGGCATGCATGCCCGCCTCCACCGCTGCGTCCTCGCGCACGAGCTCGGCCACCACGCTCTCGCCCACACGCCCACGCGCTTCGGCCCGGTCCATGCGAAGCAGGAACGCGCCGCCGAAGAGTGGGGCGCGCTGCGCCTCATCACCCTTGACGACTACCGCCACGTCGAAGAGCTCCGCGACGGTCACGCCGGCGCCATGGCCCTCGAGCTCGGCGTCATGCGCACGACCCTCGAGGCATTCCAATCCGTACTTCTGCGCCTCGGCGACTCCGTATACGTGCAACCGAAGATGGGCGCCGGATCCTGGACGCACCGCATCGAGGTCGCCTGACATGGCCCGCCCGCCGATGCCCGTCGGCACGTGGGGCACGATCAACCGCGTGCAGCTCGGCCCCGGCCAATGGGTCGCGCGCGCACGCTTCCGGGACTACGACGGCGTCACCCGGATCGTCGAGCGGGGCGGCACCTCCGGCCAGAAGGCTGAGAACGCGCTCAAGGAAGCGCTCCGCGACCGCGCGCGCCTCCCCGCCGAGGACCTCACCCCCGAGACCCGCCTCAGCCGCGTCGCCGAGGAGTGGGCGAAGGAACTCGAGCGCCGCGATGTCAGCGAAGGAACGAAGGACCTCTATCGTCGCAATCTCAGGCATATCGTCCGCGGTATGGGCGGCCTGCAGATGCGCGAGGTCACCGTGCCAGCCGTCGACCGGTTCCTCGAAGCGCTCATGGTGAACAGCGGGCCCGAGACCGCGCGCCTCTGCCGCGTCGTCCTCCGAGGCATCTGCGGTCTCGGCGTGCGGAAGGGTGCCATGCCCCTCAACCCCGTGCGCGACGCCGTCTCCATCCCGCGCAAGGCGGCCGAGCCGCGCACCCTCGACGTCGCCGAGGTCGTCCGCGCGAGGGCGCAGCTCGCCGAGTGGGACGCGCGCCTCACGAACGGGGGAGCACTCCGTCGCACCGACATCGCCGACCCCGTCGACATGATCCTCGGCACCGGCATCCGAACCGGCGAGGTGTTCGCCCTCCGATGGGCCGACGACGTGCACCTCGTCGACATCCCCTACATCGAGATCACCGGCACTGTGAAGGAGATCACGGGGAAGGGCCTCTACCGGCAGGACTACGCGAAGACGGAGATGTCGCACCGCCGGCTGATCCTCCCTCCGTTCCTCGTCGAAGCGCTCACGGAGCGCACGCGCGACAGCGAGTTCGTCTTCCCCTCGGTCACGGGCACGCTGCGCAGCCCGAACAACTTCCGCACCCAGTGGCGGAAGTTCCGCGCCGCGCACGGCTACGAAGAATGGGTGACGCCGAAGACGTTCCGCAAGGCGGTGGCGACTCTCGTCGCGACCGAGGCCGATGACGAGACGGCCGCCGGTCAGCTGGGGCACGAGTCGCCGAAGATCACGAAGCGGCATTACATCAGGCGCCTCCACGAGGGGCCCGATGTGCGATCGATCCTGGAGCTGTTCGCGTCCTGATCCATCGCTTACCCATCGCTTTCGCTGGGAAAAGACGGGAACCCACGGTTGCCCAGGGTAAACAGGCGGAGACGTATCACCCGATCAGCAGGAGAAATAGGTAACCCACGGTAGGCGTCGTCGCCCAAACGGGGGTTGCAGGTTCAAGTCCTGTAGCCGGCACCTCATCCCTCCCCGCGTTCGCGTCCCTTCGGCCGGTCGCGCCTCCCGGCAGATCTCGGCGGCCCCGAGCGTTGTCGGCGCCGGGAGCCGTCGCCGGGGTCGAGCAGCGGCTCCGATCGCGGTGTGCGGCGACGGAGCGGGGGAGCGTTTCCTCCTCACCCGTGGACTCGCCCCGAAGACGCGGGGAGATCGTCCTTCCGTAACGTCCCCGACCTCCCGTGTGCGTAGGGTTGGTCGGACGCTGGTGGGGATCGTTACGGAGTGTTCGGAATGAAGAATGACTGATCTTTCTCGACGGACCGCGATGTCCCTCCTGCTGTTGGCGCCGGTGGCCGTCGTGGCCGCGTGCGCCCCCGAGAGGGAACCCGTGACGCCGACCGAGTCGCCGTCCGCGCCGGACTCCTCGGGCGAGGCTCTCGGTGTCGTCGGCCCCGCGGCGGCATCCACGGCCCCGGAGATCCCGCCCGCGGGCGACGTCTTCGGCCCCACCGGCCACACCTGGCCGACGCGGACGCCGCGCGCCTACGACGCGTTCGACGCGAGCGTCGAGTGCGCGTGCACGTGGGAGGCCATCGCCGCCGCGATCACCGCGGTCGACGTCGCGGCGCCGGACGGCTCGGCGCGGGTGCTGGTGCAACCGGGGGTCCTGCCCGGAAACGGAGCGGGTTCCACGTCCGAACCCGTGCTGGCCGACGTCGGGCGCGAGGGGCGGTCCTCCCGAATCCTCGTGATCCCGCGCGACGGGACGGAGTCGGTGACCATCGACGGATCGCTCCGGCTCGACGGCGTCATGGGCGTGGCCTTCGCCGGGTTCTCGACGTTCCCCAAGAGTCTCGTGCTCACCTCGACACGTGACGTGGCCTGGGCCTGGTCGAAGGGCCAGGCGTTCAACATCACGTCGGGCGACAGCGGCCCCACCGAGAACACGGAGTTCGTGGAGTGCGTCACCCCGGACGCGGTTTCAGGCGATGCCGACACGTGGGCGTTCCGGACGGGGGCGAACGCCTTCCGCGACATCTCCGTGCGGGGCTGCTACATCGCCCCGACCTATAAGGATGACGGCTCCTCGTCGCACTGCGACACTCTTCAACTGTCGGGCAACGCCGAGAAGGAAGGGCTGCTGATCGAGGGGACCGTGCTGTTCTCCTCCACCAACGCCGGGTTCATCCCGGCAGCGGAGGCCCGCGACATCGTCTTCGATCGGAGCCTCCTCGTGGGAGGCGACCGCATGCTCGAGCGCTACCCGCTGCCCGACGGTGCGAATGCCTTCACGTCCGGGGCGCCGTCCGTGGTGAACGCGGCGAAGTCCATCGACGAGATGAGCGCGAAGGACTCCATCTTCATCGGCCGTGTGCGGGGGACGTTCGCGAACGTCGAGAACTCCACGGTCTCGGCGGCGGATCCGCCCGCAGCCTCGGGCGGGGCGTTCGAGTCGGACCCCTCGCTGTCGGACATCGACGCCGAGTGGTTGGAGGCGCGGGCACCGATGCCGACCGACGACCGGCTGCGGGAGATCTGGCAGCTGCGCTGAGCGCGCGCATCCGTCGGCGCCGAGACGACTCGGCGGATGTTCCGAGCGCGCGCATCCGTCGGCTCCGAAACGACTCGGCGGCTGTTCACCGTCCGAAAAAAGACGAAGAGATTACGTTTTTCGGGTATTTTCCGAAATCGTCACCGGTGCATTCTGTGTGCTCATATATTTGCGCCATGAACGACATCAGTCGCCGTGCTTTCGTCGGATTGCTCTCGGCCACGCCCCTGGTCGCCGCCTCCGCGTTCCTCGTGCCCCAGTCCGCTTCCGCCGCCACCGTCATGTCCACCAGATTCGGGCCGGACGGTTCGCACTGGCCGTCTCGGACTCCCCGCCCGACGGACGCGTTCGACAGGACCATCGAATGCGACTGCACCTGGGCGGCCATCGCCAACGCCATCTCGTCGCTTCGTACGGTCGCTCCGAACGGCAATGTGCGCATCCTCGTGCGCCCCGGCACCCTGGCCGGCAACGGTGCCGGTTCGTCGTCGAAACCCGTTCTCCAGGGCGTCGGCCAGACCGGCCGAGGCCGTCGCATCCTGATCATGCCGCGAGACGGTTCCGCCAGTGTGAGCTTCGACGCGTCGATCCGGCTCGACCGCGTCATGGGCGTGAGCTTCGTCGGCTTCTGGACCTTCCCCGGTTCGCTGGTGCTCACGGGCGTCTCCGATTTCGCCTGGGCGTGGTCGAAAGGCCGGGCGTTCAACGTCTCGAGCAATGAGACGGCGGCGGTGTCCGGCGTGGAGTTCGTCGAGTGCGTCACTCCCGAGTCGCAGCTCACCGAATCCGACGCGTGGGCGACGCGGACGGCGGGCAGCACGGTCACGGACCTGTCGATCACCGGCTGCTACATCGCATCGATGTACAAGCCGTCGGGCTCATCGGCGCACCTCGACACCTACCAGCTGTCGGGTACGCACCCCCTGCGCAACGTCGTGATGAAGGACACCGTCATCTTCGCCTCGACCAATGCGGCATTCATCCCCACCGAGCTCGCGAGCGGCGTCCGTTTCGAGCATTGCCTGGTCGTCGCGGGGACCCGCATGCTGCAGCGTTATCCGCTCCCCACGGGCGCCAAATCGTCGACGACGGGCGCGCCTCAGGCAGCCAACGGGTCGGGGACGAACGGCGTTATGGCGGCGCGCGATTCGATTATGATCGGAAGCGTCCCGGGCGTCTGGGCATCCGTAGAGAATTCCTTCACACCGGCGACGACGACCTACTCCAACTCCGGAGGATGGACGAGTGATCCGACGCTTTCAACCGTAGATTCCGCGTGGCTCGAGCAGCGCACACCTACACCTACCGATGAATACCTGAGGGCCATTTGGAAACTTTGATCATTCCCTCGGCTCGCCGGAGCCCCGCTGACGTCGTCCCGAAGAGCGCCCTGTGAGCGCGCTCCGACGCCTGGCGAAGCCCCTGCAGTCCCAGGGACTCATCCGCCTCGTCGACCGGGTGCTGCTGCACGCACGACCGCAGAAGGGGGCTCGCAACCACGTCCTGCTGGCCCCTCCGGGTCGCGGCAACATCGGCGATCAGGCTCTCGTGGAAGCCTTCGTGGAGACCGTCGACGGGCCGGTGGTCGTCGTGACCCGGTCCGTCCAGGATTTCGACGTGCCGGACGCGCTGCGCGAGCGGATGCGCATCGTCCCCCTTCCCGCCCTCGTCTACGGCTCCGCGGTCGGTCATGCGCGCGACGTGCGCGCCCTGAGCAGAGAACTCCGCTCGGCGCGGTCGTTCTCCGTCATCGGCGCCGACATCATGGACGGCGCCTACGTTCTGCGGGCATCGGTGAACCGAGCGGGACTCGCCGAGCGGCTCGCCCGCCTCGGGTGGCCCACCCGCATCGTGGGCTTCAGCTGGAACGCGTCGCCTCACGAGCGGTCCGTGGCGGCTCTGCGCCGCGCCGGCGACGCGGGGGTACGCCTGTACCTGCGCGATCCGCGCTCCGCCGCCCGGGCACGCGCCGATGGTCTTTCGGTGCGGGACAGCGCCGACATCGTCTTCGCGGCGACATCGCGCGACGACACGATCGTGCAGCGACTTCTGCCCGAGCTCGGCGACCGCGAACTCGCGCTCGTGAACGCGTCGGGGTTGGTCGGCGACAGGCTGCCCGCTTACGTACGGGTCGTGAAGACCCTGCGCGCCGCGGGCTTCGTGGTGCTCGTGGTTCCGCACGTGTCGCGTCACGGCGCCGACGACCTGCCGCTGTGCCAGGCCCTCGTGGACGCTGCCGGAGACGACGTCGACGTGCACTTGGTTCCGCGCCTGCTCGCCCCCGCCGAGATCCGCGGCCTCGCCGCGCGCGCCGCGGTCACGGTCACCGGGCGCATGCACCTCGCGGTGATGTCGCTGATGGCCGGGACGCCCCCGGTGACTGTCGCGACGCAGGGGAAGGTCGAGGGACTGATGGACCTGTTCGGAGCGCCGGAGCTCTGCGTCGCTCCGGGGTCGTCGTTCGACGGCGACCTCTTCTCCGCGGTGTCGACCGCCGTCGAGCAGCGCGCCGAGCTGCGTTCGCGGATCCTCGGCGCCCGCGAGACCGTGACGGATCTCGCGCGGCGCAACGTCGAGGGCCTGTCATGAAGGGACGGGCCGTGAACCCGATGACGCTCATGGAGTACGCCACCCGCGCGCGGGACGCGGCGTACACCAAGATCGCGGCCACCGGGTTCGCCGAGTTCGGGAGCGGATCGCGGATCATGCTGCCGTTCCGCGCCGGCAACCCCCAGAAGGTCGTCGTCGGCCGCGACGTGCTCATCGGGCCGTCGTCGTGGTTCATGGTGCCGCGGCTCGACGCCGCCGGTCCCGTCATCCACATCGGCGACCGCGTGCGGATGAACCAGACCTCGATCACCGCCGTCGAAGAGGTGATCGTCGAGGATGCCGTGGCTCTGGCCCGCGGTGTCTACATCTCCGACCACACGCACGGGTTCGACGATCCCGACATCCCCATCCGCGATCAGCCCCTCTCACGCGTGGCACCCGTTCGGATCGGCCGCGGTGCCTGGCTCGGCCAGAACGTCGTGGTCATGCCCGGCGTGACCATCGGGGCCGGTACGGTCGTGGGTGCGAACGCCGTCGTGACCTCCGACCTGCCGCCGCGCTGCGTCGCGGTGGGCGCTCCGGCCCGCGTGCTCCGGGAGATCGTCTCGTGAAACGCGACGTCGTCTTCACGTTCTCGTACGAGACCTACGCCGATGCCGCGGCCCGCGGCATGATGCGTCCGCCCGACCGCATCCTGCAGACCCTCATGTCGTCGGACGACGTCGGCAACCTCCTCGTGGCGAACCCGTTCCGCTCGCTCGCCAGCGTGGCGGCCCGGGGGATCCGGCCGGCCGAGCCCTTCCCCGCCCGCGCGGACCGGCGGCTCATCACCCCGACCCGTCTCGCTCGCCGCGATCCGGTCAACGTGCCCGCGATCGTGCGCACCTACCGTTCGTACGACGAACAACTGCGTACGGCGGCCGCCCGGGCCGGAATGAGCCGCACCGCGGTCGTGACGACCAACCCGCTCGTGGCGGCGTTCTGCCCCTTCGGCTGGGCCGACACCGTCACATACTTCGGGCGCGACGACTGGCTGAGCTCCGAAGCGCGTCGGGCCTACTGGCCGGCGTACGCCGCGGCCTACCGCCAGATCAGCGAGAGCGAGGTCGGCGTCGCCGCGGTCTCGCAGCAGATCATCGACCGGATCGACCCGCGCGGACCGGCGGTCGTCGTTCCGAACGGTGTCGACCCCCGTGAGTGGATGGGTCCCCGCCCCGCGGCGCCGGACTGGCTGGCCGCCATACCCGGTCCGCGCGCGATCTACGTCGGCACGATCGACAACCGACTCGACGTCGAGGGCATCGCGCACCTGGCGGTCCTTCGACCCGACCTGCACATCGTGCTGCTCGGGCCCGCCCCCGAGCCCGGCTACACCCGCGCGCTGCGCGACATCGCGAACGTGCATCAGCACTCCGGGGTCGGTCGGTCGGAGCTCGTGGCGGCACTGCGCAATTGCGACGTGTCGCTCCTGTCGCACCGGCGCACGGCACTCACCGAGGCGATGAGCCCGCTCAAGGTCTACGAATACCTCGCCGCGGGTCTGCCCGTGGTCTCCGTCGACCTCCCGCCCGTGCGGGGGATCCACGAACGGGTGACCTTCTCCGCCAGCACGGCCGAGATGGGTCCCCAGGTCGACGAGGCTCTCGAGCGCGGTCCCCTCACCGATGCGCAGCGCGCCGCGTTCATCGAGGACAACGGGTGGAGTTCACGGCACCGTGCGGTGCTGGACCTCGTGCTGCGCTCCTCCGCCCGCCACCGCACGGCAGCACCGGCGAACGTCTGACCCCCTTCGTCGCGTCCGGACCGGTGGGCCGGTCGGGATGCGACGAAGGGGTCTGCGGACGGTCAGCCGCCGAGGGCCTTCTGCACTGCGGGCCACGCCGCGGCCGCCACCTTCGCCTGGCCGGAGGCCGAGGGGTGGAAGTGATCGGCCGTCGAGATGTCATCCAACGAGAACGTGATCTGGTTGACGGCTCCGTCGTCGGTCGTGCACTCGGTCACGGCCGCGCACGCTTCGATGATCGAGGCGTTGTAGCCGGCGAGGGTCTCCATGACCGAGGCTCGCCGCTCCTCGTCCGCGGCGGCATCCGAATCGGCGTCACCGAGCAGGGTGCGGCAGGACGGGCTCTGGTTCCACAGGCCCACGATCTTCGAGTCGCTCCGACCCGCTTCCCACAGCTGGCTGATGTCGGGGAGCGACAGGGCCACGATGGGCGCCTCGGGTACGCCGGCGCGGATCGTCGCGAGCAAGTCGGCATACGTTCGGCCGAACTCGTCCACGGGCGTGATCTTGTCCATGCTGCTGGTGCACACGTCGTTGGTGCCGATGGCGACGAGGACGAGATCGGCCGATTTTCCCTCGGCCTTCTCGACGGCCGTGATCCGGTCGGCCACGACCGCGCCCGGACGAGCCAACGAGAGGGGAGCGATCGAGTCGCCGCCGAGGCGTGCGCGGATGGATTCCACCTCGGGATCGGTCCCCAGTGCCCACGAAGCCTCGGGGCAGGCGTCCCGCGATCCGCAGGCGGCCATCCCGACCGACATCGAGTCACCGACCACCGCGATCGACGAGACGCCGCGCATCTGGGAGTCGGACGTCTCCGTGGGGGTCGTCGGCGCAGCCTCGGGCGGGGTGCACCCGGCCAGGACGGCGACGAGGGCGAGTCCGATCGCGACCGCGGAGATCTTGGTCCTCATCGTCGTCTGTCCTTCCGTCGAGCATTCTCCTGCTCGATCTCGCTTTCGAGTTCGCCGGCCGACGGCTCGTCGGCGCCGAGCATGGTGGCCGGGGCGTCCACGGGCGTCGCCTCGAGGTCGATCTCGGCCGCCGTGGGCTGCGAGACCGCGTCGTCTTCGTTCGGCGCGGCAGCCGCCGTCTTGTCGGCGACGGGCTTGCGCGGAGCGGGCTTTCGCGCCTGCTTCACGAAGTCGAGCATCATCCGGTAGTCGCGCCGGTAACCGGGGACGAGGTACAGGATGCCGAGCACGACCAGGCCTGCGAGACCGCCCCCGATGACCTGGAGGATCGCGAGCCAGTCGACCAGCAGCTGCGCGGTGGTCCAGGACGCGCCGAAGGCGAGGCCGGCGGCGATCGCGGGGCGGATGAGGGGGAGGGCGATGTCGCGACCGCTGCGCAGGAACGTGCCCTGGGTCGCCACGAGGAATCCCGGGACGAGGAGCGCCAGGGTCACCAGGCCGTAGAGCAGTGCGAGTCCGTTCACGCCGTTCCACGCCACGCCGACGAAGAACGCGGCGATCACGATGGGACGCGTGATGGCGTAATAGACCAGCTGGCGATGCGCGCGGCCGAGGGTGATGTAGATCCACCCGTTGACGTTGCCGACGGCCTGGGCCACACCGGCCAGGGCGAGGAGCGCGAAGGCGTCCGCCGCGGTATCCCATCCCGGGCCCAGGAGGAGCAGGATGAGCGGGTGGGCGACGGCTGCCGCGATCGCGTACACCGGGAGCGCGAGGTAGCCGATGACCACCATGGCGTTGCTGATATAGCGCCGGTAGCGGTCGCCGTCATCCTGCAGGCGGCTCAGAACGGGCAGGGCGACCCGGCCGAGCGGGGCCGTCAGCTGCTGTTGCGGGAGGAGGAACAGACCGTACGCGCGGGAGTACTGGCCCAGCGCCGCGGCGCCGAGCTGCTGACCGATCACCACGTTGTCGAGGTTGCGCGAGGCGTAGTTGAGCAGCTGCACCCCGAAGAGACTTCCGCCCGTCGAGAGCAGCGGGCGGATGTCGCGACCGACACGGGGGCGACCCCAGCGGGGCTTGGCGGAGACCCACAGGGCGATCAGACGGTACACCTGGCCGGCGCCGGCGAACACGACCAGCGACCAGACGCCGAAGCCCACGAGGGCGGCCACGACCGACAACGCCACTCCGACCGCCATCGCGACGATGTCGATGAGAGCGAGGGTGCCGAACCGCAGGTCGCGTTGCACGGAGGCCTGCAGCGGCATGCAGAGGCCGTTGATCAGGAGCGTCGGTGCGATGGCGAGGGTGAGGATCGTCAGTCGGGGTTCGCCGTAGAGCAGGGCGATCAGCGGAGCGCAGGCGGCGATGCCGATCATGAGCGCCGTGCCGAGCAACGCCGAGAACCACAGCAGCGATCGCCACTGATCCTCGGTCAGCTTCTTGGCCTGCAGGATGGCACCGGTCATGCCGAAGTCGCGCACCAGGTCGGCGACGCCGACGATGGCCATGATCATCGCGACGAGACCGAAGTCCGACTGGTCGAGCAGGCGGGCGAGCAGCATCGTCGAGATGAGCTGCAGCGCCGTCTTGATCCACAGGCCGCCCGCGGTGACCGCGGCGCCTCGGGATGCTTTGTGTTTGAGGTCGCTAGTCATCGGCGTGATGCCTCTCTGAGGGATGTGTCGCGGTCCCACGCGATGGGACCTGCCGATCGGCGACGGGCGATGAGCTTGGGCATCGCGTATCCCCACGCGTAGAAGGGGAAGGAGAGCCAGAGGCGGGGGGAGCGGGCCACGCGCCGCAGGAGCCCGCCGCGGTCGCGCTCGACGCCGTCGTCCGGCAGCTGCCGGTTGCCCAGCTCGATGCGGACCCCTCGTCGCACGAGCGCTCGCATGTTCTTCGGAGCGTGGACCGTGAAGGTCTCGTCGGCGAGGGTCGTGCGCTCGTCGGGTGCGAAGCGCAGCTGCACGAACCGGTCGTCGGCGATGACGTCGGGGAAGGACTCCCAGCGCTGACGACCCGCGGCGTTGACCGCGTAGACCCCGGAGCCGACGTGGCCGCGGGATCGATAGGCCGATGCCGCCCACACGCGCGAGTGGCATCTTACGGGCAGGCTCGACCGCGAGGTGTCGACGACGAGGCGGGGAGCGGCTGCGCGCGGCGCCGAGGAGACGGACAGCTCGTCGGCCATTGCGCGCAGAGCCGACACCGACAGGGCGACGTCGGCATCGATGTAGGCGCGGGGGAACACCCGAGCGATCGCGTCGCCGGCGTTCAACGCCGCGATCTTGGAACCCTCGGCGATCTCGTGGACGGTCACGCCGGGCACAGCGCGCGCCTGTTCCGCGGTGTCGTCCGCGCACCCGTTGGCCACCACGACGACGTCGAACTCCCCGGGCGCCGCACCCCGGAGCATCTGCTCCAGGCTGCGGCGCACCAGGGGGCCCTCGTCGTGGGCCGGGATGACGATCGACATCCGCGGTGTCATAGGGCGACCCCGGAGGACACCGTCGCGCGGGGCCACCGGACGAACATCCCCTCGCCGGCCGCGCGCGCCCTGAGGGCGGGCGGGCTCGATGTGAGCAGCCACCCGGCGACGGCGAGCAGCATGGAATACACGAAGAAGGTCTGCATGAAACCGAACGCGTCGTAGAAGAACAGGGCGGCGGCGTAGCCGGCTCCGCTGAGGAACAGCGCGAAAGCGAGCATCGCGTAGCGGGGTTCGTCGCGCGCCGTGGTGAACGCCCAGGCGCCCATCATCAGGATCGGAACGAGGATGAACACCGCGAGACCGAGAACGCCGACGGCTCCGACTTCGAGGAGCGAACCGAGCACCTGATTGTCGAGGATGTAGGCGTTCTGCTCCTCGCCCACGACGATGCGGCTTCCCAAGCCGGTTCCGAAGAACGGAGACTGCGCCGCCTCGATCAGAGACGGACCGAGGTCGGCCAATCGACCGGCGCCGCGGAAACCCGGCGACGTCTGCTGCGAGGCGATCAGGGCGTCGATATCCAGGAACGAGAGCACGAGCGTGCCGACGACCTTCGGGAGGGCCGCCATGCCGACGGCCAGCAGGGGCACGCCCAACGCCAACAGCGTGATGCCCAGCCACGGCCGCAGGAGGAGCGTGAGCAGGAACATGATGCCCAGCACGATCACCGCGGTGCGGGAGACCGCGACCAGCACGCCCATCAGCAGGATGAGAGCGACGAAGGAGTACACGAGCCGACGCGTCCACTCGTTCTTCGGCCACCGGCCGTAGCGCGAGAGGTAGATCGCGATCGGGATCAGGATGCAGAACATCACCGACAGGGCGATGGGATGCTGCGACGATCCGAACGAGCGGTAGCCGCCGGCGCGGAAGGATTCACCGTCAGCGGCGATCAGGTTCAGCGGGAGGAAGGTCTCGAGCCGGTGGAAGACGTTGATACGCGTCACGCGCTCGAAGACGGCGAAGACCGACACGACCGTGCCGCACCACACGAGAGCGGTGAGCAGGCCCATCGCGATGGTCTCGGTGTCGATGATCTGCCGGACGATGTAGAAGACCGACAGCAGCACGACCCAGTTGACCAGGGTACCGACGGCGCTCGTGGCGAGGCCCTCCTCGACGAGCCGCGTGCCGTTCGGCGGGATGGAGACGAACAGCGACACGAAGAAGATCCCGATCGGCCATCCGAAACCGACCGGCTTCCACTTACGGTTGCGGTCCAGCAGCAGGGCCGCGACCATTCCCGCGAACATCACGAACAACACGAGGCGGTAGGCCTCGAGCTGGAAGGGCAGCGGGATGGGCAACGCGTAGCGCCGGATGGGGATGAACATCACCACGGCGACGAGGATGCCGAGCCAACCGACCCACGAGGTGAGGATCCTCCGTGCCAGGACCGCCAGGGCGACGACGATCATCGCGCCGCCGGCTGCGACCGGGGGCAGGAAGATGACGGACACGGCGGCCACGGCGATGAGGATCACCACGGCCAGGATCGCCCTGCCCACGGGCAGGGTCACCTCGTCCTCCGTCACCGTCGCCGGTGAGGGAGGAGGCGTCGCGGGGGCAGCNCCCCCGCGACTGCGTTGTGTGCAGTGACACGGGAGTGGCCTCGGGGTTCAGAGGTCGCTGCGAAGAGTCGTCGACTCGACGCGTGCACGGTTGCGCGCCCGCGAGCGGACGGCCTCCGCCTCGGATTCCGAGCGCTGGCCCGGCAGGAGGTCGTCGATGGAGAAGTCGGCGTCGTCGTCGAGCTTCGCCGACGACGGGGCGTCGTCCTCGCGAGCAGCCTTCGCGGCACGCTTGCGCTCACGGGAGGCCTTGGAGCCGGCGATGATGTAGGCCGCTGCCACGAAGAGCAGGAAGACGCCGAGGAAGGTGACCACGACCGGGATGGCCGGGTTGGAGCCTTCGAGGGCGGTGCCGGGCTTCTCATCGATGGTCGTGATCAGCACGCGGTTGCCTTCGGGGATCTCTGCGGCTGTCTGGTCGGCCACGACCTGGGCCTCGAAGGTCTGGGCGGCGGTGCGCGAGATCTGCTCGGCCCGCTCGGGCGTCGAGGCCGTACCGACGACTTCGAGGATGGGCAGCACGTAGCGTCCGGCGAACGATTCGTCACCGGCGGGCTGCGTGGTGCGACGGAGAGCGGTCAGCGTCTCCTCCTCGGCGAAGGTGCCGATCTGCGACTCCACGGTGGCCCGCATGTCCTGGCCGCTGATGAGGTAGGCGTACAGGATGGCGCGCGAGGTCAGGTCGACCGTCTGCGGCTGGGTCTGACCCTCCTGCAGCTCCTGGCCGGGGATCACGGCCTGATAGAGCGGCTGGTCGGGACCGTTGAGCAGCAGGGTCGTGCCGGCACGGTACGACTGCTCGGCCCGCGGCTCGACCTGACCGTTATTGATGGTGAAGCCGGCGAAGAACGCGGCGACGGCCGCGACGATGGCGCCCACCACGAGCAGCCACTTGCTCCTCCACAGGACTCGCAAATACGTAGGAATTTCCATTGTTTCCCCTCCAGTCGCCCCCCCGGGCGACGATGTAACTTGAGCCACCGATGGCGAATGAGAGGATCTCCGGAGACACCCCGCAAATCGGCGAACCGATCGACCTCACTTTGACAGTATGCGGGCAACCTCTGGTATTGGCGATTCGTACGTGTTACAACGTCGCGTCTTTCGGGTGTACATCGAGTACTCAACTTGCAATGCTGCCGCCCCGTGTCCACAGTAGGAGACCGGCGGGTGTCGATCTCTGCATTCGATGTCCGCTCGAAACGGGGGCAATGTCTATGCGAGTGCTTTTTTCGTTTCCTCATGCACTCGGGGCGCCAGGTATCGGCTGGACGGCGTGGAACCAGGTCGACGGACTGGCCCGGCTCGGTCACGACGTGCACGTCGTGGCGGCGAGCGTCGCGCGGCCGATGCCGTCGAACGTGCGCGTGACGCAGACGCTCGCCCTGCGGGGCAAGAGGATCCCGCACCGCGCCGTCGGGCGCGACCGTGCCTTCGCGTGGCACGACGCCCGGGCGGCACGATTCGCCGCGCGCGGCGGGTACGACATCGTGCACCTGTGGCCCACCGGCCCCGGCCGCACCGCGGCAGCGGCCCGCGAGCGCGGCACGGCCGTCGTGCGGGAGGCCCCGAACACCCACACGGAATTCGCGTGGCGGGTGGTCGCCGAGGAAGTCGCGAGACTGGGCCTGCAGGGCGAGGTCGACACCGCGCACACCGCGAACGACCGCCGCCTGGACATGGAGCGCGCGGACTGGTCGCGCGCGACCGCCGTTCTCGCCCCGTCGGATTTCGTCGCGCAGACCTTCCGCGACGCCGGGTTCGCCGACGACCGCATCCTCCGTCATCAATACGGTTTCCGTCCCGGGACGCGGGTCGCCCGGCCACGCACCGCGACCCCGGCGCCGCTTCGCGCCGTCTACGTCGGACTCGGCGAACCCCGCAAGGGGCTGCACCACGCCCTCGACGCGTGGCTGAGGTCGGAAGCGAGCACGGACGGCACCCTGACGGTGGTCGGCCGGATGCTCCCGGCGTACGAGGCACTCCTCGCCGACAGACTGGCGCACCCGAGCGTGCGGGTCGTCGGCTTCACCCATCAGGTGGAGGCGGCGCTGGCGGCATCCGATGTGCTGCTCCTCCCCACCATCGAGGAAGGGTCGGCCCTCGTGACGTACGAAGCGCAGGCGATGGGGTGCGTCCCCCTCGTGTCGACCGCATCCGGAGCGCTCATGCAGGACGGCGTGCAGGGTCTGTTCCACGCGCCCCGCGATGTCGATGCGCTCGTCTCGCACCTCGACCTGCTCTCGCGCGAGCGCACGGAGCTAGCGCGGATGAGCGCCGCGGCGATCGCCCACGCCCCCGAGCTCACCTGGGATGCCGCAGCCCACACCCTCGTCCGCTGCTACGACGCCGCGCGCGACCGCGCCACGGCGGGAGGTGCGCATGCTCACGCCGTCTGACATCTCGATCATCGTCTGCACCCGGAACCGCCCCGGATACCTCCGGGAGGCGCTCGCGGCCATCCGGAGGAACACCCCCGCCGAGACCGAGGTCGTCGTCGTCGACAGCGCCTCCGACACCGACGAGACGCGACAGATCGCGGAGGAGGCCGGGGTCGTGTATGTGCTCGCCGGCGCCGGACTGTCCGTCGCGCGCAACGCCGGCATCCATGCCTCCGCGCGTCCGTTCGTCATCTTCACCGACGACGACTGCCTGCCCGAGGAGGGGTGGATCGACGTCGTCCTCCCGCACTTCGAGGACTCGACGGTCGGGGCGGTCACGGGCCGCATGCTGCACCGATCCGAATCCGCCGCCAAGGCTCCGTACCGCCGGCAGCGCCTCTACCGCACGCCCGTGCAGGGCCTGGATGCCGGCCACGGCGCCGTCATGGCCTTCCGCCGCGAGATGCTCCTGCGGATGGGCGGCTTCGACGACGCCCTGGGCGCAGGCAAGCCGTGGGCCGGTGCCGAGGACCTCGACATCTTCGTCCGCATCGTGCGTGCCGGGTCGACCATCGTGCACGACGCCACGTGCATCGTGTGGCACAACAACACCCGCGAGGGTCAGGATTACGTCAACCTGCACCGCGGCTACGGCCTGGGGCTGGGCGCGATGATCGCGAAGTGGATCCACATCGACCCGGTGCTGGGCACCCGCCTCGCGTGGCGTCTGGTGGGGCGTTCGGTGGTCCGCATCGTGCGGGCCTTCGCGCGCAAGAAGCCCGCGGCGCATGAGCACGCCATGTTCGACGGCATCGTCACCGGAGCCCGCCAGGCGTGGAGCTCGCCGGTGATCGGCGAGAGGTTCGCCTCCGCCTCCTCGTCGGCGAGCGTCGCGCGGGCGCCGTCGCACGACGGGGACGCCTCGACCGACCCCGGTGTCTCGGTCGAGCTGCTCCGCATCCTCGACGAGACGCACCTTGCCTCGAACATCCAGTACGAGACCATGCACACCGGATGCATCCTGGTCTTGAGCGGGGGGAGCCTGCGCCGGGACGACGGGTCGCTGGACCGGGAGAAGATCCTCGCGGGAGTCGACCGGCTCGTGCGACGGGTTCCGGAGTTCCGTCTGCGCGTCATCGACTCCCCGCTGGGGGTCACGGCGCCCGCGTGGGTTCCGGCCGAGGATTTCGACCTGCGCCAACACGTGCACTTCCCCGAGGGGACGCACGATCTCGAGACGCAGCGCCTGCGGTGGTTCATCGACGGTGACCGCGGCCTCCTGCCGCGCGACCGCCCGCTCTGGGACTTCACGTTCACGTCGCTGACCACCGGTCAGGTCGCTTTCGGCGCCCGCATGCACCATGCCAACGGGGATGCCAAGTGGGCGATGGAACGTCTCACCGAGCTCACCGAGGCCTCCGAGGTCTCTGAAGAGTCACCGCTGCCCGTCATGGCCCGCCCGCCCGCATCGCGCGCGCTCGTGCCGCTGTACGCCGTCCGCACCTGGTGGCGGCTGCAGCCGAACGTGTCCGCCGCGTGGCGGGAGTACTGGCGCAAACCCGTCGTGAAGCGGGCGAAACGAGTGGTCGGGCGCAACATCCGCCCGCTCAAGGAGGTCTACGCGACCCGCCGGAACCTCCGCGCGAGCTTCATCCCGCCGTTCACCGACACCTTCTTCGAGATCGACGCCTCGGCCACCACGCGTCGGGCGGCGAAGCTGCGCGGGTCGTTGAACGACCTGATCGTCGCGGCCGCCATGTGCGCGGTCGACGACGACCGCGACGGCATCGACGTGATGGTGCCGGTGTCGCGCCGCAAGAAGGGCGAGCGCGCCATCCGCAATCACGTGGAGATGCTCCGTGCGCACGGGACGCCGTCGGCGGGCCTGCCCGAGGTCGTCGCGTCGGTGCGTTCCCAGGTCGCGGCGTTCGCGCGCGGTCTGGCCGTGGAGGAGCAGCCGCGCGGTCGCTCGATCGGATACGTGACGCTGGTGCCGTGGTCGCGCGAGCCGAGGTTCTTCTCCGGGGATGTCGTGGAGGCCTTCATCGTGCTGCCGGCGTCGGATCGGCGGGACGAGCTCGCGGTGTTCGCCGCGGTCTACGGCGACAAGATCACCTTGACCGTGACGACCCGCGCGGAGTTGGACACCGAGGGCATCGCCCGTCGGCTCCGCTCGATGCTCGAAGGGGTGGAAGAATGAACAAGATCCGCAAGACGCTCGTGGCGGTCGCCTCGCTGCTCGACCCGCGGGTGTACCTGCACGGATTGCGCGTGCTGCACTTCTACGGGTACTCGCACGTCTCGCAGGTGCGCAGGCTCACTCGCGGTACCGATGTGAGCTTCGCGCCCAACGTCTCCTTCCGCAACGCCGAGCGCATCACCATCGGCTCCGGCACCCGGATCGGCGAGTACTCCACGATCTGGGCGGGCAACTCGACCGGGCGGATCACGTTCGGCGAGAAGGCGCTCCTCGCTCCCCGCGTGACGCTGACGGCATCGAACTACGGCATCGCGAAAGGCGTCGCCCCGATGGACCAGCCCAAGCAGGAGGATGACATCGTCATCGGGGCAGGTACCTGGCTCGGGGCCGACGTCGTCGTCCTCGCCGGGGTCACCATCGGAGACGGCGCGATCATCGCCGCCGGAGCCGTCGTGACCAAGGACGTCCCCGAGAATGCGATCGCCGGCGGTGTGCCGGCCAAGGTCATCGCCTACCGGCGGGACGCCGAGCCCGCGTCGACGACCGACCGGGTCACCGCGTGAGCGCGCCCACCGTCGACGCGATCATCGTCAACTACAACACGCGCGATCGCACCCTCGAAGCCATCGACTCCCTGGTCGATCTCGACCTCGACTGGCTCGGGATCGTGCTGATCGACAACGGCTCCACCGACGGCTCCCTCGAGGCGATCCGTGCCGCGCACCCCGCGGTGACCCTGATCGACGCGGGCGAGAACCTCGGTTTCGCGCGAGCGGTGAACCGGGGCGTCGAGGCGTCGACGGCCGACTACGTCATGCTGTTCAACCCCGACGCGTCCGCCTTCCCCGGTTCGCTGGAGGCACTGGTGAGCTTCGCCGAAGCCCATCCCGAACACGGGATCTACGGCGGTCGCACGGTCGACGAGACCGGCGCGCTGGACCCGTCGTCGTGCTGGGGCGCGCCGAGCCTGTGGTCGCTGCTGTGTTACGCCACGGGGGCGTCGGCCGTCGCGAAGAAGTCCGCCCTGTTCGACCCCGAGTCCCTGGGCCGGTGGAAGCGCGACACGGTCCGCGAGGTCCCGATCGTCACGGGCTGCCTCCTGATGACGCGCCGCGACGTGTGGCACCGCATCGGAGGCATGGACGAGCGGTTCTTCCTGTACGGCGAGGACGCGGAATTCTCGACGAGGGCGTGGCGCCGCGGCTTCCGTCCGATCATCGTGCCCGAGGCCGTCATCCGTCACGATGTCGGCGGCTCGAGCAGCTCCAGCGGGCGCCGTCTGGCGATGGTCCTCGCCGGCAAGGTCACCTATTTCACCACCGTCTGGTCCGCTCCGGTCGCCCTGCTCGCGGTGCTCCTGCTTCAGGCCGGTGTGGCCCTGCGCGCGGTCCTCGAGGCTGTGCGTCGCAGTTCGCGCGACGCATACCGGCAGGCGTGGGCGCACCGTCGTTCGTGGCGTCGGGGGTTCCCCGCCGCCGAACGCACCCTCTTCGGGCGGGAGCCGTCGACGACGGCGCGGCATCCGTTGGTCGTCCAGGCCGAACCGGCCTTCCGCACCGAGAAGGCGAACCCGTACACCGCCGACCTGGCCCGTGCCCTGCAGCGGCGAGGCGCGGTCGTGCGCGACCTCCACTACGGACGCCTGCTCCTCGAGCGCACCGACGTCATCCACCTGCACTGGCCCGACCTGTCGTTCCTGTCGGGACCCCGGCTGTACCGGCACGTCTGCCGGCTCGCGCTGTTCTACGGCAGCCTCGCGCTCTCGCGGCGCCGGGGGACCGTCCTGGTGTGGACCGTCCACAACGTCGCCGCGCACGAGGAGCGCTCGACGGCCCGCCTGAGGGCCCTGTCCGACAGGCTCCTGCTGAAGAACGTCGACGGCATCATCTCGCTCACGGCGCAGGGCGTCGTGAGCGCGCGGACGGCCTATCCCGAACTCGCCGCCGTCCCCGCGGAGGTCATCCCGCACGGCCACTACCGCGACTCGTACGACTTCGGTGTCGGCCGCGCCGAGGCCCGTGAGCGGCTGGGGCTCGACCCCCGTCGTCCGGTGATCGTCAGCGTGGGACAGATCCGTCGCTACAAGAACGTCCCTCACCTGATCCGGGTGTTCCGCGAGAGCGACGTGGATGCCACCCTGCTCATCGCCGGGAAGATCTCGCCGCCCGAGCTCGAGGCCGAGATCCGCGAGGCCGCACGCGGCGACGAGCGGATCGTGATCGATGCGCGCTTCCTCCCCGACCACGACATCGCCACCGCTCTCGCCGCGGCGGATCTCGTCGTCCTCCCGTACTCGCGGATCCAGAACTCGGGTTCGGCGATCCTGGCCGTCTCGGCTGATCGCCCGGTGCTCGTTCCGCAGCTGGGGGCGATGCAGGAGCTGCAGCAGCAGCTCGGCGACGACTGGGTGCGCTTGTTCGACGGCGATCTGACTTCCGCCGCCCTGTCGGGCGCGCTCGAGTGGTCCACGACGTCGGGGAGGCCGGAGAGGGCGGACCTGCGCGCGCTGGACTGGGATGTCATCGCGGCGCAGACCATGAACGCCTACCGCAACATCCTCGGCCGAGCTCGGGTCTAGACCTCGGGGAGGGGTTCCGGAATTCCGGCGGTTGCGTCCGGTTCGCACTGCGACCGGCGTCGCGCATTCTATTCCTGTTCGTCTCCGTTGCTTTGCCGGACACGGCCCTGTAATGCGCCTGCCGTACAATTCACTGTGACGTCGGTTCTGGCGGTAGTCCGTTCCGACACGAGATCTGGGGGAGATCAGTGATTCTTACGCGTGCGTCCGACAATGCGTCGTCCGGGAGGGTGGTGATGAGAGAGCGCCGGCGAACCTCGGCGGTCTTCATTCTTCGCCTCGAAACGGATGGGGCCCGATGATCGCGGCGCGTGACATGTCCGACCGCCTGGACCTGAACCCCGACAACCCGCGCAAGATGCTGCTCGCGGCGTCGACCGGCGGGCACATCGCCCAGCTCGTGCGTCTGGCACCGGGTCTCGGCGCCACCGACGACTCGCTGTGGGTCAGCTTCGACTCCCCGCAGACGCGCTCGCTCCTGCGGGGCAAGCGCACGCTCCTCGTGCCCTACATCAAGCCGCGCGACTGGCGCGGCACGCTCAAGGCCGTCGGTCAGATCGACAAGGCCCTCGCGGGCGAGGACTTCGACGCCGCCGTCAGCACCGGCGCCGCGCTCGCCACGGCCGCGCTGCCGGTGGCACGTCGACGCGGCATTCCGGCCCTGTACATCGAGAGCGTCTCGCGCGTCCTCGGGCCCTCGCTGACGGGGCGCATGCTGTACCACAGCCGTCTCGCCGAGATGCGGACGCAGCATCGCTCGTGGGCCGGAGGTCGGTGGGGCCTGCACCCGAGCGTGCTGGAGACCTTCTCGATCGAGGATCGCGTCGCGCCCGAGGGGCGACCGCTGAAGATCTTCGTGACGCTCGGGACCATCCAGGGCTACCGCTTCGACACCCTGGTGGACGCCCTGTTGGCGACGGGCCTGATGGGCGAGGACACCACCTGGCAGCTCGGTTACACCACGCGTGACGATCTGCCCGGCCGGGTCGTGCAGGACATGGATGCCGCGTCCTTCGATCGCGCCATCCACGAAGCGGACGTGGTGGTCACGCACGCCGGTGTCGGCACCATCCTCGGCCTGCTCGAGGCCGGCGTGTACCCCGTGGCCGTCGTCCGCCGCGCGAGCCGCAACGAGCACGTCGACGACCACCAGGCGCAGATCGCCGGCCTCATGAACGACAGTCGGATCGGAACAGCCCTCGAGATCGAGGACATCACGGCCGAGGTGCTGCTCGAGGCGGCCGCGAGACGCATCGCGACCACCGACGGGCAGCCGGCGCCGGAACGCCGCTGATCTCGTCCTCCGGCGCGGCGAGAGCCGCGCGGCAACACCGCTGACGTCCCGGCGCGACGAGAACCGCACCGGGACGCCCGATCAGCGCGTCCGCACGCGGAGCCAACGCACGTCGTGCGCGGCGAGCGTGACACCGGCACCGAGCCAGACGGGGGCACCGGTGACCAGGTCGAGGGCCTCGGGAGCGAGCCCCGACAGGGTCACCGCGTCGATCTCCACCGCGGAATCGGCGACGTTCGCGGCGACCAGCACCGAGAACCCGCCCTCGCCCGGGCGCAGGAACGCCACCACCGACCTCACGCGCGCGTCGAAGGCGTACAGGTCGTTCCCCGCGAACTCGGGCGTCACGCGGCGGACGGCGAGCAGACGCGACAGCCGTGAGAAGACGCGACCCGCGGGGGTTCCGGCATCCGCGCGGTCGGCGTAGTTCTGCTCCGGGCGGAAGGGGCGGTGCACCCACCTGCTGTCGCCGGCCTCCGCGGCGCGGTCGGCGTAGCCGTAGTCGTTGAGCTGGGCGACCTCGTCGCCGAGGTACAGCAGGGGAATCCCACCGGTCGACAGCGCCAGCGCGTGGGCCAGCACGACGCGGTCCTCACCGCCCGCATCACCCGCCTCGACACCGGCGAGGGATGCCGTGGTGCCGGTGACCCGGGCATCGCCCGTCCGCGGGTTCTCCTGGAAGGGAACGCCGCGGGCGAAGGTGCCGTCGGCCCGACCGACGTAGAAGTCGTTGAGGAAGCGGCGGTGCGGGTAGCCGTCGATGCCGAGCTCGGCGGCATCCTCGTCGGCGAAGGTCCACCCGATGTCGTCGTGACTGCGCACGTAGTTGACCCACGCCGTGCCGGCGGGGAGTGCATGCCGCCGCTCGAGCGCCTGTTGCAGGAGGCGACCGTCGCGGGTCGCCAGCGCCTCCCAGGTGAGGGCCATCTGCAGCGGGTTGTAGGAGATCTGGCACTCGTCGGGCGAGATGTACGACACGACCTCGTCGGGGTGCACGATCGCCTCCGACTTGAACAGCAGCCCCGGAGCGGCCATCCGCAGCACCGCGTTGAACGCCTGCAGCAGCAGGTGCGCCTCGGGCAGTGACTCGCATGTCGTGCCCAGTCGCTTCCAGATGAAGGCCACGGCATCCATCCGCAGGATCTCCACGCCCTGGTTCGCCAGGAACAGCATCTCGCCGGCCATCGCCTCGAAGACCGCGGGGTTGGCGTAGTTCAGGTCCCACTGGAAGTGGTAGAACGTCGCCCAGATCCAGCGCCCGTCGTCGAGCTGCACGAACGAGCCCGGGTGGTCGTCGGGGAAGATCTCACGCGTCGTCTGCTCGTAGGCGTCGGGCATCTCGCGGTCGGGGTAGATGAGGTAGAAGTCCTCGAATCCCGGCTCGCCCGAGACGGCCTTCCGCGCCCAGTCGTGCTCGTTGCTGGTGTGGTTGAAGATGAAATCGACCACCAGCGAGATCCCGGCGCGTCGGAGGTCGGCGGCAAGGGATGCGAGCTCCTCCATCGTCCCCAGCGCGGGGTCGACGCGACGATAGCTCGACACCGCGTAGCCGCCGTCGCTGTTTCCCGCGGGGCTCTCGAACAGCGGCATGAGGTGGAGGTAGGTCAGCCCCAGTTCGCGGAAGTAGGGGATTCGATCCCGGATGCCGCTGAGCCCACCCGCGTACCGGTCGACGTAGCAGACACCGCCGAGCATCCGCTCGCTCTCGAACCAGTCGGGGGTGCTGTCGCGCTCGCGGTCGAGGGCCTTCAGTGCCCGAGGACGCTCGGTCCAGGAGCGTCGCGCGAGGTCGACCACGGATGCCAGACGCTCGAGGCCGTCGGTGCGCTCGCCGTAGAGGCGGACGAAGAGCTCGTGCAGGCGGGGCAGGTGCAGTTCGGCGTGGGCGAGGAACTCGCGGTCGGCGCCCGCGGTGTTCAGGTCGCCGAGGATGCGCGAGACATCGTGGGGGCCGGGGTTGAGCTGTGTCACGGGTGACAGCCTGGCGCATGGAATCGGTTCGGTGCGGCAGCGACGTGCGCGGGATGGTCGTGTCTCGCGCACGCCTGCGCGATCATGGGCGCATGAGTCCGGTGCATATAAGAGGTCTCGCCGCCGTGCTGGTCGCCGTGACGGGGGTGGTCGCCGTCACCCTCTATGCGGGTGTCGCCCTGATGCAGATCCTCGTGTGGAACCCTGAAGCGGCGGTGCCGGGCGGAGGTGACTACGCCCTCGGCGGTGTGCTCCTTTACGGGGTGAGCGTCCTCGCGATGATCGGACTCTTCGCAATCTTCGTCGGTGCGCTCGTCCGACACCGGCGTGGACGGCGTGCACTCGCTACGGCAGGACCTTTTGTATCTCAATCGTGGTACAAAGTGTGCTAGGAAAGTAGCACGAAAGGTGGTCACGTGAGCGCGCAGTATCTCTTGAACGTGGGGAATCGGCTTCTTCAGGCATCTCCCGGGGAAGTCGTCTGGGGGCTCCTGTCCTCGTCGGTGGTGTGCGCGGTGCTGGGTGTCGCGGCGGCCCTCCTCGTGGCACGCGTGCGGCGCGGGACGGTGGCGCCGGGTCGTGCCCCGCGCGACGAGCGCATCGTGTCGGGGGGAATCGCCGCCGCCGTAGGCGCCGTGTGGATCGCTGACGTCGTCCTCCGCGGTCATGCCTTCGACATGTCGGCCACGGTGGCATGGTGGCGCTTCGCCGTCGCCCCGATCGCAGCAGCCCTGGGGCTGGCGATGCTGCTGTTCGCGATGCGCGCCCGAGGGCAGCGCCGCACGGTCGACGCGGTCTCCGTGAGTCGGCGCACGTGGAGCACCTTCGGTCCTCTCCGTGGTACTCCGCTGTACGCCACCGTCGTAGGTGTCACCATCGTGGTCGCGGTCGTCTTCGGGCGCATGTCGACGTCGTATGGTCCGGGCATCGCCGCGCATCTCACCCTGGAGGTGCCGAACACGGATGTTCCACCGGTTGTGACGATCTTTCCGGGCTGGGCCTACGGCATCCCTCTGATCGTCTCGGTGTCCGTCCTGGCGGCCACTGTCTTCTGTGCTCTGCGGCGCAACGCCGTCCGGCCTTTCCCCGCTTCCGTCTCTCTCGATGTCGAGCGCGCTCGGCGGGCCGAGATCGCTCGCGGCGTCGTCGGCATCGGCATCGCCGCGACGTCGATCGTGCTCGGGGGCGTGCTGCGCATGGCGCGCTCCGCGGTGACCACGACGATCACGACGACGTCGGTGTCCGGTGGAGGAAGGCGATTCGACGTGTTGCTGCCCCACGCCGACCTGGTTCTCAGCGGAGGCGTCGTCGCGCCGCTGCTCGAGATCGGGGGAGTGGCGATGCTCGCTCTGCTCGTCGTTCGGTCCATCCGCGTTGCACGGGCCCCGATGCGGGCGACTGCAGAGAGCCGCGCATGAAGGACAGCGTGTCGGTGGACGCGGCGAGTCCGACCGTCGATCTGCATCGCTTCTACCGCGGAATGATCGTCTCCGGTCGGCTGGGTGGCGGCGAGAAGCTTCCCACCGTGCGGCAGGCAGCGGCTGACTTCGGTGTCGCTCCAGGCACCGTGCAGAAGGCGTACCGTGCGCTCGAGATGGACGGCCTGATCGTCAGCCGTGTCGGCTCGGGAACCCGCGTCGCCCCCGGTGTCGCTCCTCTCTCCGCGGGCCTCATGCGACAACTCCGTGCGCTTGTCGACGCGGCGGTCGCGGAGGGGGTCGAGGTCGAGGCTTTGACCGATGTCCTGCGCGTGTACGGGGACGACGCGCGGTCGGCGTGATCTGCGACGCCGGAAGCAGCGACGGCGGACACCGCGACGGGGAAGCGCGCCGGGCGTGCACGACGGGGCGTCGTACGATCGACGGTGGCCCGAGCCTCGGGCACGAGGGGAGCATGGTGTCGGAGCGCGGTGCGGTCGGCCTCGCCGTGGGGGGAGCGGTGCTCATCGGCGCGCTCACGGCCCTGCAGGCGCGCATCAACGGCACCCTCGGCGCCGAGTTCGGTGACGGCATCGTCGCCGCGGCGGTGTCGTTCACTTCGGGGCTGCTCATCCTCGTCGCGCTGTCCGCGCTGCTCCCCGAGGGGCGGCGCGGGTTCGGGCGGCTGGTCGGCGGCATCCGGACCCGTTCCATTCCCCCGTGGATGCTCCTGGGCGGCCTCGTCGGCGCCTTCACCGTGGCGAGCCAGGGGCTGACGGTCGCCACGATCGGCGTCGCCCTGTTCACGGTCGGCTTCGTCGCCGGTCAGACCACCGGTGGTCTCGTGCTCGATCGAATCGGTTACGGTCCGGCCGGCGTCGTCCCCGTCACCGTGCGCCGTGCCGTGGGAGCGGCCCTCGCCATCGCGGGTGTCGTCGTCTGCCTGTCGGGCGACGCCCTCGCGGGCGTGCCCCTGTGGATGCTCATCGTGCCCGCGGTCGCCGGAGCAGCCGTCTCGTGGCAGCAGGGGACGAACGGGCGTCTGCGCGTTCGGGTCGAGAGCCCCCTGACAGCGACGCTGGTGAACTTCATCGGCGGGACCGTCGTGCTGCTGTTCGCGGCGGCCGTGTACATCGCCGTCGTCGGGGCCCCCCGAGTCGTGCCGACCGAGCCGTGGCTGTACAGCGGCGGTGCGGTGGGCGTGATCTACATCTTCCTGTCGTCGGTGGTCGTGCGGCGCACGGGCGTGCTGCTGCTGGGCCTCGGGTCGGTCGTCGGGCTGCTCACCACCTCGGTGCTGCTCGACGCGGCCTGGCCCGCTCCCGCCGCGCCGTCGCCCGCGGTCGCGGTGCTCGCGGCGGCGGTCGCCCTCGCCGGAGTGGTCGTCGCAGCCGTGCCGTGGCGGCGTCGACGCCGCTGAAGGTCGCGCCGCACGAACGACGACGCCGCCCGAGGAAAACCCCCGGGCGGCGTCACACGCTCCTGTGGATCAGAGGGAGACGTCGTCGACCTTGCGGCCCTTCTTGCCCCCGGGCATGCGCGAGATGTGCTTCGCGGCATCCACGGTCTTGCGGCGCACCGGACGCGAACGCTGCGGCTTGCCGCCCACGTACAACCACCCGAGCAGCACCTCGCCCTTTTTCAGGCCGTGCGCCTTCGCGAGCACTTTGCTGCGGGTGTTGTCGTCGGTGCGCCAGAACACGCCGAAACCCGCCTCATCCAGCACGAGGCTGAGCATGTGGGCGACCCCGGATGCCGTGGCCTCCTGCTCCCACGCGGGGACCTTCTTCGACGACACGTCGGCCACCAGCGCGATGATCAGGGGTGCACGACGCGGCTTCGAGGAGTACCCGCGCTTGCCGTCGGCCTTGTTCAAGGCGCGGGCGAGCAGGTCGCGATCGCTCCCGCGGATCTCGATGATGCGCCACGGACGCAGCGTCTTGTGGTCGGCGACGCGACCGGCCGCGGCGACGAAGGCCTCGAGCTCGGGGCCGGTGGGGGCGAGGTCGGTGACCTTCGACCACGACCGGCGGTCGCGCATCGCCTCGAGTGCGCTCACGCCTGGTCTTCCGGGGTGAAGTTCAGCGAGAGCGAGTTCATGCAGTAACGGTCGCCGGTGGGCGTGCCGAATCCGTCGGGGAACACGTGCCCCAGGTGCGAACCGCAGTTCGCGCAGCGCACCTCGGTGCGCTGCATGCCGTGGCTGTTGTCGTCGATGAGCTCGACGGCCTCGGGGCGCACCGATTCGTAGAAGCTCGGCCACCCGCAGTGCGAGTCGAACTTGGTCCCGCTCTGGAACAGCTCCGCACCGCACGCGGCACAGGTGTAGAAACCGGCGCGGCTCTCGTCGAGCAGCTCACCCGTCCAGGCGCGCTCCGTTCCCGCCTGGCGGAGCACCGCGTACTGCTCGGGCGTCAACTCTTCGCGCCACTGGTCGTCGGACTTGTCGACGGCGTAAGTCATGGAAACTTCCCTTCTCCGGCATCCATTCTGTCGTGCCCGGGAGCGGTCAGGTCGGCCCGGCATAATCTGCGGGATGGATCAGGATGCCGTGACCGCCGTCATCGAGAGGTTCGAGCGCTTCGCCCGCGACGAGGCGCCCGGCCGATCCGCCGTGTACGAGGCGTGGGCGCGCCGGGTGATCGACGACCCCGCGGTGGCGACCGCGTTCGCGGGCATCGCCGAGACACGACGTCAGCCTCCCCTCGTCTTCGCCGTCGTGCGCGTGCTCGGTGCCCCGATGGGCGACCTCGACGCGTGGGCGTCGTGGGTCGTCTCGCACGCCGAGGCGATCGCGGAAGAGTGCGGGCGGCGGAGCGTGCAGACGAACGAGCCGCTGCGCTGCGCCGCCCTGCTGCCGGTGCTGTCGCTGATCGAGGGGCCCATCGCCCTGCTCGAGGTGGGGGCGAGCGCCGGGTTGTGCCTCTTCCCCGACCGCTACTCGTATCGCTATCGGAGCGGCGCGGACACCCTCGCGCTGGACCCCCTCGACGGCGTGAGCCCGGTGGTGCTCGACAGTGCGCTCCACGGGATGCCGGAGGTGCGGATGCCGCAGGTGGTCTGGCGGGCGGGCATCGATCTGAACCCGCTCGACGCCGGTCGAGCCGATGACCGGGCGTGGCTCACGGGCCTCGTGTGGCCGGGGGAGGAGGGCCGGCGGGAACGCATCGCGGGCGCCCTCGACATCGCGGCGGCCGATCCGCCCCTGCTCGTCACCGGTGACGGAGCCGACGCCCTGCCGGCCCTCGCCGCCCGTGCGCCGCGTGACGCGACGCTGGTCGTGACGACCCCCGGCGTCCTCGCGCACGTTCCGCGCACCCGTCGCGCGGCGCTGATCTCGGCCGCCCGTGCGGCGGGGCGATGGATCACCTTCGATGCGCCGGGGCTCCACGACGGCTGGACGCGGCCCGTCGAATCGGTGCGGGGAGGTTTCTCTCTGGCACTCGACGGCGATGTGATCGCGGAGGTGGATCCGCTGGGCGCGTGGGTGGCGTGGCATCCCGGATCCGAGGCGGGCCGCCGTTAACGTGGTGGCGTGACCCTGTCGGACCGTGAACTCGCCTTCCTCGCTTTCGAGGGTGAATGGCGACGCCACGCGGGGGCGAAAGAAGAGGCCATCCGTGCTGAGTTCGGCCTGACGCCCGCACGGTACTACCAGGTGCTCGGCCGACTGATCGACACCCCTGACGCTCTCGCCCACGATCCCATGCTCGTGCGCCGTCTCCGTCGTCGTCGCGACGAGGCCGCGGACCGGCACCGCTCACGGCTCGGCCGGGCGGCGTCGCGCTGACGGAGCGGCCGGGCTCCGACCGATAGCATCGTCCAATGGCCAGATCGACCTTCCCTCGGGATCGCTTCGACGACCTGCCCGATCCCTCCGGTCGCATCGGCGCTCACCGGGCCGAGAACCCCCGGCTGCGCGGATGGATCGTGTTCCTGTGGGCGGCCATCGCCACGCTCGTGCTGATCATCGCGGGCATCTTCGGAACCCTCGTCGTGTCGGGGCGCATCTCGCTCGGTCCCGACGACGCCGCGACCCCCGTGCCGACGGTCGAGGCGACGACTCCCGCCGTCGTCGACACGTCGTATTCGGTCGTGGTGCTCAACGGCACGGCCGACGAGGGACTCGCGGGTGCGCTCCGGGATCAGATCGTCGCGGCAGGGTGGCCGGGCGACGGCGTGGAGACGGGCGATTCCGACAGCACCGACTTCGCCCGGACCACGGTGTTCTACCTCCGCGAGAGCGACCAGTCGGCCGCGGAAGGCCTGGCCCAGACGATCGGCGGAGCGGACGTCGCGCAGAGCGATTTCCTGCAGCCGACCGACGATCCCGGCACCCCCGACGACGAGAGCGCGGTCAAGCGGCTGATCGTCGTGATCGGCCTCGATCGCGCCGCCGGTCAAGCGTCGGAGTCGCCCGCCTCCTGACCCGTCTGGCCGCGTGTTTCCGCGGAGTAACAACTTGACGGCACGCGCGTCAACAATGCGTCCGAACCCTGATCCCGAGATGCGCTCCGTGCTTACGATGACCTCGTCGTTCAGCAACAGGAGATTCGCATGACCCAGGGCACTGTCAAATGGTTCAACGCCGAGAAGGGTTTCGGCTTCATCACCGTCGCCGACGGGCAGGACGTCTTCGTCCACTACTCGAGCATCGAGATGTCGGGCTTCCGCGTCCTCGAAGAGGGTCAGGTCGTCGAGTTCACCGTCGGCAGCGGTCAGAAGGGACCGCAGGCGGAGTCGGTGCGCTTGGCCTGAGTGCTGATTCGAACGCCGCGGCATCCGAGTCCCGGATGCCGCGGCGTTCGTCGTTTCACCGGCATCCGGTGGCTTGCACTCCCCAGGGTCGAGTGCCAGAATGAATTAGCACTCGCTTTCGTCGAGTGCCAATTCTGCAAGTCACCCGTCCGGGAGGGACGACACACTTATGGCAAAGATCATCGCTTTCGACGAAGAGGCACGGCGCGGCCTCGAGCGCGGCCTCAACACGCTGGCCGACGCCGTCAAGGTGACCCTGGGCCCCCGCGGTCGCAACGTCGTGCTCGAGAAGAAGTGGGGAGCCCCCACGATCACGAACGACGGCGTCTCGATCGCCAAGGAGATCGAGCTCGACGACCCGTACGAGAAGATCGGCGCTGAGCTGGTCAAGGAGGTCGCCAAGAAGACCGACGACGTCGCGGGTGACGGCACCACCACCGCCACCGTTCTCGCCCAGGCGCTCGTGCGCGAGGGCCTGCGCAACGTCGCCGCCGGCGCCGACCCCATCTCGCTCAAGAAGGGCATCGAGAAGGCCGTCAAGGCCGTCACCGACGAGCTGCTCGCCTCCGCCAAGGAGGTCGAGTCCAAGGAGCAGATCGCCGCCACCGCGTCGATCTCCGCCGCCGACCCCGCGATCGGCGCGCTGATCGCCGAGGCCATCGACAAGGTGGGCAAGGAAGGCGTCGTCACCGTCGAGGAGAGCAACACTTTCGGCACCGAGCTCGAGCTCACCGAGGGTATGCGCTTCGACAAGGGCTACATCAACCCCTACTTCGTCACCGACCCCGAGCGTCAGGAAGCGGTCTTCGAAGACCCGTACATCCTCATCGCGAACCAGAAGATCTCGAACATCAAGGACCTTCTGCCCATCGTCGACAAGGTGATCCAGGAGGGCAAAGAGCTCCTCATCATCGCTGAGGACGTCGAGGGCGAGGCTCTCGCAACGCTCGTGCTCAACAAGATCCGCGGCATCTTCAAGTCGGTCGCCGTCAAGGCTCCCGGCTTCGGCGACCGCCGCAAGGCGCAGCTGCAGGACATCGCGATCCTCACCGGCGGCCAGGTCATCACCGAAGAGGTGGGCCTCAAGCTCGAGAACGCGACCGTCGACCTGCTCGGCCGCGCCCGCAAGGTCATCATCACCAAGGACGAGACCACGATCGTCGAGGGTGCCGGTGAGTCGGAGCTGATCGAGGGTCGCGTGACCCAGATCCGCCGCGAGATCGAGAACACCGACAGCGACTACGACCGCGAGAAGCTCCAGGAGCGCCTCGCGAAGCTCGCCGGTGGCGTCGCCGTCATCAAGGCCGGAGCCGCGACCGAGGTCGAGCTCAAGGAGCGCAAGCACCGCATCGAAGACGCCGTGCGCAACGCCAAGGCCGCCGTGGAAGAGGGTGTCGTCGCCGGTGGTGGCGTCGCGCTCATCCAGGCCGGCAAGAACGCCCTGGGCAACCTGAACCTCGTCGGTGACGAGGCGACGGGCGCCAACATCGTCCGCGTCGCCATCGAGGCACCGCTCAAGCAGATCGCGCTCAACGCCGGTCTCGAGCCCGGCGTCGTGGCCAACAAGGTCGCGGAGCTCCCCGTGGGTCACGGTCTGAACGCCGCGACCGGCGAGTACGGTGACCTGTTCGCACAGGGCATCATCGACCCCGCCAAGGTGACGCGTTCGGCGCTGCAGAACGCGGCATCCATCGCCGGCCTCTTCCTCACCACCGAGGTCGTCGTCGCCGACAAGCCCGAGAAGAACGCCGCTCCGGCAGGCGACCCGACGGGTGGCATGGACTTCTGATCCACGCCTGACGCATCGGAACGCCCCCTCCCTCGGGAGGGGGCGTTCTGCTGTGCGGACGCGATCGTCGTCAGCTGAGCGGGCGGCAGACATCCGTGAGCAGCGCGTCAGCCGGCACCCGGTCGGGTGTGGTGAGGTAGACGTTGAACACGCGCGAGGCGAGCGTTCCGTCGCTGCGGGGGCTCAGACCCTCCTCCAGAAGCCGGGCGTTGATCATGTCGTGCGCCTGGGCGATCTGCTCGTACGGCCCGGTCACGCGCGCGACGAGGCAGTCCCGGGCCGGCAGCTCGATGAGTGTCAGAGGGGCCTCGACCGTCGTTCCGGGGGCGACGGGCAGGAAGATCGACAGATCGACGTCGTGCTCGACGTACTGATCGTCGTGCTCGATGACGCCGCCGGGGCCGATGGGCGCGATCGACTGCGCGGGGAGCAGGGGCATGAGCCGGCCCCAGAGTTCCCCCTCGTGGGTGTACGTGGCCACGGTGCCGCGAAGGGCCACCGCGGTGAGGGCGGGGACGGTGGTGCGCGTGAGCGTGATGGACATGGGATGGTCTCCGTTCGTGAGAAGGCGGGTGATCAGCGACACCCTCTCGGTAGCCGCGCGTGCCTCGTCGTGGAGTTCCGCCCTCTGCATCTGCAGTGCGCGTGTCCATGCCGGAGTGCCACGGGCGTCGAGAAGGGCGCCGATGGCGGAGACGCCGAAGCCCACGTCGCGGAGGTTGCGGACGTCGGCCGCGTCGACCAGCTGGTGCGGGACGTAGCGACGGTATCCGGTCCAGGGGTCGATGTCAGCGGGGACCAGCACGCCGTGGCTGTCGTAGTGGCGGAGCATCCGCACCGACAGGCGTGTGAGCGCGCTGAACCGACCGATGCTCATCAGGTTCGGGGTCTCGGCCATGGAGACATCGTGTCCTCTCACATCGTGTGAGGGTCAAGCGTCGCCGCCCCCGCTCACGTCTGCGCGTCGGGGCGATAGCCCTCGGGGAGACGCTCGAGGGGCTGCGTCTCGATGAGGGCGTGCTCCCGGGCGTCGCGACGATCCGCGAGGGGGAGGGACACGCGGAAGGTCGCCCCGCCCCCTGGGGTGTCGACGACCTCGACCGTTCCGTGCAGCAGATCGACGATGGATGCCACGATCGACAGGCCCAGGCCGGAGCCTCCCGTCTCGCGCGTGCGGGAGGTGTCGGCGCGCCAGAACCGCTGGAAGATCTGGTCGCGGATCTGCTCGGGCACCCCCTCGCCGTGATCGATGATCTCGATCCAGCCCATGTCGCTGTCGACGTCGACACCCACGCGAAGACCGATGGGGGAGTCGTCGCCGGTGAAACGGCGGGCGTTCCCGAGGAGGTTCGCCACCACCTGGCGCACCTTGTTCTCGTCTCCCAGCACGATCGGCGCGATGCGCGCGGGCGCGCGGACCACACCGATCGGAGAGGTGGGCGCCGCGGTCGGAGCGGCATCGGCGTGCGTGGCCGGCGACTCGGCGGCATCCCGGGGCTTGCGCCGAAGCCGTGACAGCGTCGCACCCGCGATCGCCATCGCAGACGTGGTCGGGGCCGCGCGTCGGCGGCTCGCGACCGTCGCGGAGTCCCCGCCGGCGTCGAGCAGGGGGTCGAGCGTGATGGTGGGCAGCACGATCTCGTCGCGTGAGGTGGTGTCGTCGACCGTCACCTCGCGCTGGGGCGAGGTGACCCGCAGATCGAGGGCCGCGTCGCGGGCGATCGGGCGCAGGTCGAGCGGGATGATGGTCACGTCGCGGCGCTCGTCGAGACGCGCGAGGGCGAGAAGGTCCTCCACGAGCGCACCCATGCGGATGGCTTCCTTCTCGATGCGTTCCATCGACTGTGCGACATCCTCGTCCGAGCGGATCGCGCCCATCCGGTACAGCTCCGCGTACCCGCGCATCGTGACCAGGGGGGTGCGCAGTTCGTGGCTGGCGTCGCCGATGAAGCGGCGCATCTGTCGCACGGTGGCATCCCGTTGGCCGAGGGCGCCGTCGATCCGTGCGAGCATCGCGTTGATGGCGGTCTTGAGCCGGCCCACCTCGGTGTCGGGGACGATGTCGGTGAGGCGCTGGCTGAAGTCGCCGGCGGCGATGTCCATCGCGGTGGTCTCGACCTGGCGGAGGTTCCGGAACGCCAGCGTCACGAGCCATCGCGTGAGCAGGGCGGTCGCGATGAGGATGAGCAGGGCGACGAAGGCGTAGATGCCGATGTAGGCCGCGACGATGCGATCGGTCTGCGCGAGCGGCTGGATCACCATCTGCGTGTAGACACCCGAGCTGCCGTTGACCTGCAGCACGCCGACTCTCGCCAGGAAATGCTGGCCGGAGTCGGCGTCGTGCAGCTCGATGCGTCGATCGATCTGGCTGTAGGTCTGCTCGACCGTGAACGTCGACGGCAACTCCGGCAGCGTCTGGGATGCCGTGCCGTTGTAGAACGCCTTGCGCTCTCCGTCGGGGCCGTAGACGACGACCATCGAGCCGATCTGCGGCGCGTTCTCGATCTGCGAGAACACGATCTGGCCGTCGATGGGTGTCATGGTGAACACGCTGTCGGCGATGTTGCCCGCCGCCTGCTGGGCGAGCTGCTCGTCGAGGTTGTTCACCAGGGTCGTCCGCAGGAACACCATGGTGCCGATGCCCGCCGTGAACAGCCCGATCGCCAAGAGCATGACCGTGACGCCGGTGACCTTGGTGCGCAGGCTCAGGCCGCGCCACCAGCGCGTGAGGGAATCGTCAGGATGCGACAGGGCGGATGCCTTCCCGTCAGGCGGTCTTGCCGGATTTCAGCATGTAGCCGAAGCCTCGTTTGGTCTGGATCAGCGGCTCGGAGGAGTGCGGGTCGATCTTGCGGCGGAGGTACGAGATGTAGCTCTCGACGATGCCCGCGTCGCCGTTGAAGTCGTACTCCCAGACGTGGTCGAGGATCTGCGCCTTCGACAGCACGCGGTTCGGGTTGAGCATGAGGTAGCGCAGGAGCTTGAACTCGGTGGGACTCAGGTCGATCGACACGTCGCCGACGCTGACGTCGTGCGTGTCCTGATCCATCGTGAGTTCGCCCGTGCGGATGATCGACTCCTCGTCGGCCTGCATGGTGCGACGGAGGATCGCCTGGATGCGGGCGACGATCTCATCGAGGCTGAAGGGCTTGGTGACGTAGTCGTCGCCTCCGGCGTTCAGACCCTCGATCTTGTCTTCGGTCTCGTCCTTCGCCGTCAGGAACAGGATGGGCGCGGTGTAACCTGCGCCGCGAAGACGCTTGGTGACACTGAAGCCGTTCATATCGGGGAGCATCACGTCGAGCACGATGAGGTCGGGTTCCTCCTCGAGCACGGCCGAGATCGTCTGCGCGCCGTTCGAGACGGCACGCACCTGGAACCCGGCGAAACGCAGGCTCGTGATGAGCAGGTCGCGGATGTTCGGTTCGTCGTCGACGACGAGGATGCGAGGTGCTGTCATGACCTCATTATCGTGACCAGACCCAGCAATCCGCTGGATATGGAACCGATGGGCGCGCCCTGCTATGCGTCAGGCCGCCGCGGCGTCGATTCCGTCGGCATCCAGGATCGTGTACGCGTACCCCTGTTCGGCGAGGAACCGCTGACGGTTCTGAGCGAAATCCTGGTCGACCGTGTCGCGCGCGATGAGCGTGTAGAAGCTCGCGGTGTGGTTGGACTGCTTCGGTCGAAGGAGTCGACCGAGCCGCTGCGCCTCTTCTTGACGCGACCCGAACGAGCCCGACACCTGGATGGCGACCGACGCCTCCGGCAGATCGACCGAGAAGTTGGCGACCTTCGACACCACCAGCAGGGGGATGCTGCCGTCACGGAAACCCTGGAACAGCTCCTCGCGCTCGGGGATGGGCGTCGCCCCGGTGATCTGGGGGGCGCCGAGTGCTTCCGCGAGCTCGTCGATCTGGTCGAGGTACTGCCCGATGACGAGGACGCGCTCACCCGGATGCCGTTCGACGATGCGGCGCGCGACGTCGATCTTCGCGGGCGCGGTCGCGGCGAGACGGTAGCGGTCCTCGTCGGCGGCGGCCGCGTACTCGAGTCGCTCGCCCGCGGGAAGGTCGATGCGGACCTCGTAGCAGGCGGCGGGGGAGATGAAGCCCTGGGCCTCGATCTCCTTCCACGGCGCGTCGAAGCGCTTCGGGCCGATGAGGCTGAACACGTCGCCCTCGCGGCCGTCCTCGCGCACCAGCGTCGCGGTCAGGCCCAATCGGCGCCGAGCCTGCAGGTCGGCGGTGAGCTTGAAGACGGGGGCGGGCAGCAGATGCACCTCGTCGTAGAGCACCAGGCCCCAGTCGAGGGCGTCGAGCAGCGCGAGGTGGGCGTACTGTCCTTTCCGCTTGGCGGTGAGGATCTGATACGTCGCGATGGTGACGGGCTTGATCTCTTTGACCTGGCCCGAGTACTCCCCGATCTCCTCGGGCGTGAGGGTGGTGCGTCGAAGCAGCTCGTCGCGCCACTGTCGCGCGCTCACGGTGTTGGTGACGAGGATGAGCGTCGTGGTGCGGGTGTCGGCCATCGCGCCCGCGCCCACGAGGGTCTTGCCGGCACCGCAGGGGAGCACCACGACACCGGAGCCGCCCTCGGAGAAGGAGTCCACCGCTTGTCGCTGGTAGGGCCGGAGGCTCCAGCCGTCCTCGGCGAGATCGATGGGATGCGGTGTGCCGGGCGTGTACCCCGCGAGGTCCTCGGCCGGCCAGCCGATCTTGAGCAGTTCCTGCTTGATGTGGCCACGGGCCCACGCGTCGACCAGGAAGCTGTCGGGGGTGGGGTGGCCGATCAGGAGCGGCGCGATGCGCTTGTTGCGCGACACCTCGCTGAGCACGGCGGCATCGGTGGAGCGCAGGACGAGCTCTTTGTCGTCATTGCGCTCGATGACGAGGCGGCCGTAGCGGTTGACCGTCTCGCGGATGTCGGTGCTGACCGACGCCGGCACCGGGAAGCGCGACCAGCGGTCGAGGGTATCGAGCATCGCGTCGGCGTCGTGGCCTGCCGCGCGGGCGTTCCACAGCCCCAGACGCGTGATGCGGTACGTGTGGATGTGCTCGGGTGCGCGCTCGAGCTCGGCGAAGATGGCGAGCTCGTGCCGCGCCGTCTCCGCCTGAGGGTGTGCGACCTCGAGGAGGACGGTGCGGTCGCTCTGCACGATGAGGGGGCCGTCAGCCATAGCGTTCGATTCTACCGGGGTCGCGGCGGCGGGGACCGACCACGCCGACGCGAGACGTCACTCGACGGGGACGACGCCGTCGATGTGCGACAGCGGCAGGGTGCGTTCCACGTCGGCACCGCGGTCGCGACCGCGGAGTCGCCCGCCGCCCAACCCGGTCGCCTCCAGCCGGAACACCCGGGCGGAACCGTCGGGGAGCCGCACGGTCACGTCGATGACGGCGCGGGCACGGACGGCCTGGTCGAGCTCGCGTTCGAGCCACGCGGCATCCGAATCGCCCACCCCTTCGCGCAGGCGCCGCAGCAGATCGGCGTAGACGTCGGTGGGCTCGGCGTCGGGCTGGGCGCCGGGGGCCAACCTCGCGCGCTCCAGGGCCCGGGGCCGCCCGTCGGCATCGACGGCGACGGCGGGGTAGTGCGCGTCGGTGAGTGCCCAGAACACGACGTCGCTCGACACGTGCGACACCAGTTCGTCGTCGTCGGTGCGCGACAGCGCGATCGAGCGCAACGACTGGTCGATCTCCATCGAGCGCAGCAGCGTCTCGTCATCGGTGACCACGCGCGTCATCCGGGTGGCAGGGTCGCTCATCACGCGCACCCGCCCGTGCTCGGCCGACGTGCGCTCGATGACGTACGCGAGCGGTTGCGGGAGCCCGGTCAACGAGATGCCGCTGAGGAACTCGCGCAGCGAGTCGGCCGTCTCGCCGGCCGTGATCGCGGCGCCGATCGAGGCGGCGCTGAAACGGTAGCTCGAGGCCTGCGCCCGCGACTCCCGCACGGCCATCGACCGCAACCGCACGTCGAGATGCGGGGCGAGGGGCCCGGGAGCGATCGCGGTGAGGTCGTTCTGCAGGTAGACGCGGTCGACCTCGGGCGGGAGCAGTTCGCGCAGGGCCGACGTGTCGACGTCGCCGCCCCGCGCGAGGGGTTCCGCCCAGGGGGCGGTGCGCCCCGCGGCATCCACGAGTCCCCACCGCCGCAAGCGGCGGGCCCACAATGTCGCGCGGTCCGCGCCCTCGGGGTCGAACGGGGTTGCTCCGGCCCACTCGTCGACGGGGATCCACCCGCCGTCGGCCGAGCGGTATGCGCGGGGGAGGGCGTCACGCAGCGCGACCGCCGTGTGCCGCCAGCGTTCGAGGGTGGGCAGGCGCAGCCATTCCCGGCCGGCCGATGAGACGAGCCACGCGCGATCGTTCGCGCCCAGCAGGCCGACGTCGGCGGCGAGGCCGACGAGCAGATCCGCGTCGGCGGGCGTCGAGACGGCTCCGGCGTCGACGAGCCGGCGGCGTTCCGTGGCCCCCAGGGATCCCGATCCGATGCGTCCGAGCGGTGCCTCGAGGGTCTGCAAGAGGATGTCGGCCACGGACGCGGCGTAGGTGAAGGCGGCTTCGGATGCCGCGGCGGTCTCGGCCGCGGACGGGGTGCGCGTCGGGGTGACGGGGGCGGGAACGCCCTCCGGCAAGGCTTCGCGGACCGCATCGACCACGGTCGGGAAGGGGCGGCCGTCGCCTGCGACCAGCGCCCGCGAGACCAGATCGTCGCGCACGTCGCCGGTCGCGGGGGTGCCGGCGAGGGCGGCGAAGAGGGCGTCGGCCTCCCGACGGGTCAGGGCCGGCAGCGCGCGGGCGACCGAGGAGGGATCGAGCAGGGCCTCGGCCGCGTCGAACATGTCGCGCCACGTCGACGACGGCGAGACGTGCCGATCAGCGAACAAGCGCGCCAGCTCGTCATCGGAGCGCGCGCCCAAAGAGACCGCCAGTGCGCGTTGAGCGGAGGTCTCGGCCACGTCAACGAGCCTTGTTGGCCCGGGCCCTTCGGACGAAGCTCATGATGAGCACGGCCAGCAGGCATCCGAACGCGATCGGGGGTGTGACGAGGACGAGCAGGCTCACCACAGGCCAGACTCCCGAGGCCAGATCGGCGCCGGCGGTGGAACCGATGATGATGGCGAAGAAGCACACGAGCGCCAGCACGAGCAACCCGAGCGACATGAACGCCAGAATGCGGTCGATGCGGCGGACGGGAACGTCGTCGCCCGGCGTGCTGCCGCCGGAGGTGCGGGTGCTCATCGGCCTCAGCCTACTGCCTGGCAGCGGTGCCGTAGGCTGGAAGACCGGGATCCGATCGGCTCCCGCGTTCCGCCGCGCGATCGCGCACATACTCAGCGAGGTGTCCATGCCCACCGGCAAGGTCAGGTTCTACGACGACGAGAAGGGCTTCGGCTTCATCAGCACCGATGACGGCCAGGACGTGTTCCTGCACGCCACGGCTCTGCCCGCCGGAACCCCCGGGCCCAAGGCCGGGACTCGACTGGAGTTCGGCGTCGCCGACGGCAAACGCGGCCCCCAGGCTCTGTCCGTGCGCGTCCTCGACGCCCCGGTGAGCTTGTCCAAGCGCTCCCGCAAGCCCGCCGACGACATGGCGATCATCGTCGAAGACCTCGTCAAGCTCCTCGACGGCATCGGCGGCGACCTGCGCCGTGGCCGGTACCCCAACGGGCCCCACGCGCAGAAGATCGCGGCCGTGCTGCGCAAGGTCGCCGATGACTTCGAAGCCTGAGCAATCGGTCGACGAGCGTCTGACCGGCGCCCGCGATCTGGCGCTCGCCGCCCTGCACGAGATCACGTCCGCCGACACCGTCGGTCCCGCGGCCGGATACACGGCGGAAGACGACGGGGCGGTGTCGCTTCGATTCCACACGCGACTGTCCGGGTACCCGGGCTGGTTCTGGACGGTGAGCGTCGCCGTGGTCGACGGATCCGATCCCACGGTGCTCGAGGTCGAACTGCTGCCGGGGGAGGGAGCCCTCCTCGCACCCGACTGGGTGCCGTGGGCGACGCGCCTGGCCGAGTACCAGGCGGCGCAGGTGGCCGCCGCCACGATCGACGACGACGAAGATCTCGACGACGACGACGACGACGACGACGACGACGACGATGACGAAGACGACACCGACGATGTCGACGACGACGAGGTGGACGACGACGAAGACGAGCCGAAGGCGCGCTTCCACGCCGGTGATCTCGACGGCGTGGACATCGACGAACTCGACGCCGACCACCCCGACGAGGCGGACGACGACCCCGACGAGGCGGACGACGACCCCGACGGGACCGACGGCGACCTCGGCGAGACGGACGACGACGAGTCCGACCGCTCCGACGAGGACGACGACGAGTCCGACCGCTTCGACGAGGACGACGACGAGGGCGATCGAAGCTACTGAGCACGACACGACGAAGGCCGTCCCGCGCGATGCGGGACGGCCTTCGTCGTTCGATGGGGCGTCAGGCGCGGGGCAGGTTCTCGATCGTGTAGTCGATCGCGCCGATGAGGCGACGGACGTCGGCAGGCTCGATCGAGACGAACGTCGCGACCCGCAGCTGGTTGCGCCCGAGCTTGCGATAGGGCTCGGTGTCGACGATGCCGTTCGCGCGCAGGCTCTGCGCGATCGCGGCCGCATCGATGCTGTCGTCGAAGTCGATGGTGACGACGACGGGGGAGCGGTCGGCGGGGTCGGCCACGAAGGGGGTCGCCACGGCGCTCGCGTCGGCCCACTCGTACAACGCCGACGACGATTCGGCCGTGCGGGCGGCGGCCCACGACAGACCGCCGTTGTCGAGGATCCAGCCGAGCTGCTCGTCGAGCAGCAGCAGGGTCGCCAAGGCGGGGGTGTTGAGGGTCTGCTGCAGGCGGGAGTTGTCGAGGGCGTTCTTGAGGCTCAGGAACTCGGGGATGTACCGGTCGGATGCAGCGATCCGCTCGATGCGCTCGATGGCGGCCGGCGATACGGCGGCGTACCAGAGCCCACCGTCGGAGCCGAGGTTCTTCTGCGGCGCGAAGTAGTACACGTCGGCCTGCGCGACATCGAAGTCGATGCCACCCGCGGCGCTGGTCGCGTCGATGACGGTGAGCGCACCGGCATCCGCACGGACGCGCTCGATCGGAGCGGACACGCCGGTGGAGGTCTCGTTGTGCGGCCAGGCGTAGACGTCGACGCCCTCCACGGCCTCGGCCACGGTGCGCGTGCCCGGTGCGGCCTTGCGCACGTCGGGCGCCTGAAGCCAGGGAGCTGCGGCCGCGGACGCGAACTTGCCGCCGAACTCTCCGAAGACCAGGTTCTGGCTGCGGGTGTCGATGAGGCCGAAGGCCGCGGCATCCCAGAAGGCGGTCGATCCGCCGTTGCCCAGGATGATCTCGTAGCCCTCGGGGAGGCGCAGCAGCTGCGACAGACGCTCGCGGGTGCTGGCGACGAGGTTCTTGACGGGGGCCTGGCGGTGGGAGGTGCCGAGGATCGACGCTCCGCGGGTGACGAGGGCCTCGAGCTGCGCGCCGCGCACCTTCGAGGGGCCGCACCCGAAGCGGCCGTCGGCGGGCAGGAGTTCGCTGGGGAGTTCCACGTGCGGCATGGACCGATTCTAGAGTCCTCGCCTCGCCCCGCCCGCGCTCATGTCGGAGGGGGTCGGTAGGCTGGGAGGACTTGCCGCGAGACATCGAGGACCCTGAATGACCGACCTGATCGACACCACCGAGATGTACCTGCGCACGATCCTCGAGCTCGAAGAGGAGAAGATCGTGCCGCTGCGCGCGCGTATCTCCGAGCGCCTCGGCCACTCGGGTCCGACGGTCTCGCAGACCGTGGGCCGCATGGAACGCGACGGTCTCGTCGTCGTCTCGGAGGACCGCCGCCTCGAGCTGACCGACGACGGACGACAGAAGGCCGTCGACGTGATGCGCAAGCACCGTCTCGCCGAGCGCCTGCTGAGCGACGTCATCGGGCTCGATTGGGCCTACGTGCACGACGAGGCGTGCCGGTGGGAGCACGTCATGAGCGAGCAGGTCGAGCGACGTCTGGTCGAGCTGCTCGGGCACCCGACCGAGTCCCCGTACGGCAACCCGATCCCCGGTCTCGACCAGCTCGGCGACGCCGCCAGCGCCACCTTCGACGACGGCGTGGTGGGTCTCGTGCGAAAGCTGACCGATGCCGGGGCCCCCATCACCGGCACGATCCGGCGCCTCGCCGAACCCGCGCAGGTCGATCCGGAACTTCTCCAGCAGCTCAAGGCCGCCGGCGTCCTGCCCGGCAAGCGCGGCGACTACCGCTTCAACGAGGGCTACGTCCTGCTGCAGATGGAGGGCGTCGACGAGGGGCTGGAGCTGCCCGTCGAGGTGGCTTCGCACATCTTCCTGGTCGCCGGCGACTGAGCGTCGGCGCCACGACACCCGGGCATTCGCCGGGGCTGTCCGACCGAAGCGTGACTTGTTCGTTATCTTCAGGTAGCCTCAGAGGGTCCACAGGCTGGAAGCCCGCCGTCGGACCCCTCGCAGTTTGCCTCATCGGTTCGTCGTCTGCAGAGGGCTAAGCCCGCACATCGTGCCCCCAATGATCGAGTGCTGACGAGCCAGCGTCCCCGAAGACGCAGAGGCGCCGGAGGAACTTTGGCTGAACACAACGATCCCGCTGCGGACCTACCCGAGGTCCCCGTAACGGGCCCCACCCGAAAGAGCACACGCGCAGCCGTCGCCCGAACGACGAAGCGTCCCGCTCGCATCGCGGCCGTCCCGGTCGCCCGCGCCGCGGCCGCACCGGCCGTGCGCGCCCTTCCCGCTCCCCGTCCCTCGTCGACGCGCGCCATCGGCAAGCCGTTGCGCAGCGCGGTCATCCTGTCGATGGTGGCGGGCCTCGTCGCCACGGTCGCGATCCCGGCGTACGCGGCCACCATGCCCGCGGCCGAGACGATGACGCTGCAGCAGATGTCGGCGCCCGACAACCAGTCGCTGGTCGTCGCCTCCGACGCCACGGCCGAGTCGCTCGACCGCAGCAGCTACTCCGCCACGACAGCGGACGAGATCAAGAAGAAGAAGGACGAAGAGGCGGCCGCCGCTGCTGCCGCGGCCGCGGCCGAGCGCGCCCGTCTGACGGCATCCACCGCGAACGCCTCCGTCTCGTCGGTCGACCTGTCGATGACCGCGCCCGGATCGGGCGAGGTTCGGTGGCCGCTCACCAGCTACGTCCTCGGACGCGGCCTGTGGGACTCCGGATACCACCAGGGCGTCGATCTCCTCGCCCCCGGCGGGCAGCCGATCTTCGCCGCAGCCGCCGGTGTCGTGAGCGTCTCGCAGGAGAGCTACGGCGGGTACGGCGTCGGTATCGAGATCGAGCACGTCATCAACGGCCAGAAGGTGCGCACCACCTACGGCCACATGACCTACGGCAGCCGTCAGGTGCAGGCGGGCGATTCGGTCGCCGCCGGTCAGCTCATCGGCCTCGTCGGTTCGACCGGCAGCTCGACCGCCAACCACCTGCACTTCGAGGTGCACATCAACAACTCGGTGGTCGACCCCTACGCCTGGCTGCAGCAGAACGCCGGCTGATCCTTCCTCCGCCAGACGGCGTGCCGGAGACCATCGTTCTCCGACACGCCGTCTTCCGTTTGCCCTCCCGCCCGACCCCGGGCGTGTCGTGGTGGGTTAGCCTTTCCTCGACGTCGGAAGAACCGGAGGGAACGCCGATGAACATCAGTCCGCACATCCGCACCATGGATGCGCTCGGGCTGCTCGTTCTTCGGCATCGTGAGTTCGGATGCCGCGGCTTCGCCGCGCGTCCGAAGGCGCTGTCTGTCTAGACAGCGCCTTTTTCATACCCACCCGCGCCTGCCGTCGTCGCGAGTCGAACATCCGAGAAGCCGTCTCGGCCATTCGAGAGGAGACGTACATGCGCACACTGGTGCTCAACGCGGGCTACGAGCCCCTCGCCGTCGTGTCGTTCAAGCGGGCGCTCGTGCTCGTGATGAACGAGAAGGCCGTGGTCATCGAACGCGTCGAGGAGGATCCCGTCTGGGCCTCCGTCGGCGCGTACGATCGCCCGGCGGTGATCATCCTGACCCGCTACGTGCGCGTGCCGGGCGCCCGGCGGGTGCCGGTGACGCGTCGCGGCGTCCTCCGCCGCGACGGCCACCGCTGCGGGTACTGCGGCAAGGCGGCTTCGACGATCGACCACGTGATGCCGCGTTCGCGTGGCGGCAAGGATACGTGGGAGAACCTCGTGGCGTGCTGTCTCGCGTGCAACAACATCAAGGGCGACCGCACGCCGCAGGAGATGCGGTGGGAGCTGCGGATCGTTCCCGCGCCGCCGCACGGCTCGTCCTGGACGGTCCGCGGCGTCGACAAGAGCGACCCGCGGTGGGAGCCGTACCTGGCGCTCGCGGCGTGACGCTGCTCCGCAGGCCCCGGTTCGCGGGGAGCTGACGCAGCTCCGCCTGCCCGGTTCGCCGGGCTCGTCGTCGCGCCCTGCCGAGGTCTGTTCGGGGCAACGACGTGGTGTCTCGGGGCGCCGCCGCCGGCCTCCGCCGCCGATGTCGGAGGTCGATCGTATCTTCGACCCACAGGGATTGAGGGAATAGAACAGATGTTCTAACCTGTGGGAGTGAGGGCGATCATGCGAGACCAGGTACAGGCCGTGCCCGACATCCACGCCCTGCGCGATCGTCTCGAGCGCATGCAGGGGCGTCGGATGGAGGCCCCGGTGCTCCCGACGCATCCCGCATTCTCGCCGTTGCTGCCCGGAGGGGGTTTGCGCCCGGGCTCGGCCTACGCTCTCGCCCGCTCGTCCTCGCTGCTGCTGGCCCTCATGGCCCGCCCCTCGCAGGACGGGGCGTGGTGCGGAGTGATCGGCATGCCCGAACTGGGCGCCGAGGCCGCGGAGAAGTACGGTCTCGATCTCGACCGGCTCGTCTTCATTCCCGATCCGGGACCGCGGTGGCTCGCGGTGACGGCGACGATCACCGAGGTGCTGCCGGTCGTGGCCGTTCGCCCGCCCGTGGGTTCCACGGCGGCCCGCGGGGGAGCCGAGATCACGCGCCTGGCGGCCCGCTTGCGCGATCGCGGGTCGGTGCTGCTCGTGCAGGGCGCCTGGCCGCAGGCCGAAGCGGTGATCGACATAGCCGATCCGCAGTGGTCGGGGCTCGGTCAGGGCGACGGATATCTCGCCGGTCGTGAACTGACGGTCTCGGTCAGCAGCCGGCGTTCGCCGAACGCCCGCCGTGCGCGCATGCTGCTGCCGGCCGCCGACGGATCGATCGAGCTGTTGGGCGCACCCGCCGAACGCCTCGTGCCGCGCGGTCACGACGCTCACTCGGCGCCGGCTTACCCCGTACGGGCGGTGGGCTGATGCAGGCGCCTACGCGCAGCCTCGTGCTGTGGTTCCCCGACTGGCCGATCACGGCGTTCGCTCACGAGGCCGTCTCGCCCCCGAAGCCGGACGCCGCCGTCGCGGTGTTCGCGAACAACATCGTCGTGGCGTGCTCGTGGGCGGCCCGGGCGCAGGGAGTGCGTCGGGGCCAGAAGCGCCGCGATGCGCAGGCCCTGTGTCCGGCGCTGCAGGTCGTGCCCGCCGACCCCGTGCGCGACGCGCGCGCCTTCACCCCCGTCGTCGCGCGCGTCGAGGAGCACGCCCCCGGAGTTCAGGTCGTGCGACCCGGGCTGTGCGCGCTGAAAGCACGAGGACCGTCCCGGTACTACGGCGGCGAACACGAGGCGGCACGCACGCTCATCCGGCTGCTCGACGACATCGGTTTCCGCGACGTGCGGGCGAGTGTCGCCGACGGCGTCTTCACCGCCGAGCAGGCGGCGCGATCAGCGCGCGTCGACGACCCGGTCCGGATCGTCGCACCGGGAGAGGCCGGCGTGTTCCTGGCACCCCTGTCCGTGGCGACGCTCGACGACGACGAGTTCGGCAGCCTGCTCTCGCGCCTGGGCGTGCACACGCTCGGTGATCTGGCCGCCCTCCCGGTCGAGCGGGTCCGGGAGCGCTTCGGCGGACGCGGGGTGCGGCTGCACGCCCTGTCGGGAGGGCTCGACTCGCAGCCGGTGCAGCCGCGGACGCCTCCGCCCGAACTGCACCGCGACGTCGCCTTCGAACCCCCGCTCGAACTCGCCGATCAGATCGCTTTCGGCATGCGCGTGGCGGCCGAGGAGTTCATCGCCGGGTTGGGCGCGCACGACCTCGTGTGCACCGAACTGCGCGTCGTCCTCACCGGCGAACGAGCCGAACGCAGTGAGCGCGTCTGGTTGCATCCGGGGTCTTTCGACGCCGCTGCCGTGGTCGACCGGGTGCGGTGGCAACTCGCCGAAGACGCGCAGGGCATCTTCGGCAGCGGAGTGGCCGGCGTGCACATCGAACCAGAAGCGGTCGATGCCGCCGCCCATCACGCCAAGGGGCTCTTCGGCGCCGGCCCCGACGAACGCGTGCACCACGCGTTATCGCGTGTGCAGGCCATGCTCGGTCACCGCGCCGTGGTGACGCCGGTCGTCGGCGGCGGGCGATGGCTCGCCGAACGCCAGGTCAACGTGCCGTGGGGCGATCGAGCCGTCACGGCGAAAGATCGGGCGCGTCCCTGGCCCGGCAGCCTTCCCGACCCCCTGCCGGCCACGGTCTACCCCGAACCACGCCTGGTCGGCGTGACCGACATCGCGGGCGCCCCCGTGACGGTGGGGGAGCGCGACGTGCTGAGCGCCCCACCCGCCGTGCTCGAGACGGCGGGGCAGCGTCGTCGCATCCACGAGTGGGCGGGACCCTGGCCGATCAGCGAGCGCGGCTGGGACCCGTTGCGGGCACGCCGGGCGCACCGATTCCAGGTGATCGACGCCGACGGCGGCGCGTGGCTGCTGCTGGTCGAAGAGGGCGAGTGGCGTGCGGAGGGTCGGTATGACTGAGTGCGCGGTGCCGGTGGCGGGGCGTCTGCCGATGCGTGAGCCCCGCAGCGCGTCGGGGGTGCGCTGATGGGATGGACCAACCCCCCGGTGAAGTGGTCCGAGCTGGAGCGTCTGCTCAGCGACGCGCGTCGGCCGACCGGCACACCGCCCAACGGCGACGGCGGCGACAGCCCGGCCTGGTCGCACAAGCGCGGCGCATATGTGCCGCCGTCGATCGAGCGCCCCGACGACACGATCCCGTACGCCGAACTGCACGCGCACTCGTCGTACTCGTTCCTCGACGGCGCCTCCTCTCCCGAAGAGCTCGTCGAAGAAGCCGAACGCCTGGGCCTTCACGCCCTCGCCCTCACCGACCACGACGGCTTCTACGGAATCGTGCGTTTCGCCGAGGCGGCCGAGGCCCGCACGGTGAAGACCGTGTTCGGCGCGGAGTTGTCACTGGGGCTCAGCGGTCCGCAGAACGGCGCGGCCGACCCCGAGGGTTCGCACCTGCTCGTCCTCGCGCGGCGAGAAGAGGGATACCACCGTCTCGCCGCCGCGATCACCCACGCACAGCTCACCGGCGCCGAGAAGGGGCGCCCCGTCTACGACCTCGCCGACCTCGCCGCGCGAGCGGGCGGTCCCCGCGATCCGCACTGGGCCGTGCTCACCGGATGCCGCAAAGGAGCGGTGCGGCAGGCGCTGGCATCCGAGGGACCGGCGGGCGCCGCCCGTGAACTCGACACCCTCGTCGACCTGTTCGGTGCCGAGGCCGTCTACGTCGAGCTGATGGATCAGGGTGACCCGCTCGATTCCCGTCGCAACGACGTGCTGGCGGCTCTCGCCGCAGAGCGGGGGCTGCCGACCCTCGCCACCAACAACGTGCACTACGCCGCTCCGCAGAAGGAACTGCTCGCGGCCGCTGTGGCCGCGGTGCGGGCGAACCGGGGTCTCGACGAGCTCGACGGGTGGCTGCCCGCCCATGCCGGCGCGCACCTGCGCTCGGGCGTCGAGATGTCGGCCCGGTTCGCGCGTTATCCGGGCGCAGTCGCGCGCACCGTGACGCTGGCCGACGAGATCGCCTTTCCGCTGCGTCGCGCCAAGCCCGCCCTTCCGAAGCAGAAGGTCCCCGAGGGGCACACGCCCATGTCGTGGCTCCGACACCTGGTCTGGGAGGCCGTGCCCCGCAAGTACCCGGATCTCTCCGACGACGACCGCCGCCGCATCGAACGCGAGCTCGGCGTCATCGAGATGAAGGACTTCCCGGGGTACTTCCTCATCGTCTACGGCATCGTGGCGGAGGCCCGCCGTCGTGGCATCCTGTGCCAGGGGCGCGGCTCGGCCGCCAACAGTGCGGTCTGCTACCTGCTCGACATCACTGCGGTCGACTCCATCTTCTACAAGCTGCCGTTCGAGCGGTTCCTGTCGAGCCTGCGCGACGAGGAGCCCGACATCGACGTCGATTTCGACTCCGACCGCCGTGAAGAGATCATCCAGTGGGTCTACCAGGAGTACGGGCGCGAGCGGGCGGCGCAGGTGGCCAACGTCATCCAGTACCGTCCCAAGAACGCCGTGCGCGACATGGCACGGGCGCTCGGACATTCGCCCGGTCAGCAAGATGCCTGGTCGAAGCAGGTCGAGCGCTGGGGGGCCACGCTCGAGACCGGGGGCGATCACGACATCCCCGATCAGGTCATCGAGTTCGCGTCGGAGCTGCTGAAGGCGCCGCGGCACCTCGGCATCCATTCCGGGGGGATGGTGCTCACCGATCGGCCGGTGGGCGAGGTCGTTCCCATCGAGCACGCGCGCATGGAGGACCGCACGGTCATCCAGTGGGACAAAGACGACGCCGCGTGGATGGGGCTGGTGAAGTTCGATCTGCTGGGACTCGGCATGCTGGCCGCGCTGCAGTACTGCTTCGACCTGATCCGGGATGCCACGGGCGAGGAGTGGGAGCTGTCGACCCTGCCGAAAGAAGAGAAGGCCGTGTACGACATGCTGTGCCGGGCCGACTCGATCGGGGTTTTCCAGGTGGAGTCGCGCGCGCAGATGGGACTGCTGCCCCGGCTGCAGCCGCGGAAGTTCTACGACCTCGTGGTGCAGATCGCGCTCATCCGTCCGGGACCGATCCAGGGCGGGGCGGTGCATCCGTTCGTCCGCCGCAAGCTCGGGCAAGAGAAGGTGACCTACGTGCACCCCAAGCTCGAGCCGGTCCTGGCGCGGACGATGGGGGTGCCGGTGTTCCAGGAGCAGCTCATGCAGATGGCCGTCGCCATCGGCAACTGCTCCGCCGAAGACGCCGACCTGCTGCGCCGGGCGATGGGGTCCAAGAGGGGCCTGGAGCGCATCGACTCACTCCGCGAGACGCTGTACGCCGGCATGGCCGAGAACGGTCTCGTCGGCCAGGTCGCCGACGAGCTGTACGCCAAGATCCAGGCGTTCGCGAACTTCGGTTTCGCCGAGTCGCACTCGCTGTCGTTCGCGCTGCTGGTCTACGCGAGCTCGTGGATCAAGCTGCACTATCCGGCGGCGTTCCTCGCAGGGTTGCTGCGCGCACAGCCCATGGGGTTCTACTCGCCCGCGACCCTGACCGCCGACGCGCGCCGGCACGGCGTGGTGGTGCGCCGGCCCGACCTGTCGCGGTCGGGGGTCGAGGCCACGCTCGAGGCGGTCGACGCGGGGGCGCCCGAGGGGGGACGGACGGATGCCGGCGGGGCCACGCCCGCAGCGGAGCAGCGACGAGGCAAGGGGGCGCCGACCGGGCTCGACGCGTGCGCGCACGCACGGCAGCCTCCGACCGGCGACTTCGACCCGTCGGAGCCCGACGAGACCCTGGCACACCGTCGTGACGGCGGGTTCGCCGTGCGCCTCGGCCTCGCCGGGGTCACCGGTATCGGTGCGAAAGTGGCTGCGCGCATCATCTCCGAACGTGAGCGCGGCGGCGCCTACCGCGACCTCCGCGACCTCGTACGCCGCACCGGACTGGTCACGGCGCAGCTCGAGGCGCTCGCGACCGCGGGGGCATTCGAGTGCTTCGGGCACACGCGGCGCGAGGCGATCTGGTTGTCGGGTTCGGCGGCGCTGGATCGCGCCGAGTTCCTTCCCGACTCGCTCGTCGCCGTGCAGCCGCCGTTGTTCACCGACCCCTCGAGCTACGAGATCCTCGCATCCGACCTCTGGGCGACGGGTCTCTCGGCCGACGACCACCCGCTCACCCACTTCCGGTCGGCGCTCGATGCGCGCGGCGTCATCACCTCGCGCGAGCTCCGCACGTTCGAGACCGACCGGCGCATCGAGGTGGCGGGGCTCGTCACCCACCGGCAGCGACCGGCCACGGCATCCGGCATCACGTTCCTCAATCTCGAAGACGAGCACGGGCTCATGAACATCATCTGCTCCGTCGGGGTGTGGAACAGATATCGCCGGGTCGCCCGCGAATCGCCCGCGTTGATCGTGCGCGGCATGCTCGAGCGTTCGATCGAGGGCGTGACGAACGTCGTCGCCGACGGCTTCACCGATCTGCGCGTCGGTGTCGCCCACGCGTCGCGGGATTTCCGGTGAGGGCGTCTCGACCTCGGCGCGAGCGGCGGTCGGCGATCACTCCTCGCCTCCGATGACACGGTGGGGCATGATGGGCGACAGGGCACGGGGGCGCCTTCGGCGACCTTCGGTCCTGCCTCACCAGCGCCGAAGGAGTCGCTCGATGTCACCCACGACGAGGTCTCGGCCGCGCGGACTGGCGGTCCTCACCGCCCTGGCGATCATCGCACCCGCCCTGGCCGCCAGTGCGCCGTCGTTCGCGGCGACCTCCACACCGACCGTGCGCATCATCGACGGGCTCGACGCGACCATCGCCTACAGCGGTTCGTGGCGTAAGACCTCGAACAAAGCCGATCACAACGGCTCCGTGCAATACGCGAACGCCGCGGCCGCCTCTTACTCGTACGACTTCGAGGGCACGGGCATCCGCATCCACGGGCGCAAGACTCCCCTGAGCGGTATCAGCGAGGTCCGAATCGACGGGGTTCTCTCCGCCCGCATCGACGCCTACGCGCCGTCGAACGTGTTCAACACGGTTCTGTACGAGCGAGCCGACCTCGCTCCCGGCGCGCACACGCTCACCGTGACCGCGACGGGCCAGAAGTCCGCCGCGGCGCAGAACTCGAACGTGACATTGGACGCCCTCACCGTGACCTCCGCCGGTGCCGACGCAGGCCCGACGCCGAGTCCTTCCGTCACGTCGACGCCGAGCCCGACCGTGGCGCCGACGCCCACACCGAGCGCCTCGCCCTCGCCGACCGTGGTGCCGACGCCCGGGCCGACTCCGAGCGACACCGAAGCGCCCTCGCCGAGCCCCTCGCCGACCGCGACCGCGGCACCCTCATCGACTCCGACGGCGACCCCCACCCCGACCCCGACACCCACATCGAGCCCGAGCCCGACGCCGACCGCGGCACCGACGGCGAGCCTTGCACCCACTTCGAGTCCGACGCCCGCACCGACTCCGACAACGTCCGGTCCCGTCGACGTGCCCGCCCCGATCGCCGAATGGCGGTTCGAGGAGGCCGCCGCTCCGTTCCGCACGACCGCCGGAGACCTTCCGCTTCAACACGCGGGCAACGTGCGCGCGACCACCGTCGCGACGCCGTTCGGGCGGGGAGTGAACCTGCCCGGCAAGAGCTTCCTGCGACTGCACCGGGACTCCGTCGGGCGCTTGAACGTCGGAGCGGGTGGGGGAGCGGTCACCGTCGCGGCCTGGGTGCTGATGACCGACGACAACGCCGGGTTCATCGCCGGCATGTGGTCGGAGTCGAGTGGCGATCCGCGCAGGTCGTACGGACTCTTCTACGACCTCTCCACGTATGGCGGAGACGAACGCGGAAACTTCCACGTATCGCGGACGGGAGGGCCCACGGCTGGTCACCCGTTCTCGATCGACTATTCGGCGTCCGGACAGACCTTCACCCGCCGCGTCTGGCAACTGCACGTCGGCACGTACGACGGTCGGGAAGCCGTTTCGTATCTCGATGGACTCTCGGTTCCCCTGGGGCCGCTGAAGGACAAGTTCGGCAACATCTCCATGAAGAACCCGTACCCCTACCCCGACGGTCTGAACCCGAGCCCCGCCGAGTTCACGGTCGGCGCGGTGCAGATGGCCTCGACCGTCGGCAACTACGCCGAAGGCACCTTCGCCCGCGTTCGTGTGTGGGACCGCGCTCTCACGGCCGAACAGGTCAGAGCCCTCTACGAGGAAGAGCGCCCCGTCGTGCCCTGACGGTGACGTCCGCGCGTCCGACGGCGTCGTCGTGCCCTCACTAGACTCGGGCCCATCCCGCCCGTTCCGCATCAGACAGGGAGCGCCATGACCGACACACCCACTCCGCCCGATGGCTGGTACCCCGATCCCGCCGGGGGTGGTGGCCTCCGCCGATGGAACGGCACGTCGTGGACCGACGAGGTGCGCGCGACGGACGGGAGCGCACCGTTCTCCTCTCGCGAGGAGGACGATGTCACGGTGTCGACCGATGACGACGCCTCGCGGGTCGACGCCTCGCGGATCGATGCCACCGACCGCGACGCGGTCACCTCGGTGACCGAGCCGTCTGACGACCACCGTGCCGAGGATGAGATGACGAACCAATCCTTCGGTGGAGAGGGCGGATCGTCAGCGTCTGCTGCCGACGCCTCCGCCGCGCACGAAGGTCATCGCGCGAACGACGACGATCCCCTCGGGCACGACGACACCCCCGCGGTCACCTCGTCGACGCCGGGTGAGTCGGCCGCGACCCTCGGTTCGCCCGCTGCGCAGGAGCCGTCCGCCGCTCAGGATCCGTTCGCCGCTCAGGACCCGTCCGCCGCCCAGGACTCGCGCGCCGCCCAGGACTCGCGCGCCGCCCAGGACTCGCCCGCCGCCCACGACCCGCAGATCGCTCCCGCCGCCGCAGCAGGCGCCGGCTCCGTGGCAGCGGCCGCCGCCGCGGCTGCTCCCGCGGCATCGTCGGTCACCCCTCCCGTCGCCCCGGTGTCGCCCTCGCCGTCGGCGTATCCGGGTGCCCCCGCCTCGGCGACGTCGACCGGTGCCCCCGCGTACCCGGGAGCCGCCTCGACCGGTGCCCCCGCGTACCCGGGAGCCGCCTCGACCGGTGCCCCCGCGTACCCGGGAGCAGCCTCCACCGGCGCGCCGGTGTATCCCGGAGCACCCACCGCGGGCGCCCCGGCGTACGGGTCCGCGCCGCCGGTACACCACGGCACCGCCCCTCAGCGTGACCTCAACACGAACACCGTGTGGATCTGGCTCCTCGTCGCCCTGCCGCTGGTGGGCGTGCTGAGTCTGTTCGCGTTCGACTGGGGTTCGTTCGTGCGGGAGTCGGTGTACAACGATCTGTACTCCGAGTCCCTGGCGGGCCCGTCGATGGCCGGCACGCTGCTCACGGTGGTGTCGTCGATCCTGAGTCTCGTGCTGGCGGGCGTCACCGTGCTGTTCGCCTTCCTGGACTGGCGGCAGCTGCGCTCCCGCGGCATCGAGCGGCCCTTCCACTGGGCGTGGAGCCTCTTCGTGCTCGCGATCGGCAGCGGCCTCGTCTACATCATCGGGCGCAGCGTCATCGTGCGCCGCCACACGGGGAAGGGCCTCGCTCCTCTTTGGGCAGCGATCGGTGTCACCGTCCTGACCTGGATCATCGCGGGCATCTGGCTCGTCATCCTGCTCACGCAAGTGTTCTCGGTGATTCAGGAGTTGCAGTACAGCTACGGGTATTGAGGTCGGGGCGCCCCGGGGGTCGCGCGGCGCACCCGTCGCGACACCGGGGTGACGACCCGGTCGATCGCGTTGTGGCTTCGGCTGCAGTTGCGCTCCGGCTCCGGCTCCGGCTCCGGCTCCGTGTCGGCTTCGGCTGCGCTGCGGCTCCGGCGCACGTCGCTCGGCGCCCGCGGGGCGTAGCCGATGCACGTCGCTCGGGCGCCCGCGGGGCGTAGCCGGTGCACGGGCTACGCCCCGTGTGTGCCGGTGACGTCCGATGACGTCGTATCTCGCCGCGTGACGAAATAGGCCGCGCCCCTCGCCGGCCCGCACACGCTGCGGGAACCGGCGCCAGACGCCGACGACGCCGGGGAGGCCGCTCATGTCCGTACCGTCCATCGCTCAGCAGATCGACGACTTCACAACGGGGTTCGACGCGCAGATCGGGGACCGCCTGGCCGGGGTCTTCGCCGGTGAGCAGACCGATCTGCGCAGCGCCGGCGTGCCCGACGCGGCGCTCGGCGTCGGCGATCCGGCTCCCGATGCCGACCTGATCGAGGTCGACGGGTCGACGACGACGTTCTCGACAGCGCGTGGTGGGGCCGTCACCGTGGTGGTGTTCTATCGCGGCGCGTGGTGCCCGTACTGCAACATCACTCTGCGCTCCTACCAGGAGACTCTGGTTCCGGCTCTGGGCGAGCGTGGCGTGGGGCTGATCGCCGTGTCGCCGCAGACGCCCGATGGGTCGGCGCAGAGCGCGACGAATGGATCCCTCTCCTTCGCGGTGCTGTCGGACCCCGGCAACGTCCTCGCGGGGAAGTTCGGCATCGTCACCGAACCCAGCGCCGCCGCGCGGGCCGCGCACACGGAGCTCGGCTTCGACGTGGCCGACAGCAACGCCGACGACACCGCGCGGGTGCCGTTCCCGTCGGTCTACGTCATCGACGAGACGGGCGTCGTGCGCTTCGCCGACGTGCACGTCGACTACACCACGCGCACCGAGCCCGAGGAGATCGTCGCTGCCCTGGACCGGCTGCCGGTGAGGTAGGCCCCACCACGGGTGCGCGGACGGCGGCGAACACGCGTCGGCGGTCGGTGTGTGCGGCCGTCAGCTCGCCGTCGTCCGGCGGCTCGCGACGATCGCATCGAGCAACGCGTGCGCCGTGTCGTCCTTCGACCCGGATGCCGTGGCGACGACGTCTCCGTCGCGTCCGACGATCGTGAGGGCGTTGTCGGCGGTCTCGAAACCCTGCGCCCAGCCGACCGCATTCGCCGCGAGCAGGTCGACGCCCTTCCGTGCGGCCTTCGCACGGGCGCGCTCGCGCAGCTCGTCCTCGTCGGCCACCGTCTCGGCGGCGAAGGCGACGATGGTCTGACCGTCGCGGCGGTGGGCCACCAAGCCCGCCACGATGTCGCGGTTCTCGACGAGCTCGAGTGTCAGCCCGCCGGGGGAGTCCTGCTTGCGGAGCTTGTGGTCGGCGACCGCAGCCACGGAGTAATCGGCGACGGCCGCGGCCATGACGATCACGTCGGCGCCGGGGGCCACGGCATCCATCGTCCTTCCGAGATCGTCTGCGGTTCCCGCGACGATCACCTCGACCCGCGGGTCCGGTCGGACGTCGGCGTCGAGGTGCGCGGCGACGAGCGTGACGTCGGCGCCGCGGTCGGCGGCGGCGCGTGCGATGGCGACGCCCTGGCGTCCGCTCGAGCGGTTGCCGATGAAGCGCACCGGATCGATCGGCTCCCGTGTGCCGCCGGCGCTGACGACGATCGACAGGCCGGCCAGGTCACGCGGACGCTCGACGAGGGCGAGGGCCGCAGCGACGATCTCCTCTGGCTCCGACATGCGCCCGGGCCCGGAGTCTCCGCCCGTCAGGACGCCGTCGGCGGGACCGACCACGTGCACGCCGCGGGCGCGGAGCACTTCCATGTTGTGCGTGGTCGCCGGGTGCCGCCACATCTCGGTGTGCATCGCCGGGGCGACGACCACCGGAGCGGTCGTGGCGAGCAGCGTCGTGCCGAGCAGATCGGATGCCAGTCCCGCGGCCATCGCGGCGAGGGTGTTGGCGGTGGCGGGGGCGACGATGACGAGATCGGCCGACTGCCCGAGGGCGACGTGGCGCACGCTCGCGACGTCGTCGTGCACCGACGTCGTGACGGGGTTGCGGCTGAGCGACTCCCACGTCGGCAGACCGACGAACCGGAGCGCGTCGGCGGTGGGGACGACGTGCACGTCGTGCCCCGCCTTCACGAGCAACCGCACGAGGCTGACGGTCTTGTACGCGGCGATGCCGCCGGTCACTCCCACCACGACGAACATGGGCCCAGTCTTCCAGGTCGGCTGTCGCGGCGGGGCGACCCGGCGCACGCGCCGTGTCACGCGCACGGGCGTGTCACGAGAGCGCGCCGTGCATCACCGCCGGAAACGGGGTGCTTCGGGTCGCAAGCCTGGCCGCCCGACGGGGTGGCGGGTGCGATGGTCGGGGGAGCCCGCGGCGCCCGCGCGCGGGTAGCGTGGACGGAATGTGCACGGTCGTGATCGACGTTCCGGAGACCGCGGGCGAGCCCGTTCGCCTGCTCGCCGTCCGCGATGAGGAGCGCGACCGGCCATGGCGCGGTCTCGGACCGTGGTGGCCGGAGCGCGGCGGCATCCTGGGCGTTCGCGACGACCGCGCGGGCGGTGCCTGGCTGACCGTCGACCCCGACGCGGGACGACTGGCGGTGCTGCTCAACCGGCAGGACCTGTCTTCTCGTTCCGATGACGAGGTCGTCAGCCGCGGCAGCATCCCACTCGATGCGGTGGGAGCCGGCATCCCGGAGCGTCCGGACACGCGGGGGTTCAACCTCGTCGAGGTGGATGCCGACGGCGCCCACCTCGTGGAGTGGGACGGCCTCGAGGCCCGCCGCACGCGGATCGCGCCCGGCACCCACATGGTCGCCCACCACGCGGTCGACGACCCGGCGACCCCGCGGATCGGGCGCTGGCTCGACGAGTTCCGTCGCGCGGGCATCGGGAACGGTGACGACTGGTGGATGCCGTGGCTCGACGTCGTGGCGCACGCGACGAGCGACCCGTCGGCATCGGTGCTGCGGCGCGACGCGCACGACGGTCACGTGCTGGAGTCGCTGTTGCTGTGCGTGGCGACCGTCGGTCCCGACGGTGTCGACGTGCGCCAGGCGACGCCGGCCGAGCCCGGCCGCTGGGACGACGGGCTCATCGAGGGGCTGCGTCATCGCGTGGGCGCCCGGGATACCGCCGACTGAGACACTCACCCGCCCCGCATCGCACACCCGCCGAAGTGGTCCATGAACGCGCACCCGACCCGCCGACCGCCGCGCACTAAACTGGTCGCATCCCGCCTTCGTAGCTCAGGGGATAGAGCGCCGCACTCCTAACGCGGGCGTCGCAGGTTCGAATCCTGTCGGGGGCACCGTTTCTTCGATCATCGTCGGGTCGCGACGAGCGGTCGTCCCCCTCACCGCACTCGGAATCGCTCGTCCGATGAGGCCGGTGATCCGCCGCGTGCGAGCGGCGTGCGCTCGGGAGGGTCGGGGATGCCGTGGTGCGCGTTGCTGCCGGCGCCTTGACCTGGCATGATTACTGAACGATCGGTCTGAAACTCGACGTCGAGGTCGTGCGATCCGCCGACGTCGGCGGGGAAGAGAGGGGCGATGTCGGACGCGGTTCGCACCGGCGGTGCGCGCACCCCTGTCGAGCAGGGAACACCGCGTCTGCGGGTCGCGCTGGCGGACGACCGCGTCGTCGCCACCCTCGACCGCCCCGACCGCCGCAATGCGATCGACCGGGCCATGATCGACGAGCTGCACGCGCTCTGCGCGGAGCTCGAGCGGCATCCGCGCACGCTGATCCTCACCGGTGCGGGCGGGATCTTCGCTTCCGGCGCCGATATCGCCGAGTTGCGCGAGCGCACGGCCGACGACGCGCGCCGGGGCATCAACGCCACCGCTTTCGACCGCATCCGCCGCCTGCCGATGCCCGTGATCGCCGCCGTCGACGGGTTCGCCCTGGGCGGGGGAGCGGAGCTCGCGTACGCCGCCGACATCCGTCTCGGTACGCCGCGCGCGCGCTTCGGCAACCCCGAACCCGGTCTCGGCATCATCGCCGCCGCGGGTGCCGCCTGGCGTCTGCCCGAGATCGTGGGCCACGCCCGAGCGAGCGAACTGCTGCTGACGACGCGCGTGATCGACGCCGACGAGGCCCTGGCCTGGGGGCTGCTGTCGAGCGTGCACGAACCCGACGCCCTGCTCGATGCCGCCCACGGGACCGTCGACCGGATCGCGCAGAACTCCGCCCGCGCCACCATCCTCACCAAGCGCGCCCTGCTCGCACCGAGAGCCGCGCACCCTGCGATCGACGGCGAGCTGCAGGCCGAGCTGTTCGACACCGCCGACAAACGCGCCCGCATGACCGCGTTCCTCGAGAGGAAGAAGCGATGACCCTCCACGGCGCCCCGGCTCTCCCTCCCCGTCCTGAGTCCGCCGCGGCTCGCGGTCGCCTCGACTCCGCCGCGGCTAGCGGCCCTCCCGACTCCTGCGCGGCTCGCGAGGCTACGGGCGCCGCGGCTGCGGCATCCCTCCCCGCCACCGTCGGCGTGCTCGGCGGAGGTCGCATGGGAGCCGGCATCGCCCACGCCTTCCTGCTCGCCGGTGCCCGCGTGCACGTCGTGGAGCGCGACGCCGCGGCCGCCGCCCAAGCGCGCTCCCGCGTCGAGACGGCTCTCGACCGCTCCGCGGCGCGGGGGAGGACGGTTCCGGATGCCGACACCCTCACCCTCGGCACCGATCTCGCCGCGCTGGCCGGTGCCGGGCTCGTCGTCGAGGCCGTCCCCGAGGATCGAACCCTCAAGCTCGACGCCCTCCGGCGGATAGCGGAGGTCGTCGACGAGGCCGCGGTCGTGGCATCCAACACCTCCTCGATCTCGATCGACGCGCTCGCCGCATCGCTCGCGCACCCCGAGCGGTTCCTCGGTCTGCACTTCTTCAACCCCGTGCCGTCCTCGGCGCTGGTCGAGGTCGTGACCGGCGCGCGCACGCACCCGGGGGTGATCGAGCGAGCGACGCAGTGGGTCGAGGCCATCGGCAAGACCGCCGTCGTCGTGCGCGACACGCCGGGCTTCGCCTCCAGCCGCCTCGGCGTCGCCCTGGGCCTCGAGGCCATCCGCATGCTCGAGGAGGGTGTCGCCTCGGCGCGCGACATCGACACGGCGATGGAGCTGGGCTATCGGCATCCGATGGGCCCCCTGCGCACGACCGACGTGGTCGGTCTCGACGTGCGGCTGGGGATCGCCGAAGAACTCGAGCGCGCGTTCGGTGCGCGCTTCACCCCGCCCGCGCTGCTGCGAGAGCTCGTCGCCCAGGGGCACCTGGGCCGCAAGACCGGCCGAGGTTTCTACGAATGGAGTGAAGGATGACGTTTCTCCCCAGCTACGTGAGTGGAGCGTGGTGGACGCCCGCGGAGGATCCCGACGCCGCCGGAGTGCGCGACGCCTCCACGGGCGAGGAGATCGTGCGGGTCAGTACTCGCGGTCTCGATCTGGTCGGCGCGGTCGCCTACGCCCGCCGCGAGGGCCGGAGAAGCCTCGGGTCGTTGACCTTCCCCCAGCGCGCCATGGTGTTGAAGAACCTCGCGATCGCGCTGAACGAACGCCGCGAGGAGCTGTACGCGCTGTCGATGCGCTCCGGCTCCACCCGTCGCGACTCGCTCAGCGACATCGACGGCGGCATCGGCGTGCTCTTCACCCTCTCGTCGAAGGCGCGTCGCGAGCTGCCCGCGAGTGGGGTGGTGCTCGACGGTCCGGTCGAGCCGCTGTCGAAGGACGGGTCGTTCCTGGGCCGGCACGTGTACACGCGGCTATCGGGCATCGCGGTGCAGATCAACGCCTTCAACTTCCCCATGTGGGGCGCGCTCGAGAAGTTCGCACCGGCCTTCCTCGCGGGTCTTCCCACGATCGTCAAGCCCGCGACCCCGACGGCCTACATCGCCGAGGCGTGGGTGCGCATGGTCGTCGAGACGGGGCTGCTGCCCGAGGGGGCGCTGCAGCTGGTGAGCGGCGGGGTCCCGGGCCTGTTCGATCTGCTCGACGTCGGCGACACCGTGGGGTTCACCGGGAGTGCGTCCACTGCCGAGCGCCTGCGCGCCCAGGCGAAGCCCGGCGTGCGCTTCACGAGTGAGACCGACTCGATCAACGCCTCCATCCTCGGCCCCGACGCGGTGCCCGGCACCCCGGAGTTCGACGCGTACGTGAAGCAGCTGCTGGTGGAGCTGACCACCAAAGCGGGGCAGAAGTGCACCGCGATCCGTCGCGCGATCGTGCCGACGGGGATGACGGATGCCGTGGCCGCAGCCCTGCGCGCGAAGATCGCCGAGCGCGTGGTCATCGGCGACCCGCGGGTCGAGGGGGTGACGATGGGGCCAGTGGTCTCGATGGACCAGCGCGATGAGGTGCTCCGGCAGGTTCGCGTTCTGACCGACGCCGGTGGGCGCTTCGTGGTGGGATCCGCCGAGGCGCCCGAGGGCACGCCCGCCGACGGCGCCTTCCTCCAGCCCATGCTGCTGGCCTTCTCGGATGCCGCGACCCCGGCCGTCAACGACGTCGAAGCGTTCGGGCCGGTCGCCAGCATCGTCGAATACACCGCCGTCGCCGATGCCGCGACCATCGTCAGCCGGGGCGGCGGGTCGCTCGTCACCAGCGTCGCCACCCACGACCCCGACGTCGCGATCGAACTGCTCACCCGCATGGGCGCGATGAACGGTCGCGTGCTCTTCCTCGACCGCGACGACGCCCGCACCTCCACCGGCCACGGCGCACCGGTTCCCCACCTCGTGCACGGCGGCCCCGGCCGCGCGGGCGGCGGCGAGGAGCTCGGCGGCATCCGCTCGGTGCTCCACCACATGCAGCGGACCGCGATCCAGGGCTCGCCGCGCATGCTGACCGCGTTGACCGGGGTGTGGCATCCGGGAGCCGACACAGACACCACCGGCATCCACCCCTTCCGGAAGTCTCTGTCGGATCTTCGGATCGGGGATGCCGTGGAGTCGGCCGAGCGCGAGGTCACCCTCGACGACATCGAGGTGTTCGCGCGGTTCACCGGCGACACCTTCTATGCGCACATGGACGAGGAGTCGGCCGCGGCGAACCCTTTCTTCCCGGGGCGCGTCGCGCACGGCTACCTGCTCGTGTCGTGGGCGGCGGGGCTGTTCGTCGACCCCGCGCCGGGGCCGGTGCTGGCCAACTCCGGCCTGGAGAACCTGCGTTTCGTCACCCCCGTGTCGCCGGGAGACCGCATCCGCGTCGCGCTGACGGCGAAGCAGATCACCCCGCGCGAGACCGACGAGTACGGCGAGGTGCGGTGGGATGCCGTGATCCGCAACCAGCGCGACGNCAGTACGACGTGCTGACGCTCGTGGCAAAGACGTGGCAGCCGGCGGCGGTGCTCGCGTGATCCGGCGACCTCCGGCGTGTAGCGGGTGCCGGTCCCTTCGACGCCGGTGGCTGAGCTCGTCGAAGCCTCCGGCGCGTGCGCGGGTGCCGGTCCCTTCGACGCCGGTGGCTGAGCTCGTCGAAGCCTCCGGCGCGTGCGCGGGCGCCGGTCCCTTCGACAGGCTCAGGGACCTCGATTGCGGGGCCGGTCCCGCGCAGCCAGGGCACGCGCACGCCACGTAGCGGGTCGAAGCGGCCCCCGCTAGACTTTTACCGAACGATCGGTCTGTAAAAGGAGTCGACGATGACGATGACCGCACCCGCCCCCGATGTGCACGACGGCGAGGCGCTGTTCGACGCCCTCATCGAGGCCGATGGCCGTATCGAGCCCCGCGACTGGATGCCGGAGGCGTACCGCCGCACGCTCATCCGGCAGATCTCGCAGCATGCGCACTCCGAGATCATCGGCATGCAGCCCGAGGGGGCGTGGATCACCCGTGCCCCGAGCCTGCAGCGCAAAGCGATCCTGCTCGCCAAGGTGCAGGACGAGGCGGGGCACGGCCTCTACCTCTACTCCGCCGCCCAGACCCTCGGCATCACGCGCGACGAGATGACGCAGCAGCTGGTCGACGGAAAGGCACGCTACTCGTCGATCTTCACCTACCCCACCCCGACCTGGGCCGACGTCGGCGCCATCGGCTGGCTCGTGGACGGCGCCGCGATCTGCAACCAGGTGCCCCTGTGCCGCGCCTCCTACGGCCCGTACGCCCGGGCGATGGTGCGCATCTGCAAGGAGGAGTCGTTCCACCAACGTCAGGGGTTCGAGATCCTGCTCACGCTGATGCGGGGCACCGACGCCCAGCGGGAGATGGCGCAGGACGCCGTGAACCGCTGGTACTGGCCGAGCCTGATGATGTTCGGACCGCCCGACGACGACTCGCCCAACTCGGCGCAGTCGATGGCGTGGAACATCAAGCGCTTCAGCAACGACGACCTCCGGCAGCGCTTCGTGTCGATGCTCGTACCGCAGGCGGCCGTGCTGGGGGTGACGCTGCCCGATCCCGATCTGCGTTTCGACGACGAGACGGGGCGCTACGAGATGGGCGAGATCGACTGGACCGAGTTTCACGAGGTGCTCGCCGGCCGGGGACCGCTCAACACGGCCCGCTTGCAGCACCGCCGCGACGCGCATGAGGAGGGCGCGTGGGTGCGCGAGGCCGCGGCCGCCTATGCGGCGAAGAAGAACGCCGCCCGCGCTGAGACGGTGGCCGCCTGATGGCCACGCCGGGCGGCAGCCCCGCCGAGACCTGGGCGCTCTGGGAGGTCTTCGTGCGCGCGAGCCGCGGCCTGAGCCACGTGCACGTCGGCTCGCTCCACGCGCCCGACGCCGAGCTCGCCGTGCGCAACGCCCGCGACCTCTACACGCGCCGCGGAGAGGGCGTGTCGATCTGGGTCGTCCCCTCGGATGCCGTGACCACCAGCGACCCGGGAGCCAAGGGCGCCTTCTTCGAATCGGCGGCGGGAAAGAACTACCGGCACGCGGTCTCGTACACCGCGTCCGAGGGGGTGCCGCACCTGTGAGCACCTCGGTCCACGGGTCCCGGTCCCATCGACAGGCTCAGGGACCTGGAGCGCCTGCCGCGCCGGTGGCTGAGCCCGTCGAAGCCCCCGGGCCCGCACCCCGCGGCGACGCCCCCCACGGCGACGTCTCGGTCGACGCGCGCGAACTCTCCGCCGAGCTGCTGGGCGGCGACGAGCGGGCGAGCGACCCCGACGTCGCCGCGTACGCGCTGCGCCTCGGCGACGACGCGCTGATCCTCGCGCAGAACCTGTGCGGGTGGATCGCCCGCGCCCCCGAGCTCGAGGAGGACGTCGCCCTGGGCAACATCGCGCTCGACCTCCTCGGCCACGCGCGTTCCCTGTTGCGGTACGCCGGCAGCCACGACGGCCGCTCCGAAGACGATCTCGCCTACGGCCGCGACGAAGCGGAGTTCCGCAGCGCCTGGCTGTTCGAGCTTCCCAACGGCGACTTCGCGCACACGATCGTGCGGCAGCTGCTGGCGTCGACGTACCTCCTCGAGCTGTACCGCGACCTCACGGCATCCGCCGACCCGGTCCTGGCAGCCGTCGCCGCCAAGGCCGAGAAAGAGGTCGACTACCACCGCGACCACGCCGTGCAGTGGATGCTGCGCCTCGCCGGAGGCACGGACGAGTCGCGTCGGCGTCTGCTCGTCGCCCTCGACGACACCTGGCCCTTCCTCGACGAGCTGTTCCGCGACGACGCTCTGCACGACCGTCTCGAGGGCGTGGCGGTGCGCCCCTCGACCCTCCGCGCGCGAGCGGATGCCGTGATCGACGCCGTGCTCGCCGAGGAGGACGTGCCCCATCCCGACGTGGCCGCCTCCTCGGCCGGGGGGCGCCGCGGCATCCATCACCCCGCCTTCGGTCCGCTGCTCGCCGAGATGCAGGTGCTGGCACGCCGACACCCGGGGGCGACGTGGTGACCGCGACCGTCGAGCACGCACGGGCGATTGTCGCCGCCGTCGTCGATCCCGAGGTGCCCGTGCTCACCATCGACGACCTCGGCGTCCTGCGCGAGGTGCGCCTCGACGACGACAGCGTGACCGTCACCATCACGCCCACCTACTCCGGATGCCCCGCGGTCGAGGCCATCCGCGACGACATCCTCCTCGCCCTGACCTCGGCCGGATACGACCACGTCGTGGTGCGCACGACGCTGACCCCGGCCTGGACCACCGACTGGATGAGCGAAGCCGGCCGCCGCAAGCTCACCGCGTACGGCATCGCCCCGCCCACCGGACGCGCCCCCGCCGGCCCCATCCGCCTCGCGCTCAGCGTCGCGTGCCCCCGGTGCGGCTCCCTCGACACCCGAGAGGTGTCGCGCTTCGGCTCCACTTCGTGCAAGTCCCTCTGGGAATGCCGCGCGTGCCTCGAACCCTTCGACCACTTCAAGGCCCTGTGATGAGCCTCACGGATGCCACGACCCCCGGTCCCGCGGTGGCCGACCCCGTCCCGCGTTCCCGCGCCCGCTTCCACCCCCTGCGCGTCGCCGAGGTGCGCCCGCTGACCGCGACGTCCGTGGAGGTGACCCTCGCGGTCCCCGACGCCCTCGCGGACGCCTTCGCCTACGCGCCCGGGCAGTACGTCGCCCTCCGCGCCACCGTCGACGGCCACGACCTCCGCCGCTCGTACTCGCTGTGCCGGCCGCCCACCCGCGGGACCATCAGCGTCGGCGTCAAACGCGACCCCGACGGGCGATTCTCCCGGTGGGTCCACGAGAGTCTCCGGCCCGGAGATGAGATCGAGGTCATGAGCCCCCGGGGCACCTTCGTCTCGCGGGCGCCGGCCGGCGGTCACGTCGTCGCGATCGCCGCGGGGTCCGGCATCACCCCGATCATGGCGCTCGCCGCCAGTGTGCTCGAGAGTTCCGCCGATGCGCGCGTGACGATCGTCTTCGTCAACCGTTCCTCGACCGACGTGATGTTCGTCGACGAGCTCGCCGACCTCAAGGATCAGCATCCCGCGCGCGTGACGTTGCACCACGTGCTCTCGCGGGAGCAGCGCGTCGCTCCCGTCTTCTCGGGTCGTCTCGACCACGAGCGCCTCCGCCTGATCCTGTCGCGGCTGATCGATCCGGCATCCGTCGACGAGTGGTTGCTCTGCGGACCCTTCGCTCTCGTCGAGCTCTGCCGTCAGGTGCTCGCCGAGTCCGGGGTGCCGGGGGAGCGCGTGCGCTTCGAGCTGTTCACCGCCGGTGACGCCGACTCTCCCGCGCAGACGGGGGGAGCGCGTGCCGTGCGGGTGCGCGCCGACGAGCCCGTCCGCTCGATCTTCTTCACCCTCGACGGGCAGGCGGCGCACGTGGACAGCCCGGTCGCGGCGAACGAGACGATCCTGGCCGCCGCCCTCCGCGTCCGCCCCGACGTGCCGTTCGCGTGCGCCGGAGGCGTGTGCGGCACCTGCCGCGCGCGCGTGATCGAGGGCTCCGTGGCGATGACCGAGAACTACGCCCTCGAACCCGACGAGATCGAGCGCGGGTTCGTCCTCACCTGTCAGTCCCATCCGACGTCCGACGCTGTACGCGTCGACTACGACGGCTGAGGGATGCCGTGATCGACTACGCCTTCGCCGACGGGCTCGCCACCGTGACCCTCGACGCCCCCGCGCGCCGCAACGCGCTGGGTCTCGACGACCTGCACGCGCTCGCCGACGCATACGACCGTGCCGAGGCCGACGAGGCGCGCGCCGTGCTGCTGCGCGGCGAGGGCCCGTCGTTCTGCGCCGGGCGCGACATCTCGGGCGTCGACCCGGCCACCGACGACGTCGCCGGATACCTCGACGGCACCCTCACCCCGCTGCTGCGCCGGATGGCGGCCTTTCCGGCGCCGACGTTCGCGGTCGCCCACGGCGCGTGCCTGGGCGTCGGGCTCGGCCTGCTCATCGCCACCGACGTCGTCTTCGTCGCCGACACCGCGAAGATCGGTTCGCCCTTCGCCGCGCTGGGGGCGGTCCTCGACTCCGGGGGACACAGCCTGTTCGTCGAGCGCCTCGGCTCGCACGCCACGCTGGATCTCATCTACACCGGCCGTCTGCTGACCGGTGAGGAAGCTGTGCGCGCCGGACTCTTCTCTCGGGTGGTGCCGGCATCCGAGGTGCAGGATGCCACCGCGCTCGCCGCCCGTCGCGCGGCGGCGGGACCGACCGAGGCGTTCCGCGCGAGCAAGCACCTAGTCGCGGCCATCCGCGACGAGAAGCTCGGGTTGTGGGCGGCGATGTCGCTCGAGAACCGTGCACAGGCAGTCCTCGCCCGTACCCCCGACTACCGCGAGGGTTTCGCGGCGTTCCAGGCCAAGCGCCCCCCGCGCTTCACCGGCCGATGAGTCCGCGACCGTCACGATGTCGGTCGACGGACCGGGTTTTTCCGGCGTCCGATCCGGTCCGGCGCGCGACGCGCGTCGCCGGTGTTGATTGAATCGCCTCATGTCGATCGACGAAGACGCCGAACTCGCTCACCTGCGCCGCCGGGCCTACTCGCCCGCGGCGGACATCTCGGCCGACCCCGCCGCCATGCGTCGGCTGATCGAGCTCGAAGAGCGCGCGGTCACGGTCGAGGCGAGAGCGCTCGAGCAGGACTCGACCGCCAGGGAGGTGGGCGGTGAGGACGCCGTCCTTCCCGCAGAGGACCGGATCCCGGATGCCGCACCCTCCTCGCCACGGTTCACCCTGCCGCGCCTGCGCCGTTCGACGGTGATCCTGCTGGCCGCGGCGGGCCTCGTCCTCGCTACCCTCGCCACGGTCGTGACCGTCGTCCAGCGCGTCCAGACGGATCCGCTGCAGACCGGGGCGGCGCAGATCGCGCGGCTGTCACCGGACCCGTCGTTCCGGGTTCCGAGCGCGCTGACGCAGGGGATCACCGGTGAGATCACCGCCTACGAGGAGTTCGAGGGGTACCGGGTGATCACCCTGCCCCCGTATCAGAGCGCGGAGAACACCTCCCGTTGCATGACGATCTGGCAGCCCGTCCTCCTCGAATCCGCGGAGAGCGGAGGGTTCTCCTACAGCGGGGACTCGTTCTTGATGAGCATCTGCGGTGCGGGGGTCTTCCCGCCGAGCTCCACGATGTTCCTGCGAGAGGATTCGCCCGAGCGCGCGCAGACCGACTTCCCCGCGGGTACGGCGCTGCAGTTCGTCTACGACGTCGCCAACGACGAGATCGTCGTCTTCCGCGGCTGACCGGATGCGGCTCGACCGCCGGTTGCGCGGCTGAGCTCGTCGTCTACGCGGCAGCGCTGCCGCCCGCGTCTCTCCGACCTGAAGGGCACGCGACGACCTCGGCCCGCACGCTTTCCGGGACATGACGATGCCCCGGCACGCGGCCGGGGCATCGTTCACGCGGGGAGGGCGTCAGGCGGCGTTGGTCACGGCGAACTGCACGGAGCCCTGGGGGTCGATCTGCGCGTCCAGCACGCGGTCATCGAGGACGGCGGCGGCGTCGGTGTCGAGGAAGACCCGCGCACCCGCGTTCTCCACGACCGTGTCGGCGGGCTCGGGGGCCCCGACGACCGAGAGCGCGAACTGCGACTCGGGCGACCCGGCCCCGGCGATCCGTACGCCGCCCTGGGCGGCGTCGGGGAACTGCGCGGTGATGGTCTTGACGGCGGTCGTGGCCTCTTCGGTGAGCGTCAGCATGGGTGACTCTCCTTCTCTGATCGACGACAGGAGCCAGCCACGATGCCGAGAATCGGCGGCATCCTCAACCTCTCGCCGCCATTGCCAGGGTTCTCCCACCGGCCGTTCAGGCGTCAGGGAAGCAGCCCCGCGCGGCGCGCCCGCGTCACGGCGGCGTGCCGGGTGGAGGCGTCGAGCTTCGACATCGCCGAGGCGAGATACGACTTCACGGTGGTCTCGCGAAGACCCAGGGATGCCGCGATCTCACCGTTGGTGGAGCCTACCGCCGCGCACGCCAGCACGTCGATCTCGCGCCGCGACAGGTGCAGGTCGGAGTCGACGGCCGCGGCGGGGGCGTCGCCGGTGAGAGCCGCGAGTCGCGCCTCGATGTCTTCCAGACGGCGTCGCACCTCGGTGTCGCCGACGGTGGCGGCGATGCTGCGCAACTGCGCGTAGCTCTCGCGGATCTCCTCGCGTGCCCCGGCGCCGAGGCCCCCCTCGGGCGCGGGGGCGGTGGCGAGTCGACGCTGCACCTCCGCGCGGACGCGCAGTTCGGTGCCGAGTTCCCCGGCGACGTCGAGGGCCGGACGTGCCTGCAGCTCGGCGATCGGCGTCTGCGCCCACGATCCGCAGTACAGCACCCCCCGCGCCGACCCGCCGACGAGCACGGGCACCGCGAACAGCGTCGCGATGCCCTCGCCGAGGATCGCCCGGTCGTAGTCGTGCGTGATGGTCCGGGACGTGCGGTAGTCGAGGGTCATCCGCGGACGCCGCTCGATGAGCGCCCGGCCACCGAGGCCGCGCGAGGCGTGCACGACGAGACCCTCGATGCTGCGGGTGCGGGCCCCGACGATGGAGCTGACGTGCACCGCGCCGTCGTGCTCCAGACCGCCGAAGGCGACGGGGAAGTGCGTGCGACGGGCGAGTTCGGCGACGGCGTGCGTCATCAGGCTCGCGTCGTCTCGAAGAGAGGATGGTGCTCCCACGCACTACCTACTTCCGGGGGTGACGGCCTCGTCGCCGCGTTTCGTAGCGTCGACCCTACCACCGGGAGCGTTCTCAGAACCCGGTCACACACCCCCCGCCGGCGCAGTGCTGCGCCGGATTCATGAGGCAAGGAGGCCACATGACGGATCGTCCCCTCGACGACATCCACAAGGACGGCGTCGACTACATCGCGGTCGAGGAGTCCGCCCCGTTCCAGGAGTTGAAGAGGCGGCAGCGCAGCTTCGTCTTCCCGTTGGCCGTGGCATTCCTCGTCTGGTACTTCGTCTACGTCCTGCTGTCGTCCTTCGCCCCGGGTTTCATGGCGCAGCCGGTGTCGGGCGCGATCACCGTGGGGCTGCTGTTCGGCCTCGGACAGTTCGTGACCACGTTCGCCATCACCATGGGGTACGTCGCCTACGCGAACCGCCGCCTCGACCCCGGGGCCGAAGCCCTGCGCGCCGAGCTCGAGCGCGCCGAGGGAGGTCGGTCGTGAACGTCGTCCTCGCCCAGCTCGACGCGGCCGCGCAGACGGTCGAGAACAACCCGGTGCTGAACATCTCGATCTTCGGTGCGTTCGTCGCCGTGACGCTGTTCATCGTCATCCGCGCCAGCCGCAACAGCAAGACCGCCGCCGACTACTACGCCGCCGGGCGCTCGTTCACCGGCCCCCAGAACGGATTCGCCATCGCCGGCGACTACCTCTCGGCCGCATCGTTCCTCGGCATCGTCGGCGCGATCGCGATCAACGGCTACGACGGCTTCCTCTACTCCATCGGGTTCCTCGTGGCGTGGCTGGTCGCGCTGCTGCTGGTGGCCGAGCTCATGCGCAACACCGGGAAGTTCACGATGGCCGACGTGCTGTCGTTCCGTCTGAAGGAGCGACCTGTTCGCATGGCGGCCGCGATCACGACGCTGGCGGTGTGCTTCTTCTACCTCCTCGCGCAGATGGCCGGTGCCGGCGGGCTCGTGTCGCTGCTGTTGGGTATCACCGAGCGCGTCGGGCAGTCGATCGTCGTCGCCGTGGTCGGCATCCTGATGATCGTCTACGTGCTCATCGGCGGGATGAAAGGCACCACCTGGGTGCAGATCGTCAAGGCGTTCCTGCTCATCGGCGGCGCGGTCGTGATGACGGTGTGGGTTCTCGCCATCAACGGCTTCAGCCTGAACACCCTGCTCGAGAGCGCCGTCGCGGCCTCGCCGAAGGGCGACGCGGTGCTCGCGCCGGGACTGCAGTACGGCAAGAACCCGTGGGACTTCATCTCGCTCGCGCTGGCTCTCGTGCTGGGCACCGCGGGCCTTCCGCACGTGCTCATGCGCTTCTACACGGTGCCGACCGCCAAGGAGGCACGTCGCTCGGTCGTCTGGGCGATCTGGCTGATCGGGCTGTTCTACATCCTCACGCTCGTGCTCGGTTACGGCGCCGGTGCGCTCGTCGGGTCGGAGGCGATCCTCGCCGCCCCCGGCGGGGTCAACGCCGCCGCTCCGCTGCTCGCCTTCGCCCTGGGCGGTCCGCTCCTGCTCGGATTCATCTCGGCCGTGGCCTTCGCGACCATCCTGGCGGTGGTCGCCGGTCTCACCATCACGGCCGCGGCCTCGTTCGCGCACGACATCTACGCCAACGTGGTGAAGAAGGGTGACGTCCCGCCCGACGGCGAGGTCAAGGTCGCCCGCCGCACGGTGATCGTCATCGGCGTGCTCGCGATCCTCGGCGGCATCGGCGTGCAGGGGCAGAACGTGGCGTTCCTGGTCGCACTCGCCTTCGCGGTCGCCGCGTCGGCGAACCTGCCGACCATCCTGTTCTCGCTCTTCTGGCGCAGGTTCACCACGCGCGGCGCGGTGTGGAGCATGTACGGCGGCCTCGGTTCGGCCCTCGTGCTGATCTTCCTCTCGCCCGTGTTCTGGGGAACGCCGACCAGCGTGTTCGTCGACACGGGAGTGGCGATCTGGCCGTTGAACAACCCTGGGATCGTGTCGATCCCGCTCGGGTTCTTCCTCGGCTGGCTGGGATCGGTCACCTCACGCACCGCCGAGGACCGGCGCAAAGCCGCGGAGATGGACGTGCGCTCGCTCACCGGCTTCGGTGCCGAGAAGGCGTCCAACCACTGAGCAGACGCGGTCGCACCCCCGACGACGCCCGGCCCTCGCAGCACGCGACGGCCGGGCGTGGTCGTGCCGCCCGCCATGCCGCCGTGCGTGGTCGTGCCGCCCGCCATACGGCCGGGCGTGGTCGTGCCGCCCGCCATGCCGTCGCCCAGCCCCGGCGGCGCCGGGCGACGGCATCCGTCTTCACGATGCGCGGTCCGTGGCGCTTCTTATCGCGCGGATTCGCCACCCGAGCCGGCTGCGCCCGCTCCCCGCGATCACGCTCGCGCTGATTCGCCACCCGAGCCGGCCGCACCCGCTCCCCGCGATCACGCTCGCGCGCGCAGACCGTCCGCGCGCGCCGCTTCGTCTTCGAGCGAGAGCAGGTACTCCTTCACCTCGGGGTGGCCCCCGTACTCGCCGATGGACCCGTCGGCGCGCACGACCCGGTGCACCGGCACGACGATCGAGAACGGGCTCGACGCGCACGCGGTGCCCACGGCTCGTGCCGCGCGAGGTGCCCCGGCGAGCGCGGCGACCTCGCCGTACGAGGCCACCTCGCCGTAGGGGATCTGCTGCGACGCCTCGAGTGCGCTCCGGGTGAACCCGCGCACCAGACGCCAGTCGAGTGGCACCTCGAACGACCGACGCGCGCCGGCGAAGTACTCGTCGAGTTGACGGGCGAGATGGTCGCCGCAGGAGGGGTCGGGGTCGGGCAGCACCCCGAGTCGCTGCGCGATCTGTGCGCGGGCGCTGTCGATGCCCTCGTGGGCGACGTGCAGGCGCACCAGGGCGTCGTCGACGAAGGTGAGGAGGACCGGTCCGACGGGACTGTCGTATTCGGTGCTGGTGACTCTGTTCATGGGCCCATCTTCACGAGGCGCGAACTCCGACGCCCGGGGTGTACGGGCGATCGGTGGAGGATGCCGCTGACCTGCCCGCTGGGGAGGAATCGCCGGTGGGGCGGCGTGTCGCCGATTACCGCGAAACTCGCCCCCACTGCAAGCGATCCACAGGTGCCCGGCTTAGTCTGGCAGGTGTGTGGCGAGCTGAGGACGGTGCCGTGAGCGGTACCGACGGAGACGAGACGGGTTCGTCCGTCGATCCGGGCGAGCTGCGATTGTCGGAGCCCGGCATCGTGGTCCGCCACGTCGCCGACCCCGAGCGCGACCGCATCCGCGCGGAGGCGGCGGCCCTGGGCGGACGATCGACCCTTCTGCGTTTCGACGACGCGCGCGACGCCGGGATCGACATCACCAAGGCGCACCCGGGCTCCCTCCCGCAGTTCATCACGGGTCGCGCAACCATGCTGTCCAACCTCTTCCGCGATGAGGTGGCGCTGCGTACGGCGCGTCTGGCCGCCGAGCGCATCACCGCGAAGAACGTCGAGCTGCGCACCGCGCGCGGTCTCGAACCGGTGCATCTGGCTGTGGGCCTGTCGGCCTGGAAGATCGGGGGAGTGGAGTGGTCGGCCCCCGTGCTGCTGCGTCCGCTCGCCATCCGCCGCCACCACGGCGACTTCGAGGTGAAACTCCACGGCGCGTTCGTGATGAACCCCGAGCTCGCGCGCGCCTTCCGCACGCACCTCGGCATCCAGATCGACAGCGCGGCGCTGGCCGGCCTCGCCTACGACCAGGGCGTTTTCAAGCCGCAGCCGGTCATCGACCACATCCGCCGTCTGACCACCCACGTGCCGACCTTCGTCGTGCACCCGCGTCTGGTCATCTCGTCCTTCGCCGATGTCGCGTCGGGCATGGCCCGCGACACCCAGCACCTCGACGACACACTGCTGAACGCGCTCGCCGGGCACCACGACGACCGGGCTCGGATCACGGTGCGCCGCGACGACCCCGCGATCGTGAGCCCGGACGAGCGGACCCCCGCGGCCGACACCCTGCTGCTCGACGCCGACGCCGAGCAGGAGCGCGTGCTCGCCCGCATCGGCGCCGGCCACTCCCTCGCCGTGCACACCCTGCCCGGCACGGGCGGCACCCAGACCGTCATCAACGCCGTCGGCCAGCTGGTCCGCGACAACAAGCGCGTGCTCGTCGTCAGCGCTCGACGCTCGACGCTCGACGGCATCCGCCACCGCCTCGCCGGGGTCGGCCTCACCGGTCTCGCCGTCTCGCCGGGCCACGTGCGCCGCGATCTCATCCGCGCCATCAGCCGCAACGAGAAGGCCGAGCCGCCGAAGGTCGCCGAGATCGACGACGCGCTGGTGCGGTTGCGCACGGTCCTGCGCGATTACCGCTCCGCCGTGACCGAACCGCACCTGGCCCTGGGCGTCTCGGCGCTCGAGGTCCTGCGCGCGCTCACGTCGCTGGCATCCGTCTCTCCCGCCCCCTCGACCGAGGCGCGGTTCGATCTCGCCACGCTCGAGAAGCTCGCCGGACGACGGGATGCCGCGGCCCGGGCCCTCGCGATGGCGGCCCGTCTGGGGGAGTTCCGGTTCGGACCCGACGATTCGCCCTGGTACGGCGTCAGCTTCACGCGCACAGAGGACGCGCGCGCGGCGCACGACCTCGCGGGGAAGCTGCACGCCCACGAGGTGCCGCGTCTGCTCGAGCGCGGGTACGAGCTGATCGCCAAGACGCGGATGCGTCCTTTCCAGACCGTGTCGGAGCTGGGCGCCTACCTCAAACTGCTCCAGGGCATCCGCGAGTCGCTCGACCGCTTCAGCCCCACGGTGTTCGAGCGTCCGCTCGGCGAGCTGATCGACGCGCATTCTCCGCGCCGTGACGCGTCGCCGATGAGCGGGCCCAACCGCCGTCGCCTCAAGCGCCTGTCCAAGGAGTACGTGCGCCCGGGCGTGCACGTTCCCGACATGTACGAGGCGCTCGTGCGCATTCAGCAGCAGCGAACCGAGTGGCAGCGCGTGGTCGAAGCCGGTGTCGCGCCCGAGGTGCCCCTGGGATTGGCCGACGTCCACGTCGCCTGGCAGCGCACCGACGCCCTTCTCGGCGAACTCGATCAGATCCTCGGCCGTCAGGGCTCCGAGCGCCTGACGACGCTGCCGGTGCAGCGCCTCGTGCGCACGCTCGCGGGGCTCGCCGCCGAGTCGACGTTCTTCGACAACCTCGTCGAGCGCGCGCAGCTGCGCTCGGAGCTGGCCCGCCTCGGTCTCGAGCAGTTGCTCGTCGAGCTCTCGGTGCGGCACGTGCCCGAGGAGCGGGTCGGCGCGGAGCTGGAGTTCGCGTGGTGGCAGTCGGCGCTCGAGCACCTGCTGCGCACCGATCGAGCGCTGCTGGGCGCGAACACCAGTGTCGTCGACCGTCTCGAACGCGATTTCCGGCTGGTCGACGAGGCGCACGCCGCGGCCGCGGGGCCGCTCCTCGCCGCGCAGCTGGCGACGCAGTGGCGCATCGGCATCGTCGACCACGCCGACGAGGCCGTCGCCCTCAAGCGCGCCCTCAAGGACGGACTGCACACCGCGCAGGAGATCTCGGATGCCGCGCCCATCCTGCTGCGCACCCTCGCGCCGGTGTGGCTCGCCTCGCCCTACGAAGTCCCCGACGTGCCGCAGGATCTGGCTTTCGATGTCGTGATCATCGCGGATGCCGCGGCCCTCTGCCTCGCCGAGGCGGCGCCGGCACTGCGCCGGGCCCGTCAGGTCGTGCTGTTCGGCGACCCTGTCGTGCAGAAGCCCACGCCCTTCCGTGTGAGCGCCGCCATCGCCGCCGCGCCCGATGACGCCGACGAGGTGCCGTTCGATGAGACCTCGGTCTTCGAGCGCATCGCGGAGCTGCTGCCGGTCGAGACGCTCACCCGCAGCTACCGCGCCGGGGGAGAGGACCTCTCGCAGCTGGTCAACGACGCGTTCTACGGCGGCGAGATCGTCTCGCTGCCCTGGGCCGGTTCGTACCTGGGCCGCGGCAGCCTGAGCGTCGACTACGTCGAGGGGGGAGTCGGCGCCCCCGACCCCATCAGCGGCGCGGTCGAGAGCCCCGACGCCGAGGTCGCCCGCGTGGTGACCCTCGTGGTCGAGCACGCCGTCAACCGCGCCTCCGAATCGCTCATGGTGGTCACCGCGAGTCGCAAGCACGCCGAGCGCGTCCGCGCCTCGGTCGTGGCGGCGCTGGCCGGCCGCTCCGACGTCGCGGAGTTCGTTTCGAGGGATGCCGCCGAGCCCTTCGCCGTGCTCACCCTCGAGGAGTCGGTGGCCGAGAGCCGTGATCGCGTGGTGTTCTCGCTCGGCTTCGGCCTCACCCGCCACGGGCGCGTGCTCAGCGACTTCGGCGACCTGTCGACCCCCGATGGAGAGCGCCTGCTCACGGTCGGCATGACCCGCGCGCGCCGCTCGATGGTGATCGTGTCGTCGATCCGCCCGTCGGCGTTCGACGACGGCCGCCTCGAGCACGGCGCGGCCACCCTCATGGGCATCCTCGGCAACGTCGCCTCGCGCGGTCGTGAGAGCCGTCTCGAAGACCTCGCCGACCCGCTCACCCGCGCCCTCGCGCGCGAGCTTCGTCGTCTCGGCGTCGAGGTCGACGTCGACTATCGCGGTCTGCTGCCGCTCGTCGCGCGCTACAAGGGCAAGGCCGTCGTGGCTGAGAGCGATCCCGAGACGATCGGGGAATCGCTGCGCGAGACGCTCCGGCTGCGGCCGCAGATCCTGCGCCGCCTGGGCTGGCATTACGTCCGCGTGCACGCGTTCGACCTGTACAGCGACCCCGCGGGAGTGGCCGCGCGGATCGCCGAGCTGCTCGGCGTCGCGCCCGATGACTCCGCCGCGCCCGATGCCACGACCGAGTCGCTCGACCTGCCCGGCTGAGCGCGCGATGACCGATGCTCCGGATGCCGTCGGGGGCGGCGTCGAACGTGTCGCCCCGGTCCCTTCGACAGGCTCAGGGACCTCTTCCGCGTCAGGGGTGGCCTCCGCCGCGCCAGAGGAGGCTGAGCCCGTCGAAGCCTCCGGCACCTCTGCTGCGTCCGAGGCTGAGACCTCACCCGCGCGTCAGCCCGTCGTCCGCGTGAGCGGCTCTCGGCGCGCGCGGTTGCTCCCGGCGCCGGGCACGACGGCCGAGCCGGCCCCCGCCGATGACCTCGAACGGGGTCGAGGGTCGAAGCCCCTGGCATCCGGCCCCAACGACGAGCGCATGTTCGGCGACGTCCCGCCCCACTACTGAGCAGCCAAGACCTACGGCGCCCGGGTCGGAGAGACTCCGGCCGCGGACGCCGTCGAACGTCAGGCCTTGTTCTGGCGCTCCAGCAGGTCGCGGATCTGCACGAGCAGTTCCTGCTCGGTCGGCAGCTTCGGCTCCTCGGATGCCGCGGCGGCGGCGACACCGGCGCGTGCGGCGGCGCGGGCCTTCCAGTGGTTCATCGGGTAGACGAACACGAAGTAGACCACCACCGCGACGGCGAGGAAGCTGATGACGGCGGTGAGCAGACCGCCGAGCGGGAACACCACCTCTTGGCCGTAGATGCCGGTGAAGCTCGGTCCGAACTCGCCGTTCTCGTTCGGCACGTAGAAGATCTCGATCAACGGGTTGATCAGCGCCGTGACAATCGCGTTGACCACCGCGGTGAACGCCGCCCCGATGACGACCGCGACCGCGAGGTCGATGACGTTTCCGCGGAGGATGAACTCCTTGAATCCTTTGATCATGCGCTGGCTCCCCTTCTGCCGCGCCGACCGGGGCTCAGGAGGCCGAGGACGGAGCGGACGTCTTCGTTTCCGACTTCGATGATGTCGTGGATGACGACGAGTCGCCACTGCTTGCGCCCGACGAGCTCGACGATGACGATGTGCGCGAGTCGGTGCGGTAGAAGCCCGACCCGTTGAAGGTCACCCCGATCGATCCGTATTGTTTGCGCACCTCGCCGCCGCACTCCGGGCACTCGGTCAGCGCGGCATCCGAGAAGGACTGCACGGTGTCGAAACGATGACCGCACTGTTTGCAGGCGTAGGAGTAGGTGGGCATCGGGTTCCTTCGGGTGTTCAGGCGGTGGGGGCGGCGATCGCCAGCGTCCGCGTGGGGGTGACCACACCCGTCACGGGCTGGTCGTGCACGTCGCGGGGCACGTCGTCGATGTACTCGGAGTCGAAGATCACGGCGTAGACCGGCGGGCATTTCTCCATCGAGCCGAGGGTCTTGTCGAAATAGCCGCGGCCCCAGCCCAGTCGCATCCCGCGCTGGTCCACGGCGGCGGCGGGGATGACCAGCAGATCGACGTCGTTGACCGCGATGGGCCCGAGCACGTCGCCGACGGGCTCGGGCAGACCGAACAGGCCTTCGGCGATCTCGGTGTCGGGGGTGGCCACGCTCCAGTCGAGCAGACCGTCTTCGCGCGTGATGGGCAGAAGGACCCGGATGCCACGGGCGACCGCGCCCGCGACGAAGGCGTGCGTGCCGGGTTCGGTCGGCGTCGAGAGGAAGCACGAGATGCTTCGGGCGCCGAGACGGTCGACGAGGGCGTCGAGCTGCGCTTTCACGCCGGCTTCCGCCGTTTCGCGCGCGTGGGCGGAGATCGTCTGACGGCGTTCGCGCAGGTCGGCGCGCAGCGCGCGCTTGGCCTGCTCGATGCGATCCGGCATGCCCGCCAGTCTACGTGCGCGCGTGTTACAGCAGCGTCATCGGTGCCCGCTAAGGTATGCCCATGCCTCATAAGCCCTTCAAGGCCGTCATCCCGGCCGCCGGTCTCGGTACTCGCTTCCTCCCCGCCACGAAGGCAATGCCCAAGGAGATGCTGCCGGTCGTCGACAAGCCCGCCATCCAGTACGTCGTCGAAGAGGCCACCGGCGCCGGCATCGATGACGTTCTGATCATCATCGGCCGCAACAAGAACAACATCGCCAACCACTTCGACTCCATGCCCGAGCTCGAGGCGAAGCTGCGCGAGAAGGGCGACGACGACAAGCTCGCCAAGGTCGAGCACTCGTCCGATCTGGCCGACATCCACCTGGTCCGCCAGGGCGAGCCGCGCGGTCTCGGCCACGCCGTGCTCCGTGCCCGCGCCCACGTGGGAGACCACCCGTTCGCCGTCCTGCTCGGCGACGATCTCATCGACGAACGCGATCCCCTCCTCACCAAGATGATGGAGGAGTACGACAAGCGCGGCGCCACCGTGATCGCGCTCATGGAAGTCGACCCCGAGCACATCCACCTCTACGGTGTGGCCGCGGTCGAGCCCACCGATGAAGACGGTGTCGTCAAGGTCACCCAGCTCGTCGAGAAGCCGAAGGCCGAAGACGCCCCCTCCAATCTCGCGATCATCGGTCGATACGTGCTCGGTCCCGACGTGTTCGGCGTGCTCGAGCACACGGAGCCCGGCAAGGGCGGCGAGATCCAGCTGACCGACGCACTCGAAGAGCTCGCGACGGGCGGCGGTGACGGCGGCGGCGTGTACGGCGTCGTGTTCCGTGGTCGTCGCTACGACACGGGGGACCGCGTCGACTACATCAAGGCGATCGTCCAGCTCGCGGCCGACCGTGACGACCTGGGTCCGGCCCTGCGTCCGTGGTTCAAGGAGTTCGCGCAGGGTCTGTGACCCCGCCGGCTTCCATGGATCTCTCCGTCCCACGGCGGCACGGTGAGGTGTCGATACGCCTCATCCGCAATCGCGACGCGCGTGTCCTCCAGCAGCAGCTGGTCGACAACCGCTCGTGGTTGCGCCGCTGGGAGGCGACGAGCCCCGACGGCCCGGTGTCCTTCGACATGCGCCTGGGCATCCGTCGTCTGCTGCAGCAGTACCGGGACGGACTCGGCGTCCCCTTCGTGATGGAGTGGGAAGACGAGGTCGCCGGTCAGCTGAACGTCTGGGGCGTCTCGCGCGGATCGCTCGCCTCGGCCACCATCGGTTACTGGGTGGCCGAGGCGTACGCCGGGCGGGGGATCACCACCGTCTCCGTCGCGATGGCGACGGACGTCTGCTTCACCGCCCTCAATCTGCACCGGGTCGAGATCTGCATCCGCCCCGAGAACCACGCGAGTCTTCGCGTGGTCGAGAAGCTCGGCTTCCGCTACGAGGGTCTGCGTCGGCGCTACATCCACATCGACGGGGACTGGCGCGACCACTACTCCTTCGCGCTCGTACGCGAAGAAGTGCCGTATGGGGTGCTCGACCGGTGGAATCGCGGCCAGGTGCCCCCCGACGCGGCGCGCGTGCCTCCCTCCGACCGCATCTGACGGTTCTTTGCGCATCTATAGCCGGATGGTCCCGACGACACGCGGAGGGATACCGCTCCGTGATCTGTCGGTGACCTACCTTTGACCCATGGGTGGGCAGGTTCTGAGCGGTGGAGTGATCGTCTTCGTCGCGGTCGCGCTGTGGTTGGTGTATCTGCTGCCGTCCTGGCAGAGCCGGCACCGTTTCACCTCCGCCGAGCGCAACGCCGTCCGCCTGAACCAGGCTCTGCGCGTGCTCGCCGAAACCGCTGAGACGCCGCGGGAGGTGCGGCTCGAGCTGACCGCACGCACCGCCCACCAGCAGCAGAAGCTCGCCCGCCAGGTGCAAGCCGACAAGGCCCGCACGGAACTCGCGGCGGCGAAGGCGCGTCTCGAGGTCGCGCGGCTCGAGGGCGCTCGCGAGCGCGACCTCGTCAAGGAGCAACGTGCTGCGGCGGTCGAGGTGGCTCGCGCCGAGCGTGCCGCCGCGGTCGAGATCGCACGCGCGGAACGTGCCGCTGCCCTCGAGGTCGCCCGCGCCGAACAGGCCGCCGCGCTCGAGAAGACGCGGGCTCAGAAAGTCGCCGCGCTCGAACGCGCTCACGCGGAACGACAGGCCGTCGAGGTTCGGCCCGAGGTCCGTCGCGCCCGCGCGCGCCGCCGCTTCCGCCTCGCCGCCGTCCTCGTCGCCCTCGCCGGACTCATCGCGGTCGCCGTGGGCACCGTGCAGGTCCTGGGGGGAGCTGCTCCGCTGCTGCTCGTGACGGGCGCGACGGTCGTCGTGGCATCCGTCGTCGTCCTCCGGAGGGCCGCGGTCATCGCCGCTCGCGGTACGGCGCACCCCGTGCAGACCTCCGGCACCCGGGCCGTCGTCCCCGAACTGCAAGACGTGCCGCTCGCGCCCACGCCGCGCCCCACCTGGACCCCGCGCGAGCTGCCCCGGCCCCTCGTCGCATCGGCCGGCTCGCGTGCCGCCGCCGTCGTCGACGAGCAGCTCGCCCGCGAGGCGCTGCGCGCGGCCGCCCGTGAGGAAGCCGCTCGTGAGCTCGCCGCCGAGCAGGCCCCGACCCCGATCGAATCGGTGCGTCCCGCCGCGGTGGCGGCCCCCTCGCCCTACGCGGCGATGGGCTACGTCGACGACACCGAGATCGAGAACCACGTGCGCCACCTGCTGGAGCGTCGCGCGTCGGGTCAGTAAGCGCTCTCGCTTCGGCCTCATCGGCGCTCGCCGCCGCGCTGCATGCGGTTTTCGGCATACGGCGGTCGCTCGCGCTTCCCACGGGTGGCGGGCGTCCGGCGAGGGCTGTGTGACGTGATAGTGTTTACGAGGTTTCTGGGCCTGTGGCGCAGTTGGTAGCGCGCCTCGTTCGCATCGAGGAGGTCAGGGGTTCGAATCCCCTCAGGTCCACCAGAGAAATGCCCCGCGACACGTGTCGCGGGGCATTCGCACATTCCACGTCCTGCCTCCGGGGAAGCGGGGGCCGGCTCAGCCGCTTTCGGCCCATCCTCCCGGGGCGGCGATGTTGAACATCCACGCGATGCCCCACGGGTCGACGAGTTCGCCATAGAAGTCGTCCCACACCTGCTTCTCGAGAGGGGCGACCACCTTGGCTCCGTTCTCGACGAACCGGTCGTAGAATCCTCGCACCCGGTCGAACTCGTCGCTCATGAACGCGGCGTGGACGCGGTTCGTGCCCCACCCCTCGGTGGGCTCGTTGAAGGCGTCGGCACCCATGACCGTGAAGCCGTCGGCGCGCAGCTCGGAGTGCATCACACCCTCCGCGGGGGCGTCGGCGATGCCGAAGTCGGCGAAGGTGTGCAGGGCGAGCTTGCCCCCGAACACCGTCTGATAGAACGTCATCGCCTCGCGGGCGGCGCCGGCGAACGACAGGTACACGACGAGTGACGTGGGCATCGAGGCATCCTTCGACGGGAGAACGTGGACCTCACCATAGACCTCGGCGCCGCTCCGGGGAACAGGAGCGGCGCCGACGGGTTCGATGACCTCCGCGATCTTGCGGCCGCGCGGGGACCTCAGTAGCGGATCGCGTCGATGACCTTCACCCGCACGGCCACGAGCGCGGGCAGCAGGCCCGCGACGGCGCCGACGGCGGTCGCGGCGATGAGACCGGTGATGGCGGCATCCACGGGGAAGGGCGGGAAGTCGTCGATCATGCCCTGCCCGACGAGGTCGCGCACAGCGGGAGACTGCACCACGAGGACCGAGACGATCACGCCCACAACACCCGCGACGACCGTGGCGACGACGCTCTCCATCATCACCGCGAAGAACACCCGACTCGCCGTCGCACCGAAGCTCCGGCGGATGCCGATCTCGCGCACACGCTGCTTGACCGTCACGAGGGCGATGTTCACGAGTCCCAGGGCTCCGAGCAGCAGCACGAGCACGGCGATGCCGACGACGACCGTCCGGGTGACCGCGAACGGATCGTCGCCGTAGGTGGCCCAGTCCTGCCGGTTGATGCTGATCTCGACGCCATCGCCGAGGGCGCCGGCGAGGTCGCGCTTGACGAGCGTGGTCAGCTGCTCGGACAGCTCCGGTGGAACCCACATCTCGTACTGCGTCTGGGGAGCGCCCCCGCCGCCGTACGGATCGGTCGCGATCGCCGCGCTCGCCCCGCGCTCGCCGGCGGCCGCGTCCTGCATGGCGGTCAGGTGATCGGCGAGCATGAACATCGACGGTGTCGTATCCCACGTGGGCGACGGGGTGACGCCCACCACGACCGCGCGCACGCCGCCGGAGGGGATCCCGGATGCCGAGTTCGGCACGCCCTGACCGCCGAGCGCGACGACCGGGTGGCTCGACAGCGGCGGGCGGCCCATCCTGTCCCAGAAGATCTCGTTCACGATGAGCTGCGGGGCAAGCTGCCGGGTGTCGAGTTCCGTGAACCACTCGCCCTCCTGCATCTGCACACGGTGCATCTCGCCGTAGGGCTGATCGACGGCCTGCGTGCCCACCTGCACGGCCCCGTCGGGGAACGGCACGAGCTGCGTCGTGTTCTGCACGCGGCTCGCGTAGGTCACGTCGTACCGCGTCACGACCTCGGCCCACGCGGCATCCATCCGCTCGGGATCCAGGGTGTCGCCACCGGTGGGGAACGCGGAAACGAACAACGTGGCGGGGCGCCCGGAGCTGCGCTCGCTGAGTTCCTGATTGGCCTGCTGCACGATCGCACCCAGGGCGACGACCGTGGTGAGCGAACACACGGCGACGGCGACGCCGACGAGGGACAGGAGCACACGGGTGCGGTGTACCCGGACCTCCTGCCCGGCTTCGAGCAGGGCGCCGACGAAGGCGGTGAGGGCGCGCATCAGGATTCCGTCCGCTCGGTGTTCGCCGGGGTCGCGGATCCGGCGGCGGTCGTCGCGTCGAGCAGGCCGAGGCGCGCGAGGGTCTCGTCGGTCCCGGAGTCGTCGGGGGCGGCCACCGCTCCGGCGTCCGGGGCCATCTCGCGGCGGTCGCGACGCGTGAGCGGTTCGAGGCTCGGGTCGTCGACGGGCGTCAGCACGCCGCGATCGAGCCGGAAGTGACGGCGTGCCCGCCGGGCGATCGTGGGGTCGTGCGTGATCGTCACCTGCGCTGCCCCCGTGCGGGCCGCCACCTCGTCGATGAGTTCCATGACGCTCTGACCGGTGTCGAGGTCGAGGGCGCCGGTGGGTTCGTCGGCGAGGATCAGACGTGGACCGCGCACGAGCGAGCGCGCGATGGCGACGCGCTGCTGCTCACCGCCGGACAGGCGGTCGGGCATGCTGCTCAGGCGGTGTTCGAGACCCACCAGTTCGAGCATCTCGGCGGCGATCCGCTTGCGGCGCCAGAAGGTGCGCCCCGTCGAGTACAGCAGCGGCATGGTGACGTTCTCGAGGGCCGTGCGCCCGGGCAGCAGGTTGAACTGTTGGAAGACGAAGCCGATGGCGGCACCGCGCAGGCGGTCGCGCTTGGCCGCGGAGTACGCCTTCACCGGACGACCGTCGAAGGTGATCTCGCCGCTCGTGGGCAGATCGAGCAGACCCAGCATGTTGAGCAGCGTCGACTTGCCCGAGCCCGACCGGCCCACGATCGACACGTGGTCGCCCGGCTCGATCGCGAGGTCGACGCCCGAGAGGATCGTCAGGGCGGGCTGGTCCGGCGGGATCACCGTGCGGGTGACCTCGCTGAGGGTGAGCAGGCTCACGACGCGGGGGCCTGTTCGCAGTACATCGAGCCATCGGGATAGACGGTGCAGCCGTCGTCGGGCGTCGACATCGCGCCCGGGGCGAACTGCAGGATCTCCTCGCCGTCGTCGAGACCCTCGGTGACCTGTACCTGCGTGCCGTCGGTCAGACCGAGGGCGACGGCACGCTCCTCGGTGGAGCCGTCGGCGGCCGTGACCCATACGGTGCCGCTCTGCGCCGCCCCGCGCACGGCGGTCGTCGGGACCACCAGCACGTTCTCGGCGCGTCCGCCGGCGATCGTCATCTCGGCCGCGAGGCCGGCGAAGACGGTGACATCGCCCGGGACCGCGCAGGTGGCGGTCGTGCCCGACCCGGACGCCCCGGTGGACGTGCCGCTCCCGGAACCGGCGGCCGCGCCGGTACCCGAGCTGTCGCCGCCGGTACTGCCGGCCAGCGGCGTGGTGATGCGGAGGTTGCCGCACGTGAAGGCGGCGGGTCCGCCGGTGATGGTCACCGTCGCCTCGGTGGGCCGATCGAGCAGACGGTACTGCTGCGACGGCTCGAGCGTCCCCGTCACCGAGAAGGTGGGCGGCGCCACGGTGCCGGTGGTCGCGCCGATCGTGACGTCCTGACCCGCGATCACCGAGAGCGAGCTGAGCGTGCCCGCGGCGGGTGCGGTGACCTCGACGTAGCGGAAGATCGCCGGCTTGGGCTTGCCCTCGGCGTCGACGCTGTCGGCGGGGTCCCGCTCGATCGGCACCTTCACGTCGAAGACCACGTCGCCCTGGTCGACCGTGGCGCCCTGGGCCACGAAGATCTTGTTCACCGTGCCCGCTGCCGTCGACTTCATCGCAACGGCGGCGTCGGCGGAGACGGTGGCCTTCAGCACGACGTCGTTGGTGATGGTGCCCAGAGCGGCGACCGTGCGCGGCTCGACGATCGCGCCCGTGGGCACGGCCGGCGAGGCGTCGACCGGGCGGTCAGGGAAGAACGCCAGCTTGATGAGTGCGGCCGCCACCAGGGCGACCAGAAGGATACGCAGAATCGGAAAGACCCACGTGCGTGCGATCCCCATGAAACCCCCCGGAACGGAAATCGTCGTCATCGAACGATCACCACCCTAGGGGGGAGCACGCGACGTCCCCGAACGCGGTGGTCCCGCATCGCCGACCCCGCGGCGTCTTTCGCCCGACGCGACAGGCTGAGTCATCCGTTTCGAGCGGCCGGCGCGCGGTGGCCAGCGAGAGAGTGACGGCGGTGCGGAACGACGGATGCCACGGCCCCGGCCGCAGCGGCGATGGGGTCGTGGCATCCGGTGTCCGCAATTACTCCTTCGGGGGGCCGACCACGCGCGGGGCGATGAACTCACCCGTGCCGACACGCGAGTGACGCCGCGAGTACGCGAAGTAGATCGCGAACCCGAGGGCCAGCCAGATGAGGAAGCGCAGCCACGTCTCCACCGACAGGTTGAGCATGAGGTAGGTGCAGATCAGCGCCGAGAGGACCGGGAGCACGGGGCTCCACGGCACGCGGAAGCCGCGCTTGAGGTCGGGGCGCTTGCGCCGCAGCACGAGCACGCCCACCGAGACGAGCACGAACGCCGAGAGGGTGCCGATGTTGACCATCTCTTCGAGCACCCCGATGGGGGTGAACCCGGCGACGACGGCGACGATCGCGGTGACGAGGATCGAGATGACCCAGGGGGTGCGCAGTCGCGGGTGCACCTTGGCGAGGGCCCCCGGCAGCAGCCGGTCGCGCGACATCGCGAAGATGATGCGGGTCGCACCGATCATGAGGGTGAGCACCACCGTGGTGAGACCCGCGACCGCACCGGCGGCGATGACGGTCGCCATCCAGGTCTGGCCGTGGAAGGCGAAGGCGTTCGCCAGGGCCGCCGAGGGGTTCAGCTCGCCGTAGGGGACCATGCCGGTGACGACGATCGCGACGGCGCAGTAGAGGATCGTGCAGATCACGAGCGAGGCGATGATGCCGATCGGCAGGTCGCGCTGCGGGTTCTTCGTCTCCTCCGCGGTGGTGGCGACGACATCGAAGCCGATGTACGCGAAGAACACCAGCGCCGCGCCCGCGAGGATTCCGCCGACGCCGAAGGTGGCGGGTTCGAGACCCGAGAGGAACTGCAGCAGCGGCTGGGTGAGACCCGACGCCGACTCGGTCGGCACCGACTCGGGCACGAACGGGCTGTAGTTGGCCGGGTTGATGAACAGGATGCCGGCGATGATCACGAACAGGACGATGAAGAGTTTCACCGCCACGAGCACCAGGTTCACGCGCAGGGATTCCTTGATGCCGAGGGTCATCAGACCGCCGAGGACGAGGACGAGCAGGATCGCGGGCAGGTCGACCACGCCGCCGTACGAGATCGCCTCCGGGAGCACGATGCCGATCTGCTGCAGGAAGGTGCCGAGGTAGGCGCTCCACCCCTGTGCGACGACGCTGGCGCCGAGGAACATCTCGAGGATGAGGTCCCATCCGATGATCCATGCGAACAGCTCGCCGAGCGAGGCGTACGAGAACGTGTAGGCCGAACCGGAAACGGGCACGGTCGAGGCGAATTCGGCGTAACACATCGCGGCGAGACCGCACGCGATGGCCGCGATGATGAAGCTGATGACGACGGCGGGTCCGGCGACGTCGTGGGCGGCGCGGCCGGTCAACGTGAAGATACCGGCCCCGATCACGACACCGACGCCGAACACCGTCAAGTCGACGGCGGTCAGGGACTTCTTGAGTCGGAACTCCGGTTCATCGGTGTCGGCGATGGACTGCTCCACCGTCTTCGTTCGGAAAAGGCTCACGCTGTGCTTCCTCTGTCTCAGGAGATGCCCAGGGAGCGGACACCACCCACGGAGGATAGTCCCATCCGCGCCCACTGACTATTCGTCCACCGACGTCCGACGAGCGTGCTGACACGGAATTGTCATGTCAGGTAAATCAATTCATGTGGGTGTAATCTTTACGCATTATGGCTATGAAGCACATCACGCACCTCGTCGATGATCTCGACGGTACCGTCCTCGAAGACGGACAGGGAAAGCAGATCACTTTCTCGGTCGAAGGTCGAGCGTACGAGATCGATCTTTCCGACCGCAATGCCGACAAATTCTATTCGGCGATCGCCCCCTTCGTTGATGCCGCCCGCTCGGTGTCGCGCGGCAACACGGCAGCGCGTCGCGGGCGTCCGGCACGCCGGTCGAACGACGTCGACCTCGGCGCCGTGCGCGAATGGGCGCGCGCCAACGGGCACACCGTGAGCGACCGCGGGCGCGTGCCCGCGACGATCCTCGACGCCTACACCGAAGCGACGTCCTGATCCCCCGTCGAGGCGGCGAAGCTCAGACGTGACCGCGGGGCTGGCACCGGGGGCGGTGACGCAGTTCGCCGTCCTCGACGCACTCCTGGCGGGCGTGTATTCGCAGGGTGCGTCGGTCGACGCCGTGCGCGCCGCGGGCGACACCGGAGTGGGGTGCTGCGAGGGGCTGGGCGGCGAGGTCGTCATCCTCGACGGCGAGCTCTTCGAGTGCACCGCCGACGGTCCCCCGCGGGTGATGAGGGACGACGAACGCCTCCCGTTCGTCGATGTCTGCCCCCTGGGGGAGTCGCACCCGTCGACGCTCGTCGACCTCGATCTGACGGGCGTGCAGTCGGCGGTGGAGGACCGGTTGCTGAGCAGGAACCTCTTCCACGCGGTGCGCATCGACGGGATTCTCGCGCACGTCCTCACCCGCGTCACGCGTCGGCAGGATCCGCCGTTCCGCCCCCTCGCCGAGGTCGCGGCGGAGCAGATCGAGACCACCACGCGCGAATGTCCGGGTACGCTCGTGGGTTTCTGGATGCCCCGCATCTATCAGGGCATCACTGTGGCCGGCCTCCACCTGCATTTCCTCAGCGACGATCGGTCGGTCGGGGGCCATGTGCTGGACGCGCGGCTGTGCGAGGGGCGACTGCGTATGTCGGCATTCGCCGACTTCAGCCTGCGGCTTCCCCGTGACGGACAATTCCTCTCGACCGAGCTCACGCATGACGACGACCATCGAATCGTCGCCGTCGAGAGTCGCGGCTCCTCCACTTCGGCATCGTGAAAGAAGCGGCGATTGGTCGCAATCGGGGCGAACGTGCGGGTGAATTCGTAATGCATTCGCTGAAACGAGGAAGATCAGCGGTTTAGGGTCGGCGCATGGCGAAAAAGCACATCACACAGGTGATCGACGATCTCGACGGCTCGGTGATCGACGATGGGACGACCGTGCAGTTCTCCTTCGAAGGACGGGCGTACGAGATCGATCTGTCGCCCCACAATGCCGAGAAGATGCGGGATGCGCTCCGGCCCTACATTTCCGCGGGTCGCGCGACGAATTCCGCCCACTCCGCGCCGCGGCGAACCCCCCGCGGTCGGGCGATCCCCACGAGAGACCTCGCCGACGTGCGGTCCTGGGCCGTGAGGAACGGTCACGCGATCAACACGCGCGGACGCATCTCCTCCTCCGTCCTCGACGCCTACGACGCCGCTCACTGACACCTGCCGACAGAACCGGATGCCACGAACTCGTGGCATCCGGTTCTTTTCGCACTCGAGGGCAGGGGGCGACCAGCCGAGGGGCTCAGGGTCGTCCGGCCTTGGCGACGGAGCGGGTCAGACGAGGGCGGAGCTTCGCGCGCCGACCGCCAGCCGCTCCGCGGCCAATCCTTCGGCCGCGGCGAGAGGCGTGACGCCCCGCGCGGCCGCTTCGTCGAAGACGCGGCGGATCGTGTC
>NZ_JBQEOS010000002.1:528462-577250 GCF_052045385.1 Microbacterium sp. 22296 | reverse complement strand
GCGACGACGCGAACGGGCCGTTTGCGACGTCGGGGGTCGCCGCCGGACACCTCGCGGCGACGCGCCCCTCGACGCCGGCGACGGTCTGCTCCTCGTCGAAGCCGACCGTGCGCTGTGTCACGACGGCTTCTCAGTGCCGGTACGTGCCATGCACGATGGCTCGACCCAGGGTCGTGAAGGCGAGCGCGAACGACGCCGCGGCGGGGGTGGCGTCCGCATCGATGCCGAGGGTGTCCTCGCCGACCGCGTGCACGACGAAGAAGTAGCGGTGGGGCTGGTCGCCCTGCGGCGGGGCGGCGCCGAGGAAACCGGCCCGGCCGCCGTCGTTGCGCACGTGGAAAGCTCCCTCGGGGAGCGGTGCCGCGGCGGCACCGGTGGGCAGCTCCCTCGTGTCGGCGGGAAGGTCGACCAGCACCCAGTGCCAGAAGCCGCTCGGGGTCGGGGCGTCGGGATCGAAGCACGTCACCGTGAACGACTTCGTGCCGTCGGGGACGTTCGACCAGCGCAGGTGCGGCGAGGTGTCGCCCTTGTCGGCCACCTGCGCGTCGTCGAGCGGTTGACCGTCGACGACGTCGTCGCTCGTCACGTCGAAGGCGGCGACGGCGGGAAGCAGCGGGTACGGATCGGGAGTCTGCGGGCGGGTGAGATCGACCATGTATCGCACCCTAGGACGGTCGGGGGAGCGCACGCAGGGCTTGCCCCGTCCGCCTCGGCCGACTATCGCGATCGCTCAGTCGACGAGCGCGAGGAGCGAACGTGCGGCGTCGTGAGATCCCGGGGGTGTCGGGAGCCCGTAATCGTGCTCGACGACCTGGCGGAGCTCGGCCGCCAGATGATCGACAGAGGGATGGACGTCGAGGGCGTCAAGGACGGGCAGGATCAGGTCGTCGTACTCGTCATCGGGCCAGCCGTGACCGATGAGGTGGACGCCGATGGGGTCCCACTCGTTGAGCACCGCGCGGACGCGGAGGGCTACGGGCGTCAGTGACCGCGGCGGTGAGGAGGTCTGCATACGGCGAGTGTCACGACTGACCTTAGGTGCCCGCTGAGGAACACCCATGCGTGGGGTGCGGACCGCTGCGCCGGCCGCCGCACCCGTTGGATGATCGATGCGGCCCGACCCCGCAGCGCGCGGCGGCGCGTCCGGGAAGCAGTCTCGGGCGCGATAGCGTCGAAGGGCGCCCACGGGCGCGACATGTTGGAAGTCCGTCGCCGGGGGGCGCATCACAGGACGGAGTCGCCGTGAGTGACATCGACGAGCCTTCGCGGGGCGACGGTACCGATGCGGAGGGCGCAGAACGGCGCCGTCGTGTCATCGGTCGTCGCGCCCTGGTCTTCGGGGGGATCGCCGTGGGGGGCCTGGCCGCACTGGGCGGGGGGGCGCTGGTGTACCGCGACATGCGCCGGTCCGCCGGCCCGGAGGGCGCGTGGGTGAAGCTCGCCCCGATCGTCCCGGCGCCGGGGGCGCTGCCGCGTGAGACGTCGCCCGCGTTCGAGGAACCGGGAGAGGACACCACCGTCGCCGTGTGGGCGCACGCCGACGACGACATCATCTTCGCCAACCCCCACCTCGCGAGCGTCATCGCCTCTGGGGCGAGCTTGCGCACGATCTTCGTCACGGCCGGCGACGCAGGGCGCGGACTCGCCTACGCGCGGCAGCGGGAGGCCGGCATCCGCGCGGCCTACGACCTCATGCGCGGGAGCACGGCGGCGTGGGACACGCGGGAGATCACCCTTCTGAGCGGAGCCCGAGCGACCCGGTTCGTTCCCGTCGACGACGCGCGTCTGTCCATCACCGTGCTGCGGCTGCCCGACGGCAACCTCAGCGCCAAAGGCTTTCCCAGTACGGGTGACGCGGGCCTGACGCAGCTCATCAACGGCACGGTGCCGGTGCTCCGACCGATCGACGACGGTCCGGCTCTCGACGCGACCCGCCTGGCCGACACCGTCGCCGAACTGATCCACGCCGGACGCCCCGATCACGTCACGACGAACATCCCGCACGAGAGCGTGTTCGCCCGCGGAGACCACCCTGATCATTCCTGCGTGGGTTCACTGGTGCGAGCTGTGGCACCTGCCGCGGAGGTGCCGGCGGATGCCATCACCTACTACATCGGGTATCCGTCGCAGCATCAGCCGGTCAACATCGACGGCGATGCGCTCGCCGCGAAAGTCGACGTGTACCAGACCTATGCCGCGGAGGACTCCGTCGTCACGTGCGAGAGCGCCGCCGCCTGCCTGTCGCAGCCCGGATTCGGGCAGTGGCTGCGTCGTTCGTACGGGAAGGTCGAGAGCGAGCTGCAACTGGGCTGACCGCCGGGGGACGAAGCGACGCCGCCCGCGGAGCGAACGGCGTCGCGATGGTGCGGACCGGGACGGGACGCGATTCGTGGGCTCAGCGCCCCGCCCCGGTGTCAAAGGGAGGTCAGTCGTCGGAGACCGTGACGGTGACCTCGATGTTGCCCCGCGTGGCGTTGGAGTAGGGGCAGACCTGGTGGGCCTCGTCGGCGAGCTGCTGGGCGAGCTCGGCGTCGATACCCGGGAGGACCACCTCGAGCAGCACGGCGAGCTGGTAGCCTCCCTGGCCGTTCGACCCGATCTGCACGCGTCCGCCGACCGAGGAGTCCTCGAGCGTGACCTTGCGTCCGCGGGCCACGGCGTGCAGGGCACCGTGGAAGCAGGCGGCGTAGCCGGCGGCGAAGAGCTGCTCGGGGTTGGTGCCGTGACCCGAGCCGCCCATCTCCTTGGGGGGAGCGACCTCGAGGTCGATGTAGCTGCCGGCGGTGACGTGGCCGGTGCGGCCGTGGCCCGTCGAGACGGCTTCGGCGGTGTAGAGGGCTTCCATGGGGGTGTCCTTTCGAGGGGTGGTGGGGGGAGGGGTGCTCACGCCGAGGGGCGGGGAGCGCCGACGGAGGCGAGCACCGCGTCCGGGTGATCGCGGAGATCTCTCATCGCGTCGGTGAGACGGCGCAACTCCTCGATGAGCGCTCGCGCATCGTCTGCGTCGGTGAAACCGGCGCCGACGGCGATGCATCGTGGGACGTGGGCGAGTTCGTCACGGAGCGCGGCGCCGCGNCGCTCGGTGAGGGTGACGGTGACGACTCGCTCGTCGCGCGAGCCGCGGGTGCGCGCGACGTAGCCGGCGGCCTCCATGCGCGCGAGCATCGGCGACAGGGTTCCCGAGTCCAGCTGCAGGGCCTCGCCGAGGCTCTTCACCGTCTGCTCGCCGTCCGCCCACAAGGTCACGAGGGCGATGTACTGCGGATAGGTGAGATCGAACGGTTCGAGCAGCACGCGGTAAGCCTGGGTCGTGGTGCGGTTTGCGGCGTACAGCGCGAAACACACGAGGTCGTCGACGGCGGGCATGTCCAAAGCATTGCACGCAATCTAGTTGTGCGCAACCTTGTTGCGGACGCGGCCGCCGATCGAAGAATGTCAAGCCCTGCCACGGCGCCGCGCCGCCCGTGAACATGGGTCGCATGATCAGCAGCCGTGACGCGGATGCCGCGCCGCCCCCGGGTCCGCCCGTCGCCGCGGACGCGGACCTGCTCGCCATCAACGGGCGCCAGTTCGCGCTCGGTGACACCGCGCCGGTCCGACACGCCAACGCCTGAAATCCCACGCCGCCCGGTCGCCCCGGCCGTCGGCGCGTGTCAGCCCTGCGCCGCGCGTCCGCCGTCGGATTCGTCGAGGGGATGACGGGTGACCAGCAACTCCGCGACACGTCTGCGCTCCACGGAGCGCACCTGCAGAGTCGCGCCCTCGACCTCGACGGTGTCGCCGGCCCGGGCGAGGCGACCCAGCCGCTCCACGACGAACCCGCCCACCGTGTCGGCCGCGCCGCGCGGCAGGGTCACCCCCGTCGCCTCCTCGAAGTCCTGCAGGTTCAGGCGACCTTCGACGACGCCATGCTCGCCCTCGGCGAGGGGCTGTTCGGCGTCGGTGTCGTACTCGTCGAAGATCTCGCCGACCACCTCTTCGACCAGGTCCTCGAGCGTGACGATGCCGTCGGTGCCGCCGTACTCATCGACCACCACCGCGATGTGGCTCCCGTCGGCCCGCATCGCCGTGAGCGTCGGCAGGACCCGGGCGGTCGAGGGGATGTAGCGGATCTCCCGCATGACGGCGCTGAGCGGACGCTCGGTGTCGTCGGAGAGGTCGCGCACGTGGACGAATCCCACGACATCGTCGATGGACTGCTCCGCGACCGGATACCGCGAATAGGGCAGGTCCCGCACCGTCTCGCGGGCCTCGGCGATGGTGCCCCCCGCATCCAGGGTCACCACCTCGGGCCGCGGGCGCATGACCTCGCTCACGTGCCGGCCGCGCAACGACAGCACGTCGTCGAGGATGCGCCGCTCGTCGGCCGGGAGTCCCTCGTGACTGGACACGATGTCGCGGAGCTCCTCCTCGGTGAGCTCCTCGCCGGTCTTGTTCGGGTCTCCGCCGAGCAGTCGCACGAGGACGTTGGTCGACAGCGACAGCAACCAGATCACCGGCCGCATCAGCGTGGCGAACCCGTTCAGCACCGGGGCGACGGCGTACGCGAAGGCCGCATTGCGCTGGATGGCCAGGCGCTTCGGCACGAGTTCGCCCAGGACGAGCGACAGGTAGGCGATCACGAGGGTGAGGGCGATGGTGGATACCGTCGCCGCCATGACGGGCTCGAGACCGAGGTTCTCGAACAGCGGAGTGACCGAGGGCGCGATGGATGACGCGCCGTACGCGGCCGAGGCGAATCCCGCCACCGTCACACCGATCTGCACCGCCGACAGGAACGTGTTGGGGTTGCGCGCCAGATCGGCGACCTTCTGACCGCGCTTGCCGCGCGCGGCGAGGGCGTTCACCTGACTCTCTCGCAGGGTCACCAGTGCCATCTCGGTCGCGGCGAAGACGCCGCCGATGAGCACGAACACCACGACCAGCACGATGTTGAGGGCGAGGTCGTTCATCGGTGGGTCACCCCCGATCGGGGGAAGACTGCGCCCGGGGTCACCCGGGCGCTCGGACTATGACCGACGGAGTCGCAGGCGTGGCTCATGGCGCGAGTGTAGTGACGCTCGAGACTCCACGCGCCGTCGGACGAAAGGGTTGCGTCCGGCGCGCGCCTCTGGTTCGAGGCGGGTCAGAGGACGGCCCCGTCGGCGGCGGCGACGCGCACCGTCGTCCCGTCGCGCACCTCGACCGTCCAGGCCCAGGTACCATCGTCTTCGTCGAGCTGGACCTCGTCGAGGCGCTCGCCGCCCGGGTTCTGCGCGGTGGCGATCCGCACGGCGTCGGCGAGCGTGGTGACGGCGGCGTCCAGCGCAGCACGCTCGTCGTCGTCGACGCCGTCATCGTCCTGCGAAGACTGCACGCTCGTCCCGTCGGACGACACGCGCACCTCGACCTCGCGGTCGCCCACGGCGACGTGCAACTCCCAGGTGTCGTCGTCGCCGCGTTCGAGTTCGAAGGCGCGGCCGCCGGCGCTCGCTTCGGCGACGGTGATCGCCCTCACGGCGGTCCTGCCGTCGTCGTCGATCGCGGTCGTACCCGACGCCCCGCTTTCGGATACGCCCGATGTTCCGGGTGCGCCGCCCCCCGATGCGGGGGCGCAGGCGCTGAGGGTCACCGCGCCGGCGACGAGGAGCAGGAAGATTCCGGGGATGCGGGTCGGAGCCATGCCGGAAGGCTAACCACGCCGAACGGGAGGCCCTGTGCCGTTGCGTCCGCGCTCGCGGTGTGTGTAGCGCGGGCAATACCAAGACGAGGCGGATGCGTCAAGCAGGGGCGCGTGTTCAGGTGCGGGTCGAACCATCTCACCCATGAGCGAAATCACCGCACACCACGGACTCCTGACCGACATCGACCTCCACGTCGACGACACCGGCGGCACCGGCCGTCCCGTCGTCCTCATCCACGGCTGGCCCCTCTCGGGCGAGTCGTGGGCGCACCAGGTCCCCGCGATCGAGGCGGCCGGGTACCGCGTCGTCACCTACGACCGTCGCGGCTTCGGTCGCAGCGACAAGCCGCGCTCGGGCTACGACTACGACACGTTCTCCGACGACCTGCAGGCCGTGATCGAGACCCTCGACCTGCGCGACGTCACCCTCGTCGGCTTCTCGATGGGTGGCGGCGAGGTCGCCCGCTACCTCACGCGCCACGGCGCCGACCGCGTCCACAGCGTCGTCTTCGCGGCTGCCGTGCCCCCGTACCTGGCCAAGACCGACGACAACCCCGAAGGCCCGCTCGACGACGAGACCGCCGACGGCATGAAGCAGGGGCTGAAGGACGATGAGAAGGCCTTCTACCACCAGTTCACGACCGATTTCTTCTCGGTCGACGGCACCCTCGCCGTCTCGGAGGCCGACCGCGCCGAGGCCGAGCGCCTGGCCAACCAGGCCGACCACCACGCGGCGCTGAAGTCGATGGAGGCATTCGCCACCACCGATTTCCGCGGCGATCTGCCGCACGTGACGGTCCCCACCCTCGTCATTCACGGCGACAGCGACGGCACCGTTCCCTTCGAGGGCTCGGGCAAGCGTACCCACGAGGCGATCGCGGGCAGCGAGTTGCACGTCGTCGCCGGCGCGCCCCACGGCGTGAACGTTAGCCACGCCGACGAGTTCAACCGGGTGGTCATCGACTTCCTCCAGCGCTGATCCGCAGCGCACGCGTCCGCACGCTCGTCCGCGTCCGCGCGAGATGCGTTTGCACGGGACATGCCCCGCCGCCCTCGGGCGGCGGGGCATCGTCATGTCAGGGTCATGCCTGGGTGAAGCTCGGGGTGAACCCTGCCCTCGGGTGCGGCCGGACGCCCCGCTGCGGCGCGCAGGCGTCCTAACCTGCCCGCATGTCCTCCCTCGACGCGGCCGCTGCCCACCGCCGGGGCCGTCGCCATCGTCGCCGGTGGGGGGAGGGCGGCTCGACTGTCGTCCGGTGGAACGTCGAGATGCTCGGGTGGGCGATCTGCGCGGTCGGGATCGGAGTACTCGGGGTGCACCTCGCGACCGCGGTGTTCCCCGTCGAGACGTCCGCCGACGCCGCGCAGGGGATCATCTGGACGTCGATGGCGGTGCCGATCGCCCTCGCCTTCGTCCGATCGCGTCCGCGGGGTCTGCTGCGGATCCGGACGATCGACATCGTCTACGGCGTCGTCTTCGGCATCGTCCTCCGACTCGTCCAGGGCGCTGCGGCCGGTGTCGGCGACGGCGCCGCACCCTGGCCCACGACCTTCACGACCGACGGCGGGCTGCCGCCCGCGTTCATCGTCGACGCGGTCGCGGGTTCGCTGATCACCCCGGCCGTGGAGGAGCTGCTGTTCCGCGGGGTCGTCCTGGTCAGCGCGTTCGCGGTACTCCGGCGCAGCGTCGGTGATGTCGCCGCGGATCGCCGCGGTCGCCCTGTCGACGGCGCTGTTCGTCGTCGCTCATGAACTCACGGCGCCCCGCGATCCGTCGGACCTCGTGTCGCTCACCCTGCTCGGCGTCGTCGCGGGGTCGCTCACGATCGGGACGGGGCGTATCTGGCCGGCGATGGCCGTGCACGTCGTCTTCAACGCGTCCGGCTTCGCACTGCTCGCCGTGGGCACGCTCCTCGCCTGACGGCTGCGGCATTTGGCCGTGGCATCCGGATGCCGTAGTCTTGCTCGTTGGTGCCCGCCTCTCTGCGAGCGGGTTGCCCGAACGTGAGCCCTCCACCGGCCCTGGTTGCCTCGTCCTCGACGGAGCAACGGACCACCGGAGCGGGATTCACGAACTCCTCCGTTCGAATAAGAAAGCAGCACTACTGTGACGCGCACTTTCACCCCCAAGGCCGCTGAGGTCACGCGCGAGTGGGTCGTTATCGACGCCACCGACGTCGTCCTCGGCCGTCTCGCCTCGCACGCGGCGGTCCTCCTCCGCGGCAAGCACAAGGCGACCTTCGCCAACCACATCGACTCCGGCGACTTCGTCATCGTGATCAACGCCGAAAAGGTGGCGCTCACGGGTCAGAAGCTCCAGAAGAAGAAGGCCTACCGCCACTCGGGTTACCCGGGCGGCCTCAAGTCGGTCACGTACGAGGAACTCCTCGACAAGAACCCCGTCCGCGCGGTCGAGAAGGCCATCCGCGGCATGCTGCCCAAGAACAGCCTCGGCGCGGCGCAGCTCAAGAAGCTCAAGGTGTACCGCGGCGCCGAGCACCCCCACGGTGCTCAGCAGCCCACGGCATACACCTTCGACCAGGTCGCCCAGTAAGCGCCGCCGGATAAGGACGAAACAGTGTCGAACATCGACCCCAGCAACTACAGCACCGAGACGCCGGCCGAGCAGTCGACCGTCGCCGCCGAGCGCCCCGTGCTCTCGGTCCCCGGCGCAGCCGTCGGCCGTCGCAAGCAGGCCATCGCCCGCGTGCGCCTCATCCCCGGCTCGGGCACGATCACGGTCAACGGCCGCACGATCGAGGACTACTTCCCGAACAAGCTGCACCAGCAGCTGATCAACGACCCGTTCACCGTGCTCGAGCTCGCGGGCTCGTACGACGTGATTGCGCGCATCTCCGGCGGCGGCCCCTCGGGTCAGGCGGGGGCCCTGCGCCTCGGCATCGCCCGCTCGCTCAACGAGATCGACGCCGAGAACAACCGACCCACCCTGAAGAAGGCCGGCTTCCTCTCGCGCGACGCTCGCGTCAAGGAGCGCAAGAAGGCCGGTCTCAAGAAGGCCCGCAAGGCGCCTCAGTACTCCAAGCGCTGAGTTCGAACCTCCGGATGCCTCTTTTCGGCACGGACGGGGTGCGGGGGCTGGCCAACGGCCTCCTCACCGCCGAACTCGCGTTGCACCTGGCCCAGGCGACTGCTGTCGTCCTGGGCCAGGGCCGTTCCGCGGAGGCGCGCAAGGCGGAGGGCCGTCGGCTCACCGCCGTGGTCGCGCGCGACCCGCGGGTCTCGGGGGAGTTCCTCGCGGCCGCGGTCTCTGCAGGACTCGCCTCGTCGGGCGTCGACGTGCTCGACGCCGGGGTCATCCCCACCCCCGCCACCGCGTTCCTCATCGCCGACCACGACGCCGACTTCGGTGTGATGGTCTCGGCGTCGCACAACCCCGCTCCCGACAACGGGATCAAGATCTTCGCCCGCGGCGGCACCAAGCTCCCCGACGAGGTCGAGCAGCGCATCGAACAGGCGCTCGAGGGTGAGCGACTTCAGCCCACCGGGGCCGGCGTCGGTCGAATCCGTCGGTTCGCCGACGCGGAAGACCGCTACGTCCTGCACCTGCTGGGCTCACTGCCGCACCGGCTCGACGGCATCCACGTCGTGCTCGACTGCGCGCACGGCGCTGCTGCAGGCGTGTCGCCCGAGACCTTCAAGGACGCCGGCGCGACCGTCACCGTCATCGGCGCCGAGCCCGACGGCCTCAACATCAACGACGGGGTGGGCTCGACGCACCTCGACGTGCTCGCCGAGGCCGTCGTCCGCCTCGGAGCGGATGTCGGCATCGCCCACGACGGCGACGCCGATCGGTGCCTCGCGGTCGATGCGCAGGGCAATGTCGTCGACGGCGATCAGATCATGGCGATCCTCGCGGTGGCGATGAAGGAGCGCGGCGCGCTCGTCGACGACACCCTCGTCGCCACGGTCATGAGCAACCTCGGCCTGCACCGCGCGATGGCCGATCACGGCATCCGCGTGCTGCAGACAGGCGTCGGCGACCGCTACGTGCTCGAAGCCATGAACGAGGGGGGCTACTCCCTCGGTGGCGAGCAGTCGGGCCACGTCATCATGAGCGAGTTCGCCACGACCGGGGACGGTCTGTTGACGGGACTGCACATCGTGGCCGAGATGGCCCGGCAGGGCAAGACCCTCGCCGAGCTCGCATCGCTCATGACGGTGTACCCGCAGGTGCTCGTCAACGTGCGCGGCGTCGACCGCGATGGCGTGACCGACGAAGAGGTGCAGGCGGCGGTGGCCGTCTCGGTCGCCGAGCTGGGCGACTCGGGCCGGGTGCTGCTGCGCGCGTCGGGCACCGAGCCGCTCGTGCGCGTGATGGTCGAAGCCGCGTCCGAAGAGGTCGCTCGCGCCCACGCGGATCGGCTGTCCGAGGTCGTGCGGGAGCGCCTGGCCCTCTAGCTCCCGCCGGTTCGACAGGCCCAGGGATCCCGTGCGGGGTGCCTGGGCCTTCGTCGTCGGTGGGCGCGGGCGGGTGTCCGATTCCTTCGACGGGCTCAGGAACCTCGGCTCGGCGGACCGGCACGGGTCGGTGGGCGAGCCTCGAACGTGGGTGGGCCTCGGGTTCGTGCGAGGACGTCGCCGGACCGCGACGGGGCGCGGGATCAGTACTCGAGCGACTCGATGTAGCGCAGGAGGACGCCTTCGCGCAGCGCCCAGGGGGAGACCTCGAGCTCCTCGACCTCGAGCGCCTTCATCGCCCGTTCCACGACGACGGCCGCGGCGACGATCTGGAACGTGCGGTCGGCGGTGATACCGGGCAGCGCCTCGCGCGCGTCGGCGGGGATGCGGGCCAACCGGGGGATCCAGTCCTTCAGCTCCCGGCGGGGCAGCACCATGCGGTCGATGCCCGACCAGCCCGGGACCGGGTAGCCCGCGAGCTTGGCGAGCGAGCGGATCGCCTTCGACGACCCCACCACGTGATCGGGCCGGGGGAGCGCCGCGAAGCGCTCGGCGACCGGGGCCAGGACGGTCATGGCGTGCTGCCGCAGAGCGTCGATCTCGTCGGCGCTGGGCGGGTCGTGCGGCAGGAACTGCACCGTGGATCGGCCCGCGCCCAGCGGCACCGACTCGGCGAGATCGGGCAGTTCGTCCGCCCCGCCGGCGATCTCGAGCGAGCCGCCGCCGATGTCGAACAGCAGGATCTGTCCCGCCGACCAGCCGAACCATCGCCGGACCGCCAGGTAGGTGAAGCGCGCCTCCGTCTCGCCGCCGAGGACCTGCAGCGGTTGACCCAGGACGTCCTCGATCTGCGCGATGACCGCCTCGCCGTTGGTGGCGTCGCGCACGGCCGAGGTCGCGGTGGCGAGGAGCTCGTCGACCCCCTCGGCGCGCGCGTGGGCGCAGGCCGCGGCCACGGCATCCACCAGTCCCGACACGCCCTCGGGCGAGATGGAGCCGTCGGGCTGCAGGTAGCGCATGAGACGCAGCACCGAGCGGTGCGAGGTGGTCGCCGTCGGCCGACCCCCCGCACGGGCGTTGGCGACGAGCAGGTGGACGGTGTTGGAACCGATGTCGAGGACTCCCAGGCGCACGGTCCGAGCGTAGTGGCGCCGGCCCCCGCCGCCCGGCACGGCGGACCCCCGCCGACCCGCGCCGGCGGGGCGGCCACGCCGGGGTAAGCGGGGGAGCGCGACCACGCCGGTAGCATGGGCGAGTGTCCGCCGCCGAGACCGACGCTCCCGCGCCGTCGCTGAGCCCCTACCGTCAGATCGACCGCGACGACTGGTCGCGCTTGGCCGGGGGACTCCCGCAGCCGCTCACCGAGAACGAGATCGTGCAGCTGCGCGGGATCGGCGACCGCCTCGACCCGCGGGAGGTCGCCGAGGTGTACCTGCCCCTGAGCCGCCTGCTGAGTCTCTACGCGCGCGCCACGCGGCGACTGGGCGCCGACACGAGCGAATTCCTCGGCGAACCGGATGCCACCACCCCGTTCGTCATCGGCGTCGCGGGCTCCGTGGCGGTCGGCAAATCCACCATCGCCCGCCTGCTGCGCGAGCTCATGAGCCGCTGGCCCGACACCCCCCGGGTGGAGCTGGTCACCACGGACGGGTTCCTCTACCCGAATGCCGAGCTCGAACGCCGCGGACTCATGGACCGGAAAGGCTTCCCGGAGTCCTACGACCGGCGGGCACTGGTCCAGTTCCTCAGCGAGGTGAAGTCGGGCGCCGACGAGGCCCGCGCACCTTTCTACTCGCACGTGCGGTACGACATCATGCCCGACGCCCACGTCACCGTGCACCGACCCGACGTCGTCATCGTCGAAGGGTTGAACGTGCTCCAGCCACCGCCCTCGCCGAACGAGGTCGCCGTCAGCGACCTGTTCGACTTCTCGATCTACGTCGACGCCGACGCCGCCCACATCGAGAAGTGGTACGTCGAGCGGTTCCTCGCGCTGCGCGACAACGCGTTCACGAACCCCACGTCCTTCTTCCGCGTGTTCGCCGACATCAGCGACGAGGAAGCCGTCGAGCGCGCCCTCGGCTATTGGCGCGAGATCAACCTCCCCAACCTCGAAGAGAACGTCCTGCCCACGCGGCACCGCGCGGGGCTCGTGCTGCAGAAGGGCGCGGACCACAAGGTCGAGTCGGTCCTGCTGCGAAAGCTGTAGACCCGCCCCGACCCGGCGGCCGCGGCCGCAGGGGGCGCTCGGCGTCGCCCCGTAGGATGGGGGCTCATGTGCGGAATCATCGGTTACGTGGGTCCTCGTCAGAGCCAGGACATCCTTCTCGCCGGACTGTCTCGGCTGGAGTACCGGGGCTACGACTCCGCCGGTATCGCGGTCATCGACGCTGAGGGCACCCTCGACATGCGCAAGCGCGCGGGAAAGCTCGCGGTGCTCCGCGACGACCTCGTGGCCTCGCCCATGCCGAACGGCACCACCGGTATCGGGCACACGCGCTGGGCGACGCACGGCGGACCGACGGATGCCAACGCGCACCCGCACCTCGCCGACGACGACAAGCTCGCCGTCATCCACAACGGCATCATCGAGAACTTCGCCGAGCTCAAGAGCGAGATGGTCGGCGAGGGCTTCGCGTTCCGCAGCGAGACCGACACCGAGGTCGCCGCCGTCATGATCGGCCGCGAATACGCCCGCACCAAGGATCTCGTGCAGGCGTTCCGCGCGGTCGTCTCGCGTCTCGAGGGCGCCTACACGCTCCTCGCCATGCACCAGGATCACCCCGGTCTCGTCGTGGGCGCCCGCCGCAACTCCCCGCTGGTCATCGGCCTCGGCGAGGGCGAGAACTTCCTCGGCTCCGACGTCGCCGCCTTCGTCGAGCACACCCGCAACGCCCTCGCGATCGGGCAGGACGAGATCGTCGCCATCACCCCCGAGGGCGTCGAGGTGACCGACTTCTCGGGCGCACCGGTCGAGGTCGAGGCGTTCGAGGTCACGTGGGACGCGTCGGCGGCCGAGAAGGGCGGCTGGTCCTCGTTCATGGCGAAAGAGGTCTCGGAAGAGCCCGAGGCCGTCGCCAACACCCTCCGCGGCCGCATTCACGAGGGCCGGGTCGAGATCCCCGAGCTGGAGGGACTCGACGACTTCCTCGCCGACATCGACCGCATCCTCGTCATCGCCTGCGGTACCGCCGCCTACGCCGGGATGGTCGGCAAGTACGCACTCGAGACGTGGACGCGCGTGCCCGTCGACGTCGAGCTCGCCCACGAGTTCCGCTACCGCGACCCGGTGCTCTCCGCCCGTACGCTCGTCGTCTCGATCAGCCAGTCGGGTGAGACCATGGATACGCTCATGGCGGTGAAGTACGCCCGCTCGCGCGGGGCGAAGACGCTGTCGATCTGCAACACGCAGGGAGCGACGATCCCGCGCGAATCGGATGCGATCGTCTACACGCACGCCGGTCCCGAGGTCGCCGTGGCATCCACGAAGGCGTTCGTCGCGCAGATCACCGCGCTGTACCTGCTCGCGCTGCACGTGGGTCGGATCCGCGGGGCGGTCGATCCCGTCGCCGCGGTCGAGGCCGTCGCCGAGCTCGAGGCCGTGCCCGGCAAGATCGCCCGCGTGCTCGAGAGCGAGCAGGCCCGCATCGAGCAGCTGGCCCACTGGATGGCCGACACGCGCTCGGTCCTCTTCCTCGGCCGCAACGTCGGATACCCGATCGCCCTCGAGGGTGCGCTCAAGCTGAAGGAACTGGCGTACATCCACGCCGAGGGCTTCGCCGCCGGCGAGCTCAAGCACGGTCCCATCGCCCTCATCGAGCCGGGCCAGCCCGTGTTCGTCGTCGTGCCGTCTCCGCGCGGCTCGGGCGAGATGCACAAGAAGGTCGTCTCCAACATCGAAGAGATCCGCGCGCGCGGTGCCCGCGTGATCGCGATCGCCGAGGAGGGCGACGTGGCCGTGCTCCCCGCGGCCGACGAAGTGCTGCGCATCCCGCTGGCCGCCCCCCTGTTCGAGCCGCTGCTGGCCGTCGTGCCGCTGCACATCTTCGCGATGGGCCTGGCCGAGGCCAAGGGCCTCGACGTCGACCAGCCGCGGAACCTCGCGAAGTCGGTGACGGTGGAGTAACTCGTCGTTTTCGAAGGGCCGGATGCCAGGGCATCCGGCCCTTCGGCGTTCTGGGGGGGACCTGAGCTGGACCGGTTGATGCGGGCTGGGGGATAGAGAGGTGAGCGTCGGCGGTGGGGCTGCGTGGGCTGGGCATGGGGTTCCGGCACGGAACGCCGAGGGGCGGGCTCTGGGGCGGCGGTTGACGACCGTGGGCCCGGGGCCGAATGTCGGGGCCGAATGTCGGGGCCGGGGTTTCGGGGCGGGGCGACACAATGCAGGAGATTTGCGCGCGAGGGTGCTCGTCGGGGCGCTTTGGCGGCGGATGACGCGCAGATTTCCTGCATTGCGCTCAGGCGGTGGCTCGGCAGGCCCGGAGACCGCGTCCCGTCGCGGGGGCTGAGGGCGGAATTCGGCGGGCACCGGCAGAATGGAGAGGATGCTAGGAGGAGAGGTCGCATGATCGTCGGAATCGGCGTCGACGTCGTCGACGTCCCGCGCTTCAGCGCGACCCTGGCGCGCACGCCGCGGTTGCTGCCGCGCCTGTTCGCTCCGGCCGAGCGCGTGCTCAAGCCCCGCTCGCTGGCCGCGCGGTACGCCGCGAAAGAGGCGTTGATCAAGGCTCTCGGCGGATCCGACGGGGTGCACTGGACCGACATCGAGGTCGCCTCCGAACCGTCGGGGCGCCCCGTCTTCGCGCTGACCGGCGAGACCGCCGCGACGGTCGCCCGCCGGGGGATCACCGCCCTGCACCTGTCGATGTCGCACGATGCGGGACTCGCGACCGCCTACGTCGTCGCCGAGGCGGTGTCGGGTGGGATCGCACCGGCGGGGGAGGCCGCCGCGACCCGCCTGCCCGACGCGGCGGCCGAGGGCCCGGCATCCGTCACCCCCATCGCCCGAGAGGACACCGCATGAGACTGCCGCGGGGAGTGCTGCGTGAAGCGCTCATCGACGTCGACGCGATCACCGAGAACGTGCGGCACCTGCGCACGTTGACGGGCTCGCAGATCATCGCGGTGGTGAAGGCCGACGGCTACGGCCACGGTGCGCTTCGCGCCGCCCTCGCGGCGCTCGAGGGCGGAGCGACGAGGATCGGCGTCTCCGACATCGACGAGGCGCTGGCGCTGCGACGGGCGGGCCTGCGCGCCCCCCTGTTCGCCTGGCTGCACGCGCCGGGAGCGTCGTTCACCGAGGCCGTGCGGCACGACGTCGAGCTCGGGATCTCCGACCTCGACCAGCTGCAGCGCGCCGGGGAGGCGTTCGCGGGGGGACGACCCGCGAGCGTCCACCTGAAGATCGAGACGGGACTGTCGCGCAACGGCATTGCCCCCGACCAGTGGCGGACGGTGTTCTCCGAGGCGGCGCGACTCGAGCGCATCGGCCGCCTTCGCGTGATCGGGGTCTTCTCGCACCTGTCCAACACCAGCCTCGACGACGATCGCGCGGCGCTCGCCCGCTTCGAAGAGGGCGTGGCGCTCGCTGCGGCCGCGGGCCTGAACCCGCCGCTCCGGCACATCGCGGCCACCAACGCGGCGCTCACCCTTCCCGAGGCGCGGCTGGGGTGCGTGCGCATCGGCATCGGACTGTACGGCGTCTCGCCCGTGGCCGATCGCACGGCCGCCGACCTCGGTCTGCGCCCGGCCATGACGCTGCGCGGCGCGGTGGCGGCGGTGCGGCGCGTTCCCGCCGGCACCGGGGTGTCGTACGGCTACGACTACCGCACCGAGCGCGACACGACTCTCGTGCTCGTGCCGCTGGGGTACGCCGACGGCGTTCCCCGTCAGGCGTCCGGTCGCGGGCCGGTGTCGATCGGCGGGCGCCGATTCACCGTCGCCGGTCGCATCGCGATGGACCAGTTCGTGGTCGACGTCGGCGACCACCCGGTCGCCCTGGGCGACGAGGTCGTGCTGTTCGGCGATCCGACCCTCGGGGTTCCGTCGGCGCGTGACTGGGCCGATGCCGCCGACACCATCGACTACGAGATCGTCACGCGCGTGGGCGCTCGCGTCCCCCGGCGGGAGGTCGAGGCGTGAGCGTCCCCGAAGAGCTGATGGGCACGCGCGAGATCGCCGAGCCCTCCGACATGCACGAGCTGGGCCGCGAGATCGGCCGCGCCCTGGCGCCCGGTGACGTCGTCGTGCTGACCGGGGCCCTCGGCGCCGGCAAGACCACCCTGACGCGCGGGATCGGTGAGGGACTCGGCATCCGTGGTCCCGTTCAGAGCCCCACATTCGTCATCGCCCGCACGCACCCCTCGCTGGTGGGCGGCACGCCGTTGGTCCATGTCGACGCCTACCGGTTGGGAGCGGCGGTCGAGCTCGACGACCTCGACATCGACGTGGCGCACTCGGCCGTGATCGTGGAGTGGGGGCGAGGCATCGCCGAACACCTGTCGGACACGTGGTGGGAGATCGAGATCGACCGGCACCTCGGCGGCCGCGGTGTCGACAACGCGTGCGGCGAGATCGCCGTGCACACCGTCGAGCTCGACGTCGATGCGCCGCGGACGGTGACCATCTCGCGTCGGCCGTGACACGCTGCGGACGGTGACCGTCTCGCGCCGGCTGGAACCGATCGGTGCTGACCCGTCGGTACTGACCCGGCGGCGTCGCGGTCAGCGCGTTCCGGTCCGCGTCGACTGCGGCCTCGCCCGGGCGGATCGCCCCGGCGCCCGGTCGAGCGCCCAGACCTCGCGGAGCGCCCGCAGCGTCTCGACGGGCTGCTCCACGTGGGCGAAGTGCCCGCTGTCGTCGAGCACGACGTCGTCGTAGTCGCTCAGCATCCGCCGCCAGGCGCGGGGGTCGCTCGCGGCGACGAACACGTCGTGCCGGCCGCGCACCGACCGCACGGGGCAGACGATGCGCCGCCACACGCCGTCGTCGTGCGTCCGCGATATCCTCGCCGCGGCGAGGAACGCCGTCGGGCGGATCTCCGACGCGAGGGCATCGGTGAAGAAGCGCCCGACCCGCTCGGGATGCCGGAACAGTGGTCGCGCGAGAACGCGGAGCACCCCCGTGCGACCCAATCCGCGCAACAACGGACCGGCGACGGGTCCGAGCGCGCGCAGCACCCTCATCGCCGCCACCATGCCGGACAGCCACGGGAGGCGCAGCGCACCCGCGAGGGGACGGCGTGTCACCGCCCGGGCGCCGGCGCCGCTGGGCGACACGACACCGACGGCGACGGTCTCGCGGGGGAAGCGGGCGGCGACGTCGAGTGCGATCACGCCGCCGAGCGAGTGCCCGACCACCCGCCACCTCGGGTAGCCGACGGCGCGCGCCACGGCCGCGATCGCGACGGCCAGTTCCGCCGGGTCGGGAACGGGGCCGGGCGTCTCGCCCCATCCCGGGAGGTCCACTGCGATCACGTCGGTGAGGCGGCCCGCGGACGCCGAGAGCATCGGTATCCACGTCGTCCACGACCCGGCCGCCCCGTGCAGCAGGATCGTGGCGACGGGACTGCCCGAGCCGCGACCCACGTGGACGACGATGGGCCCCGCGCCGGTGGGGACGACCACGCGGCGGAGGCCGAGCTCGATGGCATCCATGGTCCTTCTTCGGAACGGACGGCGCGAACGGATGCCACCACGGCAGCGGTGTCGGAGGGGCCGGATACCCTGGAACCGTGATCATCGGCATCGACACCTCGCTCGGCACCGCGGTCGCTGCGATCGCCCGCGACGGGGAGGTGCTCGCCGACGAGCACAGCGCGAACCCCCTCGGCCACGCCGAGGTCATCGGCGACCTGCTGCGGCGGGCGACAGAGGCCGTCCCCGCGCCGACGCACGTCGCGATCGGCATGGGACCGGGGCCCTTCACGGGGCTCCGCGTCGGTATCGCGACCGCGCGGGTCTACGCGCTCGGACGCGGCGTACCGGTGATCCCCGTGCCCAGCCACGACGCCGTCGCACTCGGCGTGCTGCTCGCCGACGCCCTGACCGGCGTCGACACCCCCCGCTTCGCCGTCGTGACCGACGCCCGCCGTCGCGAGTTCGCGTACAGCGTCTACGACGGGATCGACGACGACGGACTCCCGGTGCGCACCACGGATGCCACGCTCAGCCCCCGCGATGAGATCGACGATCGGCTCGCCGACCTCGGAGCCGTGCGAATGGAGGCCACGAGGGTCTCGGCCGCGATGGTCGCGCTCGCCGCGGCGCGCGCCCTCGACGCCGGCCGCACCCTCGCGGGCACCGAGCCGCTGTACCTGCGCAGCCCCGACGTGGTCGTAGCCCACGCGCCGAAACGGGTGAGCTGATGGCCGCGCGCACCGCCACGGTCTCCGACCTCGAAGCGATCATGGCGCTCGAGAACGCCTCGTTCCCGAGCGACGCGTGGAGCGCGGCCATGATGCGCGAGGAGCTCGCCTCGCCGCACGGATGGTACGTCGTCGTCGAAGAGGGAGGCCGCCTGGTCGGCTACGCGGGGTTGCGCGCCGTGCGGGGGGCGAGGGACGCCGACGTGCAGACCATCGCCATCGCCGCGTCCGCGCGAGGACGCGGTCGGGGCCGGGCGTTGTTGGGTGAGCTGCTCGGCGAGGCCCTGCGCCGCGACGTTCACCACGTGTTCCTCGAGGTGCGGGCGGACAACCCCGTCGCGCAGGCTCTGTACGCCTCGGAAGGCTTCGTCGAGGTGGGTCGTCGGCCGCGGTACTACCAGCCCGACGACGTCGACGCGATCGTCATGCAGCTCGACCTCCGGGGGTGGGCGGCTACCCGCGCCACCGCCACGACGACCGGAAAGGGGTGGTGCTGATGAACGCGCCCCTCGTGCTCGGCATCGAGACCAGCTGCGACGAGACCGGCATCGGCATCGTCCGCGGTCGGCACCTGCTCAGTAACACCATCGCCTCGAGTATGGATGAACACGCCCGGTACGGCGGTGTGGTTCCCGAGGTCGCCGCCCGCGCGCACCTCGAGGCCCTGCAGCCCTCCATCGACGCCGCCCTCGCCGAGGCCGGGGTGACCCTGGAGGATCTCGACGCGGTCGCCGTGACCAGCGGCCCCGGACTCTCCGGCGCCCTGATGGTCGGGGTCGGGGCGGCGAAGGGGTTGGCCGTCGCGCTCGACAAGCCGCTCTACGCCGTCAACCATCTGGTCGGGCACATCGCGGCCGACATCCTCGACGCCGAGGCCGGCGAGCTCGAATACCCCACGGTCGCGCTGCTGGTCAGCGGCGGACACACCTCGCTGCTGCTCGTACGCGACCTCACGAGCGATGTCGAACTGCTGGGCGAGACGATGGACGATGCCGCCGGAGAAGCCTTCGACAAGGTGGCGCGGCTGCTGAAGCTGCCCTACCCCGGCGGACCCGAGATCGATCGCGCCGCCGCGACGGGCGATCCCACCGCGATTCGCTTCCCCCGCGGCATGTCACGCGCCTCCGACATGGCATCCCACCGCTACGACTTCTCGTTCTCGGGGCTGAAGACGGCCGTCGCCCGCTGGGTCGAGCAGCACGAGGCCGCGGGGCAGCCCGTGCCGGTGGCCGACGTCGCGGCCTCCTTCCGCGAGGCCGTGGTCGACGTGCTCGTCACCAAGGCCCTCGACGCGTGCGCGCGCCACGGTGTTCCCCGCCTGCTCCTCGGCGGAGGCGTCATCGCCAACAGGCGTCTGCGCGACGTCGCCCTCGAGCGTGCGGCCGCCGCCGGTGTCGCCGTCCGCATCCCGCCCCTTCGCCTGTGCACCGACAACGGTGCGATGATCGCCGCGCTCGCCGCCGAGCTCATCGCTTCGGGTCGGCGGCCCTCGACCCTCGCATTCGGTGCGGACTCGACGCTGCCGGTGACCGAGATCCAGGTCGCCGAGGATCCGGATGCCGCGGCCCCGTCGCCCGCCGAGCCGTCGTCGCCGCGCGACGGAACGGCATCGTGACCGAGGTGCCGCCGCCGACGCGGCGCGCGCGCAAGGACACCCCGGCATCCGGAGACGAGACGCCGGCGGGCCCGAGTTTCGAGCACTCCGCTTCAGCGGTCTCGGGGACCGCCTCCGCCCCACGGGCGATCGCCGGCTCCGGCGCGGGTGCGTCGGTGCCGAGCGCCCCGGCACCCGCGACGGAGGCGCCCGGCGCGTCGATCCCGCCGTTCGAGGACGACCCCGAACGCCTGCCGACGGCCCAGCTCGAGATGGCCGCGTTCGGTGACCACCTCATCCCCTATGTCCCCCCGGTACCGCCCACGCCGCCGTCACTGGCCCCCTGGGCGCTCGCGGTGGCGACCCTCGCGCTGATGGGGTCCCTGTTCACGGGGTGGCTCGTGCCGCTGGGATCGACCGGCGTCATCCTCGCGGCGCTGTCCCTCCGACGGCCGACCGACGGTCGCCGGGCTGCCGTCTGGGCGTTGTGCCTCGCGGTGCTCTCGCTCGTCTTCAGCGTCGGCTGGCTGGTCTGGGGCTTCTCGCAGCTCGCCGTCGTCTGAGCGGGGAGCGTCGCCGGCTGCGGAGTCGGGTGAGACGCGCTCTGGTCCGCGGTCGGCGGGCGGGATGAGGTCGTGCCCGCGGTCACTGGGCGGAAGGGGGCGCGTTCTCACACGCGGTCGGCGGGTGGCCCCGGGCCCCGCCCGTGGTCGGCGGTCAGCGCGGGGCCCCGCCCGTGGTCGGCGGGCGGGATGAGGCGCGTTCTCACACGCGGTCGGCGAGCAGCGCGAGGCGCTTGGACCCGATGCGCGTCACGATGAGCGTCGCCGATTCGTCGCCGCGCAGCGAGAGCTTCTTGCGCAGCACGGCGGGGTCGATGTCGACGCCGCGCTTCTTGATCTCCAGCGTCCCGATGCCGCGCGCACGCAGGGCCTGAGCGAGCTTCTTCGCGTCTGCCGGGAGGTGCTCGCGCACGCGGAACGTCGAGACGAACGGGCTCGTGAGTGCCGCATCGGAGGTCAGGTACGCGATCCCCTCCGACACCATCCCCGCGTCGAGGGCGCGGGCGACCTCGCCGATGAGTCGGGCACGGATCACCGCCCCGTCGGGCTCGTGCACGAATGCGCCGAGGTCGCGTGCATCGACGTCGGGGCTGTCGGCGGGGGCCGTGAGCTCCCAGGCGTCACCGCCGCGCACCACGAGCGCCGCCCGCCGCACCCGGTCGCGCGCGAGGGCCCCCGCCCACAGCACCAGCTCGATCGTGGAGCCGTCCGCGCTGATCCACTGCGCTTCGACGTCGTCGGGGATCTGGGCGCGGTCGAAGCCCGGGCCGAGCTTCACCCCGCCCGGGGTGCGGCTCAGAAGATCGAAGACCCACTCGAGCGACGGCGACCACTCCGCCGACGTCACCTGCCGCGTCTCCGCGTGGCCGGCGGTACGTCGTGCGGGATCGAGCCACACGGCATCCGTCTCCGACAGGTCTACCTCTTCCGCGCGCGCGTGGGCCACGGTCGCTGCCTCGCCGAAGGGGGCGAGGTTGTACGCCGCGATCGCGGCGGTCACCTCGTCGGCGTCGACGGCGTGGACCCGGATGCCGAGACCCGCCAGGCCGAGGGCGTCGCCGCCGATCCCACAGCCCAGGTCGGCGACGCTCGTCATCCCGGCGTCGCGGAACCGCCCCGCGTGACGGGCGGCGATCGACAGGCGCGTCGCCTGCTCGAGCCCGGCGCGGGTGAACAGCATCCGATCGGCGAACGGGCCGAACTTCGCCGCCGCCCGCACCCGGAGGCGGGCCTGCCCCACCACGGCGGAGACGAGGTCGGGGGAGTGGCCGGCCGCCCGGAGACGGGAGACGGCGCGCGCGGCGTCATCCGTGGAGGCGAGGGGTCCGATGTCGTCGAGCAGGCGGAGGCCCTCGGGGGTGAGCAGGGCGGTGAGCTCGGCGGTGTCCACCGGACCAGCCTAGGCGCGCCGATCCGCGAGGGCCGGGCGGCCCCGGCGGGGTTCGGCTTCCGGCGGATTCGGAGCCGTGGCCCGCAGAGGGCGGGCGCGGACTCGGGCCGTCCCTTCTCGCGGGAGCGGGCCCGTGCGGGCGGCGTGCCCCGTGTTCGCGCGGTGTGGCGGAGCCGGTCGAAGCCATCGGCCCCGATCGGCACCCCCCGGCGGTCCCCCTCCCCGTCCCCCGAAACCCCGGGGTCCCCCGTACCCGATACCGGGGAGGCCCCCGATGCCGGATCAGCGGCCCGTTCTTACTCTCGAAGAACGAACAGTACTGCGGGCCGCGGCCCGAGAATGGGATGGAAGAAATGCCTACCACCGGCGACATCAACAACTCGCTCAACACGGCCGTCGCGGACTCGCTCAACGACACGAGCGTCGTCAACGAAGACAACTCGGAGAACGCCGACCTCAGCGCGACGGACTCGTTCAACACCGACAACTCGACCACCGACGCCAGCGAGACCACCGTCGACCTCGACGGCTCGTTCAACGAGGGCTCGTACAACGAGTCCAACGAGTGGACCGACTCGCTGAACACCGACAACTCCACCAACGACTCGGGCAACAGCCTCGAGTGGGCCGACGGCTCGTACAACACCGACAACTCCCACACCGACAACTCCGTCAACGCGGGTGTCCGCGAGTACAACACGGGCTTCGGCGCCTGGGGCGGCGCGTCGGCGGCCGAGTCCGGCGCGGCAGGTGGCAGCGGCCACACCGAGATCTGGAGCAGCTCCACGATCGTCGACCAGTCGGTCAACCAGAACCTCGCGGTGGACGGCGACGTCGACCAGTCGTTCGACAACTCCTCGGTCACCGCTTCGGGTGAAGGCTCGATCGCAGCCGGCGGCAACGTCGACTGGGACTACTCGGTCGACGAGTCGAGCAACTTCAGCGCCGGCGGCGACATCAACATCGGCAACGAGACCACGATCACCACGATCACGGACTCGATGAACGAGTACAACCTCGACTACTCGTACACCGACAACTCCACCGTCATCGACGTCTCCGACTCGTTCAACGACTTCTCGGAGAACTACTCGGCCGACGGCTCGTTCAACACCTCCGAGGTGTTCGAGAGCGACACCGCGATCGACGTCGACATCACGGCGGTCGTGGACAGCTTCAACACCGCCGACCTCAACCTGCCCCTGGCCTGACCCTCTTCGTAAAGTAAGGAATCAACATCATGGTGTGGAACATCGGTGACGTGGACGACTCGGGCAACACGGCCTGGTCGAACGTCGGCAACAGCAACAGCACGACCAACACGAACAACAGCCAGAACCTGGCCGTCGACCTCGACACCGTCGGCAACGTCGACAACTCGTCGACCGACGAGTCGACGCAGGACTGGTCGTTCGTGGACTCCGGCAACGTCGACTCCAACAACCTCGACAACTCGTGGGACAACTCCGGCAACACGGACAACTCCACCAACAACTCGGGCAACTCCTACGAGATCGCGGTGGACTCGTACAACACCGACAACTCGGTGGAGGACAACTCGACCAACGCGGGTGTCCGCGAGTACAACACGGGCTTCTCGGGCTGGGGCGGCGCGGGCGCCGGTGGCGGCAACGCCTCGATCTACAGCCAGTCGACCATCGTCGACCAGTCGGTCAACCAGAACGTCCTCGGTGGCGGTATCGGCCAGGACTTCAGCAACAGCGCCGTCACCGCTTCGGGTGAAGGTGCCGTGGCCGCCGGTGGCGACGTCTCGATCTCGCGTTCGCTGGACGCGTCGACGAACTTCGACGCCGAGGGTGACATCAACCTCAACAACACCACCGAGATCACCACGTGGGACAACGTGGGCAACACGACCGACATCTCGGTCGAGCTCACCGACAACTCGCAGGACTGGACGGTCGACAACTCGTACAACGACGAGTCCGTCAATGTCGACCTGACCGACTCGTTCAACGACGACTTCAGCTCCACCGAGTCGCAGGACTGGACGATCAACGCCGACGTCATCTGGGGTTCGGGTAACTCCGAGGTCGTGGACGTGCAGGTCCCCGACGTCGACCTCGACGCCTGAGTCGCCATCCGTAGCCACGGAAGCGTCTGAACGGTAGCCCTGGGCGGGTTCTCCCGCCCGGGGCTATCGTCGTCCCCAGATCCTTCGACGTCGAAGAGGCGTCGGCCCGACCGAGAGGTTCCCCCGCGTGTCTGCACCGGCCCAGCCCACCACGTCTCCCGCGCCGAACGGTGCCGAAGCCGGCGGGAGGAGGAAACCGGCGCCGGTATCAGAACTGGCCTCCCTCGTCGAACGGGCGCGCAAGTACTCCGGAGTCCTCGGGCGCGAGGACCTGGTCGAGAAGCTGACGAACACCCGCGCCCGGCTGCAGGACCCGCACGTGCGCGTGGTCATCGTCGGGCAGTTCAAGCAGGGCAAGAGCAAGCTGGTCAACGCCCTCATCAACGCCCCCGCCTGCGCCGTCGACGACGACATCGCCACCAGCGTGCCGACCTCCGTGGGATACGCCGAGGAGCCGTCCGCCACCGTGCTCGTGAAACGCGAGAGCGGAGAGTCGCACGAGGTCCGTCGCGTCGATATCCCCTTCGAGCGACTCGCCGATTACGTCACCTCCCGCGCCGACGACGAGCAGGACGGCGACGTGGTCGGCGCCGAGGTGCTGCTGCCGCGCGAGATCCTCAAGGGGGGTCTGCGCATCGTCGACTCGCCCGGTGTCGGCGGGCTCGAATCGACCCGCTCCCTCGCCACCCTCGCCGCTCTCACCACCGCGCACGCCGTGCTGCTGGTATCCGACGCGTCGCAGGAGTACACCGAGCCCGAGATCCAGTTCCTGCGCCACGCGATGCGCATCTCCCCGAACGTCGCGGCCGTGCTGTCGAAGACCGACCTGTACCCCGAGTGGCGGGAGATCCAGCGCGTCGACGAGAAGCACCTCAACGAGCTGGGCGTCGACATCGACGACGTTCCCGTCTTCGCCGTCTCGAGCGACCTGCGGTTGCTGGCCGCCGAGCAGCAGGACCGCGAACTCAACGACGAGTCGGGCTTCCCCGAGCTCGTGGCGCACCTGCGGCGCGACGTGCTGGGCAAGGCGGAGGACTTGAACCGTCGCGCCGCCGTGCACGACCTGCTGACCGTGTCGGACCAGCTCTCGCTGGCCGTGAAGACGGAGCTCAACGCCCTGCTGCACCCAGAGGACACCCCGGGCATGATCGCCCGGCTCGAGGACGCCAAGGCCAAGGCCGACGACTTCCGCAGCCGCACCTCCCGCTGGCAGGTCACGCTCTCCGACGGCATCGCCGACCTGATCTCCGACACCGAGCACGACTTGCGCGATCGTCTGCGAAAGGTGCAGCGCGAGGGCGAGGCCGCCATCGACGAGGGCGATCCCGGCCCCATCTGGGACCAGATCGCGGAGTGGGTCGACCAGCGCGTGAACGCCGCGGTCTCCGAGACGTTCGTCTGGACCAACGAGCGGTCGCAGTGGTTGGCGGAGCAGGTGGCCGACGAGTTCCGCATGGGCGAGGAGTCCATCCCGCTGATCGACGTGGCCGGCACCGACGGCCTCCTCGACCCGGTCGAGGAGCTGCAGCACCTCGACGACGGCAAGATGGGCGCCGCCGAGAAGATCTACATCGGTGTGCGCGGCTCCTACGGCGGCGTGCTGATGGTGGGCCTTGCGACCAGCATCGTCGGCCTCTCGCTCATCAACCCGCTCTCTCTGCTCGCTGGTGTCCTGGTGGGTCGCCGTGCGTTCCGTGAGGACATGTCGTCACGGCTGCTGCGTCGCCAGAACGAGGCGAAGAACCTCCTGCGTCGCCACATCGAAGACACGGTCTTCCAGGTGGGCAAGCAGCTGAAGGACCGTCTGCGCATCGTCCAGCGCACCGCCCGCGACCACTTCGGCTCGATCGCCGAAGAACTGCACCGCTCGCTCAGCGACTCGGTGCTGGTGGCCAAGCAGGCCGCGGCCTCCTACACCGCCGATCGCGACAAGCGGATCACGACGTTGCAGGCGCAGCTGCGGGACATCGAGACCCTGCGCGGACACATCCCCACGGCCGAGCTCGAGGCGGCACGTCCCGCCCGCGCGGCGGTCGGGCGGTGAGCGCCGGGCTGCCCGAGGTCGCCCGGATCGTCGACGACGCCCTGCACGCGTACGCCGACGACGCGGCCGCGGTCGAGGTGCTGGAGTCGTTCCGCGCGCGGCTGCGCGAGCCGCTGCGCCTGGCCGTCGCCGGCATCGTCAAGGCGGGCAAGTCGACGTTGCTGAACGCCCTCATCGGCGAGCGGATCGCCCCGACCGATGCGGGGGAGTGCACCCGCACGATCACCTGGTATCGCTACGGATCGACCGCCCGCGTGGACCTTCGCCTGCACGACGGCCGTCGGATCTCGCGTCCGGTGCGCCGGCATGAGGGTCGGCTCGTGCTCGACATGGGCGGATTCACGGCCGAAGAGGTCTCCTGGATCGACGTGGCGTGGCCGAGCGAGAGCCTGCGATCCACGGTGCTCATCGACACCCCGGGCATCGCCTCGCTGACCGTGGAGAACTCGGCGCGCTCGACCGACTTCTTCATCCCGAAGGACACCCCCACGGCGGCGGATGCCATCATCTACCTCCTCCGGCACGTGCACGCCGAAGACCTCAAGTTCCTCGAGGCCTTCCGCGACACGGCTGCGGGCGAGTCCCAGACCGTCAACGCGCTGGCCGCCCTCTCCCGCGCCGACGAGATCGGCTCGGGTCGCATCGACTCGCTGCTCTCCGCGGCGAAGATCGCCGACCGGTACCGCCGGGACGGGGAGTTGCGGGCCCTCGCGCTCGACGTGGTGCCGGTGGCCGGCCTTCTTGCCGAGGGCGGTCGCACGCTCCGCGAGAGCGAGTTCATCGCCCTGCGCCACATCGCGCTCATGGACCGCGTGGCGCGTGACAAGCTGCTGCTGACCGTCGACCGGTTCACCCGAGCCACCGACGACACCGCTCTGAGCGTCGAGATCCGCCGCGGCCTGCTGCATCGCTTCGGCCTGTTCGGGGTGCGGCTGGCGGCGGCCCTCATCCGCGGCGGGGCGACGACGTCGTCCGCGCTGTCCGACCGGCTCGTGCAGCAGAGCGGCCTGGTCGAGGTGCAGCGCTTCGTCGAGGATCAGTTCCGCGGTCGCGCGTTCGCGCTGAAGGCGCGCGGCATCCTGCACAGCGTCGAACGCCTCGTGCGCGAGCGCCCGCGCCCGCACACCGCCGGCCTGCTGGCATCCATCGAGCGCCTCACCGCCCAGAGCCACGATCTGCGCGAGCTGTCGCTGCTGGCGGAGCTGCGAACGGCTCCGCCGGAACTCGACGCGGACACGCTCGCCGAGGCGGAGCGGATCGTCGGCGGCTCGGGGCTCGCCCCCGTGCGTCGGTTGGGTCTCGGCGACGATGCGGCGCCTCCGGCGCAGCGCGAGCGCATCGACGGCCTGCTCGCGCGCTGGCACTCCTTGGCCGAGTCGCCCCTGACCGACCGGCACACCGCCGACCTGTGCCGCGGCGTGGTCCGAAGCGTCGAGGGCGCGGCATCCGATCTGCTCGGACCCGTCACGGCGGGCGACGCCGACGGCGGTGTCGACGCGTCGGACGCGGTGCTCTCGCGCGGATCCGCCTGACGGAAAACAGAAGCGGCATCCGTCCGTGGAGGATCGGATGCCGCTTCGTCAGAATTCCGCGGAGGGGCTGTTGCCGGGGCTGCCGCGCCGGATGTCGTGCTTGCGCCGGGTCCAGCGCAGAGCGGCCGGGATCACCGAGAACAGCAGGCCGAGGGCGGACAGGCCGAGCTGGATCAGCAGCAGCCGGTCCAGCGGCACGCCCCGATCGCCGACGGCCACGAACTGCCGCGCCGCCAGGACCGTCACGGCCAGGAGCATCAGGGTTCCGAGCATCCACCATCGCGCGTTGTCACGGCGGTTGTTGAACGACACCAGCGAGGTGATCTGGACCAGCAGCACCGTCACCAGCGCGCCGAACACGCACCAGAAGACGATGTCCGCGGCGGTGCTGACCGTTTCGGCGGGCCGTGAGGAGTCGACCCCGCGCACGATGGCCTCGATGTCGGGATCGATCGTCTGGCGGATGATGAAGAGGTACCCCACCGTGATGGCGCCGACCACCAGGCTGAGCACCCAGCTGATCTGCGCGAGACGCACCGCGGCGGGCGGCGGCATCTTGACCATGACGGGAGCCGCGGCCTTGTCGTGCAGCGCGGGACGCTCGGGCTTGGTGGCTTTGGGGGGCGGTTCGTACGCCGGCGGTGCCGGGGAACGGCGCACCTGCGCCTGAGGGGCGGGCGCGCCGGAACGGCGGGTGAGCTCGTGAGAGCCCACCCGCCGTTCCGAGGGCGTGTCAGAGGGTGTCATCCGAGGTGTCTTCGATGACGACGTCGTTGCCCGAGTCGAACACGACGGTGGTGTCCTCGTCGACCGAGGTCTCGACCGTGGTGTCGGTGGTGTCGTTGAACGAATCGTCGACCACGACGTCCGTCGAGGAGTCGTTGGCCGAATCGGTCAGGTCGACGTCGGTGGAGTTGTCGGTCGTCTCGGTGGTCTCGTCGGTGTCGTTGTACGAGCCGTCGATGTCGGTGTTCGTCTCCTCGTTGCCGATGTTGACGTCGTTGCCGGCGTTGATGTCGGTGGAGTTGTCGAGGGTGGTGTCCTGGTCGACGTCGTTGCCGGCGGCGATCGCGTCGTCACCCGAGGCGACGACGGCTTCGTTGCCGAAGGTCTGGTTGACGTCGCCGTTGGCCCAGATGTTCTGGTTCACCGACTGGTCGACGATCGTGTCACGGTCGTCGATGTGGGTGTACGACAGCTGAGTGGTGATCGACTTGATCTCCTTCACCACCGGGTTCCACTCCGGCTTGGGGCCCACCGGAACCGGCGCGGGCTGGGGGTTCACGATCACGTGGGGCTTCTCGGCGATGACCGGGGCGACCGAGCACACGTCCGCGTACGAGACGTTGTTCAACCCCCGTGCCGCCATCGCGCCTTCCGGGTCTTCCTCGAACTCGGCTGCGGCCTCCGGATCGCGTAGGAGGCTCAGGATGAATTCGATCAGCGCATCTGCCATGGTCGCCAGCGTGACGCTCATTGGGGTCTCCTCACGGTTGTTCCTTGGGATCGACGTTAGGTCGAAGGGGTGTCTGTGCGCGTCGGGGGGAATCCCCAAAGCGCGGAGTGGGTCATAGGGGTTTGACGGACGCGAGCACCCTGGCCGACTGGGCGCGGTTGCCGGCCGCCTCCGCGGCCGTCTCCGTGGCGTGCGGTGCGTCGTCGAGAGCCATCCGCAGACGGCTCATCAGGTCGGAGCGCGAGGTGGCGCCGAGGCGTCTGCGGATCCGGGCGATGTGGTGCTCGGCCGTGCGCGGCGAGATGAAGATGGTTTCGCCGATCTCGGCGTACGTCTTGCCCTGGAGCACCAGCGCCGCGACCTCTCGCTCGCGTTCGCTCAGGATGCCGGAACCCTCGGCCGTGCGCGCGGGCGTCGGAATCGGGCCCGTGTCCGTCGCCGGGGCCGCGGGCGTCTCCACGCGCTCGCGCGGGTGCAGCTGACGGGCGCACGCGAGCAGGCGCGCGATGATGCGTCGATCGGTCGACTTGCTCGCACCGTGACTCGCCAGGCGTGCGCCGTCCCACGCGAACCCGCTCGCGGCGAGGCCGGCGGCGGACTCCTCGATAGCATCCACGTCGACGACGCCGGTCAGGACGTCGGTCCACACGCGTCCGGCACGCGCCAGGCGCGCGGCCAGGGGCGAGTGCTCGGCTGCGGTGCGCAGGGCTCGCGCGTGCACCGTGAGTTGCTCGGGGCTGCCCAGCAGGATGCTGGCGTGCAGTCCCGACCACTGCAGGCTCGTCTCCCACAGGGCCGGTCGTCCCAGATCGGTCAGCAGCTGCTCGGCCCGCTCGAGCGACGAGCGCACGGCGCTGAACTCGCCCACGCGCGCCGCCGAGACGGCGAACTCGCCGAGGGGGACGAGGGTGAACAGGTCGAACTGCACGCGCAGCAGCGACTCCTGCGCGCGCTGCCAGACCGGCGGGAGCTCGGAGGGCTGGCCGTTGCGGCGAACGAGCCCGAGCTCGACCGCATCGGCCAGCAGGCGATCACGCGCACCGAGCGGACGTCCGCCGGTCGCCGCGCGCAGGGATTTCTCGGCCTCCGCCGCGTGCTCGCGCTGCAGAGCGACCCAGGCGCGCCAGAGCCGCAGTCGGGGGGCGGCCCATGCTCCGCCCTGGGCGCCGGCGATCGCGGCATCCAGCACCCGCTCGGCCACGGGCGCCTCGCCCAGGTGCAGGGCGACGAGCGCGGCGATCACGGCCGGCAGCTCGGGCAGGGGGGAGTCGCTTCCCGACGCGGTGTACATCTCGCTGGCACGCACGAGATCCTGCAGACCGTCGTGCTCGCCGGTGTCGAGCGAGGCCCGCAGGCCCCGGGAGAGCAGTTCGAGCGAGACGCCGTGGGCTGTCGGGATGGTGCGGACGGCTGCGGGGACTTCCGTTGCGGCAGGATCGGTGCGACCGGCGCCCGCGGCGGCGATCGCCCACTTCGCCCGGCTCTCCGACGTCGTCGGAACGCCTCCGCGGAACACCTGCTCTCCCAGGTCCATGTCGCCGCGCATCGCCCAGACGGCGGCGGCCATGTCGAGGGCGGCATCGCCGGGGGCGTCGACGCCGGCGAGGAGCCGGTCGACGAAGGTCCCGGCGGCATCCACGTCGCCCAGTGCCCAGGCGGCCCGCGCGCGACGCAAGGCCAGCGCGGCCGAGGGGGCTCCCGCGCGATCGGCGGCCTCGTAGAGCTCGGCCGCCTTCGCCGGATCGCGCGACAGTTCGCGGTCGCCGTCGGCGAGCAGGGCGGATGCCACTCGCTCGTCCGTCGTGCCGCCGAGCAGCGCCTGCACGGAGGCGGCGTCGCGGACGAGTCGTGCGGAGTACAGCTCGAGCAGGCGGTCGGCGGTCAGTCGTGCGCGCACGGCGTCGCGCACGAGCGGCACCGTGCGTCCGCCGCGCTGCAGCAGGCCGGCGTCGTAGCCGGCGGCGCATGCGGGGCCGGCACCGGCATCCAGCGCGGAGCGCTCGTCGAGGCACAGCGCTTCGACGGCGAGACGCAGCGACGGGTCGAGGGAGTCGATGCGGTGCGACACGAGGTCGTCCAGAGATCGTGCGATCTCGTCGTGGTCGCACCGGCCGTCGCAGATCGCGTCGCCGTGCAGCACGAGCGCCTCGGCGGTCAGCCAGGCGAGTCCTCCGGTGGCCTCCAGCAGGCGCGAGAGGCAGTCCCGCGAGCCGTCGGTCGCCTCGGCTCCCAGGTGCGCGGTGAGGTCGGACATCGTGACGTGTCCGAGGAGCATCGGCGGCTGGTGGCGTTCGATGTCGTCGATCAACGCCCGAAGAGCGGGGGAGTCGGGGTTGGGACGGGTGGCGAGCAGTACCGTCGCGGTCCCCGTCCGCAGCCGCTCCGCCAGCGCGGACAGCGTGTCATCGTCGAGCAGGTGCGCGTCGTCGACCATGACGACGGCGTTCTCCGCGGGAGGCAGATCGGAGAGGTGCGTGAGGGCGACGGGTGAGGCGCCGGCCGCACTCAACGCCGCGAAGAGGTGGCGTAGAACGCGGGATTTCCCGGAGCCGGCCGTTCCCACGACCGCGAGCGGCGCGGGCTCGACGGCCGCCACGGAGGCGTCGAGGAGGGCGCGTGCGACGCGCGGCAGCAACAGCGACTCGAGGTCGCCGTGGGCAGCATCGGAGGACGTGTTCGAGATCGACATCGGCGGTGATCTTCCGTCGCCGCGCGTCAGGGCGTGGGCTCGGCGGAGGCGGGCGGCGTCTCGGGTGCCGGAGAACTCGACTCGACCGGCTGCTCCGACGGCGGCGAGGTCTCGGTCGGCGGCGGGTTCTCCGTCGACGGCGACGGGGCCGGCTCCTCGGTGACCGGCGGCGGGTCGGTGACCGGCGTCTCGGTACCCGGCGTCTCGGTGCCCGGCGTATCGGTCGGCGAGGTGGTCGGGGCCGGGTCGGAGGGAGAGGGGGCGGTGGTGGTCGGGTCGGTTGACGGGGTGCCGGTCGAGGGCGTACCGGTCGAGGGGTCCGACGGGTTCGACGATGACGGCTGGGTGGCCGGGGCGGCGTTTCCGCCTCCGCCGCCGCTGCCCGAGGCCTGCTGCTGCGAGGAGGGTGCCGCGGAGGGGCTGCGCTGCTCAGCGGCCTGGGGGGTCAGGCGCTGGGGGGTGCGCTGACGTTCCTCGCTCCGGTTCGCGGAGCGGGGCTCCTCGGGGGCTGCGGCCTCCTGCGGAGCAGAGGGCTGCTCCGCGACGGGCGCCACCTGAGGAGCGGCGATGCTCGCCGGGGGAGCGGAGGGCAGGTCGAGCGCGTCGAACACGCGCACGTCGAGGTCGGCGGCCATGGGCTGCGAGGTGACGACCATGCCGGTACGTGCCAGGATGCCGACGCCCAGGGCGGGCACGCTGACCACGCCGACGCTCACCGTGAGCGCGGCGACACCCGCGGCGACGTACGCCGTGGCGGGAACCCGTCGGAACCACGGCGCGCGCTTCTCGCTCCGCTGAGCGGTGAAGACGGACTCGGGGCTCGCGTCGTCGTCGTCGCGGTCGTCGTCGTCGTCGACCGGAGCGTCGTCGAGGGCGAGGAGGCGGTGCGCATCCAGGCCACCGCCCGCGGCGGTGCGGGCGGCGCCGAGGGCGATGATCGCCTTGGGGTCGGCGTCGATGGCGATCGGACGGTCGAAGCGCTCCGAGAGCAGCTGCGCCACGCGCGGGATGCGGGAGGTTCCTCCCGTGAGCAGGATCGCGTCGAGGTCGTCTGCGCTCAGCCCGGACTGCTCCAGTGCGATCTCGAGCACCTCGACGGTGCGCTCGATCTCGGGCTCGATCATGTCCTCGAACTCGGCGCGGGTCAGCCGGACGGCCCCGTGTCCGTCACCGATGAGTACCGGCACGACGGCCTCGCCGTCGAACGACAGCGATTCCTTGGCCTCCACGCACTCGCGTCGGAGCGATGCCAGCGCCATGCGCAGTCCCGCGTCGGACTCGACGCCCGCGAGAGCGGATGCCGGGATGCCGGCGGCGCGCACGGTGTGGCGCAGCACGATGTCGTCGAAGTCGGCGCCGCCCAGGTCGGGGATGCCGATGGGGCTGCCGACGAAGTCCACGTTGCCGTCGGGCATCTTCTGGAGGATGACGGTGTCGAAGGTGCCGCCGCCGAAGTCGTAGACCGCGAGCGCACGGCCGCTGTCGAGGGGGTGGGTCGCTTCGTAGTGGCGGGCCGCGGCCTCCGGTTCCGTGATGACCTGCACATCGCTCCAGCCGAGGCGGCCGATGGCATCGCGCACGAGCTGTGTGCGGTAATCGCCCCAGGTGACGGGAACCGAGACGGCGATGCCGGCGGGGTGCTGTCCCTCGCGCTCGACCGCGGTGCCGATCACCCAGCCCACGACGAGGGCGTAGAGGTCCTGCGGTGAGAAGCGGCGGTCGCCGGCGACGATGGGCACGTCGTCGCCGATGCGACGTTTGAACTCGCGGACCAGGCGCTCCGGCTGGGCGGTACCTCGCCGCTCCGCCGCGTCCCCGAACAGCAGTCCGCTGTCCGAGACGAAGACGGTCGTCGAGGTGCTGTCGGCGTTGCGCCCCAGTGGCAGCGATGCCGCCAGCAGTGCACCATCGGGCGCGGAGCGCGCAGTCGCAGCCGCAGTCCTGCTCGTCCCGACATCGATCGCCAAGAAGTACGGCGTAGCCATGTGTTTCGACCCCCCGGGGGCGCACGGCAGTGCCGCGTGGCACCACCGAATCCCCCGACTCTTAGAGTTCGACAACGAACCCGTTCGTGTTCCACCGACGAATACCCCCTGTATGCGTCGGCGCTGTGCCAGAAGTGTTGCACACCCGTAAACAGGATGAAAGGGCAGGTGAGATGGGTATGACTCAGGGCGTAAAGATGCAATACTTCGCGCCGCTCCGACGCACGTTGGCGGCCGTCTGCGCGTCGAGGCCGAGCCGGTCGTCTCGCGTCCTGGCGGCCGCGATGGGAGACACGTTGGCACTCGCATTGCACGAGTGCCAACCCTTCTCTAGACTCTGGTTAGCACTCTCCCCGCGTGAGTGCTGACAAGTCTTCTGTAACGAGAAAGAGGTAGACCGTGTCGGTTTCCATCAAGCCGCTCGAGGACCGGATCGTCATCAAGCAGGTCGAGGCTGAGCAGACCACCGCGAGTGGTCTCGTCATCCCCGACACCGCCAAAGAGAAGCCGCAGGAGGGCGAGGTCGTCGCCGTCGGCCCCGGCCGCATCGACGACAACGGCAACCGTGTCCCCCTCGACGTCGCCGTCGGCGACCGCGTGCTGTACAGCAAGTACGGCGGCACCGAGGTCAAGTTCGGCGCCGACGAGTACCTGGTGCTCTCGGCTCGCGACGTCCTGGCGGTCGTCGTCCGCTGATCGCGTGACTCTGACGAAGGCCCCGGATGCCACGGCATCCGGGGCTTTCGTCGTGCGGTCGGCCTGCGCGGCGCGGCGCTCGCCTGCGGGGACGGCAGGGAAGCGGGGCTACTCGGCGGCCTCCGCCTCCGCGGCGCGCATAGGCTGAGGAAGTGACCCCCGCTCCTCTCGCACCCGCCGGCGGGAGCACCCGCGGCGCGCTGTATGCGCTGAGCGCCTATCTGTTGTGGGGCGTCCTACCGATCTATTTCCTGCAGCTCAAGCCGACAGACCCCTTCGAGGTCGTGGCGTGGCGCATCGTCCTGGCGTTCGCGTTCTGCCTGCTGCTGCTCACCGTGTTGCGCGCGTGGCGCCCCTTCCTGGCGATCGTGCGGCAGCCCCGACTGATGGCGCTCACCGCCCTCGCGGGTGTGCTCATCTACGTCAACTGGCAGACGTATCTGATCGGAGCGCTGACCGACCATGTCATCGAGACGAGCCTCGGCTACTTCACGAACCCGATCGTCACGGTCCTGCTCGGGGTGATCGTGCTGCGCGAGCGCCTGCGCGTCCTTCCGTGGATCGCGGTGGGCATCGCCGTCGTCGCGGTCCTCGTCATCGTCGTCGGCTACGGCTCCTTCCCATGGATCGCCCTGACGCTGGCGTTCTCGTTCGGCTTCTACGGTCTGGTGAAGAAGCAGATCGGCCCGTCGGTCGATGCCGTGAGCGGTCTGACCCTCGAGTCGCTGTGGCTCCTGCCCGTCGCCGCGATCCAGTTGGTGTTCGTCGCGAACATCTCGGGGATCACGCTGGGCTCGGTGGGGGCGCTTCACACGGTGCTCCTGCTGTCGGCCGGTGTCGTGACGGCCGTTCCCCTGCTGCTGTTCGCGTCGGGCGCCCGGCGGGTGCCGCTGACGGTGATCGGGCTCCTGCAGTTCGTGGCGCCCGTCATCCAGTTCGTCATCGGGGTGTGGGTGCTCCACGAGCCGATGACCCTCGAGCGCTGGATCGGCTTCGCGCTCGTCTGGCTGGCCCTGATCCTCTTGAGCGCCGATTCGATCGTGGCCTCGCGGCGTCATCGCCCGGCCCTGGCCGATGTCGCCGAACCGGTGTGAGCCCCGCGATTTCTGCGTTTACCGGCTGAATCCGTCCGTTCCCGGTGCGAAGTCGGCGACCGTTACGCGCCCGTGACCGCGGGGACGCACATCGTTAACGAACGGCAACATGCGGAAAACCTGCATCCGATTAGGTTGGGGGAATCAGGTGACCCCATGGGTCTTCCCCGCGTTCATCCACAGCAAGGAGCACTATGAACGTCTTCCCGCGCACGCGCAGCGCCCGACTCCTCGGCGGTCTCGCCCTGGTCGGCGCCAGCGCGCTCGTCCTCGCCGGTTGTGCCGGTGGTGGTGGCGGCGACGCCGCCGCACCCAGCGAGTCCTCCGGCGGTGGCGGCGGTGCCGTATCGACGGCCGACGGTGCCTTCCACGTCGGCACGATCCTTCCCGCCACGGGTAACCTCGCCTTCCTCGGCCCGCCCGAGGTCGCCGGTGTCAAGCTCGCCGTGAAGGACATCGAGGCCACTGGCGACGCGTTCCCGTTCTCGGTCGAACTCACCGAGCGCGACTCGGGTGACACGACCACCGACATCGCCACGCAGTCGGCGACCGAGCTCGTCGACGCCGGTGCCGACGTCGTCATCGGTGCCGCTTCGTCGGGTGTGTCCTTCACCTTCATCGACCAGCTGGTCAACGCGGGCGTGGTCCAGATCTCGCCCGCCAACACCTCGCCCGACTTCACGACCTACGCCGACGACGGGTACTACTGGCGCACCGCGCCCTCCGACGTGCTGCAGGGCCGCGTGCTGGGCAACCTCATGACCGGTGACGGTGCCGCCAACATCGGCATCATCTACATCAACGACCCCTACGGCATCGGCCTGAAGGACAACGCGACGACGGCCATCGAGGCCGCCGGTGGCGAGGTCTCCGTCGCGGTCCCCTACAACCCGGGGGACACGGTCTTCACGTCGCAGGTCGATGAGCTGCTCGCGGCTCAGCCCGACGCCGTCGCGGTCATCGCGTTCGAAGAGACGTCGTCGATCATCCCGCAGCTCGTGAGCACGCAGGGCTACGCCGCGTCGAAGGTCTACTTCGTCGACGGCAACCTGTCGAACTCGTACGAGTTCCCCGCCGGTACCCTCCAGGGCGCCAAGGGAACGCTGCCCGGCAACCCGGCCGACACGACGTTCCAGTCGCGTCTGAAAGAGGTCGACCCCGCGCTGACCGACTTCAGCTACGCACCGGAGTCCTACGACGCCGTCATCGTCGCAGCTCTCGCCGCGGCGCAGGCCAAGGACGACTCGGGCACCGCGATCCGCGACAACCTGCAGTCCGTCTCCGAGGGCGGCGAGAAGTGCACGACCTTCGCCGACTGCCTCGAGCTGATCAACGCGGGCACCGACATCGACTACGACGGTGTCTCCGGCCCGATCACGTTCGACGAGAACGGTGACCCGACCGAGGCGTACATCGGCATCTACCAGTACGGTGCCGACAACAAGTACACCCTGCTCAACACGGAGTTCGGCTCGCTCAACGAGTGACCTGACCACCACGCGAAGGGCCCGGATCTCAGGATCCGGGCCCTTTCGTGTGGAGACGGCCCTTCGGCGCCGAGCACGGGGTCCAGACCCCGGGTCAGACCACCGGGGTCAGCGCGCCGGGGTCGGACCACCGGGGTGGATCCGCCGGAGGTCAGCCCGCCGGGCTCAGCCCGCCGAGATCAATCCGCAGGCGCGAGCGGTGAGCACCAGCAGGGCATCGGCGACGTCCTTCGACCTGTCCAGCGGGATCACCACCTCGCGCTCGTCCACGCGGGCGACGAGGTCGAAGAGCGTCCCCACTTTGTCTTCGGCGATGGCGTGGGCGTCGCAGCGCTGGGGTACCACGGTCACGTCGATGCGGGACGGCGCGTCGCCTGCGGCGACCGTCACGTTCAGCGGCGCCTCGCTCCCGGACGCGAACCGCAGCAGCACGGTTCCCCGCAGGGCGACGAGTTCCGCTGACCCCTCACCGGTGCGAGCCGGCTCGACGGCGAGGTGCAAGACGATCGATCCGTCCGGGCCGGACTCGGCGCCCGATGCCGTCACCCGGACGACGGATTCCAGGTCGTCCTGGTCGCACGCCGTGGCGCTCAGGCGCGCGAGCACGTGGAGAGCATCGACGACGGACACCGTGGTCGGCGTGCCGTCGATGGTGACAGTCCCGGCGGCGGCGGCTTCGTCGACGCAGCGAACGGCGGGCAGCAACACCGGAAGATCGACGGTGCGTCCCGGGGCGAGGGTCGTCGGTCGTTCGGCATCCCAGTCCGCCGGAACCTCGAGCACGGGGGAGAAGAGGGAAGCCGCCGTGACGGTCGCCGAGGAGGTCGAGGTGTTGGTCACGCGCAGTTGCACCCTGTCCACGGCGATATCGCCGCGCTGTCGCACGAGAGCGACGTCGAGCGACGGAGCGGGTGACGTCGTGGCTGAACATGCCACGAGTGCGGCGCTCAACAGCGTGAGCGCCGCACTCGCGACCATCCGGTGCCGGATCAGGCGTCAGGCTCCTTGTGGTCGCGCTTGGCGTCCTCGTCGGCGGCCAGTGTGCCGAGGTACAGCTCGATGACGCGCGGATCGGTGAGAAGCTCCCGGCCGGTTCCCGTGTACGCGTCCTTCCCCTGGTCGAGCACGTAGGCGCGGTGGCAGATCTGCAGGCACCGCCGTGCGTTCTGTTCGACCATGATGATGGTCACGCCCGCGCGGTTGATCTCGGCCACGCGCAGGAACGTCTCGTCCTGTCGAACGGGCGAGAGTCCGGCCGAGGGTTCGTCGAGCAACAGCACCGAGGGGTCCATCATGAGCGCACGGCCCATGGCGACCATCTGACGCTCTCCGCCCGAGAGCGACCCGGCGCGCTGGCGGCGCCGCTTGGCCAGCTCGGGGAACAGTCCGCTGACGAACTCGAAGCGCTCGGCGAACACCTTGGGTCGCTGGAAGAGACCCATCTGCAGGTTCTCCTCGATCGACAGGCTCGGGAACACGTTGTTGTTCTGCGGAACCATGCCGACGCCCTTGCCGACGAGCTTGTCGGCCTTGAGCGAGGTGATGTCCTCGCCGTTGAGCAGCACGGCGCCGCTGCGGATCTTCACCTGACCGAAGATGGCCTTCAGCAGCGTCGACTTGCCCGCGCCGTTGGGGCCGATGATGCCGATCAGATCACCCTGATAGGCGTCGACGGTGCACCCGTTGAGGATGTTCACGCCCGGCAGGTAACCGGCGACGAGGTCGTCGGTGCGCAGTACCGCGGTGCGCGTGGTGGTGGCGGTGTCGGCCATCAGAGCTTGCCGTCCTTCTCGTCGGCGATGAGCTCCGCTTCCGCCTCGGCGGCGGCCTCGGACTGGATGGTCTCGACCTGCGACGTGGTCATGTCGCCGAGATCGGTGTCGTGGTGGGCGCCCAGGTACGCGTCGATGACGGCCTGGTCGCTCATGACGGTGTCGGGCGGGCCCTCGGCGACGACGCGCCCCTCGGCCATGACGACGACCCAATCGGAGATGTGGCGGACCATGTGCATGTCGTGCTCGACGAACAGCACGCTCATCCCCTCCTTCTTCAGGTCGAGGATGTGTCCGAGCAGGCTCTGCGTCAGGGCGGGGTTCACACCGGCCATGGGCTCGTCGAGCATGACGAGCTTCGGGTCGCTCATGAGCGCGCGCGCCATCTCGAGGAGCTTGCGCTGGCCGCCCGACAGCGACGCGGCGAAGTCCTCGCGCTTGGCATCCAGTTTGAACCGGCGCAGCAGGTCGTCGGCCCGATCGATGTTCGCCTTCTCCTGCGATCGCCAGGTCGAGGGGATCAGGGCGCGGAAGATGTTCTCGCCCTTCTGCCCGCGGGCGCCGAGGAGCATGTTCTGCAGCACGGAAAGGCGCCCCAGCGACTTGGTGAGCTGGAAGGTACGCACCATTCCCTTGCGCGAGACCTTGAAGGCGGGCACACCGGCCAGGTTCGACCCCTCGAAGCTCCAGCGACCCGTGTTCGGCTTGTCGAAGCCGGTCAGCAGATTGAACAACGTCGTCTTACCGGCACCGTTCGGGCCGATCAGAGCGGTGATCTGTCCACGCGGGATCTCGAGGTGCTCGACATCGACGGCCTTGAGTCCGCCGAACTGCCGGGTGACGCCGTCGGCGACGACGATCGGGTCGACCTTGGCGCAGCCGGGCCGGACATCGCCCTTGACGAGCGGGTGGGTGAGGGTCGTGTCAGACATTGAACGACAGCTCCTTCTTATTGCCGAAGATGCCCTGCGGTCGGAAGATCACCAGGAGCATGAGTCCGATGCCGACGAGGATGAAGCGCACCTGGCCCGTCTGCGTGCTGGACATGAAGCCCAGGATGCCGACGTCGCGTAGCCCCACGATGATGCCGTTCGACAGCGACAGGAGCACCCAGAACAGCATCGATCCGACGATGGGGCCGAGCAGGGTCGCGGCGCCGCCGAGCAGGAGCGCCGTCCAGATGAAGAACGTCAGCGCCGTTCCGTAGTTACCGGGCTGCACCGCGCGGGGGAGGATGAACACCACACCCGCGAGGCCGCCCATGACGCCGCCGAGCACGAGGGCCTGCATCTTGTAGGAGTAGACGTTCTTGCCGAGGCTGCGCACGGCGTCCTCGTCCTCGCGGATGCCCTTGACCACGCGGCCCCAGGGGCTGCGCATCAGCAGGTAGACGAGGATCGTCGCGATGATGACGAGGCCCCAGCCGAACACGCGGACCCACCAGTCGTTCGCCGAGTAGGTCCACGGCCCGATGCCGTAGGTGCCGGCGGGCAGGGGGTTGAGCGCCTGGAACTCGCGGTTGTAGCCGTTCAGGCCCTGCGAGCCGCCGGTGATGTCGGTCAAGCCCACCGTCGACACGACGTAGCGCACGATCTCGGCCGCCGCGATCGTGACGATCGCGAGGTAGTCGGCGCGCAGACGCAGGGTCGGGATGCCGAGCAGGAAGGCGAAGAGCATGGACGCGCCGATGGCGATGAGGATGGCCAGCCACACCGGTGCCGAGAGCGAGAGCGTTGCGATGGCGAAGGCGTAGGCGCCGACGGCCATGAAGCCCGCCTGACCGAAGTTGAGCAGCCCGGCGTAACCGAAGTGCACGCTGAGTCCGATGGCGGCGAGGGCGTAGGCCGCGGTGGTCGGGCTGATGAGCTCGCCCGCGGCGTTGTTGAAGATCGAAAACCAGTCCATGTCGTCTTTCCTCAACCGATCCGCTCTTTACGACCGAGCACACCTTGCGGCCGGAACAGCAGCACGCCGATGAGCACGATCAGGGCCACCGCGTACCGCAGGTCGGGTGGGATGACGATGGTCGACAGCTCCGTGATGATGCCGATGATGAGCGAACCCACGAGTGCGCCGAACGCGCTTCCGAGTCCACCCAGCGTGACCGCGGCGAACAGCAGCAGAAGGATGGCGAAGCCCATGTCCCAGGTGACGCCGCGGTAGAGGCCGTACAGAACGCCCGAGAGGCCCGTGAGGGCACCGGCGAGCACCCAGACGATACGGATCACCCGGTCGACGTTGATGCCGGACGCGGCGGCGAGCGAGGCGTTGTCGCTGACCGCGCGCGTCGCCTTGCCGATGCGCGTGCGGGTGAGGAAGTACCCGACGAGGCCGAGCATCACGATGCTGATGCCCATGCTGATGATCGAGGTGAGCGTCACCGTGACGGGGCCGATGGTGACGTTGTCGGTGATGCCGGTCGCGATGTTGCGCGTCCCGCCGTCGAAGAAGTACAGGTACAGGTAGCGCAGCACGATCGACAGGCCGATCGTGACGATCAGCACTTGGACCAAGCCCACCCCGCGTCTGCGCAGGGGTTTGAACAGCACGGCATCCTGGGTCCACCCGAGCGCGGCCGACAGCACGACCGTCAGCAGGATCGCCAGCAGCAGGTTCCAGCCCATCGCCGTGAAGATGTAGAAGATGATCGCGCCGAACGTGAGCATCTCGCCGTGGGCGAAGTTGTTCACACCGGTCGTTCCGAAGATCAGCGAGATGCCGATCGCCGCCAGCGCCAGCAGCAGACCGAAGTTGAGGCCGTAGAAGAAGCGCGAGAACAGCGTGTCCCAGATGGTTCCGCTGGCCGCCGTCCCCTCGCCCGTCGGGAACAGGACGTTCACCGTGTTGGTCGTGCCGATCGTGACGTCGCGGGTGACGTTGTCGGGATCGCGCGGGGCGACGCCTTCGGGCAGCGTGTCCACCTGCAGCTCGGCCGTGTACGCGCCCGGTCCGGGGACGGCGACCGACCAGCGCCCATCGGCGCCCGTCGTCCCGGTCTCGGAGAAGCCCGAACCGGAGACGAGCACCTCGACGCCCTCGACCGGATCCTCGCCCGCGCGGATGATGCCGCCGATCGAGAATTGGGTCGACACGTCACCGGTGCCCGCCGAAGCGGCGGGGGTGGGCGCCTGCGTGGCCTGAGCGATCGCGGGTGACGCGAAGAACAGACTCAGGACGGCCATCGCGCTCGCGAAGAGCGAGACGATCACGGCCATGCGGGACAAAGTTCGCGATCGTATCGCGGTGGGGGAGGGGTGACCCACGGAATCTCCAGTTCGGCAGCGCTGACGAAGTCGTCCCGTCAGCTTCGACGGTCGACGCTACGAGCGTAATGTGTCGCGGGTGTTTCGCCGACCGGGTCGTTAGCGAACCGTGTCATGGCGGGTGCGCGCGGCGGCCAGCGTCCTCGGGAATGATTCGGAGCCTCCCGACGCTTAGAATCGCAGGCGGAGCACGCGAACCGCGCTCCGGCCGACGACGTCCCCTTTCAGACAGGCGCCGCGCGCGCAGGAGGATCCATGGAGCAGCACGACCCCTTCGGTTTCATCGGACTGACCTACGACGACGTGTTGCTGCTGCCGGGCCACACCGACGTCATCCCGAGCGAGGCCGACACGTCGTCGCGTCTGACCCGCCGCATCACGGTGGCGACCCCCCTGCTCTCCAGTGCGATGGACACCGTCACCGAGGCGCGCATGGCCATCGCGATCGCCCGTCAGGGCGGCATCGGGATCGTGCACCGCAACCTCTCCATCGAGGACCAGGCCGGCATCGTCGACCAGGTCAAGCGCAGCGAGTCGGGCATGGTCTCGAACCCCATCACGACGAACCCGGATGCCACGGTGGCCGAGGTCGACGCCATGTGCGCGCAGTACCGCATCTCGGGTCTGCCCGTGGTCGACCCCGACGGCGTGCTCGTCGGCATCATCACCAACCGCGACATGCGCTTCGTCTCGGGCTTCGAGCGCCAGACGACGAAGGTCAAAGACGTCATGACGAAGGACGGCCTGATCACCGGGCACGTCGGCATCCACGCCAACGACGTCATCGCGACGTTCGCCAAGCATCGCGTCGAGAAGCTGCCTCTCGTCGATGACGAGGGCAAGCTCGCCGGTCTCATCACGATCAAGGACTTCGACAAGAGCGAGAAGTACCCCCTCGCCACCAAGGACGACCAGGGTCGCCTGCGTGTGGGGGCGGCGATCGGCTTCTTCGGTGACGCGTGGCAGCGCGCCGAGGCTCTGCGCGACGCGGGCGTCGACGTTCTCGTCGTCGACACCGCCAACGGGCAGTCGGCGGGCGTGATCGACATCGTCACACGCCTCAAGGCCGACGCGTCCTTCGCGCACATCGACGTCATCGGCGGCAACGTCGCCACCCGCGAGGGCGCCCAGGCCCTCATCGACGCGGGAGTGGATGCCGTGAAGGTCGGCGTCGGTCCGGGCTCCATCTGCACCACCCGGGTCGTCGCCGGTGTCGGTGTGCCCCAGGTCACCGCGATCTACGAGGCCGCGCAGGCCGCGATCCCCGCCGGCGTGCCCGTGATCGCCGATGGCGGACTGCAGTACTCGGGCGACATCGCCAAGGCCCTCGTCGCCGGTGCGGACACGGTGATGCTCGGATCCCTCCTCGCCGGCACCGATGAGTCGCCGGGCGAGATCGTCTTCCAAGGCGGCAAGCAGTTCAAGCAGTACCGCGGCATGGGATCGCTCGGGGCGCTGCAGACCCGTGGCAAGAAGACCTCCTACTCGAAGGACCGCTACTTCCAGGCCGATGTGCCCAGCGACGACAAGCTCATCCCCGAGGGCATCGAGGGTCAGGTGCCCTATCGCGGCCCCGTCGCCGCGGTGGCCTACCAGCTCATCGGCGGCCTCCGTCAGTCGATGTTCTATGTGGGCGCTCGCACCGTCGAGGAGCTGAAGACCAAGGGCCGCTTCGTGCGCATCACCTCGGCGGGCTTGAAGGAGTCGCACCCCCACGACGTGCAGATCGTCGTCGAGGCGCCGAACTACAAGAAGTAACTCATCGTTTCGCGAGGGGCCGGGCAGGGTGCTGCCCGGCCCCTCGTCGTCGTCATCCGGCGGCTACGCTGGGCGCATGATCCGGCGGAGGAGTCACCCCGGGGCCTCGGTCTCCGCGCGGCGTACCGAGGCGTTCACCGACGGTGTCTTCGCGATCGCGGCGACGCTGCTGGTGCTGGGGCTGACCGACCAGTCGTTGGGATCGCCCGAGAACAACGGTGAGCTGGCGGATGCGCTCGTCAAGCTCGCGCACCCCGTCTTCTCCTTCGTCATCAGCTTCCTCATCCTGTGCCTCATGTGGGTCACGCACGTGCGGCAGTTCGAGTACATCGCCCGCGTCGACAGCCTCGGGATGTGGATCAACAGCTTCCGCCTGCTCTTCGTCGTGCTCGTGCCGTTCACCTCGTCGCTCAACACGACCTTCTCCGAGCTGCTGCTCGGGAGGGTGCTGCTGCCGGTGAACTTCTTCCTCGCGATCCTGCTCGGGTGGGTGCAGTGGGTGTGGGCGGTCCGCTCGGGAGCGATTCCCGACCTGACCCGCTCGGACGCCCGTCGGATGGGGCGCGCGGGTCTGAGTGCGGTCCTCATCAGCGCGGTGGTCCTGGCCCTCAGCCCTCTCCTCGGCTCGATCGCGTTCCTGCTCTTCGCCTTCGACGGTCTGGTCACGCGGGCGCTGCGCGGTGGCAACGACCCGGCGGAGGCGCCGTCCGCCCCCGCCGCCGGTGATGTCGGAGGGCGCGGGTAGGCTGGAGGGGTGACCATGGAGATCGACCTCGGCCGCGCCAAGCGCGCCCGCCGCGCTTACACCTTCGACGACATCGCCGTCGTGCCGTCGCGGCGCACGCGCAACCCCGAAGACGTCTCGACCGCCTGGACCATCGACGCGTTCTCGTTCGAGATCCCCGTCCTGGGTGCCCCGATGGACTCCGTCGTCAGCCCCCGCACCGCGATCGAGCTCGGCCGCCTCGGTGGCCTCGGAGTGCTCGACCTCGAGGGCCTGTGGACGCGCTACGACGACCCCGAGCCGCTGCTGGCCGAGATCGCGACCCTGCCGGATGCCGATGCCACGCGTCGCATGCAGGAGCTCTACTCCGAGCCCATCAAGCCCGAGCTCGTCCGTGACCGCCTCGCCGAAGTCCGCGACGCGGGTGTCCCCGTCGCGGGAGCCCTGACCCCGCAGCGCACGCAGGATCTCTACGAGACCGTCGTCGCCGCCGGCGTCGACCTCTTCGTCATCCGGGGCACCACCGTGTCGGCGGAGCACGTGTCGAAGGTCGCCGAGCCGTTGAACCTCAAGAAGTTCATCTACGACCTCGATGTGCCCGTCATCGTCGGCGGCGCCGCCACCTACACGGCGGCCCTGCACCTCATGCGCACCGGGGCCGCGGGCGTGCTCGTCGGCTTCGGCGGGGGAGCGGCCTCGACCACGCGCGCCACCCTGGGCCTCCACGCCCCGATGGCCACCGCCGTCGCCGACGTCGCCGGAGCCCGCCGCGACTACCTCGACGAGTCGGGCGGCCGGTACGTGCACGTCATCGCCGACGGCGGCGTCGGCACCTCGGGCGACATCGTGAAGGCCCTCGCCATGGGAGCGGATGCCGTCATGCTCGGGGTCGCGCTCGCTCGCGCGACCGATGCGCCCGGACGCGGCTTCCACTGGGGCCCCGAAGCGCACCATGCGAAGCTGCCGCGCGGCCGCCGTGTCGCCGTGGACCGCGTCGGTCCCCTCGAACAGATCCTCTACGGCCCGGCGCCCGTCGCCGACGGCACCGCCAACCTCATCGGGGCCCTGAAGAAGTCGATGGCCACCACCGGCTACTCCGACCTCAAGGAGTTCCAGCGCGTCGAGGTCGTCGTCGCCCCCTACGGTCACTGACCGGCACCGCATGACATCCGCCCCCGCGACAGAACCGGCGCCGCCGCAGATCTTCCCGCCCACCCTGCGGGAAGTGATGCTGCGTCCCCGCTGGATCGCCCTGCTGGCGTTCTCGCTCATCGTGGCGGGTGTGCTCGCGTGGCTGGGGCAGTGGCAGCTGGGTCGCGCGGTCGACACGTCGCCGCCCGAACCGGGCATGACCGAGGTCGTCCGTCCTCTCGCCGACGTCGTGAAGCCGGGTGACTACCTGCCCGAACCCCTCGTGGGTCAGCGGGTCGCGGTGACGGGAACGTGGGTGGCATCCGACTTCATCGTTGTCTCCTCGCGCTTCAACGACGACGTCGAGGGGTACTGGGTCACGGGCCAGCTCCGCGTCGCGGGTGTCGAAGAACGCACCTCGGTCGCCGTCGCGACCGGGTGGACTCCGAGCCTCGACCAGGCGAACGCCGCGGTCGCCGAGCTCGAGCAACAGGTCGCGGCCGACCCGACAGCCGTGGTCGAGGTCACCGGACGCCTGATCTCCGACGAGGGGCCAGCCGTGCCGCCGTCTGGTGCCGACCCCTCCACGCTCACGCGCATGTCTCCCGCCATGCTGCTCGGCCGGTGGCACGACATCACCGACGTGAGCGTCTACCGGCAGTACATCGCGTCGCAGACCGCCATCGGTCCGCTCGTCGACATCTCGTCACCGGCCCCCGACGAGCGCTCGCGGGTCAACTGGCTGAACATCTTCTACGCCGCCGAGTGGGCCGTCTTCGCCGGGTTCGCCCTCTATCTCTGGTACCGCCTCGCCCGCGACGCCTGGGAGAAAGAGGTCGAAGACCTCGAGGACGAGCAGGCGGAGGCCCTCGCGGCGGGGGCCGCGGCATCCCGCGAGTAGACTGGCATCCATGCCCCGCGCCCCCAAGCTCGCCTCGTTCCCGGCGATCCGCGGAGCCCTGAAGTTCTACCAGATCTGCTCGATCATCACCGGTGTCGGCCTGCTGCTGCTGGTCGCCGAGATGATCCTGAAGTACACGCCCATTCACGTGGAGCTGTTCCTCGGCGGTTCCGGTGGCTTCCTGTGGTTCGCGGATGCCGTGCCCGGCCCCGACTGCCAGTGGTTCTCGCTGTTCGTCCCCGGCGGCAGCGGCTGCGAGATCCTGTCGACCGGCGACGGCGTCAACGTCTCGCTCGCGATCCTCGTCGCCCACGGCTGGTTCTACGTGGTCTACCTCTTCTCGTGCTTCCGCGTGTGGAGTCTCATGCGGTGGCCGTTCCGCCGTTTCGTGTTCCTCGCGCTCGGCGGCGTGGTGCCCTTCCTCTCCTTCATCCTCGAGGTGCGCACCGCCCGGAGCGTGCGCGCCTACCTCGCCGAGCGCGAAGCCGCCCAGGCCGACGCTCCCGTTCCCACCCCGGAAGGCAACCGGTGACCGAACAGACCGAAACGTCCCAGCGTCCCGTCCTCGTCGTCGACTTCGGCGCCCAGTACGCGCAGCTCATCGCCCGCCGCGTCCGCGAGGCGGGGGTCTACAGCGAGATCGTGCCGCACACGGCGACGGCCGAAGAGATCGCGGCGAAGAACCCCGTCGGCATCATCCTCTCAGGCGGCCCGTCGTCGGTGTACGAAGACGGCGCCCCCAGCCTCGACAGCGGCGTCTTCGACCTCGACGTGCCGACCCTGGGCATCTGCTACGGCTTCCAGGTCATGGCGAAGGCGCTCGGCGGCGAGGTCGCCAACACGGGCCTGCGCGAATACGGCGCCACCGATGCCACGATCGTGACCGAGGGCACGCTGCTGCAGGGCCAGCCCGTCGACCAGAACGTATGGATGAGCCACGGCGACCAGGTGTCGCGCGCCCCCGAGGGCTTCGAGGTCCTCGCCCGCACCGCGCACACGCCCGTCGCCGCCTTCGCGAGCGACGCACGTCGCATGTACGGCGTGCAGTGGCATCCGGAAGTGAAGCACTCCGACCACGGTCAGCACGTGATCGAGAACTTCCTCCACAAAGCCGCGGGGCTCCCCGCCGACTGGAACAGCGGCAACGTCATCGCCGAGCAGGTCGAGCGCATCCGCCAGCAGGTCGGCACCAGCCGGGTCATCTCTGCGCTGTCGGGCGGCGTCGACTCCGCCGTCTCGACCGCGCTCGTGCACGAGGCCGTCGGCGACCAGCTCATCGCCGTCTTCGTCGACCACGGCCTCCTCCGCAAGGGCGAGCGCGAGCAGGTCGAGAACGACTACGTCGCCTCCACCGGTGTGAAGCTCATCACCGTCGACGCGCGCGAGACGTTCCTGAACGCCCTCGCCGGTGTCAGCGACCCCGAGCAGAAGCGGAAGATCATCGGGCGCGAGTTCATCCGCGCGTTCGAGCAGGTGCAGGCCGACCTCGTCGCCGAAGCCAAGGCCGAGGGCGAGCAGGTGCGCTTCCTGGTGCAGGGCACGCTCTACCCCGACGTCGTCGAGTCCGGCGGCGGCACGGGTACCGCCAACATCAAGAGCCACCACAACGTGGGCGGACTCCCCGAAGACCTGCAGTTCGAGCTCGTCGAGCCGCTGCGCACCCTCTTCAAAGACGAGGTGCGCGCGATCGGCCGCGAACTCGGTCTGCCCGAGGCGATCGTCGGTCGCCAGCCCTTTCCGGGGCCCGGCCTCGGCATCCGCATCGTGGGCGAGGTCACCGCTGACCGTCTCGAGATCCTGCGTGAGGCCGACGCCATCGCCCGCGCCGAGCTGACCAAGGCCGGTCTCGACGACGAGATCTGGCAATGCCCCGTCGTGCTGCTCGCCGACGTGCGCTCCGTCGGTGTGCAAGGCGACGGTCGCACCTACGGGCACCCCATCGTGCTGCGCCCCGTCTCGAGTGAAGACGCGATGACCGCCGACTGGACGCGCCTGCCCTACGACGTGCTGTCGAAGATCTCCAACCGCATCACCAACGAAGTGCGCGACGTGAACCGCGTCGTGCTCGACGTGACGTCGAAGCCGCCGGGGACGATCGAGTGGGAGTAGGCGTGACGCCTGCTCCCGCGCTGACGTCGTCGGCCGGCTCCGGGGCATCGCCCTCGGGT
>NZ_JBQEOS010000002.1:425752-528412 GCF_052045385.1 Microbacterium sp. 22296 | reverse complement strand
TCGAGAGCGGGGCCCCTACCCCGATCGACCCGAGGGCGATGCCCCTTCGCCGTCCGTCGCCGGCGGCGCTCTGTCGTCGCGCTGAGGGGTATGGGCTGAGCGGGGCCTCTACCCCGATCGACACAGGAGGGCGTGTCACTTCGCCTCGCGCTCGCGGCGGCGTGCGCGCTCCACCGACCCGGCAGCGAGGTATGGGTCGAGAGCGGGGCCCCTACCCCGATCGACCCGGAGACGGTGCCCCTTCGCCGTCCGGCGTCGTCGGCGCTCTGTCGGTCCGCTGCAGGGTATGGGTCGAGAGCGGGGCCCCTACCCCGATCGACTCAGGAGGGCGTGTCACTTCGCTTCGCGCTCGCGGCGGCGTGCGCGCTCCACCGACCCGGCAGCGAGGTACGGGTCGAGAGCGGGGCCCCTACCCCGATCGACCCGAGGGCGATGCCCCTTCGCCGTCCGTCGCCGGCGGCGCTCTGTCGTCGCCCTGAAGGCTGCGGGAGAAACGCGCCCCGGAGCCCGGTATCCGTCCCCGATCGTGGCGAAGCGGGATCGCGGAGGGAACGAGGGAGCGGGTGCGCGTGGGGGAGGATGGGGGCGTGAGCGACGCTGAGTTCCCCGACGCCTGGTATCTCATCCTCTCGAGCAGGCTCATCCCCGATCTCGACGGGGGCTACACGATCTCCGCCCTGGCGCGCGCGCGGCAGATGACCGAGGTGGGCGCGCCGCCCCTGCTCCTGACCGTCGACCCGGGAGCCGTCTCGGCCCACGCCGCGCACCGCGCGACCTTCGTCGAGCGCGGAGCCGCATCGGCATCCGAGATCTTCCGCAATCTGTTCGACGAGGCCGTCGCGTCCGCCGGGGGCGCAGCCGACTGGCTTCGCGAAGCGGCCCACGACGGTCACGCGGACCCGGAGATGGAGTACCGCGACGTCGCGGGGGGAGCGATTTCCCTCCCGGTCGTCGTCGATCCCGACTGGCACCTCACACGCGCACCGATCGTCGTGCGCGATACCGCAGGCGAAACGGTCGGCGTCATCGACGGGTTCGGCGCCCTCTATCGGGCGTGGCTGACGCGGATCGCGGCGGACCTGCGCGCCGAGAACCCCCGGCCGGTCGTGCTGATCTGCGAATCCCGACAGTTAGGCGAACTGCTGGTCGGGTGGGGCGATGACGACGTCCGCATCCTGCACACGGTGCACACGATCCACCTCGAGCCGCCTTACCGGGCCGATTCGAACCTCAACCGTCTCTGGTCGCGCTGGTTCCAGGTCGCGTCCCGCTTCGACGCGGTGCTCTGGCCGACCGCCCAGCAGCGCGACGACGTGCGCGAACGCTTCGGGACCGCCGCGAACGACCTCGTCGTCCCGCACGCCGTCACCGCACCCACGGCGACCGTGCCGGCTGCCGATCGCGACCCGGGCCGCGTCGTCGTCCTCGGCCGCCTCGCGCCGGGCAAACGCCTCGCGCAGGCTGTGCGGGCGTTCGGCCGGGTCGCTGCCGAGGTACCCCAGGCCCGACTCGAGCTCTGGGGGGAGGGCGCGCAGCGCGCCGAACTGGAGGCGCTGATCGACGAACTCGGCGTGAGCGAATCGGTGTCGCTTCCCGGTCTCACCACCGACCCGGGCTCGGTCCTCGACCGGGCCGCCGTCTACCTCACCACCTCGGCGTTCGAGGGGCAGGGGCTGGCGATGGCCGAGGCCCTCGCTCACGGTACGCCGGTCGTGGCCTGGGACATCCGCTACGGCCCGCGCGACATGCTCCGCTCGGGCGGTGGCATCCTGGTTCCCGACGGCGACGAGGACGCGCTCGTGGCCGCGCTGGTCGAGATCCTCACCGACGCCGAACTGCGGGAGCGACTCTCGGCCGAGGCGCTCGAAGCGGCGACGGCCCTCACCCCGTCGCGCGCGATGCGGGCGCTCGCCGCGGCCGCCGGAGAAGCCCTGGCACGACCGCGTCGCCGCTGATCCCGGCGGGTGCGCCGTCCCTGTGTGGCGGAGCGCAAGGCGTCGACCGCGGCGGACGGCGAGCCGTGCGACCGACGGCGCTCCACGAGAGCACTGTCAGCGGGCGGAGGCGTTGCGGAACCGGTGGCGACCTCGACGAGGCCCACCGATACGGCACCGCCCACCTCGGCGGTTCGCTCTCACCGAGTCAGGAGCCGGAGCGGCCCGCCCAGGGGTCGTAGTCGGCGATGAGGTCCTCCTGCGGCGGGCGTTCGGCATCCGGGACGTGCTGCAGGTTCACGCGCACGCGATACCAGAGCGAGCTCGAGCCGCGCATCCCGTCGACGAGCACATCGGCGGGGTGCAGGGCGGCGGTGGCACCCGGATGCCGTTGCCGCCACGTCTCGAGAGCGTCGAGGGCCTCGGGCTTTGTCTTCGTGCGCGCGACCTCGATGAGGGGCATGGTCGAGGCGCGGCGGCCGGATCCGTCGGAGCCACGGGGTGGTTTCTCGGCGGGACCGATCTCCTTCGCGAGCGCGAGGAGGTCGTCGAGTGAGCCCGCGGCGTCGTCGATGCCGGCGTGCGGGTCACCGATGCTGCGGAAGCGTTCGGGCACGGTGAGCACGGTGAACTCTTCGGGGCGACGCTCGCGCACCTCGTCCCACGAGAGCGGCGTCGAGACCCGGGCATCGGGGAGCGGACGGATCGAGTAGGCCGAGGCGACGGTGCGGTCTTTCGCGTTCTGGTTGAAGTCGACGAAGACGCTCTCGCCGCGCTCCTCCTTCCACCACCGGGCGGTCGCGAGTCCCGGCGCGCGGTTCTCGACCTCGCGCGCGAGGGTCTCGGCCGCCAGGCGGACGTCGGCGTACTCCCACTCGGGGCGGATGCGCACGAGGATGTGCAGCCCGCGCGAGCCCGAGGTCTTCGGCCACCCGACGAGACCGTGATCGTGCAGTACCTCGCGTGCGATGAACGCGACATCGACGATCTGCGCCCAGTCGACTCCCGGCATGGGGTCGAGGTCGACGCGGAGCTCGTCGGGGTGGTCGAGGTCTTCCGCGCGGATCGGGTGCGGATTGAGGTCGAGGCAGCCGAGGTTGACGACCCACGCCAGGCCCGCGGCATCCCGGATCACCGTCTCTTCGGCGGAGGTGCCGGAGGCGTAGCGCAGGGTCGCGGTGTCGATGAACGCGGGATGGTTGTCGGGGACGCGTTTCTGGAAGAACGGCTCCTGGTCGAGCCCCTTGGAGAAGCGCTTCAAGACCATGGGGCGCCCGCCCGCCCCGCGGAGGGCTCCCTCGGACACGGACAGGTAGTACCTCACGAGGTCGAGCTTGGTCAGGCCCGGCCCGGGGAAGACGATGCGGTCGGGGCTGGTGACACGCACCTCGTGGCCGTCGACGTCGAGGATCTCAGCCGGGGTCTTGGCGGGGCTCATGCCGCGAGGCTAGCCCCGCGGCATCCGGGAGCGGGACCCCTTGCGACGGGTGTCCCGGGTGAGAACGGGCGTCGCGGTGGCGGTGAACACCCGCCGGGGGAGGGGCGACCGGATGCCGCGGGTTCGCGACGTGAGTGTCCACGACACCCGGACGAATTCGCGCGGCGTCCGGGTGTTTTAGACACTCGGCCGGGAGGCCGGGAGGCCGGGAGGCCGGGAAGCCGGGAGGCCGGGAGGCGGGGAGGCGGGGAGGCCGGGAGGCCGGGAGGCCGGGAGGCCGGGAGGCCGGGAGGCGGGGAGGCCGGGAAGCCCGCGCCCGGGCGCAACCATGGATGCCGAGGCGGGAACGACGAAGGGCCGCCCCGAAACGGGACGGCCCTTCGTGCGGATCAGTGCGTCAGTTGTTGCCGCGGATGATCGCGATCATGCGCAGGATCTCGACGTACAGCCACACGACGGTGACCATGATGCCGAAGGCGCCGACCCAGCCGTAGACGCGCGGGGCGCCGTTGCGGACGCCACGCTGGATCTGGTCGAAGTCGAGCACCAGCGAATAGGCGGCCATGATGACGACGAGGACGCCGAGGATCAGACCGATCGGGATGCCGGCGATCGTGGCGCTGCGCAGACCGAACGCCATACCGTCGGGCAGCACGCCGAAAAGCATCAGGCCGACGTTCAGCAGGCTGAAGACGAGGTAGCCGACCATCGCGATCAGGAAGATCTTGGTCGCGCGCTTCGAGGCGCGGATCTTTCCGCTCGCGAAGAGGGCGAGGGTGACGCCGACGACCGACAGGGTCGCAAGGGTGGCCTGCACGACGATGCCGGGAAGCTGGAACTCGAAGAATGCCGAGATGCCGCCGATGAACAGACCCTCGAACGCCGCGTAGGCGATGAAGACGGGGACCGAGGGCTTCTTCTTGAACGTCGCGACCATCGCGAGGACGAAGCCGACCAGGCCGCCGATGAGCATCGGGGCGACGCTCGGGCGCGGGTTGGCAGCGGTGACGCCGCTCATCGTCCAGATCCAGCCGACGACGGCGGTCACGACGAGGATGCCGAAGAGGCCCAGCGTCTTCATGACGGTGTCTTCGACCGTCATGCGGCCGGTGTCGACGGCGCTCGCGGACGGAGCCGCGTACGCGCCTTCGATCGACGCGGCGGCGGCGGGATCGACGGCCGGCGGCGGGCTGTAGCGCGTGTTGACGCCACCGGCTCGAGGGTCCTGGAACGCCGGGTTGTTGAATGCCGGGTTGTTGAGGGCCACGGGAACTCACACTCCAAAGATGGTGATCACAGCACCGTGCTGTCAGACAACACTAGCTGAGGAGCGTGTCCGATTCGTGGGTGTGACTGGGATTCTGCTATGAGCGATACCGCCGTTCACCTGGGACTCGTACGCTTCGCGCGTGCCCCTCGTCATCGGTCATCGCGGCGCCCCGGGATACCTGCCCGAGCACTCGCGAAGCTCCTATCGGCTCGCGATCTCGGCGGGGGTTGATGCCGTCGAGCCCGACGTCGTCCCCTCGCATGACGGCATCCTCGTCGTCCGGCACGAGAACGAGATCGGGTCGACCACCGATGTCTCCGAACGACCCGAGTTCGCCCACCGGCGCACGTCGAAAGTCGTCGACGGCGAGCTTCTGACCGGCTGGTTCACCGAGGACTTCACCTGGGATGAACTGCGGACGCTCCGGTGCCGCGAGCGCATCCCCGCGTTCCGTCCCGACAGCGCTTCCCACGACGACACCGAGCCCGTCCTCCGGCTGCGCGAGGTGCTCGACCTGGCACGCGCGGGCGGTGCGGGGGTCGTCCTCGAGATCAAGCACGCGGCATCCTTCGCCCGGCTCGGGTTCGACATGGCCGAGCTCGTCGACGCGGAGCTTCGCGCCGCCGGATGGGCGGATGCCACGGACACCCTCGTCATCGAGTCCTTCGAGCCGCTCGTTCTCTCGCGGCTGCGGGGGCGCGGCATCCGGATCCCCCTCGTGCAGCTCGTCGACAGCGAGGGGACGCCGTGGGACCTGCGCGAGCGTGAAGGTGCGGACGCGGCGACCTACGCCTCGATGCTCACGCTCTCCGGACTCGACGCGCTCGCCGCGGAGGTCGACGGGATCAGCCCCGACAAGCAACTCGTGCTCGCGCCCGACGAGCGGGGGACGGTGCGCGGCCCGGCGCCTTTCGTCCGCGCGGCGCAGCAGAGGGGCCTGCGGGTGTTCACGTGGACGTGTCGACCCGAGAACGCGTTCCTGCTGCCGACGCATCGGGGGCCGGGCGGCGAGGCGGCATTCGGCGACTGGCGGCGCGAGTGGGCGGTGCTGCGCGCGGCCGGGCTCGACGGGGTGTTCGTGGATCATCCCGACCTGGGGGTCGAGTTCTTCGGGTCGACGCGGTGACGTTGTGCGGCTGACGGCGTGGTCCCGCGCGGGGAGGCCGTGCGTAACTCCGGAGATTCGGTGGGAAGAGCGCGGGGTATCGCGGTCGCAGCCGCGGGCCGTGCCCGTTCCTCCGGAGTTCGGTCCGGGCCCGGGCGCGACCCGAGGGCGAGCCGGCGTCCGCGCAAGCCCGGCGGAGGTCGACCGCGGAGCCGCGAGGATGACCCCATGACGGTGGATGTGACGGTGGTCGGCGGGGGAATCTCTGGACTCGCGTGCGCGCGGGCGGTGCAGGATGCCGGGCGCTCGGTGCGGGTGCTCGATCGCGGTCGGCGTGTGGGCGGTCGCCTGTCGAGTCGCACGATCGACGGTCGGGCGGTCGACCTCGGCGCGTCGTACTTCGTGGTGGGTGAGGCGGCGGACTTCGGGCACGTCGTCGCCGACTGGGAGGAGCGGGAGCTCGCCCGGCCCTGGACCGACACGTTCCAGGTGATCGACGCCGAGGGCGGGCAGACCCTCAAACCCGGACCAATGCGATGGGCGGCCCCCCTCGGTCTGCGCTCGCTCGCCCGGGATCTCGCCGAGGGCCTCGACGTGGAATCCGAGCGGCTCGTCGAACGGGTCGAGCCGTATCGGGTCGACGCGGAAGAGGCGGGCGAGGTGGTGCTCGCGATGCCGTCGCCGCAGGCCGCCCGCCTGACCGGTGACGCCCCGGGTGGCCCGCAGGAGTGGGAGCCCGTCATCGCGGTGGTGCTGCGGTGGGACGAACGGCAGTGGGATGCCGACCTGCACGGCGCCTTCGCCGACGGCGACGCCGACGTGTCGTTCATCGCCGACGACGGCGACCGACGTAGAGACGGCGCTCCCGTGCTCGTCGTGCACACCACGGCCGACCGCGCGCGTCGGCACCTCGACGACCCGGATGCCGCGATCGCGCCCGTGCTGGCGGCGACCCGTCGGCTGTTGCGCATCGACGCCGAGCCGGTCAGCACGCACGCGCATCGCTGGACCTTCGCGCGGCCGACGCAGGCGACGGGCCGGCCGTTCTTCCGGTCGCCCGGGCTGTCCGCCTGCGGGGACGCGTGGGGCGAGAGCGCAGCCGTCCGCACGGCGTGGGCGTCGGGCGACGCGCTGGGGCGGGCGCTCGCGGCATCCTGACATCCGGTGCTCGGCTCCGGCGGCGGGTGCGATGCGGCCCGGCCGACACGCGCGGGCGTCAGCGCTCGACGGATGCCGATCGAGCCGCGGAATCCTCCGCCGGAACCGGATTCTCGAACGGTGCGGGCCTCGATGCTCCGTCGGACGCCCCCTCTAGGGTGGGGCGCATGGATGCCGGTATCGACGTCGCAGGAGTCAAACGATCGTTCGGTGCGGTCCACGCGGTGCGCGAGGTCACCTTCACCGCGGCACCCGGACGCGTGACCGGGCTGGTCGGCCCGAACGGCTCGGGGAAGACGACGCTGATGCTCATGCTCGCCTCGCTGCTGCAGCCCGACGCGGGGCGGATGAGTCTCGGCGGTGTCGATCCCGTAGCCGACCCGGCCGGGGTGAGACGGCTTCTCGGATGGATGCCGGACTCTCTCGGCGCCTGGCCCAGCCTCACCGCACGCGAGGTGCTGGTGGCCACCGCGCAGCTCTACGATCTCTCGCGCGATGCCGCGCGTGCCCGCGCCGACGAGCTCCTCGCGCTCGTCGACCTCAGCGCTCTCGCCGCGTCGCCGGCCCGCGTGCTCTCCCGCGGACAGAAACAGCGCCTCGCCCTCGCGCGGGCGCTCGTCCACGACCCCCGTGTGCTGCTCCTCGACGAGCCGGCGTCGGGTCTCGACCCTCAGGCGCGCATCGCCCTGCGCGTGTTGCTCAGACGTCTCGCGGCCGAGGGGCGCACCATCCTCATCTCCAGCCACGTGCTCTCCGAACTCGAGGAGGTCGTCGACGACGCGGTCTTCCTCGTCGAGGGACGCACGGTCGGCGGTGAACGCGTCGCCGCGGCGGCCCGTCGCGTGCGGGCCTGGCGCGTGCGGGTTCCTCTCGATGTCGCCCGACCGATGGATGCCGTGCGTCTCGACGTCGCGGCAGCGCTCGGGCGCGCGGGCGATGAGGTAGGAGTCGATCGGCGCGACGTCCTCGTGCCGTTCTCCGACGAGGCCGGCGCGGTCGCAGGGCTCCGGGCGTTGATCGGCGCCGGGCTCCCCGTGGTCGAGTTCGCTCCCGCGGTCGGCGACCTCGAGCACGCCTTCCTCGACCTGGGGTCGGCACCGGCGTCGCCAGAGGCCGCCGCGCCGCCGTCGTCCGGCGTCCCCCCGCGGCCGTCATCGCGAGAGCCGGGGCCCGTGTCATCCGACGCTCCACCCGAACCGACATCGCCGCCCGCGAACCGTTCCGACGACGGGAGCGTCGCATGAGCCTCCATCGTCTCCGCGCGATCATCGGAATCGAGCTGCGTCAGCGGGCGAGATCCGTCGCGTGGCACGTCCTGCTCGGCGTCTTCGCCGTCATCCTGATCGGTCTGCTCGTGCTCTCGTTCGCGTCGTTCGCGCTGTGGACGGGCGGCAACGAGTGGTTCTTCTCGATCGTCATCATGCTGGTGCTGCTGCTCGTGCTGCTGGTGTCGCCGACCCTGAGCGGCAGCGCCGTCAACGGCGATCGGGATGCCGCGACCCTCGCGCCCGTACAGGTCACTCTCGCGACGACCACCGAGATCGTGGTGGGAAAATTCCTCGCCGCCTGGATCTCGGGGCTCGCGTTCCTCGTGGTCGCGCTGCCCTTCCTGCTCGTGGCGACGTTCGCGGGCGAGCTGAACCCCCTGGTGATCGTCAGCTCGTTGATGATCCTCGTGATCGAGGTGGGTGTCGTCGCGGCGATCGGCGTGGGGTTGAGTGCCGTCGTCGCCCGCCCGCTGTTCTCCGTGGCGAGCACGTACCTCATCATCGCCGCCCTCACCATCGGCACCCTCCTGGCCTTCGGGCTCGGGGCGACCGCGCTGCGCACGACGCAGGAGACGGTGACCCGCGAGTACGACCTCGGCTCGGTGCCGTCAGGGTGCGATCCCTACGGCCCGCTCGGCGAGGAGGGATGTCCCCCGATCGACGAACTGCGGTGCACGGAGTCGACTTCGTACAGCGATGTCCCGCGCTTCGACCGGGTGTGGTGGTTCCTCGCGGCGAACCCGTTCGTCATCCTCGCCGACGCGACACCGCCGACGTACGACGAGCGTTACGGGTCGCCGAGCGACCTGTTCTCACAGATCGCCTACGGGGTTCGCATGGCCCAGATCCCTCCCGAGCCCGTACGTGAATACGACTCCTGCGCGCAGTACCTCCAAGACCAGCCGCCGCCGTCGTACGAGACGCCCGAGCAGCAGATCGAGGGGACGACTCCGAGCTGGTTCGTCGGTCTGCTCGCGCAGGCGATGCTCGCCGTCGGTCTGATGGCGTGGGGCATCGCCCGCACCCGCACCCCCGCGAAGCGGTTGCCGCCCGGCACGCGCATCGCGTAACCACGCTGGCTCGCGGTCTCGCGCTGCCTCGTGCGGGCGGGCGCGCTGCCTCGCGCGGGCGGTATGCGCCGTCCCGCGCGGGCGGTGCTCGACGTTGTGCGCCATCCCGCGCGGCGACGCTCGGTCAGCGCGAGGAGGCGCGAACCGGGCGCCGTTCCGTGCGGTCGGAGTTCGGAGCGGTCAGGCGTGTCCCTCGGCGGCGGGGAAGCCGGGGTCGGGATCGAGCACGTCACCGGTGTGGTCATCGAGGGTGCCGTGGCCCTCGGCCTGCGCGGCGTCCTCGCGGACCTCGTCGGTCACAGCGTCGGTGGGGGCGGCCGAGTCGGCGCGAGCGTCGTCGGCGTGGCGGGTCGGGATGTCAGGAGTGCTCATGAGCCCACCGTGCCGCCTCAGCCGCGCGGGGTCGACCCGCTTGACATCGCCGGTCGGCGCCACGCCCCACGACCGCGCCGGCGACGATCGCGGTCAGTCGGTGGCATCCGGGATCGACGAGTCCACCGCCGGCCAGGCCGGGAGCGGGTCGTCGAATGCCGCCCACGCCGCGGGTCCGGCGGCGAGTTCGTCGTCCGTCAGCGCGGCGCGATCGAGCAGGTGCGCGAGCTTCGGGGCCGACAGGTCGAGGCCGGTGAAGACGAGCTCCTGGCCCATGCCCATGCGCCCGTCATCGGTCCCCAGCGGTTCGATCCACATGGCCGATCCGACGTGCTCCCACCGGGCGAGGATGCCGGGACGCGACGCGAGCCGACAGAACCCTGCCGAGCGCACGAGGCGTCCGGCCGCGCCGTCGTCGAGCCGGTCGAGGGTGGCCGACAGGCGTGCGGGATGGAAGGGGCGCAGCTGCTCGTAGCGAAGGGTCATGACGCGGTTGTCGCGCATGTAGGGGTCGTGCTGATCGTTGAGCGCGTGGACCCAGCCGGCGCGCTCGAGGATCTCGCCCTCGTGCACCGCGTCCGATCGCAGGTCGCTCAGCGGGTCGCGCGAGAGTCGCACGATCGCGGCCGGGTTGAGGTGCGATGCGAGGGCCATCTGCACGGCGAGCGCCGGCGTCGGCACCTGCTCCCAGTTGATCCAGACGATCCGCGTCGCCAGCTCCAGAGCGAGCGCGGCCTGCCGTGCGCGCGCTCCGACGTCGCCCCTCGAATCTCCGGAGTGAACGGACGCCACCAGCGGGGCGTCATCCAGCAGGTCGCCGATCATGTGACGGGCGTCCACCACGCAGACCGCCTCGACCTCGGCGCCGCCGCGCGCGCCGATCGCGTGGATGAGGTCGACGTCGCTGCCGAGGTCGACCACCACCGTCTCGGCGTCCGAGCGGGGACGCGGGTGGGGGAGCGCGTGTGGCGCGCGCAGGTCGGCGAATCGCAGCAGGTGCAGAGGGCGCTCGAGCGCGACGGCGGTGCGTTCGGCGTACGCGCGGCGTTCGGGGGCGCAGACGCCCATGATGGCGATCGTGCGAGGCATGGCATCCACCTCTCGTTTGTCAGGGAGCTGTCGACACCCTACCGTGTTGTTGAGAACGATTATCAACAAGGAGGATGCCATGAAGGTGCGCGCGTCGATCAAGTCGCTCAAGAATCAGCCCGGGGCGCAGGTGGTCCGCCGTCGCGGCAGGATCTTCGTGATCAACAAGCTGAACCCGCGGTTCAAGGGTCGACAGGGGTGAGTGCGAGGGGGTCTCGATAACGCGAACGAGAACCGTCCTCAGTTACTTCAACACATTGCAATCTCTGCATGTGTGTGGTGGTCTGGATGCCGTGGACAAGATCGCCGGGCTGGATGACGCCGCCGAGCTGTTCAAGGTCCTCGGCAACGAGTCGCGCCTCGCGCTCGTCTGGCTGCTGAGCCGCGAACCGCTCACGGTGGGCGCCCTCGCCGACCGGGCCGGCCTGTCGCAACCGCTGGTGTCTCAACACCTGCGCACTCTGCGGCAGGCGGGCTTGGTGAGCTCGGAACGTGAGGGCAAGGAGATCCGTTATGCCCTCGCCGACCAGCACGTCGCCCATGTCGTGCTCGATGCGATCACCCACGTCCAAGAACCGAACGACCAGGGGAACGAACAATGAGCACCGCTGAGACCCACGCCGAGCACTCCGTCGACGAGCACGCCCACGGCGACGACTGCGGCCACCAGAAGATCGAGCACGGCGACCACGTCGACTACGTGCACGGCACCCACCACCACGCGCTCCACGGCGACCACTACGACGAGCACGAGTCGAAAGCCGAGCACGGAGTCGACGAGCACCGTCACGGCGACGACTGCGGGCACGAGAAGATCGAGCACGACGACCACGCCGACTACGTGCACGACGGACACCGTCACGCGCTGCACACCGACCACTACGACGAGCACTGAGGTGTGACGGCATCCCGCCTGTCGTGAGCGCGGGTGCCGAATGGAGGGCCCGCCTCCCCCTGGGGGAGGCGGGTCCGATGCGTACTTCCCGGCGCCTGGCGCGGTGGCTTCGGCACGTCGTCGGTCGCCCGAAGACCGAGGAATCCGTCGGAGCCCTCGCGACGCGCGGCGCGAACGTGGGCGTCTACTTCACCACCAGCAGGTTCAGTGGTGAGGCGATCGCCGCTGAGCGCGTGCCGCAGGCAGCCGTCAGGCCTGCACTCGGAACGCGCGTCCCTCGAACGTCACAACGTCGCCGATCTGCAGCTGTCGACCGCGTCGCCGGTCGGTCTCGCCGTTGACCTGGACGTATCCATCGATGATGGCTTCCTTGACATCGCCGCCGGAGTCGAGGATCCCGGCGAACTTCATGAACGCGCCGAGGCGGATGCCCTCGGTCCCGATGAGGACGTCCTGAGGCGTGGGGGAGCTCATCCCTCAAGGATGACAGTTGAGGGAACCCCCGGGATCACCCGGTGCCCGCCTCTTGAGCTGCACGCCTCCACAGGGCGAGGTACGGCGGCAGTTCGACGGTGAGGGAGACCCACAGGAATTCACCGTTCATCGCCCGATAGCCGGAATGGGATGCCATGTCGCGCATCGCTCGCAGAGCATTCACCACCTCGTCCGGGGTAGCTCGCAAGAATTCCGCGAAGTCGTCGACCTCGAAAAGAGCCGCCGCTCGGATCACAGCCATGCATCCGGAGGCGTAGGCGGAGGAATCACGAACAAGCTCATTTCGTCCGCCGCTCGTCGCGTGAACAACGAACGCATTGATAGCGTCGAGGCTCTGCAGAAGATTGTCTCGGGCGACGTCTGCCCCGGATTTCGATGACCGCGGAACGCGCGTGAAGCGAGCAGGTCGCGACTCGGGACCCGTCACAGCGGGGACCATCAGGACGGATGCCAGAAAGGCAGGGAGTCTTTCGTCATCCACGATCACGTCGACCGCGAAACCCGTCAATTCTTCGACGGCGTTCACGAAAGCGGCGATGTCGAAGTACCCGCGTCCGCTGTCGACGCGGGCGAGGAGGTCGATGTCCGACGCGAAGTGATCCGTCCCGGTTGCGATCGAACCGAAGACACGGATATCGCGAAGCCCGTGTCGCGCTCCCGTCTCGACGATCGCCTCGGAGTGCTCCTCGACGGCCAAGCTCGGCCGATAATCGGCTGCCTGGAGCAGGCGCGTCAGCGCCTCGGCGCTCGGGGTTCTCGTTCCCGTCTCGATCGCCGCCACATTGGGCTGGCTCATCCCCGCAGCTCGTGACAGTTCAGCCTGAGACATCCCCCGATCGAGGCGGGCGGCTCGCACGATCCGCGGCGCATGGATGCGGTCGAACTTCATCGGCATGTTATACCTCCGTGATATACCCTACCCGCTCGGACCCTCAGGGCGTCGACGAGATCGATTCGCCCGAGGGGAACATGGTCCAGATTCCGGCCGCCGCCCGGTTGACTGCGACGCACCTCGGCGGGCAATTCTTCGGGGTGGGAGTGGGCGTACGGAAAGCGCTCCGCCTGCCTCACTCCATCCGCTCGATGAGCCGGACCAGCGTCGGCAGTCCCCGCGACGTCGCCGGCGCGCCCGTCAGCTTCTCGATGACGGGTGTCGCGTTCGATTCGCGGTCGCGCTCGTTCCGGACGACCGTCCAGCCGAGGCCGCACCGCAGGATCTCGCACCGCCGCCGCGCCGCCTCGTCCGCGGTGTGTTCGTCGTATGCCAGGCGGGTGGGAATGTGCAGCGTGAGCTCGCGGCGGGCGGTGTCGATCTCGTGGCCGTGGGCGTCGACGATGTCGGCCAGTTCATCGAGGCCGAGGGCGAACACCTCCCGCGCGACGCCGGTGCGCGCAGCGAGCGCGGACATGGCGTCGGCGGCGAGAGCGGCGTCCCCCGAGAAGACGACGGTGCCATTGCTCTGGAAGGGGGTGATGTCTCGGCCTCCCGCATCGACGAAGGCGGTGAGGAGGTCCGAGGTCGAGACATGCCCGCGCTGACCCTGGTTGAGGTTGCGGACGAACGCGACGCGACGCATGAGGGGAGGCTACCCGCGCGCGAGAGGGAAGTGGACGCGACGGCGGGAGTCGAACCCGCCACGCCTTCGGTTATGAGCCGAGGCCCGGGACCGCCCGGATCGCCGCGATGTGCCTCCACGCTAACGCGGCGCGCGCGCGGGAAACCGAGGATTGCGAGAAGTGACGCGACGTGACGTTCTATGGCGTGGAACGCCGCCGCCGACCGTCGATGATCGCGCGCGTCGAGTGCTCCAGATGAGCGCGCACGGCGTGCTCCGGGTCGACCAGAGCGTCCTTCACGTATGCGCGATGCTCCGCTGTCAGCGCACCGGGTGCGTAGGAGGGTCGCACGTGCGTCAACAGAAGATGCATCTCCGAGTCGAGGCGCCGGTACTCCTCCGTGATCCGTGCCGAGCCCGCCGCGGCGACGAGTGCGAGGTGCACCCGCGCGTGGGCGGCGAGCGTGGCGGACCAGTCGCCCGAGGCGTCGGCGGCGGCGAGGTCGTCGAGCGCCTCGTCGACATCGGAGGGGCGGATGCCGCGGTCGCGGACGATCCGCAGAGCCTCCGTCTCGAGGGCGCACCGCAACTGCTGCAGGGCGACGAGCGCGTCGTCGTCGAGCAGCGACACCCGTACCCCGCGGTAGGGTTCGGCGGTCGCGAGGCGCTCGGCCGTCAGACGTGCCAGCGCCGTGCGCGCGGTGTGCCGGGAGACACCGTGCGTGGCGCTCAGTTCTTCCTCGCGCAGCGGGGCACCGGGGGCCAGGTCGCCCGAGAGGATCGCCGAGCGGATGGTGTCGGCGAGCAGGTCAGCTGCACGGGGACCGGGAGCGCGCGTCGCATCGCGGCCCGGCGGCCGCGAGGTGCGGCGCACGGCGTGCGGCCGGGGTGGATCGAGCGCGGGCGCACCGCCCCGCGCGGGCTGATCGGGCGCCGCGCCCGGGCTGACCGCGAGTTCATCGAGCGCGGGCTGGCTCGCGTCGGATCGAGGCGTGTCAGGCCCGGGCCGTGGCATCCGGAACCTCCTCCCGGCGGCGCGACGGAACCGACACGACGGCCAAGCCCACCGCGATGAGTGCGAGTCCGAGTGCGCCGACCGGCGTGAGCTGCTCGTGGAGGACGAGCAATCCGAGCAGGGTGGCCGCGAGGGGCTCGGCGAGGGTCAGTGTCGAGACCGTGACGGCGGTCAGGCGCGCCAGCCCCCAGCCGAAGAGCAGGTAGGCGACCGTCGTCGTCACCAGGCCCAGCCAGAGCGCGAGCGCGAGACCGTTCGGCGTGGCCAGCCACGACGCCCCGGTGATCAGGAGCACGGGGAGGCTCGCCACGGCGGCGACACCGAAGACCGTGCCCATGACGCGAGTGGAGTCCCACCCCCTCTCGATCAGCGACTTCCCGCACACCGTATAGAGGGCGTACGACATTCCCGCGCCCGCCGAGGCGAGCAGACCACCAGGGGCGAGTGCGACCGAACCGCCGGTGACTCCCGACACCAGCACGACGCCGGCGAGGGCGATGGCGGTGGCGAGCATCCAGCGCGACGAGGGGGCTCGGCGCAGGCGTACGGCATCTACGATCCCCGTCGCGATCGGGGCCGATCCGAGCGCGACGACCGTGCCGATGGCCACGCCGTTCTCACGCGTGCCGAGGAAGAACAGCGGCTGGTAGGCCAGGACGCCCACCGCGCCGACGGCGATGAGCACGGCCACCGGGCCGCGCGGGACCGGGCGCGGGGACGCGGGGGCGCGTCGCAGAAGGGCGAGCAGGCCCAGGATGCCCCCGCCCACCACGATCCGCGCGGCACCGACGGCGACGGGGGAGGCGTCGACGCCCGCCAGCGCCTGAGCCGTACCGGTGGTCGAGAAACACAGCGCCGCGGCGAGGACGGCGAGGGCAGGGAACATGGATGGATTGTTACACAATCCGCGGGCCGGGTCAGTCGCGAAGCGCGTGCACCATCGAGCGCAGAGCGTGCAGGGCGGCGGTCTGCTCGGCATCCGTCATCCCGCTCAGCATGCGCTTCTCCACCGAGCGCACGGCTGCGCTCGCCGCGTCGAGTGAGCGCCGGCCCTTCACGGTGAGGCGAGCGGGGAGCGCCTTGCCCACCGGGGCCGCGTCGGGGCGCTCGACGATGCCCTCGCGTTCGAGCGACTGCAGGAGCACGTTCATCGACTGCCGCGTGACGAATGCGCCACGGGCGAGGTCGGAATTCGACAGGCCGGGTCGCTGGGCGAGCAGCTCCAGGCAGGAGTAGTGGGTGATCGTCATGCCGAGGGGGCGCAGAACGTCCTCCATCGAGGCGCGCAGCGCGCTCGCCGCCTCTTTCAGGAGGTACCCCAGTGAGGTGTCCAGATCGATCGCCTCTTGTGTCATGTCAGTATTCTGACATACGGTACGTGTCAGATAACTGACACGTAAGGAGTTTCTCATGCCTGTCACCGGTCCCGACTTCGTCTCCCTCCAGGTGCGCGACCTTGCTGCCTCGCGCGCCTTCTACGAGCGCTACCTGGGGCTGCGACGCTCGCCCGCCGGCCCGCCGCACGCGGTCGTGTTCGACACGGCGCCGATCGCCTTCGCCCTGCGCGACCTGGCACCCGGTACCGACCTCACGGGTGTCGCCCAGCCCGGTATCGGCGTCGCCGTCTGGCTGCACGCCACCGACGTCCAGCAGATCCATGACGCGCTGGCGGCCGACGGGCACGCGATCGTCACGGATCCCATCGACGGCCCCTTCGGGCGCACCTTCACCTTCGCCGACCCCGACGGCTACCAGATCACCCTGCACGACAAAGCCTGACCCGGCTGCCGAGCGGGCGCGACGCGCGTTCGAGCGCCGTCAGGAGGGCGGGTAACGTAGGCGCATGGCGACGACGGCGGGACGAGGCATCCTGGCCCTCGGCGTCATCGGAATGCTGCTCGTCTCGGGTGCGATCCTCGCCGTGGTGGTCGAACCGTTCGCCCGTCAGCCCATCGCGGTGGGCCCGACGACGCAATGGTCCGCTCGTCTGATCTGGGCGTTGGGCGTGGTCTGGGTGGGCATCGGCATGGTGGCCGCCCGCACCCGACTGGTCCGCCGACCGGGGGCCGCCGCCGCACGCGCGACCTGGATCGCCTCGTCGAGGCCATGGCGGGCGCGAGAATCCAGCCTCGGTCTGCTCCTCGCCGATCGCTGGCTCATGATCCTCGTGCCCGGTGGCATCCTCGTCGCCACGCGAGTGCTGCAGACACCGCGTGACAGCCTGTGGAGTGTGACGCTGGCAATCGCGGGCTGGCTGATGTTCGCCGTCGCCGTGCGCCTCCTGCTCGGCCGCCGCTCGCCCTGGCCCGTCATCGCCGCGGTCGGGGGCGCGATCGTCCTGCGATGCGTCGTCGCGCTGGTCCCGGTCTCACTGTCGGGGCCGGAAGGCGTCTGGAACGACCTGTGGTCGGTACCGGCCCTCAGGATCCTCTACTCGGCGCTGGCCTTCGCGCTGGTGGCCTGGGTGTTCGTCGTCGCCGGCTGGTCGCTGGCCGCGCAGATCGGATCGCGTCGTGCGGTGGGCGTCGCGCTCGCCGGGGTGGGACTGGCCTCCGCCCTGCCGGCAGCGACCGTCGGGATGGTGGGTGCGCGCACCGCGCTGCGATCCTGGAACGAGCAGATCGGGATCCTGCCGTGGGAGCTGGCCCGATTGACCGGCGCACGCGACGGAACCTTCCCCGTCGAGATCGTCGCCACCACGGCGGTGGTCAGCGTGATCGTCGCCGTCGTCGGCATCCTGCTCGCTCTTCCGAGCCGCGGGCTCGCGCGCTCACCGCGCTGAATCCAGCCGCTCAGCGCCCGAGAGTCTGATCGAACGGCCCCCCGCGGCGGATGTCGCGCACCTCCGTGCCCAGCGGCATGAGCGACACCGGCACGAGCTTGAAGTTGGCGATGCCGAGCGGGATGCCGATGATCGTCACGCACAGCAGGAGCCCGGTGAAGATGTGGCCCAGCGCCAACCACCACCCGGCGAGGACGACCCAGACGACGTTGCCCAGGAGGGAACCGATCCCCGAGGTCGACTTCCTCACCGTCTCGCGGCCGAACGGCCACAGCGCGTAGAACCCGATGCGGAACGATGCGATCCCCCAGGGGATCGTGATGATGAGGATGCAGAGCACGACGCCCGCGGCGAGATAGCCGAGGAAGAGCCAGAAGCCCGACAGGACCAGCCACAGGATGTTGAGGATCAGGCGCATGAGTCCATCTTCGCGGCCCCGGCTGGGTGGCATCCACGGTTTGACAGTGCCGCGTCTATCCGGGTGCCGACCCCGGCGCAAGCGCCCTCCGGGGCGTGTCCGTGCCCCGTAGCGTGGGGGCACCGAGGGAAGGAACCCACCATGTCCGACGTCACCCGCGCCACTCCGGAACGCCGCGTCCTGTCGAGCTTCAGCGACTACACGGGGGCGCAGGCCGCCGTCGATCGCCTCTCCGACGCCGGCTTCCCCGTCGAGCACACGGCCATCGTCGGCCACGGGGTGCGCATCGTCGAGCAGGTCACCGGTCGACTGACGCGCGGTCGCGCCGCGGGTCTGGGCGCGGCGTCGGGCGCCTGGTTCGGCCTGATGATCGGCGTGCTCATCGGACTGCTGAGCCCGGGCGGCTTCCTCGGTCTGCTGCTGATGGGCCTCGTGCTCGGCGCCGTGTGGGGTGCGGTGTTCGGCTTCGCCGGCCACGCGTTCACCGGCGGCCGTCGTGACTTCTCCTCGGTGCAGGGCTTCGAGGCGGAGCGCTGGGATGTGACGGTGGATGCCGAGCACTTCTCGCGCGCGCAGTCGCTGCTGTCGTCGGGGGCCGCGGGCGAGACGCGCGACTAGGCCGGGCTGCGAGGTCGCCGGGGCCGATGTCGGGGGCCCCGCCTAGACTTGACCACGCCATGACCGACGCCTCCACGCCCCTCATCCTCGACGGCCCGTTGCCGTCGTCGGCCCGACCCGACGCCGACCTCCTCGAGGGGTTGAACGGCCCTCAGCGCGAGGCCGTGACGTACCGCGGCCAGGCGTTGCTCATCGTCGCGGGTGCCGGTTCAGGGAAGACGAGCGTGCTCACCCGGCGCATCGCCTCACTGCTGCGCACGCGCGAGGCCTATCCGAGTCAGATCCTCGCGATCACCTTCACCAACAAGGCCGCTGGTGAGATGCGCGAGCGCGTGCATCAGCTGATCGGGCAGAAGGCCGACGGCATGTGGATCTCGACGTTCCACTCCGCCTGCGTACGCATTCTCCGACGCGAGGCCGAGCAGTTCGGCTTCACAAAAGCGTTCACCATCTACGACTCCGGTGATTCGCGGGCGCTCATCAAACGCCTCGTGAAAGAGCACGAGGGCGACTCGTTCGGCCTCACCCCGGCCGGCACGCAGAGTCGGATCTCGAAGCTCAAGAACGAGCTCGCAGATGCCGAGTCGTATGCGCGCTCCGCCAATATGAGCGACCCGGCCGAACGCGTGTTCGTCGAGATCTTCTCGTCCTACCAGCGCGAGTTGCAGCGGGCCAACGCCTTCGACTTCGACGATCTCATCGCCCAGACGGTCTACCTCTTCCGCGCGTTCCCGCAGGTCGCCGATGTCTATCGCAAGCGGTTCCGGCACATCCTGGTCGACGAATACCAAGACACGAATCACGCGCAGTACGCGCTCATCCACGAGCTGACGCGAGCGCCCGGATCGGATGCCGAACCCCTGGCGGCCGGCGGCGGCATGATGATCTTCGAGGCCGACCCTTCGACAGGCTCAGGGACCGACGGGGGCGCGTCGTCGCTCACCGTGGTCGGCGACTCAGACCAGTCGATCTACGCCTTCCGTGGCGCCGACATCCGCAACATCAGCGAGTTCGAGCGCGACTACCCGGGCGCCAAGGTCGTGCTCCTCGAGCAGAACTACCGCTCCACGCAGAACATCCTGTCGGCGGCCAACGCGGTGATCTCAAACAACTTCGACCGCAAAGACAAGAAGCTCTGGACCGACGTCGGCGCGGGCGATCCCATCATCGGGTTCACCGGCTACTCGCAGCACGACGAGGCGCAGTTCGTCGCCGACGAGATCGAGGCGCTGCACAAGAAGGGCGTCGACTATTCGGGGGTCGCGGTGTTCTACCGCACCAACTCCCAGTCTCGAGCTCTGGAAGAGATCTTCATCCGCTCGGCGGTGCCTTACAAGATCATGGGCGGCACCAAGTTCTACGAGCGCGCCGAGATCAAAGACGCCCTGGCCTACCTCGTCGCGGTCGCCAATCCCGCCGACGGCATGGCGGTGCGTCGCATCCTGAACCGTCCACGCCGCGGGATCGGCGACGTCACCGAGACCGCGATCGCCCGCTACGCCGCCGAGCACGGCATCACCTTCCGCGACGCCCTGGCCAACTCGGCGCAGATCGGGGTCGGCCCGAAGCTGCAGAAGGCCATCGACCAGCTCGACGCGGTGCTCACCGAGGCGACCGCGGTCATGCTCCCGGCATCCGGAGAACTCGCCCCCTCCGCCTCGGTCACCGAGGGGCTCACCCTGCTGCTGAACAAGAGCGGCTACTTCGACGCCCTGCGCGCCAGCAAAGACCCGCAAGACGAGGCGCGCCTCGAGAACCTCGACGAGCTCGTCGCGGTGACCCGCGAATTCGCCCGCAACAACCCCGAGGGCACCATCATCGACTTCCTCACCGAGGTCACCCTCGTGGCGGATGCGGACGACCTCGACGACGCATCGGGTTCCGTGTCGCTCATGACCCTGCACACCGCCAAGGGACTCGAGTACGACGCGGTATTCCTCACCGGCGTCGAAGAAGACCTGCTGCCTCACCGCATCTCGGCGAACGAGCCCGGCGGCCCGCAGGAGGAGCGGCGCCTGTTCTACGTCGGCATCACCCGCGCACGCAAACGCCTGCACGTGTCGCTGGCGATGACCCGCGCCCAGTTCGGCGAGGTGACCGTCGCGATGCCCAGCCGGTTCCTGCAGGAGATCCCCGCCGACCTCATCGACTGGCGTCAGTCGCCCGGCGACGTGAACGGCCGGGGAGGCTCGCAGTCGCGCGCGCTCAACGCGCGCGGGCGTCGCCCCGGGCAGCCCGGAGGAGGCAACCGCTACGGAGACGATCTCGTGCCGCTGCCCAAGCGCGCGCCGGCCGACCCGAGCAAGTTCCCCAACCGCATCCCCGCGAAAGTCCGCGACAACGGCGACATGCAATTGGCATCCGGAGACCGCATCCGTCACGACGACTTCGGCGAAGGGCGCGTGGACGCCGTGACCGGTGAGGGCGCGAAGCGCGTCGCGCACGTGCGCTTCGACACGGTCGGGCCGAAGAAGCTGCTGGTCAAGATCGCGCCGATCGCGAAGCTGTAGCGCGCGCAGCCCCGGCTGTCGTCGGCGTGGATGCCGTGACAGGGGTCCGACGCGGTCCACCACGTTCGGGGCGCATTTCGTGCAGTGGGGCGGATGTCGCTCGCCCCGACGCGCGGGTCGCGCCCCCGAGCGGTGGCGGAGCCGCGCTGGACCACGCTAACCCGTTCCCGCAGCGTTGCAGCCCGGCCCGCCGTGGCGCCGCTCCCCCGCAGCCCGTCGCGGGCTCGACCGGGCGGCCCCGTCCCCACCGCGCCGCTCCTCCACAGCCCGTCGCGGCCACGACCCCGCGCCCCGACCCGCCGCGGCGCGGGCCCCCCGGCTAGGCTTGCCCAATGGCCCTTTTCTCGCGCCGCAAGAAGTCCGATTCCGACGACGCATCGACCGACCGGCCCGACACCGTGATCGAACCGGGCGAGCAGCCCGTCGATCCCGCCGGCTCGAGCGACGCCGCTCCCGCGGAGGCGAACGCTGCCGCCGCCGATGCGCCGTCCACGCAGACCCCCGCGCAGGCGGAGGCGACCCCGACGGTCGGCATCTCGATGTCGTCGTTCCGCGGCGTCGGTGCGGGGCCCGAGACCCCCGCCGAGGCGTCGGCTGCACCGACCGCCGCCCGCCCCTCGGCGCGTCAACCCGGCGAGATGGTGGCGCCGGAGGCCCCCGAGACCCTGCCGGGCCTCCGCGACAACGTGCTGCTCAGCAACGCCCTCGCCGAGATCGTCGGGCAGGCCGAGCCCGCCCAGCTGCTCAACGTCGCCCGTCAGCTGTTGCAGGGACACGTCTTCCTCCGCGTCAAGGGCGACGCGCGCGCCCTCATGGCCGAGGGCAAAGATCTGCCCCTCGCCGTGGCGAACAACGGCAACGAGCAGCTCGTGCTCGGCTATAGCGGCGGTATGGCACTGCGGGCCAGCGTCGAGGCCGACGGAGACCGCGACACGTCGGCGATGGCTCAGCCCGTGCTCACGCTGCTGCGCCACATCATCGACGGCCCGTACGGCGGCATGGTGCTGAACCCCGCCGCGGCCGATGGGCGCGCGGTGCTGCCGAAGGCGCTGCTGGAGCGGATGATCGCCGAGGTCGACCCGCAGCTGCGCATCAAGACGGCCCTGTGCGACGCGCGGACGGAAGCCACGGCGCCCACCGTCGTCGAGGCCATCGTGGCCGACGCGCCGATGTGGATCGCCGTGAACCAGACCGAAGAGGGCGGTCCCATGGGCGTCGCCGAGTCGCGGGCGGCGACGGGCGAGCGGTTCCTCGAGGTGTTCTCGCACCCGCTGGAGCTGCTGGCCCTCGGTCGCGGTGACCAGCCCCTGCCGATCCGCACGATGCAGCTCGCCAAGGCCCTGTCACAGGATGCCGGGCTCACCGGCATCCTGATCGACCCGGCCGGTCCGTGGATCCGCCTCGGACGCGACGAGCTCGCTCCGGTCATCGCGCTCGCCGCGGAAGACGACGCACCGACTTCCTGATCATCGACGACCGACGGGCCGCTTCCCCCCGGGGAGCGGCCCGTCGGCGTCTGCGCAGGTGGTTCTCCCCGGCGCGGATCGGTCGAGGGCCGGGCCGAACTCCGGATTTTCGGGGGCAGCGCGCGGGCCGACGAGCGTGACCCGCGCGGTGGTCGTCTCTTCTCCGGAGTTGCGCACGGCATGACGTCGGGCTGCGGTGACCGGCCGACGCCGTCGGGCGGTGGCGGACGTTGGGCGACGCGCCGACGGCGGAGCGGGCCGAACTCCGGAGTTTCGACGTCCGTGCGCCGGAATCCCGTCCGCCACCGGCGTAGGTCGTCGAATCTCCGGAGTTCGGTACGAGCCGGTGCCCGTCCGGAGACCCCTCGGCCCCTCCGTCAGAGGCCGTAGAGCTCCCCGACCGGCACGGCGACCGGCAGCACGTTGCCCGCGGGGGCGAGCGGACACGCCCACATCGGGTCGTACGCGCACGAGGGGTTGTAGGCGAAGTTGAAGTCGATGACCAGCCTGTCGGGGGTTTCACCTCGGCCGAGATCCGCGCCCTTGATGGTGTCGAGCAGGTAGCGTCCGCCGCCGTAGGTGCCGCCGGGGCGGCCGGCCGCGGCATCCCGAACGGGAACGAACAGCCCGCCACCGTACGACGACAGCCGCCACACGTCCAGCGTGCCCGTGTCGGGTAGCTCCACGCGTCCGATGCGCTCGAAGCCGACCTCGCCGTCCGTGCCGGTGGTGGCGACGAAAGACGCCTCGTCCGCGTCGAGCAGGGGGACCTCGAAGCGCCAGGCCGCGTCGTACGGGGCGAGGGGCAGTCCGACGAAACCCTCGCGCTGGGCCGGGAGCAGGGGAGACGCCGGGTGGTCCGCGAACAGCGCGTCGCGCTCGATGCGCCAGAGTTCGTGCGCGTCTTCGGGGTCGTCGGCTTCGCGTACCGCGTCGTACAGCGCGAACACGCGCAAGCGCCAGTCGGCGATGTCGAGGGCGGCGCGGGCGGCGGCGGTGGTCATTCTCCGAGCGTAGGCGGAGGGCGGATGCCGGGGGTCCGGGCTGGACACGACCGGGCTCGGCCATTCCCCGGCACGGTCCGACCCGTCCGGACCAGCCCGTGATCCCCGCGGAACGAGAGCCGGCACCGGGATGCGAGGGGGCAGACACGACGCCGACGGGCGCACTAGCGTCGGGACATGGCATCCCCCCGCATCACGCTGACCGTGCCGGGCCCCGAGGGCGATCGCGAGGTCGGCATCTCGAACCCCGACCGGGTGCTCTGGCCCGAGGTCGGCATCACCAAGCGCGAACTCGCCGAATACCTCATCGCCGTCGCCGACCCCTTCATCGCCGCGAACGGTCATCGGCCGGTGTCGCTCGAGCGCTTTCCCGAGGGCGTGGGCGGCGAAGCGTTCTTCTCGAAGAACCCGCCCAAGGGTGCACCGGCTTACGTGGAGGCGGTGACCGTGACGTACAACAGCGGGCGGCGGCATCCGCAGCTCTTCCTCGGCGAGATCGCGTCGGCGGTGTGGGCGGCGCAGATGAACACGATCGTGTTCCATCCGTGGGCCTCGCTCGCCACCGACCCCGACCACCCCGTCGAGCTGCGCATCGACCTCGACCCGCAGCCGGGCACCGGCATCGCCGAGGCGGTGACGGCCGCGCACGAACTGCGGGTCGTGCTACGCGAGGCGGGTCTCGAACCGTGGATCAAGACGAGCGGCAACCGCGGCCTGCACGTGTTCTGTCCCATCGAGCCGACGCACGAGTTCCTCGACGTGCGGCACGCGGTGATCGCCGCGGCCCGCGAGCTGGAGCGACGGATGCCGGATGCCGTGACGACCAACTGGTGGAAGGAGGAGCGGGGCGAGCGCATCTTCGTCGACTTCAACCAGGCGAACCGTGACCGCACGATGGCGGGGGCGTACTCGCCGCGCGCGCTGGCCACCGCGACGGTGTCGACGCCGGTGTCCTGGGACGAACTCGACGGTCTCGACCCCCTCGCGTTCACCGTGCGGTCGATCCCGGAGCGCCTGGCATCCGTGGGCGATCCGTGGGCCGGGTTCTCCGAGAAGCCCGGACGCATCGACACCCTGCTGCAGTGGTGGCAGCGCGACCTCGACGACGGCCTCGGCGAGCTTCCCTTCCCTCCCGAGTTCCCGAAGATGCCGGGGGAGCCCCCGCGGGTGCAGCCGTCGCGGGCGAAAGCTCCGGCGTCCGACTGAGGCGGCATCGTCGCATTTTCGAGAAAGGGATGCCAGCGCTCACCCGAGTGTTCACCGAACGGTGAAGACGCGGGGCGAAAGTTCACCCACGGGTGAGCTGAGATTCGTTCTCACGAGAGGACCTTCCGTCAACGTGGAATTCGACCGGCCCCCCGGCGGTCGGTGAATCCCATACGAAACGGAAGCGGACACATGAACAAGCGCACGACCGGACGCACGCGTCGTCTGATCGTCATGAGCACCGTCGCGGGCGTCGCCCTCGGTGCCACCCCCGGCGTCGTCGCCTCGGCGGAGACCACGGAGAGCCCCGTGCCCGAGAACGTCATCGTCCTCATCTCGGACGGCGGCGGGTACAACCAATTCGATGCAGCCCGCCTGTACGAGAACGGCACGACCTACCAGCAGGTCGAGGTCACGCCGAACTCCGGTACGGCCACGAAGGTGTCCGGCACGCAGAGCGAGGTCTACGACGACTTCCCGGTGCAGCTCGCACAGTCGCACTACTCCGCAGGCGGTCGCGCCGCGTACACGCCCGAACAGGCCTGGGGCGACTTCTCGTGGGTGGCATCCGGTGCGACCGACTCGGCCGCCGCCGGCACCGCGCTCGGCACGGGCGTGAAGACCACGAACGGCACGCTCGGTTTCTCCGCCGACGGCACACGCCTGCTGACCGTCGGCGAGCAGGCGATGGAGGTGGGCAAGAAGGTCGGCCTGGTCACGAGCGTCCCCTTCAACCACGCCACCCCCGCCGGCTTCATCGCGCACAACAAGAGCCGCAACGACTATCACGGCCTCGCCGCCGAGATGATCGACTCGGGAGTCGACGTGCTGATCGGCGGTGGACACCCCAACTACACGGATGCCAGCACCCCGCGGGCATCGCACTTCGGTGCCGGATCCTGGATCTCGCAGACCGACTTCGAGCGGGTCACGCAGGGCGCGACGCCGTTCTCGTACGTCGAGAGCAAGGCCGACTTCGAGCGCGTCGCCGACGGACAGAACGTTCCCGACAAGCTCTTCGGCCTCGCCCGCGTCGCCGAGACCTTCCAGTACAACCGTCCCGGCATCGCCAACAACACCGTTCTGCCCGGAACGGACCCGGCGAATGCGGACGTGCCCTCCCTCGCCACGTCGACCCGGGCCGCGCTGAACGTGCTCGAGAAGGACGACGACGGCTTCTTCCTCATGGTCGAGAGCGGCGCGGTCGATTGGGCCGGCCACGCCAATCAGACCACGCGCATCGTCGAGGAGCAGCTGTCGTTCAACGACTCGGTCGACGCCGTCACCGACTGGGTCGAGAAGAACTCGAGCTGGGACGAGACGCTCGTGATCGTCACCGCCGACCACGAGACCGGCTACCTCGCCGGTCCCGGCGCCGGCGCTGAGAAGGGCTGGACAGCCCTGACGGGGGCCGCAGGACAGCTTCCGAACGTGTCGTGGCACTCGGGTGGACACACCAACGCGCTCGTCCCCCTGTACGCGAAGGGCGCCGGGTCCGAGGTGCTCACGGCGCGCGCCACGAACTGGGACTTCGCGCGGGGGGCGTACCTCGACAACACCGACCTGGGCAAGACGATCTTCGACGTCCTCGGACACGCGGATGCCGAGGGTGATGCGGTCGGTGTCGAGGCGTCGGTGCCGCTGCCCGCACAGGCCGGTCAGTTGAGCCTGGCGCTGCCCGCCACCGACGGCCCGGTCACCTTCTCCGGTGACGCCGCGTCGCAGACGGCGGAGCTGCCGGAGGTCGTCGTGAACGACTCCCGTAACGAGGCGCAGGCGCAGGGTCGCGGGTGGACCCTGTCGGGATCGGCGTCGGCGTTCGTCGCCGGTAACCGCTCGTTCGGTGCCGAGAACCTCAGCTGGACCCCCGAGGTCGTGCGCACCGCTGCGGGTGCCGCTGCCGGTGGCACCGCGACGCTGGACAAGCCCGCCACCCTCGCCGACGCCGGTCGTGTCGAGCGCGTGGGCGAGACCGTCGTCGCCGCCGACCTGGCGCTGACCATCCCCGCGACCGCCGAGAGCGGTCGCTACGGCAGCGAGATCACCCTCACGCTCTTCGCGAAGGACTGATCCCTCCGGCCGGTGCGCTCCCCGACGGGGGCGCACCGGCTCCCTCCGTTCCCCCCGACCCGAGGATTCCCGTGTTCCCCCGTGCTTCTATCGCGGCGGCGGCCGTCGCCGTCGTTCTGCTCTTCTCCGCCACCCCGGCCGCCGCCGTCACCGTCGACCCGGCTCCCGCATCCCGCTCCGCCGCGCAATGGTCCGTCGCACCGGCCACCGCCGCCGGGCCCGACGGTCGGATCTCGCTCCGCCACACCATCGAGCCCGGTGCGGGCGTCGACGACGCGATCTCGGTCACCAACCTCGGCACCGAACCCACCGCCTATGTCGTCGCGCCGGGTGACGGGGTCGTCGGCGACAGCGGGGCCTTCGACATCGCCGCGGGCGACCCGCGGGACTCCGGCGCTTGGATCACCGTCGAGGGCCTGGATGCCGGCGCCGTCACCGTCGCGCCCGGGGAGACCCGCGTGCTCCCCGTGCGCATCGACGTGCCCGCCGGCGTCACGCCCGGCGATCACCCCGCCGGGATCGTCGTCGGGGTCACCCGTTCGAGCGACGGGGTCGCGGTGACGAACCGCGTGGGCGTGCGGGTGCACCTGCAGGTCGCCGGCGACATCGCGCCCGCGCTGCAGGTCGCTGACGTCGCGACGACCTTCACGCCGTCGTGGGTCCCCTTCGCGCCCGGCGTGCTCCGTGTCGAGACTCGTGTCGAGAACACCGGCAACGTGCGCCTCGGCGCGCTCGCCGCCGTCTCGGGCGCGGGCGTTGACACCGCATCGCTCGAGGGCGACCCGGCCGAACTGCTGCCCGGTGACACGGCCACCCTGGTGACCGAGACGGGTGCGTGGCCGCTCTTCGCCCTCTTCGGGACGACCACCGTGCGTCCGGTCGTGCTCGGCGACGACGCCGTCACCGCTCCCGTCCTCGTCGAGCAGGGATTCACGACCGTGGCGGTGTCGTGGACGGGACTCGCGGTGCTCCTGCTGTTCGCCGGGACGATCGCGGCAGCGGTCCTCTCTCGACGGCGCGGGCGTCGGACGGCGGATGCCGAGGTGCCGGCCGGCGCGGCGACGGCGGCCGCGGAGCCCGACCGGGCGGTCGACGCGGCGGTGCGGTAGCCGCAGAGCCCGCTCCGACGGGTGCGCCGGGCGGGGTGTGGTGGTGACGCCGGGCAGGGTGTGGTGGTGACGCCGGGCGGCGCGCGGCGGGTGCGCCGGGCGGGATGCGTCGCGTTCCCGGGGCCGATGGTTCCGGTTCGGGGCGAGATCGGCGGACTGGGGGGCGGGCGTCCGCGACGACCCGCGAAACGCGCCCCGCGATCAGCTCACGGCAACGCAGCCCTCAGTCGAGAACGCCCCCGAGGTCGTACGAGTTCACCGTCTCGAGCTGTGCGAAGGTGCAGGAGCGCGCATCGCGGTCGGGGCGCCACCGGTCGAACTGCACCGTGTGGCGGAACCGCATGCCCTCGAGCTGGTCGTAGCGCACCTCGAGCACGAGCTCGGGGCGGAGGCGCACGAACGACACGTCTTTGGATGCCGAGAACCGCGAGCGGTCGGTCTCTCCCACGACGGCTTCGCCCTCGGCATCGCGTTCGACGAGGGGAGCGAGTTCGTCGATCAGCTCTCGACGCCGCTTGTCGGTCCAGGCCGAGACGCCCCCGACGCCGTGCAGCCGACCCTCGTCGTCGTAGAGCCCGACGAGGAGCGAACCCACGCCCTCGCCCGACTTGTGGATGCGATAGCCCAGGGCGACGACGTCGGCGGTGCGGGCGTGCTTGATCTTGAACATCGTGCGCTTGTTCGGCGCGTACGGCTGGGCGAGCGGCTTCGCGATGACGCCGTCGAGGCCCGCCCCCTCGAACTCGGCCAGCCAGCGGCGGGCGAGGTCGGGGTCGTCGGTGGTGCGCGTCACATGCACGGGGTGCGGCACGGCTCCCAGCAGCTCTTCGAGCTGGGCGCGGCGTTGCGAGAACGGCTCCGCCTGAAGGTCGCGATCGCCGCGCGCGAGCAGGTCGAACGCGATGAACATCGCCGGTGTCTCGTGCGAGAGCATGGTCACACGGGAGGCCGCGGGATGGATGCGCTGCGAGAGGGCCTCCCAGTCGAGGCGCTGAGCGCCCGGCTCACCGCGCGCGACGACGACCTCTCCGTCGATGAGACAGGGCTCGGGCAGGATCTCGGCGAATGCCGCCACGAGTTCGGGGAAGTAGCGGGTGAGCGGCTTGGCGCCGCGGCTGCCGATCTCGACATCGGTGCCGTCCCACGAGACCAGGGCACGGAAGCCGTCCCATTTGGGCTCGTAGCTGAAGCCCCCGGCGACCTTGGCGTGCTCGGGGACCTCGGGCACCGACTTCGCCAGCATCGGCGCCGGAATGTCGTACGGCATGCTCGTCAGCTCTCGTCACCCGACAGGGGCACGGGGTCTTTGCGCTTTTTGCGCCGCGCCCACTCGGCCGGTTCGTCGGGGCCGTTCCAGACGGTGATGATGCCCCAGACGACCGCGGTGAGCGGCACGGCGAGCAGGGTGCCCAGGATGCCGCCGATCGCGGTACCACCGGCGAGCACGACCAGGACGACGAACGAGTGCAGCTTCATCGACCGGCCCATGAGCACGGGCTGCAGGAAGTTGCCCTCGAGCTGGTTCACGAGAACGACGATGCCGACGACGATCAGCGCCACGATCGGACCGTTGGTGACCAACGCCACGAGGGCCGCGAGGATGCCGGCCGTGACGGCACCGACGATCGGGACGAAGGCGAGCAGGAACACCAGCACGGCCAGCGGCAGAGCAAGGGGCACCTGCAGGATCGCCAGACCGATACCGATACCGACCGCGTCCACCGCGGCGACGGAGGCCGTACCTCGAACGTACGAGCCCAGAACCGTCACGGTCTTGTCGCCGATGCGACGCGCGCGGGCGTAGTCGCTGCCGTGGAACGGACGCAGCACGAACTCCCACATGCGGGGGCCGTCTTTGAGGAAGAAGAACAGGATGACGACCATCAGCACGAAGCCGGTCGCGAACGACGCGACGGCCCCCACGCCCGCGAGTGCGCCGCTGCCGAAGGCGGAGCTCGTGACGAAGCCCTGGATCCCCTGGATCGCCTGGTTCACCTGGTCCTGCGAGATCGCGAAGGGCAGCGTGTGGTACCAGTCCTGCGCCTTCTCGAAGCCCTCGACCGCCTGCGACCCGAGGTAGTCCCACTGGTTGACGACGGCGTTGACCACGAGCCAGCCGAGCGCGGCCAGCACGACGACGACGGCGAGCAGGGTCAGCAGAGTCGCGATGACCGCCGGCACGCCTTTGCGTCGCATCCACATCGTCACCGGGCCGAAAGCCGACGCGAAGATGAGGGCGAGAATCAGCGGGATGATCACGAGCGTCACCTGCTGGATGCCCCAGATGAGGCCGGCCACGAGGACCACCATGATGATGATCTGCACGGCGCGCACGGCGAGACGCCCGAAACCATCGGACCAGAGGCTCTTGGGTGGCGCCTGTACCGCCTTGGCGACGGATGCGACCGCGTCGCGAGGCGCGGGGTGGCGAGAGAAGAGGCCCATGCTGACAAAGTAGCGGGGGCCTCCGACATGGCGAGCGAGGTTGCGCTGCGCCCCGAGCCCGGATACGACGTCGGGTGCCGCAATCCGCGGTTCTTTTCACCCGCTAGCGAGCGCGCTTCGTCCGCCGCGGTGCCGGGCGCCGTCCCGAAAGCATCCGCCGACCCCCGGCATCCGGGGTCAGACGAAGGCGCTCATGCCCGTGATGTCGCGGCCCAGAAGGAGCGCCTGCACGCTCTCCGTGCCCTCGTACGTGTGGATCGCCTCGATGTCGGCCATGTGCTGCATCACGCCGTTCTCGAGCAGGATGCCGTTGCCGCCCAGCAGATCGCGCGCGATCGCGGCCACCCGGCGCGCCGCGCGGGTGTTGTGGTACTTCGCCAGAGACGCCTGCGTGGGACGCAGGCCGCCCGTGGTCTCGAGGTCGGCGAGGCGGCGGCAGTAGAGCTGCATCGCGGTGAGTTCGTCGAGCATCTGGGTGAGGCGCTCCTGCACCATCTGGAACGCCGCGAGGGGCTTTCCGAACTGCATGCGTTCGGTGGCATACGTCCGCGCGATCTCATAGCAGGCGGTCGCGTGCCCGAGCGCCGACCACGCGACTCCGGAGCGCGTGGCGTACAGCACCCGCGAAGCGTCCTTGAAGGTGTGCGACCCGGGCAGCACGGCATCCGCGGGAAGGCGCAGGTCATCCATGGCGATGTGGGCCTGGTGGATGCCGCGCAGCGACACCTTTCCGGTGATGACGGTGCCCGAGTAGCCCGGGGTGTCCTGTTCGACGAGGAAGCACTGCACCTTGCCGTGGTCGTCGCCGCCCTCGTTCTCGACGCGAGCCCAGACGAAGGTGATGCCCCCGGAGGCACCGTTGCCGATCCACTTCTTCGTACCGCTGAGCGACCAGCCATCGGTCGTGCGGGTGGCGGTGGTCTCGAGCGAGACGGAGTCGGAGCCGTGATCGGGCTCGGTCAGGGCGAACGCGCCGAGGACCGTGCCGTCTGCGAGGGGCTTCAGCCACCGCCTTTGTTGCTCGGGAGAGCCGAAGAGCGCGAGGGTACGGAGTGCGAGCCCTCCTTGGACCGCGAGAGCCGTCGCGAGCGAGCCGTCGTGCCGGGAGACCTCCATGTTGACGAGGCCCGCGGCCAGCGGAGACGTGTGCGCGAGCTCGGGGTGTTCGATGCCGTCGGTGAGCAGCTCGAGCTCGCCCATGCGCTGGACCAGCTCGACGGGATACGTCGCGGCATCCCACTCGCCCTGCATGCGCGTGCCGACCTCGTCGACGAACGCCTTGGCGCGGTCCCAGACCGCGCGGTCGGCGTCGGGGATGTCGGCGAACACGGCGTAGTAGTCGGTGTCGCGGCGGCCGAGCAGGTCGTAGTGGGCGACGCGCTCACCGGGGAGCGTGCGGGCATCGGCGTCGATGGTCATGGTTCCCAGTATCGCGCATGTTGATACTGGGTGTCACCGTCTTCGGCACGCCGATCCGGGTGGGGTCGGTTCCCGGTGCGGCGCGGGGTGTGCGCTCGGCTGCGGGGTGGGGTGCGCGCGGCGTCGAGCGTCCGAGACGTGCGGGCGTTTACGTGGGGCGTCCGGGTGTCGTGGACACCGCGGTGGGGTGCGGCACGGGGTGTGCGTTCGGCTGCGGGGTGGGGTGCGCGCGGCGTCGAGCGTCCGAGACGCGCGGGCGTTTTCGTGGGGCGTCCGGGTGTCGTGGACACTCGTCGGGGGACCGGCGCGACTCCCGACGGCGGCGGGGTGCCGAGCGGGTAGGGTCGCGGCGTGAGCTCGCTGACCTTCCTCCCCGCTGTCGACCACCCCGAGCTGCTCGCGGCGCCCGTCGCAGCCGCGATCGAACGACTGCCCGCCGATGTCGCGGCGCGCATCGAGGTCGCCGCCGTCGACCCCGCGCTCGCCGACACCGCGGCGTTCTGCGAGGCGTACGGCCAGAGCCTCGACATCTCGGCCAATTGCCTCGTGGTGCAGGGCACCCGCGGCGCCGTCACACGCACCGCCGCTTGCCTCGCCCTGGCCACCACGCGGCTCGACGTCAACGGCGTCGTGCGCAAACTCCTCGACGCGCGGAAGGCGACGTTCGCCCCGATGGATGCCGCTGTCGCCGAGACGGGGATGCAGTACGGGGGGATCACGCCGCTCGGCATCCCGTCGGACTGGTGTCTTCTGCTGGATGCCCGGGTCGCCGCGCTCCCGCGGGCCGTCGTCGGCGCGGGGATTCGCGGCGCGAAGCTGTTCCTGCCGGGCGAGGTGCTGGCATCCCTTCCCTCGGCCGAAGTCGTCGACGGACTCGCCGCACCGGTCGCGTGAGCGGTGACGCCGCTCGCCGGACGGCTCGCGTGAGCGGCGGCCGGACTCGGCGCGTCAGTCGGGAAGGCTGGCCCGGAGCCTCCGCGTGACCTCCGCCGCGGGCATACGGCGCGGGAACACCGCCACGACGAGGTCGTCGCTCGCGGCGTCGGCGCCATCGGGGTGCACGCCGTAGCGACGAAGGGCGTCGTCGAGCGCGCGACGCAGAACGGATGCCGGCACCCGGGCGCCGCGCATCAGCCGACGCAGCACGTGATTGTGCACGGCGGTGACGAGGGCGGCGAAGCCGACGGCATCCAGGGGGTCGAGGCCGGGGAGCGCATCGCGCAGGTACTGATCGAAGAGGCGCTCGTAGCGGAAGACGGTGACGATCTCGCGATCGCGCAGACCAGAGATCTCGCGCACGATCTTATAGCGACGGCGGGCGAGCTCGGGGTCGGCGGCGAAGTGGCGGAACACCCGCACCGACGCCTCGCACACCGCCGCCCACGGGTCGTCGTGCTGTTGCGACAGGTACGCACGCGTTTCGGCGAGAAGAACCTCGTGGTCGGCGAAGACCACGTCTTCTTTGCCGCCGAACTGGCGGAAGAAGGTCGAGCGCGAGACCCCCGCGGCCTGGGCGATCTGCTCCACGGAGGTCTGGTCGTAACCGTGCTCGGCAAAGAGGTCGATCGCGGCGGCCACCACCGCCGTGCGGCTCGAAGGGGCGGCGTTGTCGATCACGAGCCGAGCATATCCGCGGCGCGTCGGTGGGACGGCGCCGACGCCGTGGGCGCGCAAGAAACGTGATTTGCGCGCGGTCGGTACTGTCGGCGAGGGAGCAGGGCGCCTGAGAAACGCGATTCGCGTGCGGAAACGCCTTGACGAGGTGTTTCTCGCGGTGGATCGCGTGTCTCGCTTGCGGCTACGGCGGCGAGGGCGTGCGGCGAGGGCGTGCGGCGAGGGCGTGCGTCTAGGGCGTGCGGCGAGGGCGTGCGGCGACGGCGTGCGGCGGGGGCGTGCGGCGGCGGCGTGCGGCGACGTCGGGCGCCGCCGTAGGCATGCGAGAAACGCGATTCGCGTGCGGAAACGCCTTGACGAGGTGTTTCTCGCGGTCGATCGCGTTTCTCGCGTGCGGCTACGGCGGCGACGGCATGCGGCGAGGGCGTGCGGCGGCGTCGGGCGCCGCCGTAGGCATGCGAGAAACGCGGTTCGCGTGCGGAAACGCCTTGACGACGTGTTTCTTGCGGTCGATCGCGTTTCTCGCGTGCGGCTACGGCGGCGAGGGCGTGCGGCGAGGGCGTGCGGCGACGTCGGGCGCGGCCGTGAAGCATGCGAGAAACGCGATTCGCGTGCGGAAACGCCTTGACGAGGTGTTTCTCGCGGTCGATCGCGTTTCTCGCGTGTGGCTACGGCGGCGCGGGCGCGAGCGCGGACGGGCCCGCGAGGCGCGGCCGGGCGCCGCGAGAGCGCGCGGCAATAGACGATCGCGCGGAACGAGACAACGGGATGCCGCGGCGCCGGTGCCCGGAGTGGGATGGACGCATGACCTCCCCCCTGTGGACTCGAGACCGGACTTCCGTTGCGACACCGTTCGAGGCGGACGCGCACCACGACGTCGTCATCGTCGGGGCGGGGATCACCGGTCTGTCGACCGCGGTGATGCTCGCCGAGGCGGGTGTGGACGTCGCGGTGGTCGACGCCGGCGATGTGGGCGAGGGGGCGACCGCGGCGTCGGTGGGGATGGCATCCCTCCTCCAGGGGACGACGCTCGCGGCGCTGCGGCGGCACCACCCCGCGAGTCTCGTCCGCGCGTACGTCGACGCCAATCGCGCGGGCCAGGAGTGGCTCGCCGACCGCGCCGGCGGGGCCGCCGACCGACGGACGGCATTCACGTTCGGGCGGGGCCTCGCCACCGACGTCGTCCTCGACGCCGTGCGCGACGCGGCGCTCGAGGCCGGGCTCCCCGTGCGTGAGGACACCCCCGACGACCTCGGCGGACGCACGCCCGTGCGGGCCATCGCCCTCGACGACCAGCTCGCTCTTGACCCCGTGCTGCTCGCATCCACGCTCGCCCGTACGGCGGTCGATGCCGGTGCCGCCATTCACACGGGCGTCCGCGTGTCGGATGTTCGCGCGCTCCCGCGCGGGCATGTCGACACCGACCGCGGCACGCTCCTCGGCGACACGGTCGTGCTCGCCACCGGCACACCCCTCACCCGCCGCGGCCTCTACGACCTCAAGACGCGTGCGCTGCGGTCGTGGGCGATCGCGTTCGAGATGGACGGGGATGCCGAAGCTCCGGGCGGCATGTGGAGCGAGGCCGGCGCCGACGGACGTAGCGTCGTGGCGGCACCGTCGTCGTACGGACGCCCGGTGCTCATCGTGACCGGGGCGCGGCATCCGGTCGGGTCGGCTCCCTCGGAGCGCGCGCTCGCCGACGAGCTCGCCGCGTGGGCGCGGCGCACGTTGCCCGTGGGCACGGAGATCGCGCGCTGGTCGGGGCAGGACTACCAGTCGCACAATCTGGTGCCGTTCATCGGAGGGATGCCGCGCGGCCTCGGCCGCCTGCGCTTCGCGACCGGGTACGGCGGCTGGGGCATGACGAACGCCCCCGCCGCGGCATTGCGTGTGAGCGACGAGATCCGCGGCGTTTCTCGGCGCGACCGGCCGCAGTGGATGCGCACGATCGGAACCCGGATGACGGTGCCCGCCGACCTCGGACGGGGCATCGGCGAGGCGGCGCGGCGCGCGCGGGTGTCGGAGGGGGCGCGGGAGTCGGCGACGCTCGCGCCGGTCCGACCGCCCGCGGAGGGCGACGGCGTTCTCGCCCGGCGCGGGCCGCGTACAGCCGCCGTCTCGACGGTCGACGGGCGGACGCGCACCTTCGCCGCCCCGACCCCGCTGACCTGGAACGACGCCGAACGCTCATGGGACAGTCCCGTCGACGGCTCGCGCTTCGCGCCCGACGGCACGCGGCTCGAGGGTGCGGCATCCGGGGATCTGCGGCCGGCGGGGTGAACCTCGGCGCCGGCCTGCGCACCTCCGGAGACGTGCACGAACGACGCAGCGAGGGCGCTGGCTTCTGCGGCGGACTCGGCGGGCGAGGGTGGTCGTCCGGAGCGCGGTACAGGCGGAGGCCGGCGCCGCCCGGCGGAAGGCGGCGGCTGCCCTGCTCGCCGACGTGTGCGGGGCGACCCGGTTCGCGCGGGTGGAGTGCCGCCCCGTACATGGCTCACTCCGGAGATGCGGGCGCTCGGCCTCGTGATGGGCGCGAACTTCCGCGACCACCCGGCGGATCGGTGACGCCCCGACCGGGCCCCGCGCCGCCCCGCGTCAGCTCTTCGCGCCGGTGAACGCGAGCGCGCCGCCGAGACCGATCATCATGACGCCGCCGGTCGCCGACAGCGTCGAGATGCGCTTCGGGGAACGCGCGAACCACGTCCGTGCGGTGCCGGCGGCGATTGCCCACACGCTGTCGCAGGTCAGCGCGAGCACCTGGAAGAGGAAGCCGAGCACGAGCAGCTGCGACCAGACCGCTCCGGCGTGCGGGTCGACGAACTGCGGCAGCACGGCGACGAAGAACGCGATGGTCTTGGGGTTGGTGAGTCCCACGACGAAGCCTTGGCGCAGCAGCGTCCACGACGAGGTGGGGGCGACCGCGGCGCCGGTGACGTGCGCGTTGCGGTGGCGGATCGCCTGCATGCCGAGCCATACGAGGTAGATCGCGCCGACGATCTTGAGGACGGTGAACGCGACGATCGACGAGGCGACGATCGCGCCGACTCCGAAGGCGACCGCGAGCACCGCGGGCACGGTCCCCAGCGCGTTGCCGACGACGCTGAGCACGCCGGCCCGGCGGCCGAGCGCGATGGAGCGTCCGATGACGAACAGCACGCTCGGACCCGGGATGACGATGATGACGACCGACGCGGCGATGAAAGCCACGAGGTTCTCGATCGGAGGCATCCTCGGACTGTACTGCTGCCGCGCTTCGTGCGGGTGTCGTGCGGGGGTGACGTTCCGCGGCGGGCCGCGGCGAACGCGGGCGTAACTCCGGAAAATCCAGGGTGCTCGAGCCGCCAGGTGGGGGTGGGGCCGTGTCGGAGCGAGTTTCTCCGGAGTTCGGCTCGCGTCGCGGGCGCAGCCGCGGCTACGCGGGCACGGCCTCCCGCGCCAGCAGCTCGCTGATGCGGCCGACGCAGCCTCCGCAGCCCGTGCCGGCGCGGGTCGACGCCTTCACGCACGCGACGGTGGGTTCCCCGGCGGCGATGGCCTCGCGGATCGCTCCGGCACTCACCCCGTTGCACCAGCACACGGTGGCATCCGCGGCGAAGGGGTCGGCGACGACGGCCATCCCGGTGTCGGGGGCGTCGAGTCGCAGCAGCGACGACCGGTCGGCGGGCAGCTCGGAGCCCCGTTCGAACAGCAGGGTGAGTTCGGCGCCGGTGCGCGGCATCCCAACCGAGACGAAACCGGTGAGGACGCCGTCGACGGTGACGAGCTTGACGTACGCGCCGCGGGCGGGGTCTGCCCAGAGGGTGACCTGGGGGCCGTGGCATCCGGGCGCGTGCGAGAAGGGGTCGACGTCGACCGCGCCTCCGGCGACGACGTCGATGCCTTCGGCCTTCAGCATGACGACACCAGGGCGTTCGACGGGGATCGCGCTGACGGATGCCACGACACCCGCGACCCCCGCAGTCGTCGCGGATGCCAGCCCCGTCGACGCCCCCGCCGGACCCGCGGATGCCACGCCCGCCCCGCCCGACGACAGCAGCGCCGCCAGCCGGTCGGCCTGCCGCCAGCCCGGGCCGATGAGCCCGCTCGGTCCCCCCGGCACACGGCCGTCGGCTCCAGCGTCGGCGGGATCGGCGACGTGGGCGCAGTCGCCGATGGCGAAGACGTCGGGGTCGGTCCAGGAGCGCGATGCCCCGTCGACCAGCACCCCGCTCGAGATGGCGAGACCGGCGAGGGATGCCACCTCGGTGCGCGCCGCGACTCCGCACGACAGCACCAGCAGGTCGCCCGCGAGCACTTTGCCGTCGGCGCAGACGAGGCCGTCGAACCACGCCTGTCCGTGGTCGTCGTAGCGCTGGACGATGCTCTCGGCGCGGGCGTGGTGCATCATCTCGACGCCGACGGCGGTCGCTGCGGCGGCGAGTACGCGCCCGCCGTTCTCGTCGAGCGTGCGGTTCATGGGGGCGGCGGAGTGGTACGCCACCACCACCTCAGCACCGGCTTCGGCGGCGGCCAGCGCCAATTCCATGCCGAGCACGCCCGCGCCGAGCACGACGATGCGCTGACCGGCCGACACCGCCGCGCGCACGTGCTCCGCGTCGGCGAGGTCGCGCAGCGCCACGACGCCGCGGGGGAGCGGTGCCGCGCCTTGGTCGAGCTGGTCGGGAACCCCGGGCCGCGCCGCGCGGTGCCGCTGCGCCCGCTCGAGTCCGGCGAGGGTGGGGACGTTGGCGCGCGCCCCGGTGGCCAGCACGAGCCGGTCGTAGGGGATCCGGATGCCGTCGTGCAGCCGCACGACCCGACGGTCGCGGTCGACGCCGACCACCGTCATGCCGAGCACGAACCGGACGCCGGCTTCTTCGGCGACGAGACGGTCGCCCATGTCGAGGCCGTCGCGGTCGGCCCGGCCGACGGCGTACTCGGCGAGCAGCACGCGGTTGTAGACGTCGTGCGTCTCGGCGCCGACGACGGTGAGGTCGATGCGCCCGTCGCGCACCGCGGGCAGGAGTCCTTCGATCAACCGCGCCCCGACGGGGCCGTAGCCCACCAGCACCACACGCTCAGACATGAATCTTCTCCTGGGTGATGCCCGGCTGATCGAACGTCGAAACCGCTCGGACGGGACCGGCGGACGAGGATGCCGCGGACGCGGCGCCCGCCGGAGCCGGGGCGGGGGCCGGGGCCGGGGCCGGGGCCGGGGCCGGGGCCGGAGCCGGGGCCGCGACACCGGATGCCGCGGGCCCGACCCCCGGATGCTCCGACACCACCACCGGCCCGTGCTCCGTGACCGCGGCGGCGGGCACAGCGGCATCCGGAGCCACCCGCACCCGCGTGCGCTTGAACTCGGGCATGGCCGACGTCGGGTCGACGAGAGCTTCGGTGAGGCGGTTGGCGCACTCGTCGCCGGCGTAGTGGAACGGCAGGAAGACGGTGTCGTGGCGGATGTCGGTCGTCACGCTCGCCCGTGCCCGCACGGTGCCGCGTTCGTTCGACACCGCGACGAGTGCACCTTCCCGGATGCCGAGCCTCGACGCCGTCGCCGGGTGGATCTCGAGCCGCGCCTCGGGCCGGGCGCCGTTCATCTCGGCGACGCGGCGGGTCTGGGTGCCCGACTGGTACTGCTGCAGGTAGCGGCCGGTGACGAGGGTCAGGTCTCCGCCGCGGTCGGTGGGCGTCGGGGGAGCGGCCTCGACCGGTACGAGCCTGGCGCGCCCGTCGGCGTGCGCGAAACGCTCGGCGAACGGACGCGGGGTGCTCTCGGACCGGTACGGCCAGTACGCCTCGACGCCGGTGTCGAGCAGGGCGTGCGAGAGGCCGGAGTAGTCCGCGATGCCGCCCTCCGACGCGCGGGCGAGTTCGTCGAACACTTCGGCCGGGTCCGTCGACCAGGTGGATGCCGCGCCCAGGCGCCGTGCGATCTCGGCCATGATCCACAGCTCGCTGCGGGCACCGTCGGGCCCGGGCAGCGCCTGGCGGCGGCGGATCACCCGGCCCTCGAGCGAGGTCATCGTGCCCTCCTCCTCGGCCCACTGCAGCACGGGCAGCACGACGTCGGCCAGGGCGGCGGTCTCGGAGAGGAAGAAGTCGCAGACGATCAGGGTGTCCAGCGCCGCGAGTTTTGCCCGCACGGCCTCGACGTCGGGAGCCGAAACCACGACGTTCGAGCCGGCGACCAGCAGCGTCTTCACCGGCCCGCCGAGCTCGGCGAGCAGTGCGGTCGCCGGGATGCCGGCATCCGGGAGATCGTCCGGATCGATGCCCCAGACCCCGGCGACGTGCCGGCGGGCTTCGGGGTCGCGAATCGAGCGGTAGCCGGGCAGCTGGTCGGCCTTCTGGCCGTGTTCGCGTCCGCCCTGGCCGTTGCCCTGTCCGGTGAGGGTGCCGTAGCCCGAGCCCTCCCGGCCGACGAGCCCGAGCACGAGGGCGAGGTTGATCGCGGCGGTGGCGGTGGCGGTGCCGTCGACGTGTTGTTCCACGCCGCGTCCGGTGAGAATGTACGCGCGTCCCGCGGCGAGGCGGCGGGCGGTGGCGCGCAGGTCTGCGACGGGGACGCCGGTGGTAGACGAGGTGCGCTCGGGCCACCACGCGGCGACCGACCGCCGCACGGCGTCGAAGCCCGTCGTGCGTTCATCTATATACGCACGGTCGGCGAGCCCCTCGGCGAGGGCGATATGGGTGAGGCCGAGGAGGAGCGGAAGGTCGGTTCCGGGGGCCGCCTGCAGGTGGGTGCCGGCGCCGTCTTCGGTGAGGCGCGCGGTGGCCGAGCGACGCGGGTCGACGACGATCAGTCCGCCGGCGGCGCGGGCTCCGGCGAGGTGCGCGAGGAACGGCGGCATCGTCGCGGCCACGTTGGAGCCGAGCAGCAGGATCGTCTCGGCCTCGTCGACGTCGGTGACGGGGAAGGGCAGGCCGCGGTCCATGCCGAACGCGCGATTGGATGCCGCGGCCGCCGACGACATGCAGAACCGGCCGTTGTAGTCGATGCGCGAGGTGCCGAGAGCGACCCGGGCGAACTTGCCGAGTTGGTAGGCCTTCTCGTTAGTGAGGCCGCCGCCGCCGAAGATGGCGTTGGCGTCGGCTCCGTGCGCGGCCTTCGTGTCGCGGAACGCCGCGGCGACGGCATCCAGTGCCTCGTCCCAGGTGGTTTCGGCGAGGGTTCCGTCGGACTGTCGGGTCAACGGCATCCGGAGTCGTTGGGGGGATGCCAGGAGCTCCGCCGACGTCCAGCCCTTGGCGCAGAGCCCTCCCCGGTTGGTGGGGAAGTCGCGGCCGGCGACCGTGGTGGACCCGTCGTGGGTCACGGTCATGGCGCACTGCAGCGCGCAGTAGGGGCAGTGGGTGTCGGCGGAGCTCATGGTCATCAGATCCGGGTGCCGGTCTTCTTCGCCATCCGCAGGTAGACCCCGGCGGTGAGGGCGAGGAAGGCGACGTACGCCAGGGCGAACCAGCCGAGGGCGGGGGTGTACGAGCCGAACGTCGTCTTCGAGAAGCCGAGCAGCTGCGGGATGAAGAACCCGCCGTACGCGCCGATCGCCGAGATGAGGCCGAGGGCGGCGGCGGCCTTGCGCTGCGCGCCGATCCCGTTGTTCGAGCGGAGGGCGAAGATCGTCGGGATCATGCGGTAGGTCGCGCCGTTGCCCATGCCCGCTGCGGCGAACAGCACCAGGAAGCAGAGCAGGAAGACCGCGAAGTTCTGCATCGGCAGGGTCAGGATGACGCCCAGGATGCCGAGACCCATCACCGTGAACGCGCCCATCGTGATGACGGTGCCGCCGAAGCGGTCGGCGAGCTTGCCGCCGTAGGGGCGGGCGAGCGACCCGACGAGGGCACCCAGGAAGGCGAGGGTGACGGTGGCGGTGCCGATCGCGATCCCCTTGAAATCGGGGAACGTGTCGGCGAGGAGCTTCGGGAAGACGCCGGCGAAGCCGATGAACGAGCCGAAGGTGCCGATGTAGAGGACGGCCATGATCCACAGGTGCGGCTCTTTGAGAGCGGCGAGGGATGCCGTGATGTCGGCCTTGGCGCTGGAGAGGTTGTCCATGCGGAAGTAGGCGCCGACCATGGCGACGAGGATCAGCGGCACCCAGATGAGACCCGCGAGCGGCAGGTTGAGGGTGGCGGCGGCGCCGACGGTGATGACGATCGGCACGACGAACTGGGCGACCGAGGCGCCCAGGTTGCCGCCGGCGGCGTTGAGTCCGAGCGCGTACCCCTTCTGGGCCGCTGGGTAGAAGAACGTGATGTTGGCCATGGAGCTTGCGAAGTTGCCGCCGCCGAAGCCTGCGAACGCCGCGATCAGGAGCAGCAGGCCGAACGGGGTCGCGGGGTTCGACACCGCGATGGCGAGGCCGATGCTCGGGATGAGCAGCAGGCCGGCCGACACGATCGTCCAGTTGCGGCCGCCGAAGCGCGGAACCATGAACGTGTAGGGGATGCGCAGCGTCGCGCCCACCAGGCTCGGCATGGAGATGAGCCAGAAGATCTCACCCGTGGAGAGCTGGAAGCCCGCCGCGGGCAGCGAGACGACGACGACCGACCACAGCTGCCAGACGACGAACCCGAGGAACTCGGCGAAGATCGACCACCGCAGATTGCGGGAGGCGATGGCCTTGCCCTCTTTGGCCCACTGGGTGGCGTTCTCGGGGTTCCAGTTGTCGATCCAGCGGCCGGGGCGGTGCTGTAGTTCCGCTGTTTCTGTTACGGCCGCGGGCGGCGTTGCGGTTTCGGGACGCGGGTCGGTGACGGTCACGGAGTCCTCCGGAAGGCGATGTGGGGAGGTGCAGCGCCTCGCATGGGCGGGGCGTGGTCGCCAGCGTAGGGAGGAGGGGTTTCCCGGGGACGCGTGCCCGGGGGCGGGGAGGTAACGGTTGTTTCACCCGCGGCTGGGCGACGGGAGAGGGGGAGTTTACGTGGGCGTTACACGGAGCCAGCGCACGGCAACCTGCCGGAACCGAATGAGCAGAAGACCGCAACGCGCGCAGACTCAGATTGGAAAACGGTCGCCGTATACGGGTGCTCATAACTGGACGCGGATCCGCCCTGGTGGCGGGACGGCCGGGCCTAGACTTCTGGAGCCCCCCTCCCGAGGTCATGGAACGTGCTCGCATGACGGTCTGTGTGTGAGTTCGCAGCCCATGGTGCGGTGCGACGTTCGACCTCTTCCAATGAAGCGTTGTACAAGATGCGGTCGTCACTCAAGAGAGTGAGCGTTCCTCCTGAAGCGCCAACGAGCTGCCTCAGCGCATCCTTAGCTTCTTGCAGCGGCGCGTTTATCCCCATACGTCCGAGTTCGACTCGAATCATGTCGAGACTGCGAATAGCGTCCGCGGGGGCGTACTGTTCCACAACTCGCAGCGCACGAAGAATCGAAACGGCGAGTTCCCTCGGAGCGTTCGCCGAGTCCGCTAGAAGGGCGTTCACGGCCGCCGTGACATCCTCTGGCGCATACTTATGAAGAACAATGCCCAAGACATCCCTGGCTGTGATGTCGCGGCTGGCAAGTGACGCGACGACCTGTGCAAGCTGTTCGATAGTCCAGCAACTTACTTTTGCGGCAACCGCTCGTTGCGCTGCTTGCGCGTCTTCGCCGCGTGTTCCACCAGGATAACTTGGCGCAATCACAAGGCAGCCGTCTGCCTTTTCAACCTCCTTATGGTTTTGGAGGCCGGCGAAGTCCAAGGCGCCGAGGCTTGGCACATCTGTGCTGGACTTTGCTTCTAGGGTGATTTTGCGTTCGCCATTCGGATAGTCGGTGAAGCGTGCTATTCCATCCGCACGATCGGAGTTGCCAATGTGCTTGGCCACAAACCCGAGGGCGCGCGCGGCCACAACCATGGCGACCTCCAGATCTCGGTCTTTCGCCGTGGCATCCCGAAGAAGGGCCGCAATCGCTGCTGGGGAGTTCACTTGCTCGCGAGCGAGACTGCGAAGCAGTCCATCGCGGCGTTCTAGTACATCGCCAATAAGATGAGGTGCAAGGCCCGCCTCTCTCAGGTACACCTCGAGCAACGTCTCGGCTACCGCCACGTCATATAGCAGATCGAGCGATTGTTTAGTGTCAGCGAACGCTAGGGCAAGTTCGTGCTCTGAGTTTACCGTGAATGTGCGAGACTCCGGATCAAAACTCACGAGCCGCTCAGCTCGGGCCCCTTCCTCCAAACGAAATTGGAAGGGGTCGCGATCTTCTACGCTGTACAGCCCAGAGGCGATGTCATCAAGTTTCTCAGCAGAGGGTCTCGTCATATAGAACCAAGCTTCATCTGCCTCCTGTCCACTTGCTGCGCCTCCAGTGCGTTGCGTGGAACTCAGCAAAGCGTCCGCGACTGGCCGTTCGACAAATCGAGGGTAGACGTATTGGCGTTTGTCCTCACGCTTCGTGCCCTGCCTGAAGCGCTGTCGAATGACCTCATCGTAACGAGAGCGCGCTTCATTATAGAGTTGGGTAAGAACGTGCTGGAGGATGAGGACGCGATCCGATGTGCCCGCCCCCTCTCGAGGAGCGGTGAGATCTGCGTCTAGGTCGTCTACCTCGATATCCGCACGGAATCTGTTGAAGACCTCATAGCTGAGAGGTGTAAGACCAAAGAGAGGGTCATCCTCCGCGATCAAACGACCGCGAACCCGTACAAAGAATCCATGCGAGCGCGTCAAATCGGTGCTTTTTCCACCATAGATCGTCTCGTCGGTGACGAAGACGCGGCCACCAACGCCCGCAGGAAGCGTGTCTGAGGCAAGTCTGACCTCTGATCCATCTGACGTAGTAAACGACTTCAGCTCCCATTGCTCGCCAGTTAGTGTTTCTAGGCGGTCGATGCGTTCTTGGGGGAGGTCCCCCGGCGAGAAGCTCACAAGTGCGTTGTCCACTCGGGCTTGGAGCCGTGACTGCACCTGCTCTCCGTTCAGGTACAGTTCAAAATTGCTGATCGGCATCGCTGTGCTGAGCACCCAGCGAAGTCGCCCGGCTGAGAGCTTCGCAGCCTGCGGTTTGAATTCCTCTAAAAGCACCAGGGTCCAGTGTCGATCGGGGGTGAGTTCTTCTGATAGAACTATGCCGCTCGTCTTGCACACGTGCGCGACTGCCTGCTGTTCCGCGAGGTCTTCGGTGGTCAGCCGCCGCACGGCAAGGATGACGGGTTCGTCTGCCTCTCCAGTCGGTCCCGATTGAAAGGCCTCGAACGAGAGGGAGACGGCGAGTATTTCTCCGTTACCGGTCGATGTGATGTAGGTAATGCGGGATGCGAGAGCGTACGTTGCGAGCTTGCCGATGCCGAATTTGCCGATCTGCGTCCGTTTACGTATCCGCTCGACCTGCTCGGTGCGTTTTGTCGACGCGCCGACACGCCAAAGGTCGGCGAGACCCGTCTCGTCCATTCCCGCACCATCGTCATAGACGGCAATGACTGGCAGCTCCGCGGCAGACGTGCCAAAGGAGGTCCCTGGAACTACGACTCGGCAGACAGTCGCGTCTGCGTCAAAGGAATTCACTACCAGTTCTTCGATGGCCTTTGAAGCAGAAGTGTAGAGCTGCTCGCTCAGGAGCGTGATGAGCTCCTTTGAGAGCCGCACGGTGAGGTCAGGGCGAGGCTCTCCAATTTTTTCGAGCGCCTCCCCAACTGTGATCCCTGGGCGGTCGGGGGCGGCCACGTCTGAAGCACTCACGCGTGCGAGCCTACGGCAGAGCGTCTGGCGGCAGGGCCTCAAGAACGAGGACGTGTTCTTCCGCAATGTCGGCCCCATTGCGTCTTGCGTACGACATGTATCGGTTTTTGACCGGGTAGGAGAGGTGGTCGAGCATGCTGAAGCGCCCCTGAGCCATCTCCAGAAAAAGCTCGTCAGTCGGAATATTCGCGCCGTTCCACGTGCTACGGCCGACGACACAGACGGCCAAGCCGCCGGCAGGAAGTAGGTCCGCCCATCTGGCGAACACGGCATCCATGCTCGTCATGTAAGCACGGAAGTCACGCGCTCGCGGCGGCGCCTGCTCCTGCATCCGATCGAGCCATTCCTGGGCGGTCGGCGAGGGGGCCCAGGGGGCCTTAAGGATTGGATTTGATGCTGCAACTCGGTGCTTGCCGATATAGGAGGGCTGGAGCGCAAGTCGGTCTGCCTGAGTCGAAGTCAGGTCTAGCCAGAACATCTCTAGTTGGTGACGGCGGTAATAATCGACCGCGTTCTGATACGGCGGCGACGTGATGATGACGTCCGGTTGCGTTGGCGTCTGGAGAGTCGTGGCATCTGATTGAAACACCGACGTGCTGGTCGCAGGGGACCGCTCCGATGCGTACGCTGTGGCCCCACGAACGGCGCGGCCGAGCGCTTTATCGAGGAGCGCGAAGGGATTGATGACCCGTCCGGCAGCATCCAGTCGACGCATGTGAGCGGTGACTTCGAGTCCGGATACCGGGACAGGGTCAGCATTACTAGCGTTCCTGATAATGGACGCAAACACCACCATGATCCAACGTTCTATCGCGGGTGCCAGCTCAAGTTTGAGAATCTGGGAGCGGATACGCGCGAGGTCGATGATGACGTAGTTCCTGAACCAATGCCGGAGCCTAGGAATGGCCGGCACCCACAGGCCGTCCAAGGCGCGACGGTAGTCGTCATCGGTCAGGTCGCTTTTGGCTAAGGCGAGGTATTCCGAGTCCGGGCGCCTCAGCGTCGCGAGGCAGGTCTGCAGTCTTTCCGTCACGCTCTCCAGCTGGCCGGGGGGGAAGCTGCTGGTCTTGGCGCGCGACACTGCTACCGCGAGTGGGTCAAGATCCGTCCCGACGCTGCTGCGGCCACGGACTGATGCCTCGACAAGAATGGTGCCGCTTCCGCAGAAGGGATCGAGGATGGTCTGTCCCGGCGTAGAAAATTGCTCGATCAGCCCTGCGGCAACCGGGACGTGAAACTTGGCAGGGTAGCGAAACATCCGATGGGTGAGCGATCGGTCGCTATGTTCAGTGAACTGCAGGAGTGAAGGCGTTCGCGCCGCGACGTCGTCCAATGTCACCTCCCCACCTGGACCCCCCGGTGAGGGCTACCCAGTCATCGTAGCCACTCGTCGGCGACTCGTTGAATGCCGTCCGCCACGGCTGCATTGTGATCGGACGAGCTGACCACGCTGTCCACCTCGCCTATAGGCGCGACGCCGGTCGTCACAAGCGGACGCCGACTTTTGTCCGGGTGTTACGCCCCACTACGCCCCAGATCGCCCGCTCCCGCGGCATCCCGTAGCTTCATCTCACCAACCCCTCCGAAGGCAGGTGAAGCCATGTCCCGCACGATCTCGTCGACAGTCCACCCGATCCAGCGCTGCATGGCAGCCTCGAACCCCTCCGCATGGTGGGACGGCCTGGTCGTCGGCGCCGAAGGCGCGACGGTGACCGTTGCGCTGCTCGACGGCGCGACGGCGAACCTGCGGGTCGTCGGACCTGCCGTCGACATCGCGGTGGGGGAGCCGGTGGCTTTTCACCCGGTCGCCGAACTGCTCAGCGCGTCGGCGATCCTCACGACCGCACGCGCCGCATAGCCGAGCGGCCGCCGACGAACGTCAGCGGCCGCGCGTGAAGAGAACTCAGGAAGACATCGAGGCCATCATGGCCTCGCACTTCACGACCATGTCGTCGCAGGCCATCGCGCAGTAGCGGCACATCTCGTCCATGTCGCCGTGCGCGCGGCACTCGGCGGCGCAGGCCTTGCCCATGGTCATGCAGGCGGTCATCATGGCGCTCATCACGTCCATGTTCATCCCGGCCGGACGCATCATCATGTGCATCGTCGCCTGAGCCATCTCGACCATGTTCGAGCACATCGCGCAACAGGTCGCCATCTCGGCGCCGTGCATCATGTCGCTGCCGGCGCACATCGCCGCGGCCATCGCGCAGGCGTTCAGCGACTGCATGCATTCCTGCATGGCATCCATGTCCATGGTCATCTCGCCCATGTCCATCGACTTCATCATTGCCATCGTGTCCATCTGGATCTCCCGTGCTCTCGTCGGTTCGGAGGGACCGGATGCCGCGGAGGGACTCCGGCGTACCCGCGATGCTACGCCCGCGACGACGGCCGCCGACAGTACTCGAAGGAGGTTGATCAGGTGATCGGGGACGTGCGATTATGCCCGGGCCCCGTCAGCGGATGGCGTCGGCGATGACGTCGCGGGCGACGTCGGCGAGCTTCCGTTGAGTGCTGCGCGCCTGCTCTCGCAGAAGGCGGAACGCCTCCTCCATGTCGACGCCATGTGAGTGAGACAGGACGCCCTTCGCCTGCTCGATCACGACACGGCTGTCCAGGGCGTGCTGCAGCTGCGTGCGAGCGAGGTCGGACTCGCGGAACGCCCGTTCGTGAAGGATGCCGATCGTCGCGATGTCCGCGAGACCTCGCGCGGCGAGGGCGTCTTCGGCGGAGAGCGCGTCGGGGGTGTCGCCGAAGAGGTTCAACGAACCGATGACCTCCTCGCGGAGTCGGAGGGGGATCGCGTGCATCCACTGATACCCCAACTCACCGACGGCGTCCGCGAACCGCGGCCACCGCTCGTGAATCGCGGCGAAGTCGTCGACGGTGACCGGCTGGCCGGAGTGATAGGCATCGAGGCAGGGGCCCTGCTCCGCGTCGAGCTGCAGGAGCGAGATGAGCTGGCTGCGCTCGCTCGTCGACGCGACGACCTCGAGCGACCCGTGCGCGTCGGGAAGCAGGATGCCGGCGTCGGCGGCACCGAAGGTCTCGGCGCACCGGCTGACCAACAGGTAGAGCAGGTCGACGATGTCGTACCCGCTGACCATGGTGTCGGCGAGCTCGACGAAAGTATCGACCAGGTCTTTCTCCCGCGATGTGCTCGTCATGAGTGCAACCTACTTCCGTCCGTTCACTTTCACACCGAAAAGTCGATGTCGCGCGAGATGATCGCCTCCGCCACCTCGCGCACGGTCCGTCCCGAGGCGAACGCGTGCGCGCGGATGATGAGCAACGCGTCGTCGGGTGCCACGCGCAGCTGCGCCACGACCATGCCGGTGGCCTGATGGACGAACCGTCGAGGGGAGACGTTCGCGGTGACATCGTCGTCGACGGAGTCGAGGGCAGACCGCAAGATCTGCTGACCCGCGGAGTTCGCCAACAGGGCGGCCTCACCGACCTGTTCGTCCGACAGGGCGTGGGCGCGGGTGGCGTAGAGATTCACGACCCCGACCTCCAGCAGGCCCACCACCATCGGAAAGGCGTACGCGGAAGAGATGCCATGTCGCGTGGCTGTCGCCAGGAACAGCGGCCACGCGGAGACCGCACCGTTCCGCAGATCCGGAAGGAGGACGGGCGCGGCGGTTTCCCGCGCTCGCCAGCACGGCCCCACCCCGGAATCGAGCTGCGTCTCGTCGAGCTCCGCGGCGACAGCGTCGCTCGCGCAGATCGTCTCGACCTCGAACGGCGCACCGAGCGACGAGACAGCGACGTGTTGAACCGGGAACGAATCGATGAACCCCAGACAGAGTGACGGGGGAGACACGCGATCGGGTGGCATGAAACTCCTGACCTAGTCGAACCCAGCGGCCTAGGTCTAGGGGACGCCTCGCCCCACTCTACGGGCACCGCGTCAGTGATGCCGCGGCGCGGGGGATTGATCAATCGTTGCATTACACGGCACGCGCCTTTATCGTGATCGTAGTTGCCCCAGACCCCGGCTGACTTTCTTGTCATCGCGTCGAATGGGGTAAGGGAATGGGACGCCTGTTCTACGGCTCGACTTCAGAGCCGATTCGTATTCCGGATACTCCCCTCGCGCATCTGTACGCGGTCACCGTCGTGAGATTGCGGCGCGGCGAGAGTTTCACCGTCACGTGGCGACACACTGACGCTGCTACAAGTCGCCGATCCACTGCCTGGATGCACGCCGCCATCCCGCTGCGATTCGTCTTCGATGTCGACGAAGAGATCGCGCTGGACAGGGAAACCCTCCGCCGCCTCGCGCAGGCCGCGCATTCTACCGCCGGCATCGTCATCGATGTCATCGAGTCCAACGGACTCGATGGCGCGGCCATGCCCGGAGCGGCACGCTCCGTCGCGTGAGCAACAGCGCCATGAACCTGACGCCACGCCGAGTCCACGCCGTGTGGACGGTGGAGGAAGAGGGGCATCACACCGCGAAAGTCGGGGAATCGACCCTCGGGCACGTCGTGATGGTGCCCGATGGATCCTTCATCGCTTTCGATAGACATTCGACGCCCTTGGGACGGCACCCAACCCTTCGTGCCGCCCAACTCAGCGCGCTCCGCGCTGCCAAGAGAACCGACGCGTCGACCCTTCTCGAGCGACTGACCCCGCCCCTCGCCATCGCCGTCGGGGCGATCGCGGTCATGCTGCTGACAATCGGGGCCGTCGTCCTCTCCCTCGTTTTCTAGAGGCCGAGTCCACGTCGCGCCGAGACTGGCAATAGCCCGTGTAAAAAGGTCCGGCAAAACGGCGAAACCGCGTTTTCACGGCGAAACAATCACCAGAATATGCATCCACGCGAATATGCGGGGCGTAGCCTCGAAGAATAGTCCCTGGCATCCGCCTTCGGCTTCGGGCCCATACGGTCACCCCCATCCGAGGAGCATGCAATGGCTGCACCCGTCATCGAGTCCCGGCTGGGACCGATCCGTCAGACCTACAAGGGGACGACCGACTTCCCGCCGATGGCGAAGGCGTACACCGAGCTGTCGCAGGTCGTACGCGAGACAGGACTGCTCGCGCGAGCGCGCCGCTTCTACGCCCTGGTCGGGACCGTCCTCGCTCTCGGTTTCGGCGGAGCGATCACCGGGTTCGTGCTGCTGGGCGACAGCTGGTTCCAGCTGCTCATCGCCGCCGCCCTCGGCATCCTGTTCACGCAGGTCGCGTTCCTCGCGCACGAAGCGGCGCACAAGCAGATCTTCGCCTCGGGCAAGGCCAACGAGCGTCTCGCCCTCTGGCTCGCCGCCGGTGTCGTGGGCATGAGCGTCTCGTGGTGGAGCGCGAAGCACACCCGCCACCACGCCAACCCGAACCGCGTGGGCAAAGACCCCGACATCGAGATCGACACGATCTCGTTCCTCGACGAAGACGCCGCCAAGGCACGCGGCATCCAGCGCTGGATCACCCAGCGTCAGGGCTGGGCGTTCTTCCCGCTGCTCACCCTCGAGGGCGCCAACCTGCACGCCATCGGCTTGCGTCACCTGCTCTCACGCGAGCCGGTCAAGGGCCGCTGGACCGAACTGTCACTGATCGCCCTGCGCTTCGCGATCTTCGTCGCCCCGGTGTTCGTCTTCCTGCCGCTCGGCATGGCCTTCGCCTTCCTGGGTGTGCAGCTCGCCGTGTTTGGCGTCTACATGGGCGCGTCGTTCGCCCCGAACCACAAGGGCATGGCCGTCATCGCACCGGATGCCAAGCTCGACTTCTTCAGCAAGCAGGTGCGCACCTCGCGCAACATCACCGGCGGGTGGTGGGCCACCTGGTTGATGGGCGGTCTGAACTATCAGATCGAGCATCACCTGTTCCCGAACATGCCCCGCCCGCACCTCAGCAAGGCTCGCGCCATCGTCAAGGAGCAGAGCGCCACGCTGAACGTGCCCTACGTCGAGACGACGCTGCTGCAGTCGTACGGCATCGTGATCGCCTACTTGAACCGCGTGGGACTGGCCGCCCGCGACCCGTTCGAGTGCCCGATGACGTCCACAGCGGCACGAAGCATCCGGTGACGGGGCCGAGTTGACGGCGTAGCCACGGCGAGGGGACTCGTTCGCCCGAAGGCGATGCCCGGCTGCGGCACCGTCGGGCGGTCTAGGCGATGCGCCGGAACCGCGGCCCCGAGTAGCCGTCGCGGTCGACGGTCTCGGTGAACATCCCCACCGGGCGCACCCAGAACGAGTAATCGTCGTACAGCTTGCGGTAGGAGACGAAGACCTCCTCGGTCTCGGAGTGCCTCGCCGTTCCGAAGACTTCATAGCGCTGACCTTTGAAGTGTTCGTAGATGCCGGGTTCGATGGTCACGCAGACCGTCCCTTCGTGCAGGAGTTGGAACGTCGCGCACCGCGGCGACGTCGCGAGGTGCCGAGTATGGCACGGGGTTCCGAGGGGGAATGGGGCGGGCGGCGCCGTCACCTCGGCGTCGCCGGCCGAGGTCGATCGGCACGGCCAACCGACGTGATCGAGGGCGATGCCTGTAGACGGGGCGATGACCACCGCCGCGGGTGTCCGCGCCACGCGAGAGGCACGTGCCACCGCGCGGGGGTCGTGCGACCGCGGTGTCGGGGCCGCACATGGAGGACGAAGCGGGAGCAGCGCACCGGGGGTTCTGGGGCTGACGGCTCGCTCCGTCCGCCGACTTACGGCATCCGGATGCCGACGGACCGCAGCTCGAGACCGGCGAGACGCCGCGTCACCTCGCGGTCGCCGCGGCGCCAGGCGCCGAGGGCATCGGGGTCGACTTTCGCGATCGTGGCCACCTTCTGGTGGGTGAGGGCCCGGAGGGCGAGCAGGTCGGAATCGAGACCGGCGCGCAGCAGCGCGCGGGTGCGCGTCGCGCGCGAGATGAAGCGGAGCCGCGGGAGCAGCCACATCAGCAGCGTGAGAAGGATCGGCAGGGCGGCGACGCCGATGCCGAGCGCGATGGCCGCCTGCAGCACGAGGTCCTGCTGCGTCTGACCGGCGGATGCGAGAGTGTCGCCCGCGGAGCTGGCCGTGTCGAAGGGGGCGCTGATGCCGGAACCGATGAGGGGGACATCGCCGAGGCGGTCGCCGACATCGGTCATCGACGTCCGGAAGTCCGCGCCCGCGGCCTGCATCTCGCGCCCGAACCGAGCGAGCTGGTTGACGGTCGAGAAGACGACGACTCCCATCACCACGCTCACCGCGATGATCACGAGGGCGACGATATCGGCCGTCATCTGGCGGGCACGGTGCGCGGCGAAGTCGGAATACAGTTTCACGTCGTCACTCTCCCACGCGGCGGCACGCCGGCATGCGGATGCCGCTGCCCGGGGCATACACCCCGGGCCGCGGCCGCGTGACGGTCAGGGCCGACCGCCACCCATTCCCCCTCCTCCCATCCCCATTCCGCCGGCCGCCGCGACGCCCGCCGTGACCGATGTCGCGGCCCCGTCGACGGTGACGGTGTACGTCTGTCCGTCGGTGATCGCCGACGAGGTGAACACGACCGACCCGAAGGTCTTCGTGGCGGTGTATTCCGCGATGACCGTGCCCGCGGCATCCGTGATCTGCACCGTCGACCCGGCGGAACCCGACGCCGTCGCGGCGAGCCAGCCCTGCGCCGACGTCTCATCGGGTGACTCGGCCATGCCGGTGCTGCCGATGGCGACGAGCGTGCCGCCCGAAACGTCGATGCCGCCGTTCGAGTCGAGGGCGCCGTTGTTCTGCGCGGTGGGGCCGTAGACGGTGACCTCACCGCCGGTCATGGTGATGCTGCCGTTGGAGTCGAGGCCGTCGCCGTCGGCATCGACCACCAGGGTGCCGCCCGAGATGGTGAGGGTCTCGCCGGTGTCCTGCATGCCGCCGCCCATCCCGCCGCCCGACCCCGAGTCCGTGGTGGTGCCGCCCGAGGCGTTGATGCCGTCGTCCGACGAGGTGACCGAGGTGGTGCCGCCGGCGATGCGGATGTCGCCCGACTCGAGACCCTCGTACGACTGGCCGATCGTCACGTCGCCGCCGGAGATCGCCAGCGCGGTCTCGGAATGGATGCCGTCGTCCTCGGTCGTAAGCGACACGGTTCCGCCGGTGATCAGTGCATCCGTCCACGCGTCGATGCCGTCGTCGACCGCCGTCGCCGTGATGGTGCCGCCGGCGATCCAGACGTAGCCCTGGGTCGCGTCATCCGTCTGGTCGCTCTTGAGCGCGTCGCCCCCGGCGGTGAGGGTGAGGGTGCCGTCCTCGACCATCAGCGAGTCCTTGCCGCGGAGGGCGTCGTCGGCGGCATCCACCGTGATCGTGCCGCCGATGATCGCGAGGTCGTCGGTGGCCGAGATGCCGTCGTTGCCGGTGTCGGTGACGGTCAGCGCGCCGGAGCCCGAGACGGTGAGGTCGCTGTCGGCGTAGATGGCGGCGCTCGCGTCGGCGTCGGCCGAGCTCGCCGCCGTGACGGCGTTGGTGGTGCCGGCGGCGAGGTTGATCGCCACGTCGTCGGCCGTCACGACCTGGATCGCCGAGCCCGAGGTGCTCGCGATGGTCGCGTCGTCGAGCACGAGGATCACCTGCGCGTCGTCGGGGGCGGCGACGACCACGTTCCCGTCGAGCGTGCCACTCAGCTGGTAGACGCCCGCGGCGGTGATGGTGACGGTCGAGCCGTCGACGGTGACCGCCGCCGAATCGCTCGACGCGGTGGAGCCGGAGAGGGTGATGGTCTCGGCATCCGCGATGCTCCACTCGTCGTCGTTCACGACCGTGCCGTCGGCGTTGGCCGCGAGCAGTTCGGCGGCGGCCGCGGGAATGGTGGAGTCGATGTCGGAGGTGGTCTGCACACGGGTTTCGACGCTGGATGCCGCGGCGGTCTGCGTCGCGGACGCGACGGGCTGCGCGGTGACAGCGCACCCGGCGAGGACGAGGCCCGCGAGGGCGAGGGGAAGGGCGAGGGGGATCAGGCGGCGCATGATGCATCCTTTCGAGTGGGGTGGGAGGAGGAGAAGGGGCCCGCGAGCACGCGAGTCCAGCGGTTCGAGGGAAGGTCGGAGCGCAGCGCGGCCATGCCTGTGGCGTACTTGCTGATGCGCTGCGGGCGGTGCCCGGCTCGCCACAGCGCGCGGTCGAAGGCACCCGCCTGCCCGGGGGACTTGGTCTCGACGATCGCGAAGCGGGGGAGGATGAACCCGCCGCCGTCGGCGTCGACCCAACGGAGGTCGAGGTCGATCGTGGCGCGGGAGGGGATCGCGCCCGGTAGCAGGAGCGTCGCGCGGCGGTAGAGCGTCTGCAGACGCGCGTCGAGGTCGTCGGCGCGCGTGGGTTCGATGCCGATGGCATCGAGCGACTCGGCCACCTCGTCACGCGCCTCGGGGGTGAGTCGGTCGGCGGTGTCGAGGTCGTAGGCATCCCGGTCCTTGCGAGTGAGACCGCGCGCCCCGCGGGTCTTCATCTCGAGGTAGGCGGCCCCGGTGTCGACGTACGTGCGGGTGCGCAGCTTGAACCGACGGCGACGCCCGTGGGCGGCGAGGCGGAAGCTCAACAGATCGGGGGTGTCGAAGTACACCGAGCGGTACGCGAGTTCGCGCTCGCCGGCGATCTCGAGGGCGGCCGGAGCCTCGGCGGAACGCTGGAGGTCTTCGAGGAGGGATGCCGCGGCATCCATCGGCACGACGTACTTGCGGTCGACGCGGGTGAGGAGGGCCGCGTCGGTGGTGAGGGCGTCGAGGCCGATCGCGGGGAGGGCCGCGATGGCGATGGCGGCGCGGTCGCGGGCGTTCATCGGGTGCCGCCGAGCAGGTCGGCGAAGGCGGGGTCGGTGCTGCGACGCGGGCCGGGGGCCGCGTCGGCGACGTCGAGGGCGGCGCCCGGTGCGGTGGCGCCCGGCAGTGCGGCCCGCACGCGGTACCGCACGTCCACCAGCGTCGTGTCATCGACCAGGTCGAGCTGCTGCACGGTGACACCCGTCACCTCGCCGCCCAGCAGGCGTTCGAGCTCGACGCGCAGTTCGGTCTCGTCGGCGATCGCGCGGTCGAGGTGCACGGTCTGGTGACGGGCCCGCGACAGCACGCGCGGGTGGTCGGCGACCGCCAGCACGGCGACGATGAGCCCGACGAGCAGCAGGGGGATGGAGAGGTCGACGGGCGGCAGGCCGCAGATCAGGCCGATCGCCAGGGCGGCGAAGTAATACGCCACCTCGCGCTGGGTGATCTCGCTCGAACGCAGCCGGATGATCGACAGCACCCCGAACAGGCCGAGCCCGAGACCGAGGGCGACTTCGGCGGTGCCGAGCACGGTGGCGACCGCGAGCACCCCGACGTTGACGCCGAGGAAGGCGACGACGAGGTCTCGCCGGCGGTGACGCTGAAAGTAGATGGCGCTGAGCAGAACGGCGGCGACGAGGTCGGTCGCCGCGAGGATCAGGGCGGTGGTGGTCATGAGGTGCTCCTAGCGGGGGTGAGGGGAGAGGTGTCGGATGCCGGATGGGCGGCGTGGGGCGGATGGTCCGGGGCGCCGGGTGGGTCAGGCCGCGAGATCGGCGTGCGCGCCGGGGGACCGGCATCCGTTCGCGGGAAGACCAGTGCGCGCTGGACGCCGTAGCTGAGGACGAACAGCACGCCCTCGGTCACGACCTTCGCGGGCAGCAGCGCGAGGCCGTTGTCGGTGAGGAACGACATCCACGCGATGTTCGACGCGAGCAGCGCCAGGGCGAGCACGCCGTAGCGGAGGGCCTGCGGAAGCATCGAACCTCCGCGCGCGCGGAAGACCACGCGGCGATTGACGGCGAAGTTCGCGGTGGCCGACAGCACGCGTGCGGCGACGATCGACGGCACCAGCCAGCCGGTCAGCGCCTGCAGGACCAACAGCGCGACGGTGTCGACGACGAACGCCGCGAGAGACGACGACGCGAACAGCAGCACCGGAAGCAGCACACGCAGCGAGTCGCGCACGGGACGGAAGTGGCTCCCCGCGTTGTGGTCGAGGTAGACCGTGTCGATCGGCACCTCGTGCGCGGCGAGCTGGTCGGGACCGAGGCGCAGCAGCATCCGCTGCTCGTACTCGAAGCCTTCGCCCGGGATGCCGAGCGCCCAGGCGAGACGATCGGACGGGATGCCGCGGAGCCCCGTCTGCGTGTCGGAGACCCGCCGTCCGGTGGCGAGGCGGAAGAGCCCCCGCGACGCGGCGTTGCCGAGTCGGCTGCGCAGCGGCACCGCGCCGTCGAACCCGCGCACGCCCAACACGAGCGCGCTCCGGCCGTCAGCCGCGTCACGGCGCAGGGCATCGGCCACGCGGCAGACGTCGGCGCGCGTGTGCTGGCCGTCGGCGTCGGCGGTGACGACGTCGGCATCCGGATCGTGGGCGGCGATGTGGGCGAAGCCCGTCTTCAGCGCCGCGCCTTTGCCGCGATTGCTCGCGTGGGCGATGACATGGGCTCCGGCCTCGCGGGCGGCGGCGAAGACCGGAGCGAACGCGGGACCGCTGCCGTCGTCGACGATGAGCACGTCGAGGTCGGGATCGGCGCGCAGCAGCTCGGCGACGAGGTCCGACATCCGCGGGCCCGGCTCGAAGGCGGGGATGAGCACGAACACCGCTCAGCCCGCCACGTAGAGGATGTCGCTGGTGCCGCGCTCGCCGCCGTTGGAGGGCGAGTTGATCACCTGCCCGTTGAAGTACATGGTCGACGAGCCGCCGCCGTCGAGGTTGTAGGCCGTCGTCGCGCCGAGCGAGAGCATGATGTCCGCGAGTCCCGGCAGCGTCACGCCCTCGCTGTAGCCCTCTTGTCGGCCGTCGACGACGACGAAGACGAGGTGGTTGTCGTCGACCACGCCGACCGCGGTGCGCGGCTGGTCGCCCTGGATCGAGTGGTTACCGACGTTCGTGTCGACCTCGACGCTGTCGATGCCGTCGACGACCTGGCCGTCCTCGACGATGGCGGGGCCGAAGCTGAGGGTGTTCCAGACCCCGGATGCCAGCAGCTCGGCGGCCGTGGTCTGCGTCTCGTCGTACACCTCGACGTGACCGTCGGTGTAAAAGGCGAGTCCCTGTCGAGCGCCCTCGTCGCGGTAGGCGACGCCGTTGCGGATCTCGATGCCCGTCGAGCGGAAGCCGTAGTAGTCGCCGTTGATCGCGAACACCGCGCCGTTGGCCGCGGCGATCTCGCTCGTGGTCTGCGTGATGTTCTCGCCGAACTGGTTGTTGGCGAAGGCGGAGCGCAGGTCGGTCGCGTCTCCGAGTACGACATCGGCGACGAAGTAGGTGAGCGAGTCCGTCGTCACCGTCGAGACGGTGACCGAGGTGGACCCGTCGCTGAAGCTGGTGTCGGTGAGGGTGGTCGCGGCCGTGGTCGCGGTGGCGGTGGCCTCCGCCGTGGGGGTGCTGGACGCCGCAGTGGAGTGCTCCGCCTCGTAGGCCGCGACATCGGTGACCTCGACGTGGGGGATGAGGAAACGGTTGGCCGCCCACGCCGCCGAGCCTCCCGCCGTGAGCAGGACGACGAGACCGCCGGCGAGCAGGGCGCGGCGGGCGGTGCGAGACGACGAGCGCCGAGGGGCGGCAGACGGCGTCGCCCGACCGCGGCGGGAGGCCGGGGCCGGGGCACCGTCGGGGGCGGTGTCGGGGGTGAGGTCTGCGGGGTCCATGGCACCAGGAAAGGTGCCGGGCCCTCCCCGCGGCCTAACCCCGCCCTACCCGGAGCCAAGAGGAGCTATGAAAGCGCTATGCGCGAGAGTGCTCGACGTGTGGTCGGGGGCGGAGCCCGGACGCGTCTCAATGGCTCGGATACTCTCGACGGATGGCGAAGAAGCTCGGACTCACCGTCAGCGGCATCGTTCTCATCGGGCTCTTCCTCGCTTGGATGCTCCTGAAGGGGACGAGCGCGGTGCAGGCGTGGATCGATCCGAACCCGTTGCTCGGCTTCGTCGCCTGGGGAATCGCGTGGCTCTGCGTGCTCGGCGGAGCCGCGCTGCTCGCGCGCGTCGTCTTCGGCCGGGAATCGGATCCGGCGGGCCGACACGACTGACCGGTCGTCGCACCGCGTACGCCGACGCAGAGGGGGTCACGAGCGAACGTGACCGTTCAGCCCCTGCGGGGTCGCCCTCTGCGCCCGGCGGTCAGACCGCGAACCGGATGACGCCGACGATGATCAACGTGATCACGGTCGTCCACAGCACGATCGCGGCAGCCTGCCAGGCAATCACGCGAACCGGCGGCACGCCGGTCGAGGTGAGGGCAGCAGCGGTGAACTGGGTGGGCAGCAGCAGGGGGCCGAGCAGGCTCACGCCGGGGGTGCCGTAGCGGTGATAGGCCTTCTCGAACTTCTGTCGGCGCGAGGTCATGGGCTTGTCCGCGCTGCCGCGGCGCGTGGTCACGGCGGTACGGACGCGGGAGGTCACCAGCACGACGATCGCGACGCAGATGAGGTTGCCGACCGCGCCGGCGAGGGCGGCGACGACGGGGGTGATGCCGCCGATGATGCCGATCGCGGCGGCGCCCTCGCCCTCGATGAACGGCACGGCGCCGGCGAGGGCGACGATGACCGGTTGCACGAGGTCGGGCACGTCGGCGACGAGCCCCTGGAAGCCGAGGACGAGATCGCTGAGGGGGTTCGACATGACTGCTCCTGGGGGATGGGTCGCGGCGTGTTCCGCGGTGATTCCATCCCATCGATTCCGATCGCGCGGCGGCAGTGTCGTGCGTCACGACCGCGCGGGAGGATGCGACGGCGCACCCGTGACGAATGTCACGGCGGTCAGGGCGGGGGGATGAGGGGAAGGAATACGGCGACGGGAGGAGCGAGAAGGGCGGACGGGTCCTCCGCTTCCTGACCCTCCTCCCGTCGTCACCGGAGCCACGGGCCCGGAGCTGTGTCTGGAGCAGCGCTTCCGCCCGAGCCCCACGCCCGGTAGCGTCTGACACCTGCAACGGTTGCGGCCGAGGGAGGACACGACATGCCCCCGATCTTCGCCGCGTTGCAGTACTTCTTCTTCGCCGTGCTCGGCGTCGGCATCCTGGTCCGACTCTCCCTCGCGCTATTCCGCCGCCGTGCCGGTCGGCGCGCGGACGCCGTGCGTTCCGCCCTCGGCCCGGTCATGGGCGCGGGCGCGGCGCAGTCCGCGGCCTACGGGTGGACGCCGCCGCGGACGATGGATGCCACCCCCCTCGACCGCTCCACCGAGACGAGCGAGTTCTGGGACCGCGCGCCGGTCGATCCGCCCGACGACCCCCGCGGCGTCGAGGGGAGAGACTGACCCCGGCACGGGCAGGATGGACCCATGCCGCCGATGCCTCTGCCGCCCTGGCCCGCGACGCCACCCGCCCACGGAGGCATCCTGCTGCGAGAGGTGGTCGACGGCGACCTCGACATGGTGCGCGAGCTCGCGACCGACCCGTACATCGCGCAGACGGGCACCCTTCCCGCGGACGCCACCGAGCAGCACGCGCGCGCGTGGATCGCGGCGCAGCAGAGCCGTCACGGTGAAGGGGCCGGCTTCTCGTTCACCATGGCGGATGCCGCCACAGGAAAGGCCGTCGGTCACTGCGGTCTCTGGACCGCCGAGCTCGGCGCGGGCCGTTCCAGTGCCGGATACGTCGTCGCCCCCTCCTCTCGCGGCCGAGGGTACGCGGCCGACGCGCTCATCGCGCTGACCGCCTTCGGCGCGACCGTACCGGGCCTGTTCCGCATCGGGCTCTACATCGAGCCGTGGAACGCGCCGTCCATCCGCACCGCCGAGAGAGCCGGATACGACCGCGAGGGTCTGCTGCGCAGCTACCACCGCATCGGCGACCGGCGCCGCGACATGCTCCTCTACGGCCGGGTTCTGCACAGCGGCTGATTCCTCCACCCGTGACGAATGTCACGGACGTACAGTGGCCGGGGTGAGCATCTCCTCCGCAGCCACCTACGCGCGCGACGTCCGCGTCACATGGTGGTACACCGTCGCCTCGATTCTGTCGTTGCAGGTGTTCGCCCTGGTCATCTGGGCGGCTGTCGTCGTGCGGGACGCTCCGCCGCTCGCCATCGCGCTGTACGTGGTCGGTGCGGTCGGGGCCACGGCATCCGCTGTCCTGCTGCTGCTGCGCTACCGACGCGAGCCGCTCGACGACGGCGACGTCGGCGCGACGCACCCCGTCTGGCCGCTCGTGGTGGCGGGAGTCGTCTTCGGCGCCGTCACCGGCGCCGCCGTCGGGTCGCTGATGCTCGCCGTCGCCCTCGCCGCGCAGGCCCTCTGCCTCGTGCGGTGGCGCAACGGCATCCGACTGCGCCTCGCGACCCTGCTCATCGTCGTGATCCTGGCGACCTGGGTCGTGGATGCCACCCGCGTCAACCCCGGCGGTTACGTCGCCGCGTTCTTCGGACTCGCGCTGTTCATCGCGATGCTTCCGCCGCTGTCGGCGACCTCGCTGTGGTGGTGGGACATCGTGCGCGAACTCGACCGTGCGCGCCGCGCCGAGGGGCGCCTCGCCGCCGCGCAAGAGCGCCTGCGCCTCGCGGGTGACCTGCACGACCTGCAGGGGCACCACCTGCAGGTGATCGCGCTGCAGCTCGAACTCGCCGAGAAGATGATGGGCCGCGACCCCGAGGCCGCCGCCGGACAGGTGCGCGCGGCGCGAACGAGCGTCGACGAGGCGCGACGCGGCACGCGCGACCTCGCGGCGCGGTTCCGAGGCGTCCCCCTCCCCGACGAACTCGCCAACGCCGCCGACCTCCTCCGCGCCGCGGGACTGACCGTCGACCTTCTCGTGGACGGCGCGGCGGGCGGGGCGCCGGCCGACGTGCTCGGGCCGGTCGTGCGGGAGTCGACGACCAACGTGCTCAAACACGGCCGCGGGGGCTCGGCATCCCTCTCTCTCGCCCGTCACGAGGGAGCCTGGGTGCTCACGGTCGAGAACGACGCCCGAGGAGCGGCTTCGCCCGTGGGCGACGGGGCCGGCCTCTCGGGCATCGCCGACCGCGTCGGCGCCGTCGGAGGAACGATGGATGCCACCCGCCTCGGCGACCGCTTCCGCCTCACCGTCCACGTGCCCGAGGGGGTGACGGCATGATCCGCGTGCTCATCGCCGACGACGAAGACATGATCCGCACGGCGCTCGCCGCCCTGCTCCGACTCGAAGACGACCTCGACGTCGTCGCCGAGTGCCGTGACGGCGAGAGCGCTCTCGTCGAAGCGGAGCGGCTGCGGCCCGACGTGTGCCTGCTCGATCTCGAGATGCCCGGTCTCGACGGCGTCGACACCGCCGCGCGCATTCTGCGCCGGGTCCCGTCGCGCTGCGTGATCGTCACGCGCCACGCGCGACCCGGCGTCCTCCGGCGCGCGCTCGGTGCGGGCGTCGACGGGTTCCTGCCCAAGTCTCGACCCGCGGATGACGTGGCCGCGGTGATCCGCGAGGTCGCCGCCGGGCGTCGCTACGTCGACCCCGAGATCGCCGCCGACGCTCTCAGCGACGAGCGGAGCCCCCTCACCGACCGCGAGCTCGACGTGCTGCGCGCCGGCGCGCGCGGAGAGACGGTCGCCGAGATCGCGTCGGCGCTGCACCTGTCGGCCGGGACCGTGCGCAACCATGTGTCGTCGGTGCTCGGCAAGCTCGGGCTCGCGAGTCGGCAGCAGGCGACGATTCACGCGCGGGAGCGGGGGTGGATCTAGCCGACCCGTTCGGCAGCGAGAGGGTTCTTTCGACGGGCGCCCCGGGGCGAGGACGATTGTCGCCCCGCTTCACCCGCGGGCGAAGCTGCGCCGCGGGAACCACCACGAACCGCGGGTCTCGCTTGTGCGTCGACCGGACCGACGTGACCGGTCGATAACACGCGGACATGCCCACCACCCCCGCGCGCGAGCCTCAACGAGGCGGTGGTCCGTCGGGTTCAGCGAGCCGGGGGCACCGGGTAGACGTGCGGTACCGCGTCGCAGCATGGTTCGTGATCACACAGGGCGCAGTCATGGAGATGAGCGCATTCTTCGCGCTCCCTGTTCTCACGCTTCTGCGCGTCGAGCCGGGGGATGTGGGGAAAGCTCCCACTTCGCGTTGCCATACTTTCAGGACAACCTGTACCTGCTCATGATCATGAGCGGGATATTCGGCGTCCTTCGGCTTCTCGGGGGCATCGGCATCCTGCGTGACCGTCTCTGGGGTCTTGCCGTGACAGCTGTCATGTGCGGGGTGGCGCTCGCGCTCGTGATCTTCCTGCTTCCGGCAGGGATCTTCGACGGTCTGCTGTCGGGCGGTGCGCTCGTCTTGATCGCTTTCGCTTGGTTCGGTTCGCGATCTCTTTCAGGGGAGTGGGCCTCCGAGCAGTGACTTGCGCGCCCAAGGCGCGTCAATCCACGACGGCCGCGACCGCCTCGATCTCGACCAGCTGGTTGTCGTATCCGAGAACGGTCACGCCGAGCAGGGTGCTCGGCACGTCGTGCGCGCCGAATGCGTCGCGCACGACTTTCCATGCCGCGACGAGGTCAGCCTGTCGTGTGGAGGCGACGAGCACCCGCGTGAAGATGACGTCGGTGATCTCGGCGCCGGCCTCCGCCAAAGCGGTGCGCATGTTCTCCACGCACATGGCCGCCTGCGCCGCGTAGTCGCCGACACCGACTGTCGCGCCGTCTGCGTCGATCGGACACGACCCCGCGAGGAAGATGAGGCGCGCGTTCGCCGGTGCGGTGGCGGCGTAGGCGTACTCCGCGCTCGGAGCGAGCGAAGACGACCGGATAAGCGTCACGGCGGTTGGCATGCGGAAGCCTTTCGTGTGGGTGGCAGTGATTATGGTGTCGCGCTTCGGGGAATGGGGCGCAGAGGTCGAGGGACGAAACTGGGGCGGCGGCACAGGTCGCCGGGTGCTTCACCGGTCGGGTCGTGCTTGCGCTGGGCAACGCCTCACGTCACGATGCCCAGCGCACGGCGTGCTGATAGAGCCCCCGCCCGAGGCGGGGGCGCGTATAGGTGACGCCTCTGACGCGGGCGAGATGGTTGTCTGCGAAGACGCGGAGTAATTTGATCGTGACTCCCAGCTCGTCTGCGATGGCCTCATCGTCGAGGCCGATCGCTTCGAGCTCGGCGAAAAGGACCGGATCGACGAGAACCGCGGCAGCGAAGGCGTCGGCCGCGGCCTCCGCATCGGGGTCGTCGCGGACCTGATGGCCGTAGAACGCATGCCCCAGTTCGTGCGCCAGCACGCAGGCTCGTTCGATGGGGGTGAGGGAGAAGTCGTAGACGACCCTGCGACCTTCGTGGTCGTAGAAGCCGCGGAAAGGTTGCGGGAGGTGGGCGACGTGCACGGTGACGTCGAGGCGTGCCGCGAGCGAGAGCAGTTCCTTCACGGTTCTCCCCTTCAGTCTGACGGCGGCTTCCGTTCATCGGTGTTGGCCGCGTCGCGTGCGGCCGGTGCGACATGACCGATGTATGTCACGTTGTCCGCGTCGTCGATGGTACGAGGGTGTTCCGACATCGATGCGAGGAGCCTCCGCAGACCGTCTTGAGGAGTGCCCTGCTGCGCGAAACCGTCTCCGCTGTAATCGCTCAAGGCCATGTCGACGATCTCCCGCGCGGAAACCCGGAGGACGGCAGCGATGCGCTCGAGTTCTGAGACCGTCGTCTCGTTCACCCCGTCCTCGCGACGCTTCAGATTCGACAGGGCGATCCCCGTTCGCGCCGCGAGTGTCTCGCGGCTGACGCCCCTCCGCGCACGCGCAGCCCGGATCGCCGCGCCCAGATCTCTGTCGAACGGGTGGGGCGTCTTCTTCGCGCGGACCATCTGCCCAGCGTAGGTCAGCCTCAGGGGGTGTGACCGGGTGAAATGGCTTTGAAAGGTCAAATATGACTAGCTAGCATCCATATATGGATATTGTAGATCGCGAGATCACTCGCTCCGACCTCGGCGAGGTCGATCGCGACAAACACGAACCGCAGCGTCGTACGAACGACGTGTCCGTGCGCGAGTTCCTCGTGGCTGGGGCGCAGAGGGGGCTGACGACCGACCAGATGTTCACGGGCCACACCGCGAGTGGCACCCGCGTGCCCGAACCAGGTGCTCGATCGACACCTTGAAGCGAGGACGCCGAGGTCTCGCGACTCCCCGGAGGTGCTGCTCGGCGGTATCCCCGGTCTTCACTCACCACACAGCAAGCAGGAGCAGTCCGTGTCTATTCAGGTGGAACACCTTCGAAAGAGCTACGGCTCGTTCGAGGCCGTTCGAGATCTCTCTTTCGACGTCTCCACGGGGTCGCTGTTCGCGTTCCTCGGGGCAAATGGTGCGGGCAAGAGCACGACGATCGGCTGCATCACGACGGTGCTTCGTCCGACTTCCGGCCGGATCCGCGTGCACGACCGAGACGTGGTGGACGACCCGTACGGGGTACGCGGGGTCATCGGCGCCGTCTTCCAGCAATCACTTCTGGACCCCCTGCTCTCCGTTCGCGAGAACCTGGCGACCCGGGCAGGCTTCTATGGACTCCGCAGGCGTGAGGCATCGGCGAGGATCGCCGAGCTGGCCGAACTTGTCGGCCTCGAAGACTTCCTCGACCGGCGATACGGCGTGCTGTCCGGCGGCCAGAAGCGCCGGGCCGATATCGCGCGTGCGATCATCCACCGCCCCAGCGTCGTCTTTCTCGACGAGCCCACCGCGGGCCTCGACCCGCAGTCGCGGGAACAGATCTGGTCAGCGATCGGCCAGCTCCGGGCAGACCATGCAACGACCGTTTTCCTGACCACCCACTACATGGAAGAGACCGAGCGCGCCGATCACGTGTGCATCATCGCGCGGGGCGAGATCGTGGCCGAGGGCACCCCGGCCGAGCTCCGGTCCACCCACAGCCGCAGCGTGCTCACCGTCCGCGCTTGCGACGTGGCGTCCGTCCTCGCCGATTGCGAAGCGCGGGGGCTCGTCGCAGAACAAGCCGGCGACGTCGTATGCGTACCGGTTGACGACATCGAGCAGGCTCGGGCCGTTCTGGTCTCGCCGCAGGTCACGGATTTCGAGTTCCGCCACGGAACCATGGACGACGTGTTCCTCAACGTGACGGGAGGGCAGGCCGCATGACGTCCGTCGCCATCCTCACCGGGCGAAATCTGCGCCTGTTCTTCCGAGACCGCGCGGGGGTGTTCTTCTCCCTCCTGTCCGCGCTCATCCTCATCGCGTTGTACGCGCTCTTCCTCGGCAATCTGCAGGTCGACAACCTGACGGAGCGTTTTCCGAACGCGCAGAGCAGCGACATCCACTGGTTCGTAAACTCCTGGGTATTCGCCGGCATCACCATGATCACCACGCTGACGACGGCGCTCGCCGCCCTCACGGTCTTCGTCGACGATCGAGCGAGCGGCCGTTTCAGCGACTTCCTCGTCTCACCCATTCGCCGCGTCGAGCTGATCCTGGGCTACCTCCTGTCGAGTTTCCTCATCTCGCTCAGCATGACTGTGGTCATCCTCGTAGTGGGGCAGGCGTATCTGCTCACGCAGGGCAGTTCCATGATGACCGCGAGCGAGGCAGGAGAGACGCTCGGTTACGTCGCCCTTTCGAGCGTGGCGTTCGCCGCGTTGTCGAGCTTCGTGGTCACCTTCTTGCGCAGCTCTGGCGCATTCGCGGCTCTGTCCACCGTGGTGGGAACGGTCATCGGCTTCCTCGCCGGGGCGTACATTCCGGCGGGGACGCTTCCGGATGCCATCGTGAACGGGATCAACGCCCTCCCCTTCGCGCAGTCGGCGATGCTGATCCGCACTCCCATGACCGCGCAGGCACTCTCCGCGCTGGCCGGCGACGAAGGGCAGGCGACCGATGCCGTGAAGGCGTTCTACGGCATCTCGGCCCACGTCGGTGAGTTCGAGATCACCTCCGGTCTCGCTGTCGCGGTACTTGTCGCGGTGTTCGTGGTCTTCGCAGCCCTGGGCGCGCGTCAACTGGCTCGCCGGATCCGTTGATGTCGGAAGTCTTCCTCGCCGTGCCAGGGCAGGGCAGTCAGTCGCTTGGAATGGGCAAGCAGCTCGCCGCGCGGTATCCCGCCGCGCGAGCAGTCTTCGACGAGGCCGCGGACGCGCTCGGCTTCGACATGCGCGACGTGATGTGGGGTCAGTCCGCCGATCGTCTGATGGCAACGGAGCACGCCCAGCCCGCCATCGTGCTGCTCGCCATCGCCGCCCTGCGCGCGTGGGACGCGTCGTCTTCGCCGGCCTTCGACCCCCGGTGGGTCGTGGGCCACAGCGTCGGAGCGATCGCCGCGGTGATCGCGGCGGGGGCTCTCACCTTCGCGGACGGCATCCGGCTCGCCCGCACCCGGGGTCTCGTGATGAGTTCTGCGCCGGGCTCGGGGGCGATGCTCGCGGTCGCCGTCACCTCCCCACACGCTCACGGAGAGGTCGCCCGCGTCGCCGCCTCGTTGGGGCTCGACATCGCGTGCATCAACGGCCTTCGGCAGATCGTGCTCGCCGGACCTCGCTCGGGCATTCTCGAAGCGCGCACGATGTTCGGCGCGAGATCTCGACTGCTCGACGTGAGCCACGGCTTCCACTCCTCGCTGATGGACCCCGTCGCGGAGCGATGGGCACGGGAGGTGGCGGCCACGCCCTTCTGCAACTCCCGTGTGCCCCTGCTCTCGGCGGTCTCGGGGGAGTTCGTCCATACCGCCGCGCAGATCGCTGAGGACGTCCGCAAAGGCGTTCGAGAAACCGTGAGATGGGATCTGGTCACCGGGGTCGCACATTCCAGCGGATGCCGAGCCGTCATCCTCGGCAACGGCCACGCCCTCACCCGTATGTGGCGGGGGGATGCCGTCGCGGATGGAGCGACCATCGTCGACGACGGTTATCGGGGAGTCGCTCGTGCGACCTGAGCGGAGCGTCGTCGTCACGGGCGGGTCTCGCGGGATCGGCCGCGCGTGCGCCGAGATGCTCGCCGACGCGGGATGGCACGTCGTCGTGGTCTTCCGTCGAGCTGCCGAAGAAGCCGCCGAGGTCGTACGCACCGTGACGGAGCGAGGAGGTTCGGCTTCGGCGATGCAAGCCGACGTCGCATCCGAGACCCAGGTCCGCGAGGTGTTCCGGGTCGTTCGTGCCGAACATCCTCGCCTGGCGGGAGTCGTGTCGAACGCCGGAGTCACGCGCGACGCGCTCACTCCGATGATGTCCCTCGCGACGTGGAATACCGTCGTAGAAACGAACCTCACGAGCTCGTTCCTCGTCGCGCGTGAGTCGCTCAAAGCGATGCGCCGGACCGGGGGCTCCGTCGTGTTCATGAGCTCCGTATCCGGGCTGCGCGGTCAGGTGGGGCAGGCGAACTATGCCGCGAGCAAAGGCGCGGTCAACGCCATGACCCACGCGCTGGCGCGCGAGGCTGCGGCAGCAGACATCCGCGTGAACGCGGTCGCACCCGGGTTCACCGACACGGACATGGTGCGCCGGATGCCGCGCGGAGACCTCGCGCGACACGTCGACACCGTCCCTCTTCGACGCATGGCACAACCGCACGAAGTGGCATCCGTCGTCCGCTTTCTTCTCAGCGACGACGCCTCGTACATCACCGGACAAATCATCTCGGTCGACGGCGGACTGACCGCCTGAGCCCCCCCACGGAGACGGAACATGACCTACCACGAACTGACGCAGCGGGCCGTCGCCCGGCGCGAACTGAACGATCGCGTCAAGGAGCTCATCGCCGAGGGGCTGGGCCTGCCCATCGACGCGACCCTCATCGACGACGATCAGCCCCTCTTCGGGCGCGGACTCGAACTCGACTCGCTCGACACCCTCGAGATCGTGAGCCTGATCGACGAGAACTTCGGCGTCTACATCACCGACGACGACAAATTCGTCTTCGGCTCGATCAACACCATCGCAGACTTCATCGAACAGGCGCGAGCGCGGTGACCGGTCGACGAGGTGTCGCGCTCGAGCCTGCCGAGGTCGCGCGGCGACTCCCGCACCGGCATCCGTTCTTGCTGCTCGATCGAGTCGACGATCTCGAGGCCGGTGTCTCTGCGGTGGGCACGAAGAACGTCTCCATCGCCGACCCGGTATTCGCGGGTCACTTCCCGGGCAACCCTATTTACCCGGGCGTCCACATGGTGGAGGTCGCCGCGCAACTCTGCGGGTTGGTCGTTTCCTCCGACGAGCAGGAGCCCGTGCTGGGGTATCTGGCGTCGATCAAGCGGTTCAAGTTCCTCGCGCTGGTCGTGCCGGGTGACCAGCTCAGAATCTCGGCGCGAGTCGGGGCGTCCTTCGGTGCGCTCACCGAGTTCGCCGTCGAGATCACCGTCGCCGGACGAGTCGTCGCGAGCGGTGTTCTCGCCATCGCCCGCGCCGCGGTCTGAGAGCGTCCCATGTCCGCAGAGATCCGTGAGCTCACCGGGGAAGACGACCTCGGCCGGGTTGCTGACTTCTTCACCCGGAATGGATCCGGTCCCGCGGGTGGTGAGCTGACGAGAGCTTCGCTCGCTCACGTCTTCCGTGAGCGCGGAATGCGACTCTTCCTCGTCGCGGAGGAACGGGGCAAGATCGTCGCGACCATCGGATACGCGACCATGTCGGGCCGCCGGGTGGCACCACCGGGTCATCTCTTCGCCGGAATGTTCGTGATCGCGCCGAGCCACCGCACCGGGATGCTGGCGGGACGTCTCTTCTCCGCTTCCTTCGAACGCCTGGTCGCCCGGGGCGTTCGCGGGCTTCGCGTCGAGGTCGACCCGGCGAACTCTCGCGCGTTCCCGCTGTACGTCAGAGTGGGATTCAGAGCCCTCGACGGCATGACCCCGGACGAGGACGGCTATGTCGAACTCGTCAGCGTCCTTCCCGGGGTGACAACCGATCTGACGAACAATGCGGTCGTTTGGACCGGTCGATCCCTCAGCGGCGAGCAGCGCACCTGGCGATCCATTCGCAGTTCGCGAGCGCAATCGGTCGACAGCGGTATCGTCCGGCTTCCGGGGGACGGCGACGCGATTCGCTACGACTTCGAGCTTCCCGGCCTGGCCATCTCGGCGGCGGGGCGCGTGAACGACGCCTCTGTCGTATCGCTCTGCGTGAACGGCGTCGNCCGCGAGACTCCGACGGTGCAGGCCGTGCCCGTGTCGTGAATTCGAGGGCGCTCGGACCCTTCACGGTGACGCTCGACGATTGCGGCACGCTCGTCGTCTCGCATCCCGCGCACCTCGGGTTCGTCCTCGTCGATCCGCACCCGGTCGCAGCAGAGACGACCGCGGGGCCGCGTCGCCCCGCTTCTCGTCTTCTCCAGGCGGATGCCGCGGGCGACGTCTGGCGGATCGACGACGGCGACGTCGAGCGCGTCGTGGAGTTCCTCCCGTCGGGGGTGCGGGTGACGGCAACGAGCCGGAGTTCGAGCGACGTGGTCGCCTTTCCGTGGATGGGACTGCGGGCCGCGCGCCTCGCCCTGTCGCTCGACGGCATCGAGGTTCGCGCCGCACATGCGGTGCGCGGACGCTGGCCCATCGACCTCGTCGACTTCGAGGCGTGCGCTGACGGGACGAGCTCATGGCCGGCCGGGGGAGCCGAGATCGTCTGGGACGACGGACTGTCTGGCATCGCCGTGACGGCGACGCGACTTCGCGGACGGACGGCGCGGCTCGAAGGGTGGCACCTCGTCCGTCTCTCGGGCGGGGGAACGGTGGGATACGACCTCGCGTTGACGGCGCCCGAGCGCTCCGCCGCGGTTCACGCTGAGCATGGCGGGCGCGTGGTCGACACATGGCGGCGCTCGCGGCGTGCCCTGGTCGACGTCATCCAGTCGACGACCGATGTCGGAACACTCACCGTGGCGCCCCGGGCGGGTCTCGTGGAATGGAGTCGCGACGCTCGCCCGATCGTGTCGTCCCCCTTCCCATCCAGGCGGGCGATCGGTCCACTCACGACGGCATCCACGGCGCTCTGGGCGTGTGTAGAGCCGGATCGTTCGGACCTGGATCAGGGCGCCGTCTGGCCGACGGACGATAACAGGCTCGCGTTCCGGCCGGACGGCTCCAGCGAAGATGCTGGTTGGTCGTTGATGTCGTTCGATTCGCCGACCGAGCTCGGCGTGCGGGTGAGCGCGACCGCGGAGGGCCGCAGGCTCGAAGCGGTCGTCTTCATTGCGCTTGCCAAGGCCACGCGGGTCAGGATTGCGGACTCCGCCGGCGGAGTGCTCGACCTCGACGTCTCGCCGGAACCGTGGCGCACGTGGACGTACGCAGCGAGCTTCTTCCTCGAGGACGGCTGGCTTCACCTGACACCGGTACGTGGCGCCCACCCGGAAATCCTCATCCGTTCCACCGCCCAAGGCCTGATGATCGCCGCCTACTCGCGACTCTCCTCCGAGTCCACGGAGACGGTGTGGCGCCTCCGGTGGGACGCCCCGTGACGGAGATCGTCCCGTTCGACGACCTGCGCAATTCGACCGATGACCACCTAAGGAGACTGATGTCTACGAGCTCGGAGTACTTCTCGCTTCGTCGATCTGCGGGCGTCTACGCACGCGGCACGACCATTCACTCGATCGGCGGTGCGGGTCGTGAGGCCCTTCTGTCGCACGTCATCGCCCGGCCCACCGAATTCGCGCAACCGGGATCGGTCGTCGATTCGCTCGTGCTCGATGACGCCGGCAAGGTCGCGGACTTCGTGCTCGCCGTCGTCGACGAGGACCGCACCCTCGTGATCTCGGAGCACCGCGACGATACCGGCGACGACATGCGCGCGATCGCGCTCGAGCTCGGCATCCACGACGTGACCATCGACGACCTCCCGGGATGGGGAGCACTTGCGGTCGAGGGTCCTCGCGCGTGGGAAGTGGTGCGTGCACTCACTCCCGACGACATCGCGAGCCTCCTGCTGAACGAATGGCAGTCCGTCGAGATCCCGGGGGCGTCGGTCGCGCTCCTCGCGCGCACCGGCACGACGGCCGAGTATGGGTACGTCGTGGTCGCCGACGCCGCCTCGGACGTTCTCATCGACACCCTCCGGCCCTCCCTTGCGGAGGTCGGGGGTGCGCTCGTCGGGCCGGAGGCGCTCCTGCGCGCGAGGATCGAGGTCAATCACCCGGTGGTGCCCGATCAGTTCGCCGGCATCGCCACGCTCGAGGCGGGAGCCGGCTGGGCCGCGGGCGTCGGTCGACAAGACTCGTATCGGGGTGCCGGTCACCCCGTGCCGCCGCAACGCCGACTGGTCGCCGTTCGGTCGATGCGCCCCCTCGAGCACGGACGCACTGTCGAGGCGGGCGGGGTGCCGGTCGGTCGCATCCACCTGTGCGCGGCGGAGATCGACGGCGAGACCAGCTACGCGCTGGCTTTGCTCGACGCCCCCTTCGACGTGCCGGGGCTCGACCTGACCGTCGATGGCGAAACGGCGAGGACCGTCTCGCGACCGGCTGTTCAGCCTCTCTCCTGGACCGAGCCGATCGGATGACGCGCTCGGACGTCGCCGTCACCGGGGTCGGGTTGCTGGCAGCGGTCGGTGTCGACACGCAGGGCAGTTGGGCAGCCATCACCGCCGGCTCTTCGGGCATCTCCCGTGTGACGTCCGTCGACGCCAGCGGGTTCATCTCCCAGCTCGCGGGGGAACTGCCGGGGGGAGCCGAGTGGAAGGGCGCGGCGCCCCGCCGAGCGGGAGAGAGGATGGTCGACCGATGCCACGCGATGGCTCTGGATGCCACCACGGAGGCGATCGCCGGCGCCCGCCTCGCGGCGGGGGAGTACGCGCCGGAGCGTGTGGGCATCTCGTTCGGGACATCCCTCGGTGGCGCGCGCTCCGGTGAGGCCTTCCACCGACAGTGGCTCGAGAAGGGATTGCGCCGTGCGGATGCCCGCCTCCTTCGTCAGTACCCCCTGCACTCGGTCGCGGATGACGTCGCCGAGCAGTTCGGCTTCACCGGGCCGCGGACCGTGCAGTCCAATGCCTGCGCCGCGGGGGCCGTCGCCATCGCCTACGGCGTCGAACTCATCGAGAGCGGGCACGCCGACGTCGTCATCGCGGGAGGAGTCGATCCCCTCGCATACTTCTCCTTCGGTGGGTTCTCGTGCCTGGAGGCGCTGGACCCCCTGCATTGCGCCCCCTACACCCGCAGCAGCGGACTCAATCTCGGTGAGGGTGCGGGTGTCGTCGTGCTCGAGAAGCGGGCCGCGGCCCACGCTCGAGGGATCCCCGTTCTCGCCGTCGTCCGGGGGTACGGCCTCAGCGCGGACGCGCATCACCCCACGGCGCCGGATCCGACCGGACGTGGGGCGCTGCGCGCGATGAGAGCCGCGCTCGAAATGGGCGGGTTGACGCCCGACGACGTGGACTACGTGAACGGGCATGGCACCGGAACCCCCGCGAACGACAGCACGGAAACGCGCGCGGTCGCGCAGCTCCGTCCGGGAAGTCCGCCGCCTCTCAGCTCGACCAAGTCGATGATCGGGCACACGTTGGGCGCAGCTGGAGCGGTGGAGGCCGTCACGACGGTGCTCGCCCTCCGTGACGGTGTGCTCCCCCCGACGGTTGTTCCGCCCGATGCGACGGATGCGCCGCACGGACTCGATGTCGTCCCCGCCGTCGGTCGAACCTGCACCGTCGGGGTCGCACTGTCGAACTCTTTCGCCTTTGGCGGCAACAACGCGTCTCTCCTGCTCACCCGCGACGACCCCACGACCCCACGGGGGTCGTCAGCGTCGACGAGCCGAGCCGTCGTGATCACGGGTGCCGCAGCCATCGCGGCCGACGCGAAGGACTCTGTTGACGTGCGGGCGACCCTTCGGGAGTGGAGACCGGCGTATGGCACCCAGCGGGTCACGTTGGACGGGTATGGGGAATTCCCCGTCGCTGAGATTCCGGAGAAGCACCTCACCCGCGGTGTGAACCCACAGATGCTGCGCCGTATCGACAACCTGGGACGCCGCGCCGCCGTCGTCGCGGCGGACCTCTTGCGCGAGCGCAAGCTGAGCCGCGAGGAAGCAGCCCGGACGGGGCTCATCTTCGCCACGGGCACCGGCCCGCTGTCCACGGTGGAGGCGTTCCAACGCGAACTCATCCGCACCGGTTCCGGCAATACACGCCTCTTCCCGAACACCGTCATGAACGCGGCCGGCGGTCACGTCGCATTACTCAACAGACTTCAGGGCCCCACGGCGACGATTTGCGCGGGCGGGACCTCCGGCATCACGGCTCTGCATTTCGCAACCCGACTGATTCAACGTGGGGCGGCCGACCGGATCGTCGTGTTGTCGGCCGACGAGGCGCCCATGGCGATGCTGGCAGCGCACGCGCGCATTCCCGGCTTCCTCTCACGCGAGCGCTGTCTGCCGTTCCGGAATTCGGGCAAGGTCTTCGGCGGAGCCGGCGTCGCCCTGCTCCTGGAGGCCGCCGAGGCGGCTCCGCCAGGGGCGACGATGGGACGCATCGAGGGATTCGGCATGACCGGCGACACGAGCGGCCCTGGGCGCCTGGACCCCTCGAGCGACGGCTGGTCGCGGTCGTTCCAATCGGCCCTCATCGACGCGTCGCTCGCTCCGGGCGATGTGGACCTCGTCGTATCCGCCGCGTGCGGTCGCGCGGCGATCGACGACATCGAGTCGATGGCCGTGCGAGACGCCGGTCTGGGCGCGGCGGTCATGTCGGCGCCGAAGGAGATCTTCGGCGACGCGGGATCGTCGTCGGCGATGCTGGGTGTCGTGCAAGCGCTCTGGATGAGCCGAGAAGCGGATGCCGACACCTTCGGTCGTGCGGTGTCGGAGCGCCGGGTTCGTCCGGCCGTTCGGAGGGCGCTCGTGTCTTCGTACGAAGTGGGGGGAAGCTATCAGAGCGTCGTCGTCGGAGCTCACGACGCCTGAGGGTATGGAGGTGGCGGTGTGGTCCGTGCCCGCTCCGTCTTCTGCGAGCGACACCCTCGGCAGAGCTCTCGACCCGTCCGCGACGCGGGTTCTGCGGCGCGTCGTCGAGGCGACTCCGTGCGATCGCGGAGGTCACTGCCGGCCGACGGGGACGACCACCGGACGCTGGGTGTGTCCCGCGTGCGCCGCTCACTGGAGCACGTCGGCCACTCCCGGGCGGGCCATGGTGGTCCGATCGGCCCTCCCGTGCGGCATCGACGTCGAGAGGGCGTTCCGTCATCGACCGGCCGCGTTTCGAGCTGCAGGCAGGTGGTGCGGGACACCGGTTCGAAGTGCGCGCCAGTGGACTCAGGTTGAGGCGATTTGGAAGGCGGCACGTCCCGCCCCGCGGCTGGGGTCGGATCTCATCCCGATACCGACGTCGATCGGCGACGGGTGGCAGCTGAGCGCCGACTCATCGTGGTGGGTCTACTCACCAGCGGCGGACGGCGATTTCGTCTGGACGGTGGCTGTCGCGCGACAGGGTCCTCGACACGCGTCCGGCGGTCGGCCCTCGTGCTGACCGTCGTGTCGGTCGTGATGACGCGCCGCGCGCGAAGGCACCGAGGTGGCCACCTAAGCGAGGAACCCGCGCCGGCCCGTCAAGCACTGGCGGGGCCGATGCCGGCTCCCTAGAGTCACCGCATGGGCGGCGAGGCCGTAGCAGACGCTGGACTTCTGCATCACCTCATCACCGGGGTCGTCGTCGGCATGATCGCGGGTCCCGTGCTCGGCCTGCTCGTGCCGACGATCGGCGTCGGCTTCGGCATCTCGATCGGCTTGATGCTCGGCATCCTGGGCGCCGTCATCGCGTGGTTCGCGGTGCGACCGAAGAAGTAGCGTCGGGCACGAGCACGAGGCGGCCGACGAAGCCGTCGGCGGTGCGGGGCAGGTCGCCCGCCTCCATGCGGCGGTGGGCGTCGGCGGCATCCGCGAATCCGAGAACCTCGCCGACGTGGGCGGTGAGGGGACGCCCCTCGGTCCAGCGGGCGTTCACCCGACCCGCAACCTCTCGCAGCTCTGAGACGTCGAGCGCGCTCAGGATGAACCCCTCGACGCGCAGTTCGCGCACCTGCAGCGCCCACAGGTCGATCTGGGCAGAGGTGCGCCCGGCCAGCACGATCACCCGTCCCCGCGGGGCCAAATGCGCGACCGCGGACGCCGTGTCGGCGCGGCCGGTGGTGTCGACGAAGACCTGGATGCCGTCCGGCCGGCGCACCGCCACCGCATCGGCCGCGGAGCCGGCGTCGGCGACGACGACCTCGGCACCCCATTCGCCGAGGGCGTCCGCCGCGCGGGGGTCGCGGACGACCGCGACGACGTCGGCTCCGGATGCCACGCCCTCCTGCACGAGCGCCGCGCCGACCGCGCCGTTGGCGCCCACGACGACGAGCGTTTCGCCGCGCTGCACTCCCGCGCGCAGGTGGAGCGCGGCGACGGCGGTGGTCGCCGGATGCAGCGAGGCGACGAAGGCGACGGGGTCAGCGGCATCCGGAACGTCGTACAGCCGGTCGCGGTCGACGACGACGAGCTCGGCGGTCGCGCCGGGGCGTCCGGCGTAGCCCGCCGAACTGGTCCAGACGCGGTCGCCCTCACGCAGTCCGCTCACGCCCGGGCCGATGGCGTCGACCACACCGACGAGATCACGGCCCACCGCCACCGGTAGCGCCAGCGGAGTGCTCCAGCGGCCGGAGCGCACGAGCGCGTCGACGGCATCCACGGCGACCGCTTCGGTCCGCACGCGCGCCTGGCCGGGCCCGGGCTCCGGATCGGGGAGCTCGCCCCAGTCGATGACCGACGGGTCGCCCGTCCGCGAGAAGAAGGCAGCGTGCACGGTGGCTCCCATCGTCGGTTGGGGAGAGGCTAGCCCCTGCCGAGATGCCGCGCACGTGAGGGCGCTGAGGCGTGGCATCCCTCCGTTCGAAGGGGCCGCGGTCCGGGGGTTTCGGCCTGGTCGGGTAGGGTTGTTGATTGGTGAAGATCTCTTGATATCGAGAGAGTTCGCCTCCTCCCACCACCGATCGCCCAGCGAAGGATTGTCCGTGGATCTCTACGAGTACCAGGCACGAGACCTGTTCGAAAAGTACGAGGTGCCGGTACTCGCCGGCATCATCGCCGACACCCCTGAGGAGGCGAAGGCGGCTGCCGAGAAGATCGGCGGTGTCGTCGTCGTCAAGGCCCAGGTCAAGACCGGAGGCCGCGGCAAGGCCGGCGGCGTGAAGGTCGCGAAGACGCCCGACGAGGCCTTCGAGGCGGCTCAGGCCATCCTCGGCCTCGACATCAAGGGTCACGTCGTCAAGCGCGTCATGGTCGCCGCCGGCGCCCGCATCGCCAAGGAGTTCTACTTCTCGGTGCTGCTCGACCGCGCCAACCGCTCCTACCTCTCGCTCTCGAGCGTCGAGGGCGGCATGGAGATCGAGGAGCTCGCCGTCGAGCGTCCCGAGGCGCTCGCGCGCATCGAGGTCGACCCGATCGAGGGCATCACCTCCGAGAAGGCGCTCGAGATCGCTCGCGCCGCCAAGTTCGACGAGGAGCTCGCGCCCAAGGTCGCCGACGTCTTCGTCAAGCTCTTCAACGTCTACAAGGGAGAGGACGCCACGCTCGTCGAGGTGAACCCCCTCATCCAGAGCGAAGACGGCGACATCATCGCCCTCGACGGCAAGGTCTCGATCGACGAGAACGCCGGCTTCCGCCACCCCGACCACGAGGAGCTGGAAGACAAGGACGCGGCCGACCCGCTCGAGGCCAAGGCCAAGCAGCACGACCTCAACTACGTCAAGCTCGACGGCCAGGTCGGCATCATCGGCAACGGCGCGGGACTGGTCATGTCGACCCTCGACGTCGTCGCTTACGCGGGCGAGAAGCACAACGGCGTCAAGCCCGCCAACTTCCTCGACATCGGCGGCGGCGCCTCGGCGACCGTCATGGCCGCCGGTCTCGACGTCATCCTCGGCGACGAGCAGGTCAAGAGCGTCTTCGTCAACGTCTTCGGCGGCATCACCTCGTGCGTCGCCGTGGCCGAGGGCATCGTGAAGGCCCTCGAGATCCTCGGTGACACCGCGACCAAGCCCCTCGTCGTGCGCCTCGACGGCAACCAGGTCGAAGAGGGTCGCGAGATCCTCGCCGCCGCCAACCACCCGCTCGTCACCCTCGCCGCCGGTATGGACGAGGGCGCCGACAAGGCCGCCGAACTGGCCAACGCGTAAGGGATAGGGAAACAGAACCATGTCGATCTACCTCAACAAGGACTCCAAGGTCATCGTCCAGGGCATCACCGGCGGCGAGGGCACCAAGCACACCGCCCTCATGCTGAAGGCCGGCACCCAGGTCGTCGGTGGCGTGAACGCCCGCAAGGCCGGCACCACGGTCACGCACAAGGACGCCGCCGGCAACGACGTCGAGCTCCCCGTCTACGCGTCGGTCGAAGAGGCCATCCGCGAGACCGGTGCCGACGTGTCGATCGCGTTCGTGCCCCCGGCCTTCACGAAGGACGCGATGGTCGAGGCCATCGACGCAGAGATCCCCCTCCTCGTCGTGATCACCGAGGGCGTGCCCGTCGGCGACACCGCCGAAGCGTGGGCCTACGCGAAGTCGAAGGGCGAGAAGACCCGCATCATCGGCCCGAACTGCCCCGGCATCATCACGCCCGGTGAGGCGCTCGTGGGCATCACGCCTGCGAACATCACCGGCAAGGGCCCGATCGGCCTCGTGTCGAAGTCGGGCACCCTGACCTACCAGATGATGTTCGAGCTGCGCGACCTCGGCTTCTCGACCGCCATCGGCATCGGCGGCGACCCGATCATCGGCACCACGCACATCGACGCGCTCGCAGCCTTCGAGGCCGACCCCGACACCAAGGCGATCGTCATGATCGGCGAGATCGGCGGAGACGCCGAAGAGCGCGCCGCCGACTTCATCAAGGCCAACGTCACCAAGCCGGTCGTCGGCTACGTGGCCGGTTTCACCGCGCCCGAGGGCAAGACCATGGGCCACGCCGGCGCCATCGTCTCCGGTTCGGCCGGTACCGCTCAGGCGAAGAAGGAGGCCCTCGAGGCCGCCGGCGTCAAGGTCGGCAAGACGCCGTCCGAGGCCGCGTCGCTGATGCGCGAGATCATCGAAGCGCTCTGACGCTTCACCGAGAAGGGCCCGGATGCCATGGCATCCGGGCCCTCCTGCGTTCCCGGGGCGCGGCGTGCGCGCGTGGGTGGCGAGCACGCGCCGCGAAACCGTACGCGATTGCCGAGAACGCGGGGGATTCGCGACAAACCCGTGCGGCCTGGACAAACGGATGCGGTTTCGGCGCTTCCGCGTTCGTGGGCGACGGTGGGTCGGTCGCTCTCGCGGGACGGCACTGAGATGACCGGTGATTCGCGAACCGATGCGCGTTTCGGGGCGATCACGCGTCATCTCGGTGAACGGCGGTCATCTCGGCAGTGCGTGCGCGCGGGGACTCCTACATGCCGTCGGCGACCATCGCCTCGACGAGGTCGACGTGGCGGTCGGCGTTGAGCTCCGACCACTCGTTGTCGTAGTTCAGCCCGTAGGGCCAGAAGTGACCGCCGCCGCAGGAAATGGTGGCGTCGGGGCCGTCCCAGCTCTTGATGAGGGCGTTGGCCTGAGGTCCGGTCCAGGTGCCGGAGCCGCAGAGGGTGAAGAACCCGCCGCTCTGGCCGACGCCGATCGTGTGCGAGATCTCGTGCAGGGCCGTCCGCTCGCTCATGAACGAGCGGTTGTCGCCGAAGCGCAGGTCGCCGTTGATGTTCGCCTCGGCGGTGGGGACGCCCGGGGCGTAGTACACGTTGATCTGCTTGGTGAGGTCGGAGAGGTTGTTGTAGCGGCCGACAGCCGCGTTCATCGCTGCGGTGATGCGGCCGTACGCGTCCTGCTCATCGGCCGACGGGGGTGAGTTCTGATGCAGCGTGTAGGTGATCTCACCCTGGGCGGCGATGGCGGGTGGGGCGGCGAGTGCTCCCGTTCCGAGGATCCCCGCCACCGCCAGTGCGGCGGCGAGGACGGTGCGATGACGACGGGGGGACAGGTTCGTCTTCTGCATGGGTCTTCTCCTTCGAAGTGACGGATGCGGTCGTTGCATCCGTGTGACGAAGGTAGGCCAATGCGGTCGTGTTAGCGCCAACATGAGAGACGTCTCACGGGCTTCTCATCGTCGTGGGGCTCGCGTCGCGGGGGCTGCCGATCCCCACGGCGCGTTCGGCGTCGGTGGCAGGTGCGTCGAAATGACGGGACGTTCGCGAGATGACCCGCGGTTCGAGGCGAACGCGGGTCATCTCGCCGATCGGGAGTGATCTCGGCGGTGGCCGTGGCAGGGGCCGTGGCGCCGCGGCAGCGACCGAAAAGGGGCCTCGGGCTCAGCCGAGCAGCGCCTCCACCGGACCGCGGGCGAAGAAGACGACGAAGCCGGCGGCGACGATCCACAGCAGGGGGCTGACGCGGCGCGCGCGGCCCGACAGGGCCTGGATGAGCACCCAGCTGACGAACCCCGCGCCGATGCCGTTGGCGATCGAGTACGTCAGGGGCATGACGGTCACGGTGAGGAAGACCGGGATCAGCACCGACAGGTCGCTGAGGTCGACGTGGCGGATCTGACCCATCATCAGCGCACCGACGATGACCAGGGCGGCGGCCGCGATCTCGGTCGGAACGATGCTCGTCAGCGGCGTGAAGAACATCGCGAGCAGGAACAGGCCGCCGGTGACGACGTTCGCGAGGCCTGTGCGGGCGCCCTCGCCGATACCGGATCCCGACTCGATGAACACCGTGTTCGACGACGCGGAGGTCGCGCCTCCGGCGACCGCGCCGATGCCCTCGATCACCAGGGCGGAACGCAGACGCGGGAAGGTGCCGTCGGGGGCGGCGAGGCCCGCCTCACGGGAGAGGCCGGTCATCGTGCCCATCGCGTCGAAGAAATTCGTGAAGACGAGGGTGAAGACGAGCATGAGAGCGGCGAGGACACCGATGCGGCCGAACGAGCCGACCAGGTCGACCTGGCCGACCAGCGACAGGTCGGGCAGGCTCACGAGCTGCGACGGCAGGGTGGGAACACTCAGCCCCCACCCGCCGGCGTTGCCCTCCGCCTTGGCGCCGAGGCCCAGGAACGCCTCGACGATCACGGCGATGACGGTGCCCGAGACGAGTCCGATCAGCAGTGCGGCCTTGACCTTGCGCACCATCAGCACGGCGGTGATGACGAGGGTCAGCACGAACAGGGCGGTCGGAATCGTCGCGATCGATCCGCCCACGCCGAGGCCGACCGGGGGAGAGTTGAGGCCGGTCGAGGTGACCAGACCGCTGTCGACGAAGCCGATGAAGGCGATGAACAGGCCGATGCCGACGGTGATCGCCGTCTTGAGGGCGAGCGGCACCGCCTCGAAGATCATGCGGCGAAGTCCCGTCACGGCGAGCAGCACGATGATGAGCCCGTTGATGACGACCAGGCCCATCGCCTCGGGCCAGGTGACCCCGCCGACGATCCCCACGGCGAGGAACGAGTTGATGCCCAGGCCCGCCGCGAACGCGAACGGCAGACGGGTGACGAGACCGAACAGCATCGTCATCACGCCCGCGGTGAGGGCGGTGACCGCGGCGACCTGCGGGAAGCCGAGGGCGTTGCCCGCGACGTCGGGGGTGCCCGACAGGATGATCGGGTTCAGGATGACGATGTAGGCCATCGTCACGAAGGTGACCACGCCGCCGCGCACCTCGGCGCCGACGGTCGAGCCGCGCGCGGTGATCTCGAAGAAGCTGTCGAGACGGTTCTTCGGGGCGGGGACGGTCGTGGTCTCGGGAGCGGAAGCGCTCATGAAGGCTCCAGAAAAAGGGGGAAGGGCTAGACCGGAGGGGAAGACGCCGCCGTATCGTGTGAGCTATGTCACTCTCAGGAGAGTATCTACCCAGCACCAGCGAATGGGCCCGCCAGCAGGCGGAGACGTTCGAAGCCACCGGGGGCAAGGAGTCCGCCGACATGCGGGGCGTACCCATCATCGTCCTCACCACCGTCGGCGCCAAAACGGGCGGTCTGCGAAAGACCGCCCTCATGCGCGTCGAGCATGACGGTCGGTACGCGGTCGTGGCATCCAAGGGCGGGGCCCCCGAGCACCCGGCCTGGTTCTACAACCTCGTGAAGAACCCCCGCGTCGCGCTCCAGGACGGCGATGTGAAGAAGGAGTACGACGCGCACCAGGCCGAGGGGGCCGAGCGCGAGGAGTGGTGGGGCTACGCGACCGAGGTCTGGCCCGACTACGACGAGTACCAGAAGAAGACCGACCGTCGTATCGAGCTGTTCGTGCTGGAGCCGGTCGGCTGACTGGTCCCGGTGGCTTCGACGGGCTCAGCCGCCTGGAGTGAGGTTCCTGAGCCTGTCGAAGGGACCGGACGCACCGAACAAACCTCACACGAACCCCGCCGTCGCGTGAGAGAAACGTTCGCCGGGGGTAACGCCGGGGCGAGGGCGGGGGAAACCTCCGTTGCCTAGCGTCGGGGCATGGCCCGCACGAACCCCGCAACCGGTACGAAACACGCCGCTGACCGCCGCGCAAAGTCCGCCGCGTACGGTGACGGCGTGCTCCACCCCGCGTCATCCGGCTCCGTCGTCGTCGTCGGCGCCGGCATGGTGGCGCACCGCTTCGTCGAGAGCCTCACCAGCCGCGACGCCGACGGCCGCTGGTCGGTCACGGTGCTCGGCGACGAGGCCCGGGGTCCCTACGATCGCGTCGGCCTGACCGGCTACTTCAGCGGCAAGACGCCCGATGACCTCGCCCTCGACCGCGCCGTGCTCGACCACGAGCGCGTGCGCGTCGAGACCGACGCGCGCGTGACGCGAATCGACCGCGAGAACCGCACCGTCACGACGGCCGGCGGCTCCACGCACTCCTACGACCGTCTCGTGCTGGCCACGGGTTCGTACGCCGCCCGCCTCGCTCTCGACGGGTTCGACCACCGCGGCTGCTTCGTCTACCGCACCCTCGACGACGTCGCCGGCATGCGCGACTGGGTCGCGAAGCGCACGGCGCAGCTGGGTCGCCCCCTGCGCGGTGCCGTCGTCGGCGGAGGCCTGCTCGGGCTCGAAGCCGCGGGCGCCCTGCAGGCCGAGGGCGTCTCGCCGTTCGTGCTGCAGTCGAACGAGCGCCTGATGTCGGCCCAGCTCGACCTGGGCGGTGCGAAGGCGCTGCAGCGGCTCATCGAGGCGCGCGGCATCGAGGTGCGCACGTCATCGGTGACCACCCGGGTGGATGCCGACGTCTCCGGCGCCGTGTGCGGCATCGAGCTGCGCGACGGCACGTGGGAGGCCGTCGACATCGTCGTCTTCACGGTCGGCGTGCGCCCCCGCGACGAACTCGCCCGCACCGCGGAGCTCGCCGTCGATGCCCGTGGCGGCGTCGTGATCGACGGAGGGTGCGACACGTCCGACCCCTCGATTCTCGCGATCGGCGAGGTCGCCAGCTTCGACGGCCAGTGCATCGGTCTCGTCGCCCCGGGGTATGCGATGGCCGAGGTCGCCGCCACCCGCCTGCTGGGAGGAGAGGCGTCGTTCCCCGGCTTCGACACCTCGGCCAAGCTGAAGCTCTCGGGCGTCGAGGTCGCCAGCTTCGGCGACGCGTTCGCCGAGACGCCCAACGCGCTCGACGTCACCTACGCCGACCCCGTGTCGGGTGTCTACAAGAAGCTCGTCCTGAGCGACGACGCGCAGACGCTGCTCGGCGGCATCCTGGTCGGCGACGCGTCGGCGTACACCTCGCTCCGCCCTCTCGTCGGTCGCGCCCTCGGGGGCGACCCGGCCGCGTACCTCATGCCCTCCGACCTCGCGCCGGCCCCGCAGGGCGATCTGCCGGCCGACGCGATCGTCTGCTCGTGCAACGGCGTGACCGCGGGCACCGTCCGGGATGCCGTCACCGAGCACAACTGTGCGGATGCCGCAGAGGTCAAGGCGTGCACGAAGGCGGGAGCGGCGTGCGGCTCGTGCTTCACGCTGGTGAAGAAGCTCGTGGCGACCGAGCTGGCGGCATCCGGGAAGGAAGTCTCGAACGGGTTGTGCGAGCACTTCTCGTTCACCCGTGCGCAGCTGTTCGACGCCGTCCGGGTGTCGGGGCTGACGACCTTCACCTCGATCGTCCAGCGTTTCGGCACCGGCCGCGGCTGCGACATCTGCAAGCCGGCGCTCGCCAGCATCTTGGCGAGCCTGTACTCGGGGCACGTGCTCGACGGCGAGCTCGCGACGATGCAGGACACCAACGACCACGTCATGGCCAACATCCAGCGCGACGGCAGCTACAGCGTCGTCCCGCGCATCCCCGGTGGAGAGGTCACCCCCGAGGGACTCGTCGTGATCGGCGAGGTCGCCCGCGACTTCGGGCTCTACACGAAGATCACGGGGGGACAGCGCATCGACCTCTTCGGAGCGCGTCTCGACCAACTGCCCGACATCTGGAAGCGCCTCGTCGACGCCGGCTTCGAGTCGGGACACGCCTACGGCAAGTCGCTGCGCACGGTGAAGTCGTGCGTCGGCTCGACCTGGTGCCGCTACGGCGTGCAGGACTCCGTCGGCATGGCCGTGCAGCTCGAACTGCGCTACCGGGGCCTGCGCTCGCCGCACAAGATCAAGTTCGGCGTCTCGGGCTGCGCCCGCGAGTGCGCCGAGGCCCGCGGCAAAGACGTCGGGGTCATCGCGACCGAGGCCGGCTGGAACATGTACGTCGGCGGCAACGGCGGCTTCACCCCGCGCCACGCGGTGCTCTTCGCCGAGGGGCTCGACGACGACGGGCTGCTGCGGGCGATCGACCGGTTCCTGATGTTCTACATCCGCACCGCCGACCGGCTGCAGCGCACGGCACCGTGGATGGAGGACTACGAGGGAGGTCTCGAGGCGCTCCAGGGCGTCGTGTTCGACGACACGCTGGGCATCGCCGAGGACCTCGACCGGGCGATGGCCTCGCACATCGACAACTACGAGGACGAGTGGGCCGCGACCCTCGCCGACCCCGAGAAGCTCAAGCGGTTCGAGAGTTTCGTCAACGCCCCCGAGGTCGCCGACCCCTCGCTCGCGTACGTCGCGGAGCGCGGCCAGGCTCGTCCGGCCACGGCCGAGGAGCGCACCTCGGGAGCCGTGTTCATCGGCGGCACGACGCTGGCGGTGCGCTCATGACGATCGTGGATGCCACGAGGACGGATGCCATGACACCTGACTCCCTCACCCTGTCGGACCCGACCGCGACGGTCCCCGCCTCCGCCGCGTCCGGCACCGGGGGGCCGGCCCCCGTGGCCGTGCCCGCCGACGGTGCAAGCGCCCCCGCGCCCGCCGCCACCGGGGCGGCCCCCGCGCCCACCGGACCGACCCCCGCGGCGAGCCCGGCGGCTCCGCCCGCCCCCGTCGCAGATTGGGTCCGGGTCTGCCGCCTCGACGACCTGCTCGTCGAGCGCGGGGCCGCCGCCCTCCTCGGCGACCGGCAGATCGCCCTCTTCCGCACGTACGAGGGGCGCCTGTACGCCACCGACCAGATCGACCCGTTCAGTGGCGCGGCGATCATGTCGCGCGGGATCGTGGGTGATCGTCAGGGCGTGCCCACGGTGGCATCCCCCATGTACAAGCAGGTCTTCGACCTGCGCACAGGGGCGTGCCTCGACACGCAGGGCAAGGAACCGCAGTCGCTCGGCGTATACCCGGTGGCTGTCGACGACGGCGTCGTCGTGGTCAAGATCGCCGCAGAAGGAGACCCCCGATGATCGCCCTCGCAGGACTCGACCTCACCGACCGCCTCGTCGTCTGCGTGGGTGCCGGCCGCGTCGCCGAACGCCGCATCGAGCGGCTCCGCGCCGCCGGTGCGCGCGTGCGCGTCGTCGCGCCCGATGCGACCCCCGGTCTGGCGGCCCTCGCTTCGGCGGGCGAGATCGAATGGCTCGAACGGCCCTTCGTCGCCACCGACCTCGACGACGCCTGGTTCTGCCACACCGCGACCGGGTCGGCATCCATCGACGCCCTCGTGGTCGATGCGGCCGAGGCACGCCGCGTGTGGTGCGTGAACGCCGGGCACGGCGGCAAGGGCACCGCGCGCCTGGCCGCCGAGACCACCAGCGGCGACGTCCTGGTCGGCGTCGTCTCCGCGGCCGGTGCCGACCCGCGCCGCAGCGTCGCCGTGCGCGACGCCATCGCTGCGCGCCTCGCCGAGGGCGCCCTTCCGCTCCGCCGCCGACGGCGCACACCCGTGGGGGGTGTCGCGCTCGTCGGCGGCGGCCCAGGTCCGATCGACCTGCTGACCGTGCGCGCCCGCGCCCTGCTCGCCGAGGCCGACGTCGTCGTGCACGACCGCCTCGGACCCACCGGCGTGCTCGCCGAACTCGGCGACGACGTCGAACTCATCGACGTCGGCAAGCGTCCGCAGCACCACCCCGTGCCGCAGGACGAGATCAACGCGATCCTCGTCGACCGCGCCGCGAGGGGCCTGAGGGTCGTGCGTCTGAAGGGCGGCGACCCCTTCGTCTACGGCCGCGGCGGCGAAGAGGTCCTCGCGTGCCGGGCCGCCGGCATCCCCGTCGAGGTCGTCCCCGGCATCTCGAGCGCCATCGCGGTCCCGTCGGCCGCGGGTGTCCCGGTCACGCACCGGGGCGTGGCCGGTACTCTGCACGTTGTGAACGGTCAGGAGACGCCGAGCGAGGCCACCCTCGCCGCCCTTCGCGACGACACCGCCACGGTGGTCGCGCTGATGGGGGTGAGCGCTCTGCCCCGGTTCGTCGCCGCAGCCCGCGCCGCAGGGGCGCCCGACACGCGCTCCGTCGCCTTCGTCGAGAACGGCCACACCCCCGCCCAGCGCACGATCCGCACCACCCTCGGCACGGCGATCCAGGATGCCGAGACCCACCGCCTCGCCAACCCGGCGGTGCTGGTGTTCGGTGAGGTCGCCCGCGCCGACCTGCTTCTGCCGGTCCCCGCACTGCGGGGCGAGGGGATCGGGTGACCGTTCCCGTCCGCACGATCAGCACGGTGCTCCAGGGGTGCACCGTGCTGCTTCCGGTCGACCGGCGGTCGGGGGAGCTCTCGGCCGCCCTCGAGCGCCACGGAGCCCGTGTGCGCGTCGCCCCGGCGCTGACGATCATCTCGCACGTCGACGACGAGGAGCTCGTCGCCCAGACCCGCCAGCTCGTCGTGGACCCGCCCGACGTGGTCGTGGCGACGACCGGCGTCGGATTCCGCGGCTGGATGGAGACCGCCGACGAGGCGGGCCTGCACGACGACCTGAGCTCCGTGCTGGGGCGGGCGCGCATCGTCGCGCGCGGCCCCAAGGCGCGCGGGGCGATCCAGCAGGCGGGGTTCGAGGCCGACTGGGTCGCCGAGAGCGAGACGGCGGCGGAGCTGCGCGACTTCCTCGTCGCCGAGGGCATCGACGGGCTCCACGTCGCCGTGCAGCACCACGGCTCGGGCGCCGACGGTCTCGACGAGGCGTTCGAGGCGGCCGGGGCGCGCGTGACGAGCCTCACCATCTATCGCTGGGGCCCGCCCCCCGACCCCGAGGTCGTCGCCGCCTCCACCCGCCAGGTCGCCCGCGGCGAGGTCGACGCCGTGCTGTTCACCTCGGCCCCCGCGGCCCGCGAGTGGATCGTTGCAGCCGAACGCGCCGACGCGCTCGAGGGGGTGGCGTCCCGTGCCCGAGACGGGCGGGTGCTGATGGCCGCGGTCGGCCCCATCACCGCCGGACCCCTCCTCGAGGCCGGGATCGTGCCGCTCGTGCCCGACCGCGGGCGCCTCGGCGCCCTCGTCCGCGCGGTCGTCACGCACTACGGCGGGCCCGACGCGCCCGCGATCCCCACGACGGCCGGTCGTCTCGGCATCCGTTCCGCCGGGATCGTCCTCGACGGCGTGTTCACGGCCCTGCCGCGCACGGGAGTGGAGATCCTCCGGGCCCTGGCGCGTCACCCCGGCGCGGTCGTCTCGCGCACCGACCTGGTGGCGGCGCTGTCGAGCGCCGAGGCCAGCGGGCACGCGGTCGAGGTGGCCGTCGCCCGCACCCGTGAGGCGCTCGGCGGCATCGACCTCATCCGCACGGTCTACAAGCGCGGATACCGGCTCGACATCGTCGACGAGGAGGACTCATGACCGCGGTGCTCATCGCCTGCGCCCACGGCACCCGCTTCGAAGAAGGACGCGTCGTCATCCGCGCCCTGCTCGACGTGCTGCGCGAGACCGCGCCCGCGGGCGTCGAGGTACTCGAGGCCTACGTCGACGTGCACGGGCCGTACGTCACCGACGTGGTCGCCGCCGCTCGCGAGCGCACGGACGACATCGTGATCGTGCCGCTGCTGCTGTCGACCGGCTACCACACCGAGGTCGACCTCGTCGAAGCCGCGGGAGGTCTGCCCATCGCCCGCGCGCTCGGGCCCCACCCGGTGCTCGCGGAGATCCTCGTCGACCGCGTGCGCGCCACCGGCGCCGGCGCCTCCGACACGGTCGTGCTCGCCGCGGCCGGATCCACCCGCCCCGGCGCCGTCGTCGACGTCGAGCGGATGGCGGAGCTCATGGCGGATGCCGGCCTGGCCGCCCCTATCGTGACGGCGTACGCCGCGGCATCCGAGCCCCGCATTCCGGATGCCGTGGACGCCGCGCGGTCCGCGGGACACCGCACGGTCGCCGGGAGCTACGTGCTCGCCCCCGGGCACTTCTCGCGCGTGATCGAGAAGGCGGATGCCGACCTGACCTCGGAGCCGATCGGCGCGGACCCGCGACTGGCGGAGGTCGTGTGGGAGCGCTGGCGCTGCGCGCGAGGAGCTCTTGCCCGGTGCGCGGGGTGCGATCGCTCGTGCAGCTTCGCCGCCGCCGGAGCTCAGCCCGCCGACGCACCCGGGAGTGCGCAGGCGGAGGGGGCTGAGCGTGTCGAAGCCTCCGGGCGTGCGCCGGCGGAGGGTGCTGAGCTTGTCGAAGCCTCCGGGCGCGGGTCGGGGTCGGTTCCTTCGACGGGCTCAGGGGCCTCTGCGCGGGAGCCGGTCCCTTCGATGGGCTCAGGGGCCTCTGTGCGGGGGTCGGTTCCTTCGATGGGCTCAGGGGCCTCTGCGCGGGGGCCGGTCGTCTCGACGAACTCAGGAGCCCCTCCGCGGGGCCGCATCGCGAAGCGGGTCGCGCGGGCGACCGGTCGTGCCGTGCTGGTCACGCTCGTCGTGACCGTGGTCGGGGTCGTCGTCCTCGCGGTCGCGGGCCTCTCCGACGACGGGGGAGTGCGGCGACGCCGCCGCGCCTGAGAGGCGGGCTCCGGCAGCCCGGGTAGGGTTCCTCTCGCCCATGCATCGCCTTCTCGTCGCCCTCCTCGCCGCCCTCGACGCCGTGCTGGCCGCCGCGGGCGGCATCGCGGTGATCCTCGCGCCCCTCGCCCTGCTGTGGGTCTTCGGCATCGGCGACCCCGACTGGGGAGCGCTCTGGCCGGCCACGGCGTCCATCTGGCACCTCGGCCACCTGGTGCCGGTCTCGATCACCCTGCCCGATGCGTATCTCGCCGAGACCGGCATCGACCCGACGTTCGCATCGTTCACGGTGTCGCTCGCGCCGCTCGCCTTCGCGGCGTTCACCGCGCTGTTCGCGGCGCGCTCCGGAGCCCGCGCGGCCGAAGCCGGGGCGGCGACCACCGGGTGGCTCTCGGGCTCGGTGGTCTTCGCCGGGATCTCTGCGCTCGTGGGGCTCAGCGCCAACGCCGGGCCGGTGGCATCCGAGGTGTGGCTGGCCATCCTGCTGCCGTCGCTGCTGTTCTTCGTACCGTCGTTCCTGGGCGCGTTCGTCGGCGCCTGGCGCGTCGGCGACGACGGCCCGGTCGACGCGCTTCGCGCACGCGTCGGTCGGCTCCCGCACGCGTGGGCCGACGTACCCGCCCTCATCGCGAGGGGACTCGCCTTCACCACCCTCGCGCTCGCCGCCGTCGGGGCCGTCGTGGTCGTCGCGGGCCTCATCGCCCGCTCCGCCCAGGTCATCGGTCTGTACCAGGCGAGCAACGCGGATGCGATCGGCGCGACCGTCATCGCCCTCGGCCAGCTCATGTACCTGCCGACCCTCGTCGTGTGGGCGGTGGCCTTCACGGCCGGCCCCGGCTTCGCACTGGGCACCGACACCGCCGTCACCCCGGCCGCGACGCAGGTCGGCGCGCTCCCCGGCATCCCGGTGCTCGGCGCCGTGCCGGACTCGACCTCGTCGTGGCTGCTGCTCCTCGCGCTGCTGCCCGTGGCCGTGGGAGTGCTCACCGGATGGATGCTGCGATCCCGGATGCCGCGCACCACCGGCCCCGAACCGTTCGGCCCGCGCCTGGTGGTGACGCTCGCCGTCGCCGTGCTCACGGGCGGTGCCGGTGCTCTCGCCGCCCTCGCCGCGTCGGGCTCGATCGGTCCCGGCCGCCTCGCCGACACCGGCCCCGAGCCGGGCCCGCTCGCCCTCGCGCTCGGACTCGAGGTGCTCGTCGGGCTCGCGATCCTGCTGCTGAGCCCGCGCGGGGGCGGGGACGAGCTCTCCGACGAACGGTACGACGACGCCTCCCGTTCGGTGGATGACTCCGCGTTCGTGTCGTTCGGCGCGCGTTCGGACGTGGCATCGTGGCCCGCCACCGACCGGTATCCCGACGAAGCCCCGTCCGCGTCGGCGTCGGCATGGGGCCATCTGCCGGGGTGGGCCGCAAATGACGCGGATGACCCCGCCGATGCCCTGTCGGCGCGGACGACCCCGACCGGGGGACCCTCCACGGTCAGCGATCCGACGGGAGGCGGCGCCCTCGGGGCTCCGCCGAAGGGGAGCGAACCCGCCGGCCCGGACGCATCGACGAAGAAACCGAAGGCCCCGGCGTCGCCCCCGACCCCGCCGCCGAGCGCCCGGTCGACGACGAACACACCGCCCTCGAAACCGGATGCCGGTCCGGATGCCGTGCCGGACGACGACGACGTGCGCGCCCGGATCCGCGCAGCCTGGGCGGCGGCCGGCGACGACGGCGCGGACGACCCCGACCAGCGGCGCTGAGCGATCGGCCCACCGCACCCCGGGCGCGACCCCGTGGGCGTCGACGCACCTGCGTAGACTGGGCGCGTGCTCACGGTCGCCGTTCTCATCTCCGGCGCCGGCTCCAACCTTCGTGCCCTGCTCGAGGCGGCATCCGCCCCCGACTTCCCGGCGCGCGTGGTCGCGGTCGGTGCGGATCGCGAGGCCGACGGCTTCGCCCACGCCGAGCACTTCGGCATCCCGACCTTCCTCGTGCCCTACAGCGCCTTCGCTTCCCGTGAGGAGTGGGGCGCCGAACTCGGGGCGCAGCTCGCCGTGTGGCAGCCCGAGCTCGTCGTGCTCAGCGGCATGATGCGCCTGCTGCCCGCCGACCTCGTCGCCGCGTGGGAACCGCGCATCATCAACACCCACCCCGCGTACCTGCCCGAATTCCCCGGCGCGCACGGGGTGCGCGATGCCCTCGCCGCGGGCGTCGAGCAGACCGGCGCGAGCGTCATCGTCGTCGACTCCGGCGTCGACACCGGTCCGATCCTCGCCCAGGAGCGCATCCCCGTGCTCCCCGGCGACGACGAAGACAGCCTCCATGAGCGCATCAAGCCCGTCGAACGCCGACTGCTGATCGACGTCGTCCGACGCATCGCCGAGGGCGAGCTCGACCTCGCCGCCGCGGCATCCCGAACCGCCTGACCCGCCGGCGGGCGTCGGCCCGTCGCGCATCACGAATCCGACTCGAGACACAGGAGCCGAACGCCATGGCCGGACCCCGCCACGACCCCGCCGACTACCGTCCCCGTGACATCGTCCCGATCCGACGCGCGCTGGTCTCCGTCAGCGACAAGACCGGTCTTCTCGACCTCGGGGCCGCTCTCGCGGCGGCCGGCGTCGAGATCGTCTCGACCGGCGGCTCGGCGACCCTGCTGCGCGAGGCCGGCTACGACGTCACCGATGTGTCGGCTGTCACCGGCTTCCCGGAGTCGCTCGACGGACGCGTGAAGACGCTGCACCCGAACGTCCACGCGGGCCTGCTCGCCGACCTGCGCCTGGCCTCGCACGAGGCGCAGCTCGACGAGCTCGGCATCCGTGCCTTCGAACTCGTCGTGGTCAACCTCTACCCGTTCGTCGAGACCGTGGCATCCGGTGCCGAGGGAGACGACGTCGTGGAGCAGATCGACATCGGCGGCCCCGCGATGGTGCGCGCGTCGGCGAAGAACCACGCCAACGTCGCCATCGTCGTCTCGCCCGAGTCGTATCCGGCGATCATCGAGGCCCTGCAGACGCAGGGTGGCACCAACCTCGTGCAGCGGCGCGAGCTCGCGGCCCGCGCCTTCTCGCACACCGCCGCGTACGACACCGCCGTGTCGACGTGGTTCGCCGAGGGCACGCTCGGCGACGACATCGACCTGCCCGCTCACCTCACCATCCAGGCCGAGCGCCTGTCGACGCTGCGCTACGGCGAGAACTCGCACCAGCGCGCCGCGATCTACTCGCGCGTCGGCGGACACGGCATCGCCCAGGCCACGCAGCTTCAGGGCAAGGAGATGTCGTACAACAACTACGTCGACGCCGATGCGGCGCTTCGCGCGGCCTTCGACATGGTCAAGCCCGCGGTGGCGATCATCAAGCACGCGAACCCCTGCGGTATCGCCGTCGCCGCCCCCAACGCCCTCGATCCGATCGCCTCGGCGCACCTGCGCGCCCACGAGTGCGACCCGGTGTCGGCGTTCGGTGGCGTCATCGCCGCCAACCGCACCGTGACGCTGAAGATGGCCGAGAACCTGCGCGACATCTTCACCGAGGTGATCATCGCGCCCGACTTCGAGCCCGAGGCGCTCGAGGTGTTCAAGCTGAAGAAGAACCTCCGCGTGCTGCGCCTGCCCGTCGACTGGCAGCAGGAGCGCATGGACGTGCGACTGGTGTCGGGCGGCCTCCTGCTGCAGGACGCCGACCGGTTCCCCGACGACATCGAATCCGTCGCGAAGGACTGGGAACTCGTCTCGGGCGAGCGCCCCGCCGAGGCCGACATGGAGAGCCTCATCTTCGCCTGGAAGTCGTGCCGCGCGGTGAAGTCGAACGCCATCGTGCTCGCGCAGGGCTCCGCCACGGTCGGCATCGGCATGGGCCAGGTCAACCGCGTCGACTCGTGCCGCCTCGCCGTCGAGCGCGCGGGCGACCGCGCCCGCGGCTCGATCGCGGCATCCGATGCGTTCTTCCCCTTCGCCGACGGCCCGCAGGTGCTCATCGATGCCGGGATCTCGGCCATCATCCAGCCCGGCGGTTCGGTGCGGGATGCCGAGGTCATCGACGCCGCACGCGCGGCCGGTGTGACCATGTTCTTCACGGGCGAGCGTCACTTCTTCCACTGACGCGTCGCCCCTTCGCCGCCCTCGTGACCACCGTCGCGGGGGCGGTGTTGCGTGTGCGGCGCGGCCGTGGAGCGGGGGCGGCGTGCTGCGTGGGGTGTGGCGCGGCGCGGTGGGTGCGGCGTGGGGTGGTGGTTCGGCGCGGTGGGTGCGGCGTGGGGTGGTGCGGGGCGGGGTGCGGCGGGGCGCGTGAGAAACGCTTGGGTGTGGGAGAAACGCCGTGGTGGGGCGTTTCTGGCGGAGGAGGGCGTTTCTCGGCGCGGGTGGGCGGGTGTGCGTGCGTGCGTTCAGGGGGTGCGGCGAGGCGAGGCGAGGCGGGGGTGCGGTGGGGCGTGAGTGCGGTGCGGGCGTCGTGCGGGTGGCGCGTGAGAAACGCTTTGGTGTGGAAGAAACGCCGTGGCGGGGCGTTTCTGGCGAGAGAGGGCGTTTCTCGATGCGGATGGGCGGTTCCGGTGCGGGGCGGGGCCGCGCCGCGGGGTGGGGTTACGGGGCGGGGTCGCGCCGTGGGGTGGGGTTATGGGGCGGGGTCGCGCCGCGGGTGCGATTTGACACGAGAAACGCCTCTGGTCGGGAGGAACGCCGGGTCGAGGCGTTTCTTGTGCGGGAGAGCGTTTCTCAGCGGCAAGCGGCAAGCGGCAAGCGGCAAGCGGCGGGCGGCGGGCGGCGCGTGGCGTTGGTCGGGGCGGCGTGACGCGCGGCGGGGGATGAGAAACGCCTCTATGGAGGAGAAGCGCCGTGTCGAGGCGTTTCTCGCGCACGGGCGCGTTTCTCGGTGCGGTGTGTCGGGTTGCGGCGCGGGGGTCAGGCGCTCATCGCGATGAGCTTCGCGACCGTGTTGGCATTGCGGGCAGTACCGACGACCCCGAGTCGCTTCTCGAACCAGCCGGCCTGCAGCTTCGAGCCGCCGATGCCTTCGGGATACCGCACGAACACCTCGCGTCCGTCGAGAACCGCAGCTTCGGGGATGCCGTCGGGGAGCGTCAGGGCCGCAGCAGCCGGTCGTCCGTCGAGGAATACGGTCTGCACCCACCGCCCCTCGGCGGCATCCGCGTAGGGATTCCGTGACGCGGTGTCGACGAGCTCCGCGTGCGTGCGCATGACGACGGGGAGGTCGAAGCCGAACGCGCTGCGCACGGCGTCGCGGATCGCCTGCGCGATCTCGCCGGGGGAGCGGCCGGCATCGTCGAGCACGACGTTTCCGGCGACCTGCAGCGTCTCGACCTCGCCCAGACCCGCGGATGCCAACACCTCGCGCAGCGCGGGCATTCTCAACGCCGTCGGACCTCCTACTCCCCGGATGAGGGCGACGGTGCGAGGCATGGTGCGACGCTACGCCACGCGGAGGGGCAGCGACGAGTCCGCGTCGCGCACGGACCCGAGTCTCCGCGAGAAACGCCTCGGCGAACGAAAAACGCCGGGAGAAGCCGTGTCTCGCACGTCAGGGCGTTTCTCGGCATGTGTAGAGCGCCGCCGCCCCGGGGCACGCTCGCGCGCGTCCGGAGTCAGGCGGAGTCGCGCCCCAGCGTTTCGAGCAGCCGGAGCCAGACCTCGCTCACCGTCGGGTAGGACGGCACGGCGTGCCAGAGTCGCTTCACCGGCACCTCTCCGACGATCGCGATGGTGGCCGAGTGCAGCAACTCGGCGATGTCGGGGCCGACGAACGTGGCGCCGACGAGCACGCCGCGGTCGAGGTCGACGATCACCCGCGCCTTGCCGACGTACGCATCGGACTGCTCGCTCGATCCGGCGATGCTCGCCAGGTCGTAGTCGAGCACCTTCGCGTTCAGCCCCTTTTTCTCGGCGTTCGCGGCGGTGAGACCGACGGATGCCACCTCAGGATCGGTGAATGTGACCTGGGGGACCACGTCGTGATCGGCGGTGGCGACGTGCGCACCCCACGGAGCGTCGTCGACGTCGGCGCCCTGCGCGCGGGCGGCGATCACGTCGCCGGCGGCGCGGGCCTGGTACTTGCCCTGGTGGGTGAGCAGCGCGCGGTGGTTGACGTCGCCCACCGCGTAGAGCCAATCGAAGCCGCGCACGAGGAGCGTGTCGTCGACGTCGAGCCACGAGCCGGGCTCGAGGCCCACGGCATCCAGTCCGAGGTCGTGTGTGCGGGGCGTACGACCGACCGCGACGAGAACCTCGTCGGCGGTGACGGTCGTGCCGTCGGAGAGTTCGAGGATGACGCGCCCGTCGTCGTCGCGGCGGGCGGCGGTCGTGTCGGCGCCCGTCTTGACCGTGACGCCGCGGTCGCGCAGCGAGGCGGCGACGAGCTCGCCCGCGAACGGCTCGTTGCCTCCGAGCAGGCCTGAGCGCGCGATGATCGTGACCGCGGATCCGAGGCTTTCGAACGCCGTCGCCATCTCGGCTCCGACCACGCCCCCGCCGATGATGGCGAGCGCGCCGGGGATCTGTTCGACCGCGGTGGCCTCACGGCTCGTCCAGGGGGAGACCTCGGCGAGACCCGGGATGTCGGGGAGCAGCGCGGCGGAGCCCGTGCAGACCGCCACGGCGTGCCGGGCGACGAGATCGGTGGTCGTGCCGTCGGCGGCCGTGACGCGCACGGTCTTCTCACCGGTGAGGGTGCCGTGGCCGCGAACGAGGTCGATCCCCGCCCCCTGGAGCCACTGGACCTGGCCGGAGTCGTCGTAGTTGCTGGTCATCGTGTCTCGCCGGCGAAGGACGGCCTCGACGTCGAGGTCACCGGTGACGGCCTGCTTCGCTCCGTCGACGTCGCGCGCCGCGCGCAGAGCCGCGGCGCTGCGCAACAGGGCCTTCGACGGCATGCACGCCCAGTACGAGCACTCGCCGCCGACGAGTTCCGACTCGACGATGGCGGCGGTGAGGCCGGCCTGCACGGCACGATCGGCGACGTTCTCACCGACGGGGCCGGCACCGATGACGATGAGATCGTATTCGCGTTCGCTCATGGTGCTCACGCTAGCGACGGCCTCCGACATCGCGCGGGGGTTGCGCTGCCGGTCCGCAGACCCCGCCCACCCCGCTCGCGACGCGCGCACACCGCACCCGATCGCACCCTGTGCGAACGCTGCAAGGCCTTGACCCCTCGTTCTGAACCGGTTTAGAGTCAGGAGACCTGAACCGGTTTAGACTGCAGCACACGACACGAAGAGGTGACGGATGACGAACGACACGCGACCCACCATCGCCGACGTCGCGCGCCGCGCAGGCGTGAGCAAGGGCCTCGTCTCGTTCGCCCTGAACGGTCGTGCAGGCGTCGCCCCCGACACCCGCGACCGCATCCTGTCCGTCGCCGCGGACATGGGCTTCAGCCCGAACCTGCGCGCTCGATCCCTGAGCGTCGGTCGCGCGTTCGCGTGCGGGCTCGTCATCGGTCGCAGCCCCGACGTGATCGCGGCCGACCCCTTCTTCCCCTCGTTCATCGCCGGCGTCGAGGACGAATTCTCGGTCTCGGGCCAAGTGCTGGTGCTCGCCGCCGCGACTCCCGGCCGCCAGGAGGAGGAGACCTATCGCGGTCTCGTCGCCGACCGCCGTGTCGACGGCGTCATCCTCTCCGACCTCCGCACCGACGACGCACGCGTTCCGCTGGTGGCGAGCCTGGGCATCGCCGCGGTGACGCTCGGCGTGCCCGACGTCGCCAGCCCCTTCACGTCGGTCTCCATCGACGACGGTGCGGGCATCCGCCTGGCCGTCGACCACCTCGCCGACCTCGGCCACACCGACGTCGCGCACGTGGCAGGTCCCGACACGATGCTGCACGGGCGCACGCGCACGGCGGCGTTCGAGGCCGCGGCGGCAGCCCGTGGCATCCGGTCTCGCGTCGTGGCGACCGACTTCAGCGCCGCCGACGGAGCCCGGGCCACCGACGCCCTTCTGGATGCCGTTCAGCCGCCGACGGCGATCGTGTATTCCAACGACAACATGGCCATCGCCGGCCTGGGGCGCGCGCAGCGGCGCGGTCTCGTCGTGCCCCGCGACCTGTCGATCACCGGTTTCGACGACGCCGAGATCGGCCGCCACCTCTTCCCGGCGCTCACGAGCGTCGCCACCGACGCGCGGGGATGGGGTGCAGCGGCCGCGCGCGCGCTGCTCGCCGCGACCACGGGTGCGGCGCCCGGGGCCCTCATGCTCCCCGACCCCCGACTGATCGTCCGCGCCTCCACAGGGGCGCCGCCGACCGATTGACTCACCGCGGGACGACCCGCACTCACAAGGAGGAAGACATGCGACGACGCATTCTCGCCACAGCAGCAGCCGCCACCGGCATCCTGGCCCTCTCCGCCTGCAGCGGCGGGGGAGGGGGAGCGGGCGGCATGGACGCGCGCGGCCCCATCACCATCTGGTATTCCAACAACGACGCCGAGATCGCGTGGGGCGAGCAGATGGTCGAGGCCTGGAACAGCGCCAACCCCGACCAGCAGGTCACCGCGCAGGAGATCCCCGCCGGTTCCTCGAGCGAAGAGGTCATCGGCGCGGCGATCACCGCCGGCAACGCCCCGTGCCTCATCTTCAACACCTCGCCCGCGGCCGTGCCCGGGTTCCAGCGTCAGGGCGGACTCGTCAACCTGTCGGAGTTCCCCGACGGCGAGCAGTACATCACCGACCGCAGCGGCGACCTGGCCGACCAGTACCGCTCCGACGACGGCGGCTTCTACCAGCTGCCGTGGAAGAGCAACCCGGTCATGATCTTCTACAACAAGGACCTCTTCGCCCAGGCCGGGCTCGACCCCGAGAACCCGCAGCTGTCGACCTACGACGAGTTCCTGCAGACGGCGCGGACGCTGAAGTCGGCGGGAGTCGCCCCCTACGCCATCAACCCCGCACCCACGAGCGAGTTCTTCCAGTCGTGGTTCGACTTCTACCCGCTGTACGCGGCGCAGACCGGCGGGACGGCGCTCGTGCAGGACGGTCAGGCGACCTTCGACGATGCGAACGGCGAAGCGGTGGCCGACTTCTGGCGCACCGTGTACGGCGAGCAGCTCGCCGGCAACGAGCAGTATCAGGGCGACGCGTTCGCCGACGCGCAGGCCGCCATGGCGATCGTCGGACCGTGGGCCATCTCGGTCTACCAGGACAAGGTCAACTGGGGTTCCGTGCCCGTGCCGACCGAGCAGGGGACCGCAGCGGACGAGACGTGGACGTTCAGCGACGCCAAGAACGTCGGCCTGTTCACCGCCTGCGAGAACAAGGCCACCGCGTGGGACGTGCTGAAGTTCGCCACGAGCGAGGAGCAGGACGGCACCTGGTTGGAAGAGACCGGCCAGATGCCCCTCCGCCAGAACCTGACCGACACCTACGCCGAGTACTTCTCGGCCAACCCCGCTTACCAGCAGTTCGGCGACCAGGCCGCGCGCACGGTAGAGGTGCCCAACGTGCAGAACTCCGTGGAGATCTGGCAGACGTTCCGAGACGGCTACTCGAAAGCGGTCATCTTCGGCGAGGGAGACGTCTCGTCCTTCCTCTCGGATGCCAAGACCCAGATCGACCAGCTGGCGGCGGGGAACTGACATGACCACGTCCGTCGCCGGCACGCCCGGCCGCACCGGGGGCGACCCCGGGGGGCCGGGTCGTGCGGCGGGTGCGGAGACCGCGACCGCGAAGCGGCGTCGTCCGTTCGGGGCGCAGCCGCTCGGCATCCTGTTCTCCGCCCCGTACCTGATCTTCATCGGGGTCGTCTTCGCGTATCCGATCGTGTTCGCGGTGTGGATGTCGTTCCACGACTACTTCTTCACCGCCCCCGGCGCGAACGTCGAGCGCCCGTTCGTCGGGTTCGACAACTACGTCACCGCCCTCACCGACCCCGCCGTGTGGCGGGCGTTCGGCAACGTCGGCATCTTCCTGCTCATCAACGTGCCGCTGACGGTGGTGCTGTCGATCCTGCTGGCCACGGCGCTGGACCGCGTGGTGCGGGCCCGCACCTTCTTCCGCGTCGCGTTCTACGTGCCCTACGTCACGGCATCCGTCGCGGTCGTCGCCGTGTGGCTGTTCCTGTTCTCCAACACGGGCCTGGTCAACAACGTGCTCGGGCCTCTCGCTCCCAGCCCGTCGTGGCTGGTCAACTCCGCGCTGGCGATGCCGACGATCGCGCTGTTCGTGACCTGGAAGGGGCTGGGGTTCTACATCCTGCTCTACCTCGCCGCCCTCCAGAACGTTCCGCGGGAGCTGTACGAGTCGGTCGGGGTCGACGGCGGCGGGCGCATCCGTCAGTTCTTCACGGTCACGGTGCCGGGGGTGCGGCCGGCGACGTTCCTCGTCGTCCTGCTGTCGACCATCACGGGCGCGAACCTCTTCACCGAGCCCTACCTGCTCACGAGCGGCGGGGGACCCAACGGCGCGTCCACGTCGCCCGTGCTCCTCGTCTACCAGAAGGGGATCGAGCAGCAGAACCCCGACGTGGCCGCGGCCATCGGCGTGGTGCTCATCATCTTCGTGCTCGTCATCGCGCTGCTGCAGCGCCGGTTCGTCGGACGGGAGGAGTCATGAGAAGCAAGATCGCCACCTACGGTGTGCTGACCGTCGGTGCCCTCGCCTTCCTGTTCCCCTTCTATTACATGATCGCGGGGTCGCTGCAGACGAGCCCCGACACCTCGATCGCGGGAGCCTTCCCGCACCCGTCGAACCTGACCGTGGAGAACTACACCGCGATCGACGGGCGCATCAACCTGCTCCAGGGACTGGTGAACTCGGGCATCTTCACCGGCGGGGTGATCCTCGGCACGCTCGTGTTCGGCGTCCTCGCCGGCTACGCGCTCGCGGTGCTGCGATGGCGCGGACGTTCGGCCACCTTCGCCCTCGTGCTGCTGGTGCAGGTGATCCCGTTCCAGCTGCTGATGATCCCGCTTTACGTCATGATCGCCCGCGACTACGGCCTGAGCGACAGCTACCTCGGCATGATCCTGCCGTTCTTCATCAACTCCACGGCCGTGGTGATCTTCCGGCAGTACTTCCTGCAGCTTCCGAAGGAGCTCTTCGACGCCGCCCGCATCGACGGCGCCGGCGAGTTCCGCCTGCTGTGGAGCGTCGCGTTGCCGCTGGTGCGCCCGGCGCTGCTGACCGCAGTGCTGCTGACCTTCATCGGTCCGTGGAACGAGTTCCTCTGGCCGTTCCTCATCACGAAGGAAGCGGCGATGCAGCCGCTGGCGGTGTCGCTGGCGAACTTCATCTCCAACATCGCGGCATCCACCGCCAATCCCTTCGGCGCCATGATGGCCGGTGCCGTCGTGCTCGCAGCCCCCGCGGTAGCGCTGTTCCTGATCTTCCAGCGCTACTTCACCTCGAACGACCTCGGATCCGGAGTGAAAGGATGACAATGACCCCCGCATCCCCCGTCCCCTACCGCCTCACGCGCGTCGGGGTGGTGATGACCCCCGAGCCCGGCAACGCCGACGAGGCCGAGGGCGTGCTGAACCCGGCATCCGGTCGCGGCCCCGACGGCCGGCTGTACCTGCTGCCGCGCCTGGTGTCCGCGGGCAATGTCTCGCGCGTCGGGATCGCCCGCGTGATCGTCGAGCACGGCGTGCCCGTCTCGGTCGAGCGCGAGGGCGTCGTGCTGCAACCCGACCGCGGGTGGGAGCGCGGCGTCGGCAACGCCGGCACGGAAGACCCGCGCACGACGTGGATCGAAGCCCTGGGCCTGCACGTCATGACGTACGTCGCCTACGGTCCGCTCGGGCCGCGCACCGCTGTCGCGGTGTCGGAGGACCTCCGCGAGTGGCGACGACTGGGACCGGCGATGTTCCGGTACCAGGACGACCTCGACATGGACCTCAACCTCTTCCACAACAAGGACACCGTGTTCTTCCCCGAGCCGGTCACCGCACCCGACGGCACCGAGTCGCTCGCGGTGCTGCACCGGCCGATGTGGGACCTCGGCGAGACGAAGCCCGGGCAGGGCGTGCGCGTCCCCGCGGGCGTCGACGACGAGCGGCAGTCGATCTGGATCAGCTACGTGCCGCTGGCGGCCGTGCGCGACGACCTCTCGGCGCTCGCCCTCTGGGAGCAGCACCGCTTCGTCGCGGGGCCGCAGTACCCGTTCGAGGAGCTCAAGATCGGCGGGGGACCGCCGCCGTTGCGCATCCCCGAGGGGTGGCTCGTGCTGCACCACGGGGTGACCGGCGTGATCGACAGCGCGTTCTCGCAGCAGCAGAAGGTCAATTACGCGGCCGGGGCGTTGATCCTGGATGCCGAGGACCCCACCCGCGTGATCGCACGCACTCCCGAGCCGCTCCTGGCCCCCGAGACCGACGACGAGCGCAGCGGCATCGTGCCCAACGTCGTGTTCCCGACCGCGATCGAGGAGATCGAGGGCCGCCACTTCGTGTTCTACGGCATGGCGGACTCCAAGATCGGCGTCGCCCTGCTCGAGCGCACCGACTGACCGGTCCGCCGCGCCCGACGCCGTGGTGGCGCGGGCGCGGTGGCCCCCGGCCACCCCCGTGCGGCTCGTCGCCGCACGCGGGTCGCGGGCGGCCCGGCAGGGCGGACACAACGCAGGAGATTTTGACCCACGGCATCCGCTCACCGCGGAATTCCGCGATCGGCCCTTACACGGAGCGCAGATCTCCTGCATCCTGAACCTCCATCGAAAGGAACCCCCCATGAACGCACGACGAAGTGCGCGCATCTCGGCGGTGCTGAGCACCGCCGCCCTCGCGGTGACGCTGACCGCCGTCCCTGCCGCTGCGGCCTCCCCGTCGCCCGGAGCGTTGACGAACCTCGACCACCTCGACTTCCTGCTCGACGAGGCGACACCGCCCGCCGACGTCGCCGGACACTCGACGTATCGCCAGGCGGAGGAGCCCACGCTCCTCGCCCCCTGGACATACGCCGACGCCCGAGACGGAGGAACCTTCGAGCGCGTGGGCGGCGGCCCGCTCGATCCCGCCACCGGCGACTGGGGCCAGGGCGCCTACAACGCCGACGACAACACCCGAGCCGCCGTCGTGTACACGCGGCATTGGGAGCTGACCGGCGACCCCGACAGTCGCCAGAAGGCGTACGAGTTGCTGCGCACCGTCGCCTACCACCAGACGACAGACGGCCCCTCCGCCGGGAACGTGGTGCTCTGGATGCAACCCGACGGCGAGCTCAACCCCTCGGCCGAGCCGATCGAGCTTCCCGATCCCTCCGACTCCGGCCCCAGTTACTGGACCGCGCGCACCGTCTGGGCTCTCGGCGAGGGCTTTGCCGCGTTCGCCGACGACGACCCCGCCTTCGCCGCCTTCCTCAAGGAGCGTCTCGCCCTCTCGCGCGGTGCGATCGAGCGCGACGTGCTGTCGAAGTACGGCCAGTACGTCGAGTCCGACGGCAAGACGGTGCCCGCGTGGCTCATCACCGACGGCGCCGACGCCTCCGCCGAAGCCGTCCTCGGACTCTCCGCCGCCGTGAAGGCGGGCGACGACACCTCGGCCACCGCGGCGCGGCGACTCGCCGAGGGCATCGCCGCCATGGCATCCGGATCCCCCCGTCAGTGGCCCTACGGCGCCGTCCTGCCGTGGGCGCAGTCGCCCGCGATCTGGCACGCGTGGGGCTCGCAGATGCCCGCCGCGCTCGCCGTGGCCGGCGACCTGTTCGACGACGACGCGCTCGTGAAGCCCGCGATCACGGATGCCACGAGCTTCACCACCACGCTGCTCACCGCCGGCGGACCCGACAACGGCTGGAACCCCAGCCCCACCGACCGTGTGCAGATCGCGTACGGGGCCGACTCGCGGGTGCAGTCGCTGCTCGCCCTCGCCGACACCACCGGCTCCGACGCGTTCGCGCAGCTCGCGGGCCTTCAGGCCGCCTGGTTCTTCGGCGCCAACCACGCCGGAGCGAAGATGTACGACCCGGCCACCGGTGTGACCTTCGACGGCCTGCAGCCCGACGGCACCGTCAACCGCAACAGCGGCGCGGAGTCGACCATCCACGGCCTGCTCACCGCCCTCGCGCTCGACGCGCATCCCGCCGTCGCCGCCCGGGCCGCCGCGCTGACCGCCGTCGACAGCCGCGTGGGGCTGGAGTACGTCGAGGCCGAGGACGCCACCCGCACCGACGGCACGGTCTTCACTCCGGAGTCGTCGTGGACGGGGGAGTCGAGCTGGTCGGGTGACGGCCTGACGCTGCAGCCGCGTCAGAGCGCCACGTGGGACCTCGGCGCCTCGGATGTGCGCCGGTGGGTCGAACCCGTCGTCAAGACCGAGCCGGGTGTCACGACGACGTCGACGTGGCGCAACGGCGGCCTGCTGAACGTCACCGGGCCCGCGCAGGGGATCTCGCCCACGCCCGGAGCGCTTCTGCCCTACCGGCTGATCGCTCCCGTGTCGGGTACCGACGTGCGCGTCACCGCCCTGCGCGGAGACCTGACCCTCGACGGACTCATCGTGCGGCCGTGGATCTCGCGCCTCGTCCTGGGCGGCGACGCCCGCGGCGAACTCGTGCACTCGAGCGCGATCGCGCCCCAGCGCACGACCATCGGCGCCGACGGCGTGCCGTCGACGGTGAAGGTGTACGACGCCTCGGGTTCGCTCCTGCGGACGACGTCCACCGACGGCGCGGTCACGGTGGTGGTGCCCGCCGGCGGGTTCGCCATCGCGGAGGGATGATCCCTCCCGGCTGAGTCCCCGGCATCG